>CP010514.1 GCA_001552015.1 Candidatus Nanopusillus acidilobi | reverse complement strand
TTTGCAATCTATTTAAAAATTGCTAAAATGCCATTTTTATATTTAAAATAGTTAATTTTCCATCGGTTTTTAAAAAATTGCCCCTAAATTTCTTCCATGATTGATTTTTTCTTCTAAATATATCTATAGACTTTCTGTTTAAAAATATTGATTATCAAAAATCTTATAAAAGATATTTATAAAATTTTTGGTACACCAGTATCAAAATGTAAGTCTATTTTATTGTATTTGCCAAATTTTAATATATTACTAATTAGTAATTAATTATTTTATGTATACTTGTCTAGGAATTATTGTAGTAGATTTTGAAGGCGGTGTTCCCTATAATTTTTTAAAATTTTCTTCAGCCTTTCTTCATCAATATCTTTTTCTGTTATATTAGATTTTTCTTCATGGAACTTTTCGATAATAATAAAATTCTTTAATTCTTTAAATTCATCAATAGCATAAAATCTCGGAAGAATATTTTTAACTTCCATTAAATCTTCTTTTTTTACAAAAAATTTTACATCTTTATTTTTGTAATATATAATATATTCTTCTTTAAACTCATCTATAAATATTTTATTATAATAAAGTTTGTTTAAATATAAAAAAGAAATTTTTGGTATAATATTATCATCAATTTTTAATCTTTCCGTTAAAATCTTAGATAAGATATTATAATCATTTAATAATTCAATATATTTTTTATTTAATTCTTCTATTACTTTTTCTTTTTCTTTCTGTTCTTTTTTGTTCTTTATAATAACCTTTACTATTTCTATATCTTTTTTCTCTTTCTTTCTTCTTTTTCTTTTCTTTTCATTCTTTATCTCTTTTTCCTTTTCTCTCAAATTATTTTTTGCTGCTACAACTTCTACTTTTCTATTTTTTAATATATATCTTAATATTTTAATATATTCTTCCTGGCTTTCAGAAACTTTTTTTGCCTTTTCAAAAATTTCTTTTAATTTTTTTAATGCTTCTATTGCCGATATATATGCATCAAATTCATGATTATTTTCAAATATATTCTTTAAATTTTCATCTTGATAATATTTATTTTTTATTTCTAAACTAATATCTTCTTTTGGATTATATACACCAATATTTAATTTTGATGCTATATCTAATATTGTCTTTGGTATTTCCTTTTTATCTGTAGTAATAAGTACAACATATTTTAAATCACTTATATATTTGATTATATCCTCGTTTTGTATATTTTTTCCACTTAATTTATCAATAATATTTCCATTATCATCTATAACAGCTAATCCTAAATTTGTACCTGGGTCTATCCCAACAATTAGGGATTTTAACATTATTATATTTATTTTAATTTTTTCCTTAAAAATCTATATTTCTTTTAAATCTTACTAATATATTATTAATAAATGCCAAATGATTGGTCATATTTAGTAGAATTACAGAAAAACAAATCAGGTACTTTAGCAAAGATACTCAAAAATAATGCACCAAAATATATAAAGGAAGAAGTAAGAAGACTAATTAAAGAAGGTAAGATTAAGAATATACAAGAATTAATACAAAAAGCCGTAAGTGAAAATAAAAGTTTAATAAAAGTATTAGAAGAATATGGAATTAAAAATAAGGAAAGAAAATTTGGAAAAGGAAGTATAAGATGTATGATATGCGGTTCTCATGATAGAGTTATTAGGAGATATAATATATTACATATGCGGAAGATGCTTTAGAGAAATGGCAAAAGAATTAGGATTTAAAGTTCTAGGAGAATAATGGTAGATATAATTAATGATTTCTTTTCTCATGCCACAAATTGTATAAATATTGGGAGAAGAGATGTAGAATTTAATTATTATAATAAATTATTATTGAATATTTTAGAAAAATTAAAGGAATATAGATTTGTTGAAGAATATAAGACTGAAGGGAAAAAGATAATTGCCAGGTTTTCCGAATATTTTAATTTTGGAAAAGCAATTCATCCCAGGTTTCCTGTATCATATAGAGAATTAGAAAGGTACGAAAAAAGATATTTACCTGCAAGTGGTTTTGGAATATTATTAGTATCTACTAATAAAGGAGTTAAAACAAATGAAGAATGTAAAAGAGAAAAAATAGGAGGGGTTTTGGTTGCTGTTGTTTATTAAAGTTTTCTCAAATATTCTTCTAATTTTTCTCTTAATTCCTTATTATTTATTATAGATTCTATTTCTGATAATTTTCCTTCTATAGATAGTAATTTTCTATATAATATACCTAGTGCAATCCACATTTGTACTTTTGATGGATTATCAGAATTTTCATATACATCCTTATACTTTTTTGTTTCTTCTATTAATGATTTTATAAAATCTCTAAACACGGGATCTAAGCTATCTTTCCAATCAGATGCCATATTCTTTTAATATTTTATTTTTTACCTCTTCAAAATGCTCTACTATTTTTTCAGGTTCTAATCCATTTTTTAAATATCTTGAAAATTGCTTATTATATTTTTCAGGATTTTTTTCTTTTAACATTAATGCATAATTTTTTATATGTTCACCTTTTATTCTATCTTCAGAAGGTAAAATTTCCTCATTATATGGAATCTTTAATCCAGCATCAATTGCACCTTTTAGTGCAGCATATAATGAATTTCCTTTTGTAGATCTATATCTTCCAATATCTAATATTGCTTCTTCAATTCCTCTTTTCTTTGCTTCTAGACCTGCTAATAAACCGACTAAATATGCTGTTGGTAAATTTCCTCTATGTCCTTTCCATCCATATTTCTTTTCTAATATTTTTGAATGGACTGTTAGTAATGTTTTATCTCCATTTTCATTATATAATGTTATTTGTGCTAATATATTATTTAAAAATCTTCTAACAACAAATCTTGGTTTCTTTGATTTTAATAACTTTAGTCTCCTTCTATAATCTGTAATATTTTCCCTTCTCCTTCTAAATTTTACTACGTAAGTAGGACCTGTAGCCATTAAAGATATTTTTATAAGTAATTTTTTAAATTTAATTCGATTTAAATTTTAACTATTTGTTTTTTGAAATTTAAAATTATAAAGATATTATATTATTTTATTTAATTCCTTTAAGCTCCTCTTGTCCAAATCTTTTAATATTATTTGATATAGGTTACCATTTTCATCAATAAATAAAACCTTATCTTCAAAAATAAAAAGATTTTCTGGAGAAATTATTTTTATCTCCAATTCTTTATTATTTATAAGAGCATTTAATAATATAGATCCTCCTTCAATATCTATCTTCTTTATTTTTTCTATTTTATATATTATAGAATTATATTTTATTGCATTTTCTAATATTTTTTTAGAATCTTTGTCTAAAATTGTATAATCTTCTAATAAAAATATTTCATTGAAATTATCATCGTAAAATCCTACAAATTTTGGATTTGATATTGGGAATAAAAGTTTTGGCATAAGGTTTTCATGTTTTTTACCATTATATATAATATTTACTCTGCTAGGTCTATTAGAAGGTTCTATTATTATATTTTTATCTTTTATTATATTTAAATTGACTAATTCTGATTTTTGATTAACATTTTCTATTTTTTCTAAATTTTCTATTTGATTTTTAAATAATTCATAGAATTTTCCCTTTTTCTTAATTAAATCATCAGGTTTTTCCTTCTTCAACAATTTTTCCGTCTTCTATAACAATAACTCTATCCATATTTAATACTTCCGATAAATTATGTGAAATATATATTAAAGTTTTATCTTTTGAAATATTTAATATAGCAGAAAAAATTTGTTCTCTGCTCTTTGAATCAATATTTGATGTTAATTCATCAAATATAAATATATCAGGATTTTTTATTATATTTCTTGCAATTGTTATTTTTTGTTTTTGGCCGCTAGATAGTTTTGTTCCCTCTTCTCCTGCTGGGGTATCATATGCAAAAGGTAATTTAATTATATCATCATGTATATTTACAATTTTGCAAACTCTAATTATTTCTATTTCATTTGCATTTTGATTTCCATAAGATATATTGTATCTAATAGTATTATTAAAAATTTCAGGTTCTTGTGATAAATATGAAATTTTTTCCCTAAGATATTTTAAATCTATATCTTTTATATTTGTATTTCCAATTAATATTTCTCCATCATTTATGTCATAAAATCTTAATAATAATTTAGCAATTGTTGTCTTTCCAGCTCCATTTTTTCCAACAATTGCAACCTTTTCTTTAGGTTTTATTGTAAAAGAAATATTTTTTAATACAGGAAAACCTGGTTCATATCCAAAAGTAACATTAACAAATTTTATTTCATCAATCATATTTGGTTTTAAAGCATTTTCTTTATTTAATATTTTTGGCTTATCTTCTAATAATTCTAATATTCTTTCAGCAGAAACTAAAGCTTTTGGAATATCCCCAAAAAACCTTTCATATGTCTGGAGTGGGCTATAAATATATAAAATATAAGTTACAAAAGCAACCAATATACCCAATTTAATTAGATTATTAATTACAAAAATTCCACCCATATACCATATAAAAACAGTAATCAAATCTATTATTAAAAATAATAGTTCACCTCTTATTGTAATAAGTTTTCCTACCTGAGTATCTGTCGAATACCAAGAGTTTATTATATTTTTTGTTTTTTCATATTCTTCTTTTTCTTTTGAGAATAACTTAATGCTATAAAAGTTCCTTAGAACATTATTTACTTGAGTTTCGGCATCTACAGACTTTATTCTTGCTTTTTTATCAATTCTTCTAATTTTTCTTTCATAAATTATGAAAAGAACAAAAATAACAAATGCTGCAATTATTATAGGTATTGCTAAAAATGGTAATAATAAAAAAAGTATAATAAGGGTCCCAACAAGCATTAAAGTATCTATAATTATAAAAGGCAGATCAAATGCAATAAAACCATCTATTTCCTCTATATCCGTTTGATATCTTGCTATTAATGTAGAAGGAGAGTATTTTTCTATAAAAGAAACATCATTAAAAATTATATGTTCTAATAATAACTCTCTTATTCCCTTTCTGATTTTTGTCTGTGTAATATTTAATAAAGAATTACCTATTAAATATGAAAATCTAGAAATAATAGAAGATATTAGCATTAAGAAAATTATTGTAAGAAATACTTCCAGTGATGGTATTTTTGATATAAGAACCTCGTTTATTAATAAAGCTGTTAAATAAGGAGGAATTAGACTTATTATAGTACCTATAATAAAGATAATAGTAATTAAGATAAGTTCTTTCTTATATTTTTTAATAATTTGTATTAAAAATCCATATATTTCTTTTTTAGATCTTTTCTTTTCTTCTTTTTCAATTATTTCCGTTTTTACTTTTAAATTAAATTCATCTACAATTTTTTGTATATTATCCGCTTTTTTCTTTGTAAAATATGCAACTTCAAATATTTTTCCATCTTTGTCTATTGCAATTAATTTACATATACTTATTCCATATTCTATATTTAGTTCTTCTACATTATCGATTTCTAATATTTTGTTTTTATTATCATCATATATGGAAATTTTATTATCTAAAATTTCAATAGTTTCTTCAGTAAAATTGAGATTTCTATTAAGATCTGTTTTAAATATTGCTTTAAAATGATCTGTCATAAAATATATATAATCTATAAAATTATTAAAAAATAAAAATTATAGCAAAGTATTTAATAAAACAATTTAGATTTAATTAAAGAAGAAGATATAAGTTCTGACAATATTTTAAGAAATTAAAAAATTTTTATCTGAAATACTGAAAAAGTTGTTTCTGATTTCTAAAATTCTTTATGATATTTTAAGTAATCCAATACGGAATTTCTTCTACCCTAAAAAATCTATATAAGAAACTATATTGCCAAAGAGCTTGGCCGGCATAAGAAGCTATACGTTGATCTATGTCTATTCCTATGCGATTATTAATAATTCCTGCTACATTATTAATAATATGATATTGTTGTCCGCTTGGAGGTATTATTGATTCTTTTCCTTTAATATTGTTTAGCTCATAAAGTAAATAACCTACTATAGCTGGGGGTATATAGGATGTATGAATGAAAATTCTTATGTGAGTTCGATCTGGATAGAATTCCATATAATATTGTATTGGAAAGTTGTCAGTTCCGTTATAATAAGATATAGGATAACCTCTAGCTCCGACGTTTCCTATTAGCTTTTTTAATATATCAACTAAAGTTCCTTTTTGATCTTTTGGATTTCCATCTATGTCAAATGCGATTTCCATATAATAGTTGTTTGGTTTTACTACATTATTATATTTGGGTAAAGAATTGAAGAAACCTTTATCTATTTCTTCTATTATTTTATCAAGGTTTTCTAGCATATCAAAATACTGAGATATAGTAGGTAGATCTATAGAAGATCCTTTAAGACGTGCAAATTGTTCAATAGAATCTAGTACTTTATCACTATTATTCTTATTGATAGTATAAAAGTAACGTTCTATTATATCTTTCTTATCTGCTAGATATCTTGCTATTTCTCTTCTATCGTCATCTGAAAGATACTGCCATCTATCATCTATTGCTTTACGAAATGGATTCGTAGCCTTTTGAAATGTATCTTTTATTGTTGTCATGACCATATAATAATAATAATAGTAAACATTTATAAATTTTACTTTATCACCTTTAAGATAGATTGCCTATAGTGTATGGTTTTAACTAAAGATTTACGTAATTAATAATTTACTTACAGATGAAAATAGTTTAAGCAAAATCCGCCGCGGGTGGGATTTGAACCCACGTCCCCTTTCGGGGATATGGTCTCCAGCCATACCCCTTGGTCCGCTCGGGCACCGCGGCATAAATGTCCCCCGCCCATCGTTACCAATACTCATCTTTTCATATTGGTTCGTCTAAGCGGGGGATACATATTTAATATAATTTAATATAAAAATATTTTTATGTTAACAAAAAATTTATTAGAAAAGATAAATCAAAAAATCAATCAAATAAAAAAAGATGAAGAAAATAATAAGGAAGAAAAAATTAATATTGAAAAATTAGATTTGGATAATATTGAGATAAAAGAAAAGAAAAAATATGGATTTATAGACTCTTCTCTTGTAAATGGTATTGTCGGACCTTATAGTTATGTATATTCAAGAGCAGTAATTGTTTCTGATGATATATATGAAAGTATAGAAGATATAGAATTTTTCGAAACATCTTTTATAAGATCGATGAATAATGAAAATTTCGACATTCAAGATATTTCAGAATTATTATCAAAAAATTTAGAATATAGATTGGCAAGAAAATATTCTGATAGATATATATTTATAGATGGATCAATAATATCAGATTCCATATTATATTCAAAATTTCTGTATAATTTTTATGATGAGAATGTTGAAAATAGAAGAAAAGAATTTTTAGAAAACTTTGAATATTTAATAAATAATGGAAATTTATTGGCAGTTGCAAAGAGAATATTAAATTTAGATATAATAAAAACAGGTAGATCAGATTTACTAACATTGATGAGAATTTTTCCATCAGAAATATTTTATACAGATATTAAAGAAAAACAAATAAAAGAATTTTTAGGTTCAAAAATTCCAAATTGTCCATTTTGTAACAAAAATTTATATTTAATATACTTTAGGGCAAGATATAATGATCATATATATAGATTAGAAGGAATGGAAAAAATTGGAAAAGAAAAATTTAAAGAAATAATAAAAGAAGTTATTTATGATCAGAAATCTTATCCAAGAGGATTAAAAATGGCCCATAATTTATGTAAAATAACAAATAAAGAAAAATTATTGTTAGAAAGTTATATTAAGAAAATTTTAGGATTTGAAAAAACTGTTGGCTGGGAAACTCATTAGGGTCCGGGGCGGGATTCGAACCCGCGATCTTCGGGTCCACAGCCCGACGCCTTACCACTAGGCTACCCGGACCATAAAAATTATTTATCATTTATATTTTTAACCAATATAAATTGAAGGCATTACACCATTTGGAGGATATGCTCTAGCAACAACCCATTCTTCATATTGGTATGAAGCAGCTCCACCAGTTCCTGCACCAATTTCTAATGTACCATATTGGAAAGGATTATAATTTAAATTATAATATGTATATCCATTATAATTTATATTATATGTATCTAATAATGTTAAAGGAGCCCATACTTGATTAGAATTATAAATATAATATCCTGTTTGTGCATATGTAGAATTAACTATTAAATATGAATAAACAGTTCCACCAGATGTTGGGAAAGATGTATAACTTAAATATTGATCTGTTACTGCAGATTTTAACATAACATATGGTTGTCCACCATAATATTCAAATTGTACAAATGTAGATGAACTAGATGCTGGTGTGGAACCACCGTCTGTACCTCCTATATTAGTTACATCTACCTGACTATTTGTATTTCCAAATAAGGATATAGTATTTGCATCTGCACTTTGAGTATGATACCAGGCTTCTTCAACAATTAAAGGTATTTCTGGAATATTTTCATTATTTGGAGGTAAAATATATGTACCTTCACCACCATTATTATTTATCATTTCAATACCATTTGAAGTTGCTGTTGGAGAAAATGATCCTGAATAAACATATCTACTCCATCCATCAAATGTATTGTTAAAATATCCATATGCTATAAATACATCTTGACCATTATCATATCCTGAAATTACTTGAGGAGAAGTACCAACATATGGATAATATTGGGAATAATAATTATCACTACTATTTCCTATATACATATATATTGTAATATTTGAATTAGCAGGAATTCCATTAGATAAATTTATCCACCAAACATCACAATATGTACTTCCATTAATTAATTGACCTTCATACCATGAATATATATTTGGGGTACTATTACAGGTTGTTGTAAAGTATACATTAGATCCATTTCTATTTATTTCATTAAATAATGTTGCATTATTTACATATGCAAAACTATTACCAATATTAATTGTTCCATTACATATTGCAATATCCTGTTGAAAAGGAGAAGGAGTTGGAATAGATTGACTATTGTATAATATTAAAGGTAAATATGGTAATTGACATGTAAGGGAGGTTGATATGACCGATATATTAAAAACAATTGGAGGTTGAAAATAATTAATTAATGAATTAGAAATATATTTTATATCAAATACTCCAATTATATCATTTTCTAATCCAACTTCTAATTTATAATTTCCATTTTGATCTGGAGGAATTTGAGATAAATTTGCAACAACAATTAATAAACCATTATTATATGGATTTACAATTGATCCATTTGAATTATAAGGATAAACATTAACTAATCTATCATTTAAAATTGCAAATACTTGAGAATAATTAACTGGTTCTGAGGGTTTTACATATGCATATAATGTATTATTTACTATAAAATAATCTAATAATTGGAAATTTAATTCTAAAGATCTTGAAATTTCCTGTCCAGAAGGATTTATTATATTTAAATTTGGAGATATTATATTGTATATTATTACAGTAGCAAGAGCTCCTACTATTAACAATATTAATGCTATAATCATTTCAGATTGTAATCTCATATTATATTAATTAATTAGCATATATTAAAGTTTGAAACTTAACCCCATAACAAGATACCAATATTATATAATTCCATGAATTATTTACTAAATAATTATTATTAAAATATATTGTTGCATTTTCTCCAGGCAATAATAAATTTGATGAATATAAATAATTTATAGAATAATTAAATGGAGAGAAATATCCATTAACATATAATTGAAAACATGATAAATCCAATGCCTTATTTCCATTATTATATATAATTAAATAAGGATTTGAATAGTTTGTTTGATTATTTAAAAATTTTATACTTTCTCCAACAATATTTTTTATTTGATTATCTATTGAATTTGCCGTATAATAAAAGTTTTTTATAATAATTATTTAAAATTAAATATAAAACTGATGAAGAAACAATAAAAATAACGAATCCAATAATTGCTCCAATAATTGATCCTAAATCAGATCTCATTCTATTGTACATGTACTTGCAGTTGTATTAATATATATTGTATTCTCTGTATATGCCCCAGTAGATGCTACAATTCTTACTTGATAAAAGTTTGTTACTATAGAAATATTTGTAACAATTGCAATTGTATCATATGGACCCCAAGCAGAAGTACCAGTATAACTATTTGCAATATATATTTTGAGTATTATTTATTAGTTCTCCATTAATAAATAATAATGTTAGATTTTGATTTAATACAAACACTTCCTCTATTTGTTACATAGAAATATAATAAATTTGTAGTACTATTATATGCACATGAATCTAATGTAATATATGTATTTAATTGATTTTGTAATGATTTAGAATTTGCAACTGCAGCATTGCTTATTCCATTTAAATTATTATATGCAGTAGAAACAAATATATAAGCAGCAATACCAGCAACTATAAATAATATAATTTCTACAAGAATTGTTCCAAATTGAGTTTTCATTAAGAATTATGATCTATTAAAAAATATAAATCTATTCTATTAATTCGTATCCTTCAATACCTCTTTCATTCATAATTTTTTTCCATTCTATCATTCTTTCTTGTCTTTTTACTTCAAGTTCGCAAACTTTATCTATTATTTTTAAATTCTGTACGCCCTTTATTTCAATTTTTTCTCCTCCTTCTATTGATATATTTACATCCTGTCTAATAGTTCCCAATCCTCTTTTTACTTTTTCAGTTAATCTTAATATTAATCCAATATATTCAGCTACTTCCTTTACTTCTTTTGGATCTTTTAAATCAGGACCTGTAGATATTTCTATTAATGGTATTCCCAATCTATCCAATCTATAAATTATGTAATCTTCTCCTTCTTCATTTTTTCTTGCAGCATCTTCTTCAATACAAATTGTTCCAATACTTATTTTTTTATCTTTATATTTTAATTCTCCATTTAATGATAATAATAATGTTCTTTGAAAACCAGATGTATTTGATCCATCTACAACAATTTTTCTCATAACCTGTAAAACCTTTGGAATATACATATTAAAAAAAGTTGAAATTAATATTCCAAATTTTAGTGCTTCAATATTAATTAAATGTGGAGGTTCTTCATCAAGTTCAACTAAACAAGAATAATCTTTAGAATATTCATATATATATTTTTTATCCTTCATAGTCTCATATTCTGCAGCAATATCCTTTTTCCCAATTTCACTCAATGTTGCTCTCAATTTTCTTTCAATTCTATAATCATATTTATCACTTAAGTTCGTAGGACAATTACAAAATAGTTTTTCTTTTGTATCAATTTGTTGATGTATCTCTAATCCAGCAATCATAACAATAAAAATGCTAAAAAAATTAATAAATTATAATTTCAAAATAAAATTATGCAATTTATGAAAGCAAAGGGATTTTATTCATTTGATTCTTCTGATTTACTTTCTCAAATCGAACAATACTTTATGGATAAAAGATATGGACCTGGGTATATTCCAAAAAATATAAAAAAGGAAAAAAATATAATTTCTGGTATTGTTCCACATGCAAGTTATGAATACTTTTTACCAGTTTCTATAAAATTATATAAAGAATTATATGAGAATTTTGATTTTGATACAATAATAATTATTGGTCCAAATCATTATAATATTGGTCAAAAAATAAATTTGATAATTGACGATTGGTATACTCCTTTTGGTATAATTAGAACAGATGTAGAATTTGCTAGAAAAATATTAAATAATTATGATTCATATGAAAATCCAATATTATCTAGATATGAATATTCAATTGAAGTTCAATTACCCATATTAAGATATTTATTTAAAGATAAAGTAAAGATTGTTCCAATAATTGTAAAAGATATTGAATTAGAAATGATAAAAGATTTTGTTAAATTATTAAAAGAATTATCAAAAGAATTAGATAGAAAAATAATATTAATATCCACTGGAAATTTATATCATCATGGAGAATTTTATGGAAATATTATATATAAAGAGAATATATCTAAAAATGTAAAAAAAGAATCTGAAAAAATAATAAAATATACATTAAATTTAGATTCTGAAAAATTATATAAATTGGAAGTAGATAGTAAAATATTTTGCGGAAAATATCCATTTTTATTCTTTATAGAATATACAAAATTATATAAAGGAAAGATAGATCTAATAAATCATATTTTATCATCTGAAATAAATAATGATGAAAAGAATGTTGTTGATTATGCGTCTTTATTATCTTATAAACCATTAAAGAAAAAATAATATTATGGACACAGATGACTTTAATGACATATATGACGAAATTAGGAGAGAATTTGCTAGACAGATGAGATTATGGAGAAAAATATTCAATAGAGCAAGAAAGGGATTAAGATTTAACTTTGAATATGAAGTACCTGCAGTAGATGTAGTAGATAAAGGAGATAAATATTTAGTAGAAATTGATTTACCTGGAGTTGATAAGAAGGATATAGATGTTACCTTAGTAGATCATCATCTAAAAATTGTAGCATCAAGAAAAATTGAAAAGGAAGAAAAAGATGAGAACTATATAATGTCGGAAAGAGTATTTTCAGGATATAGAAGGATAATTCCATTACCAGAAGATGCAGATGAGAATTCTATAAAGGCAAAATATGAAAATGGAGTATTAAGGATTGAAATAGGGAAAAAACCAGGCCATGAAGGAAAGAAAATTAATTTAGAATAGTTTTTTAATTTTTTATAATATAAATTTTTATGAAATATAAATTTGTAGAAGAATTATTATCATCTGCATTTAAAAGAGCAAAGAATAATGGTAATCAATTTTATGATATAAAAGAAAGAAATATTGTAAAATTACAAACAATATATCAATATATTGATGATAAATTAGAAAAAATATATAATGATATATTTTTACCTGAAAACAAATTCTATAAAGAATTATATAAATTGTTATTTGCAGATATAAATATAAAGAAATTAAGAGAAAGGATAAAATATATAAGAAAAATAATAAAACAAGTTTATTTAAAGTATAAAGATGATATAAAGTTAACAAAAGATAAAAAATTAATAGAAAAATATAGAAGGGAATTTTATGGAAGAATATCTAGTATATTAAGAAGAAATTGGATAATATTTAAATATTATAATATTTATTTAAATAGAAGAAGAAAAATTCCGAATATTAAAAATTTGCCTACAGTTGTTATTTCAGGTTTACCAAATGTTGGAAAAAGTACATTATTAAAAAATTTGACAGGATCAAATGTTAAAATTGAGCCATATCCATTTACAACAAAAGATTTAATGATAGGATATATTAAAACACCATATTTTGATATACAGGTAATTGATACACCAGGAATTTTAGATAGACCAATAGAAGAAATGAATGAAATAGAGAAAAAATCAATATTGGCATTAAATTATCTTGCAAATTTGATTATATATATTTTTGATTTGACTGAAACATGTGGATATAGTATTGAAGAACAGGTAAATCTATTAAATATGATAAAAAAGATATTTAATAAAGAAATAATATTATATTTCTCTAAAAAAGATCTTTTTACAGAAAGAGAAGAAAAAATACTTAATGAATTTATTAAAAATTATAATTATAATAATATGAATATTTTTTATGATTATAATAAATTAAAAGAATTTTTGATATCCTATATAAAAAATAAAAAAGAATGGTATATATAAATATATTATGAAGCTAATAGTTTCATCTGATATACATAATGATTTCGAAATGGTATATAAAATAATAGAATTATATAAAAAGGAAAGACCAGATTATATAGTAATTTTGGGAGATATAGCAGAATTAGGAGAAATAGAAAGAGGACTAATAAAAAAGTTAACAGAATATATAGATCCAAACAAAATTTTAATAATACCAGGAAACCATGAAACATCTGAAGATATAAAATTATTAGAAAAAATATATAAAATAAGAAATTTAGATAAAAAATATATAATAAAGGATAATTTTGTATTAGTCGGATTTGGAGGATCCGATGTATTGTTTAATATAATTGATGAAAAAGAATTTGAAAGCTTTTTAAATGAATTAAAAGAGAAATTCAATGATAAATATATTATTTTATTCACCCATATTCCTCCAAAAGATTCTATGTCATCTTTAGGTATTTCTGGTAGTTATGAATTAAGAAAATTCATTGAAAATAATGATAGAGTTATTTTAAATATACATGGACATATACATGAAGCCGGAGGTTTAGAGGATATAATAAATAAAGCAAAAGTTCTAAATGTTGCAAGAGAAGTAAAATTAATTGAAATATATGATAAAAAGGCAAAAATAAAGTGAAAAATAAGTAATTAATTATTAAGAAGAGAAAATAAAAGAAAGGACACAATGATATTATATTTATAAAGATATGTTATTGATTATCGATGAAATAAATATTTATAACCAATATTTTTAAACATCTCATAGAAAAAGATTTTAAAATTTTTTATAAAAAATTTAAATGGGTGATGAAGAGTTTATAAATAGCTATTCTCATGAAAAAAAAGAAAAAGAAGTTGTTTTGGGACAAAATAATTATAAAATAAAAAAAGTTATTAAAAGAGATGGAAGAATTGTTGACTTTGATCCAGAAAGAATAAAATATGCTATAGAAAGGGCAATGAAAGCTGTTGGAGCTTATGATAAAGAAAAATTAGAAAAAGTTGTTGGCTATATAATAAAAGTATTAGAAGAAAAATATGATGATATAAAATATCCAACTGTTGAAGAGATTCAAGATATTGTCGAATTATCCTTATTGAAATTTGATTTATATGATGTTGCTAAGGCATATATTTCCTATAGAAAGGAAAAAGAAAAAATAAGAGAAGAAAAGAAAAATTTATTGGGAAAATTCTATGAGGAAGAAGTTGCAAAAAGATTTTCTGTTAATTCAATTAGATTAATGGTAAATAGATATTTATTAAGAAATGAATATAAGGAACTAATAGAAGGTCCAAAGCAAATGTTTGAAAGGGTTGCTGCATTAATTGTAATACCAGATTTATTATATGATGAAAGAATATATGATAAAGATGGAAAACAAAAAGTACATACAAAAGAAGAATTTGATTTTGTAAAAAACGAAAATAAATATGGATTACCAATAAAAGATCCTAAATTTAGATGGAATAGATATCATTTAGAAAGAATGAAATATTTGTATGATTATTTAAATGAAAGAGGTCATATGAAGGTTTCATGGTCAGAATTTATAAAAATGCTAGAAAATGGCGAATTTGACAAATATTACGAAGATTTCTATCAATATTATGATCTAATGGCAAGTAAAAGATTTATGCCAAATTCTCCTACATTATTTAATGCTGGTGCTGTTTTAGGACAATTATCTGCATGTTTTGTATTAGATATTGATGATAGTATGGAATCTATAATGAAATCTGCAACAGAAGCAGCTTTAATATTTAAATCTGGAGGTGGAATTGGAATAAATTATTCAAAACTAAGACCTGAAGGTGATGTTGTTGCATCTACTGGGGGTGTTGCTTCAGGTCCAGTTTCATTTATGAAAATTATAGATACAGTTACAGATGTAGTAAAACAAGGAGGAAAGAGAAGAGGGGCAAACATGGGAATTTTGGAATCCTGGCATCCAGAAATATTTAAATTTATTCATTTAAAGGAAAAAGAAGGTGTATTAGAAAACTTCAATATATCTATAATGTTCGAGCCATCTTTTTGGGAATATTTCGAAAATAAAAAAGAATATCCATTAATTAATCCAAGATTATTAAGGAAATATAATTTGCCTTTGCCAGGGGATCTAAATTTTGATATAAATAAAATACCAAAAGAAACAATTACAGGATATGTAAATCCCGAAAGAATATTACAGGAAGCTTCATATGTTGCATGGGAAAAAGGAGATCCAGGATGTTTATTTATGGATAATATAAATAGAAGAAATGTTCAATATAAATATAGAGGACCAATTAGGGCCAGTAACCCTTGCGGAGAACAGCCTCTATATCCTTATGAATCATGTAATTTGGGATCAATTAATCTATATGCTTTGGTTGAATTTAAAGATGGAAAAGCAGAATTTAATTGGAATAAATATATTGAAACAATAAAATGGGCATATAGATTCTTAGATAATGTAATAGACGTAAATAAATATCCAATAAAGGAAATTGAAGAAGCTTCAAAATTGGTAAGAAGAGTTGGTCTTGGATTTATGGGATTAGCAGATTTATTCTATGCATTGGGAATTCCATATACATCTGAAGAAGGATATAAATTATTAATGAAAATAACAGAATATTTAACATATTATTCAATGTTAGAATCTGTTGAAAGAGCAAAAACAAGGGGTAAATTTGATAGATATGATCAAACAACATATAAAGATGGAGAATTACCTGTAGAAGGATATTATCATAAAGAATTATGGACATTAGATTGGGAATATTTGAAAGAACAAATAATAAAATATGGAATAAGAAATGTTGAAGTAACATCAATTGCTCCAACAGGTTCTATATCCATGTTAGCAGATACATCTTCAGGTATTGAACCACAATATTCTTTAGTATATGAAAAAAGAGTAACTGCTGGCGTATATTATTATGTAGATCAGGAATTGGAAAGACAATTAAGGGAAAGAGGATTATATAATAATGATATATTAAAGAAAATATCCGATAATGGGGGAAGTTTATTGGGAATAAAAGAAATACCAGATGATTTGAAAGCAATATTCTTAACAGCATTAGATATACCATGGTGGGATCATATAAGAGCACAGGCAGTTGCTCAAATATGGATAACTACATCAATATCAAAGACAATAAATATGCCAAATTGGGTTCAACCAGATGATGTATATTATTCATATTTATTGGCATATAAGATGGGATGCAAAGGAATTACAATATATAGAGATGGATCAAAATCTGTACAAGTATATGTAGCTCCTGCAGAGGCGAGTAAAGCAAGATTTATGGATTACTTTAGATTAATTAAAGAAGGTAAAATAAATAATAGAACGATTGAAATATTAAAGCAATATGGAATAAAGTTACCAAATTGGTATTATGAATTAACTACTAATGTTGAAGTACCAAAAGTAAAATTAAATGCAAACATCAATAATACATTAAGAGCTGAAGATAATACATTAAAAGTTGAAGAAAATGGAAATAATAAAGTTGAAAAATGTCCTGTATGTGGATCTACAAGATTAAAACATGAAGCTGGTTGTGTTGTATGTATGGATTGTGGATGGTCGGAATGTATAATTGCTTAATTTTTTATAATTTTTATAAAAGTGGACCCGCCGGGATTTGAACCCGGGATCTCCGGCTTGCAAGGCCGACATCCTACGACTAGACTACGGGCCCGATTATTAAATTTCTTATATTTATATATATAAATTTGTTTCAGGGTTATGATAAAATATCATGGTAGAAGAAAGAAGTGGGGAATATCGTTTTAATAACATTATCTAAAATTATAAAAACAATCTATGCGGCGGAGGGGATTTGAACCCCTGACGGATCTACTCCACTGGGTCTTGAGCCCAGCCCCTTTGTCCGCTCGGGCACCGCCGCTTAATAATTATATTTAGAAATTTTAATAATTTAAATAATATGGATAAGGGGGTATTTATTATATTAGATGGATTAGGTGATAATTTAATTAAAGAATTAAGATATAAAACACCATTGGAAGATGCTAAAAAACAAAATATTGATAAGTTGGTAAGATATTCTGAATGCGGATTATTATATACAAAAGAAAGAGGGCATGTTCCAAAATGTATTGAATCAAATCTATCATTACTAGGTTATGATTTTAAATATAATGAATTAATATTTAAAGCATTAATATATAAAGAATTAAAAGAAAATCAGTTTTTAATTGAAATAGAATCAAAAGAAGATCCAAAAATAAAAGAAGAATATGATATAATAAAATATAAAGATAATGATTATATATTAATTTTTGATAATTATGATAAGGAAATAATTGAAAAATTAAAGAAATATAAGATAAAAAATAAAACAATATATAAAGATTTAAATAAAAAGAATTTTTTTGAAAATAAATATAAAATAAAGGCATTATATTTATCTTCAAGTCCTATTTATTTATCAATTGCAAAATATTTGAAAATTGATTATGAAAAACCTTTAGGAACTACTGGAAAGATTGATGAAAATTTATTTTCATTTTCAGAATATGCAATAGCAAATAGAAATAAATATGATATAATATTTATTCATATAAGGACTCCAGATATTTTATCTCACTTAAAAGAACCATTTAAAAAGAAAAAGGTAATTGAAGAAATTGATGAATATTTAGTAAAAAGAATAAAAGAATACTTTGATGCAATATTAATTACTGGAGATCATTCTACATCATCAATTAAAGGAAGACATATTTCAGATCCTGTACCAGTTATGATATATTCAAAATATTCAAGATATGGATTTGTAAAAAATTTCTCTGAAAGAAAATGTATAAAAGGAACTTTGGGAATATTGAATTCAAAAGATATTATAAAAATATTTATTGATAGATTAAAATAATTATTGACCTTGTTTAGTTAATTTTTCTAATAAAGAAGGGTCTATCTTTTCTAATTCATCAGGTTTTATTTCTGATAAATCTTTTATTTTTATTCTATCAGGTAACTTGTCTGTTGGTCTTAATATTCTAACCTGTACTCCAATTACTCCGGAAGGTAATTTTGCATGTCTTATACTTTTTCCAATTATTTTGTTTACTTCTCCAGATTTTTTAATATATCCCTTTTGTTCTCTTATTGTAGATGTTCTATCTCCAATTATTTTTCCAGTAACTCTTACTTCAATACCTAAAGCTCCAGCTTGCATTACCTGTTCCATTACTCTTTGCATAATTCTTCTTATTGCTCTGTTTCCATATCTTTCAATTTGAGATGCAATTAAATCTGCAACAATTTCAGAATCTAATAATGGATTTTCAACTCCTACAACTTCTATATTTGGATCTTTAACATTTGCAATATTTTCTACAATTCTCTTAATTTCATCTAAATTTTCATTTGCTCTTCCCAGAACTAATCTGGGTCTTGCGCAATATATAATAACCTTTGTACCCATTGAAACCTTGAAATATTCAACTTTACTAATTAATTTACCTTTAAATCTATTTTTTAAAGTTTTATCTAATATTGCCTGTATTTTTTGTTCTTTTATAAGTTCTTCTATATTTTTTGACGCCATTCTTCTAATATTTGTTTAACAATTTGTTTTAAGCTTTTTCTTTTCAATTTTTTAGATGTATCTAGAGATTCTAAATATAATCCATATATTTTAATATGGGATGTTTTCTTATGAGCAACAATTAATGTTCTCTTTACTCCACCAGGACCTGTTTTTATCTTTACTACCCTTAACCTTCCAGGAAACCTATTTCCCTTAGAAACATTAACAGAAACAATTACAACCTTGTTAGGATCTAATCCTATATTTTTTGCATTATTTTCTAAAGAATTTAATAGCTTAATAAAATATTTTGAAACCTTAATTGGATATCTTCCATATGGAACATTTCCCATTACATTTTTATGATGCGCTTGTTTTTTATGATACCTATAATATGGAACTGCAACTTTCTTTTCAATAACCATTTCTAAATATTTCTTTGCATATGGTATTGTTAAATATTTAATAAATCTACCAACCATTTCAGAATCTTTTCTAGATATTGGTAAATTATTAGACGATACAGTAACAATTTTTTTATTTTCTTTTAATAATGATACCAGTTTTGAATCCATTTAGACATCTATATATAAAAATGTTTATAAAATATATAATATATGCTAGATAGGTTTTTTGAGCTATTTGTAATTGTTTTAGTAATATTTTTTATTACATTATTATTAATGGAGAAAGTTTCTTATATTTATAATATTAATGAAAAATATCAAATTATATATAATCAATTTATGGATGGAAGAGTTTTGATTAAAGAAATTACAGAACAGTATACTGACAATATTTGTAATTTAACATCAAATAATTTTAATCCAAGTATAATGGATAATTTAGCAAGTTTTCCATATGAAATAATATATGAAAATTTAAGTAATACTAGTCAAGAATATATATTTAGTAATGATAATATAACAAATATGCAAAATAATTATATAGAATTTAATAGAGTTTGCTATTATAATGGCTCATTATATTTGGTTAGTGTATTAGTTCAATGAAATCTTTTAGTATATCAATATTTATTGAATTAGTAGTTGTAATAATTGTTTTATATTTTATTTTAACTTCAACATATTATAGTAATTTCTATATTAGAGGGTATAATAAAGAAGATCTATATGCATCATTAATATCAATAAATTATATGTATCTAAATAATACACAACAGCTAAACAGTAGTTTATATCAAATTGTTACAAATATTTTACCATATTATTATGTTGAAATAAATGGACAAGTTGCATTTAATAATACGAATTTAAATGAATCTGAACAGGGAATTGAAACTTTTTATATTATTAATGGCTCAGTAGATTATGTAGATATATATTGGAAATGAAATCCCAATTTATTTTATTATATTTAGTTTTAATATTATTTATTACATTATTTTTTATTTCAAATTTACAAAATAATTTCTATTATCAACCAAATATTGGTAAATATATTGCAGAAGATTTTTATGTTAAATTATTATTATATCCAAATTATTCTTCTACTATAAATCAAACATATTACAATATTTGTTTAGAAGAGAATATGATATGTTATGATAATGGAACAAATATAATAGTTATAACTCAAAATTCTGAATATATATTAAATAATCCATAGCCCCCGTCGTCTAGTCAGGTCCAGGATACGGGGTCCTCATCCCCGAGACCCGGGTTCAAATCCCGGTGGGGGCACTTGAAGAATATTTTCAATTATTTTTTGAAATAATAAATTTTCATTAAAATATTGTTAAATTAAAAATTATTATCTTTTTTATAAAATATAAATGAAGAAAAAACTTTACTGACCAGCCCAAACATATTTTCCTCCTTGTTCCTTTATCATTCCTTTATTCATGTATCTTGTAATTAATGCTTTTACAACTGCTGGTTTCTTTCCTAATTTACTTGCTATTTGTTGTGCTAATTTATCTATTTCTTCCTTTGATACACCCTTTTTAAATGCAGATTCTATTTCTGTTCTTAATTGGGATGGTGTTGCCATAAAAAATATATAGGTGAAATTATTATAAACTTTAAATAAAAAATCTTATAAACTATTTATTTAAAACTTCTTTTTCATTCTTTAATATTCCTAAATCCTTAAGATAAATTAAAATAGCTCTTTTGCTCTTAAACTCATTACTTTTAGCTTTTTTATATAACTCCCTATATAACTTTTTATCAATTATATTTTTCTCTTTCAATTCTCTTAATAACTTTCTTATTGCTCTTATTCTTTTCATCCAATTTTCTTTTTTGTCTAATCTAGCTTTTCTACCTCCTTTTCTAGATCCTGCTCCTCTTCTTCTTCCCTTTTTCTTCTGTTCCTTAATATAATTTGCCCATGTTCTAGATTGACCTTTAACATTTTTTACTCTTATTATTCCTTTATCAATTAAATCTAAAATATCAGATCTACTTAAAGCTTTAGATACATCCTGTATTTTATTCGGATCTATCCATATTCTATCTTTTCCAACACCAAGGATTTCAGATGCTAATCTTTTTTGTAATGATAGGTCCATTATTTAATTATAACCTCCCCACCGATGTTTTTAACCTTTTCTATTGCTCCTTCTGAAGCTTCTCTTACATATATTTTCATTTTTTTGCTAATTCTTCCAGCTCCTAATAATTTATCAACGCCTATTTCATCTAAATCTATTGTATAATATTCTCCCTCATTTTTTATTATTCCTTCTGATAATAAATAATCAAAATATTCTTCTATATCTCCCAAATTAATTATAGATTTTTCAACATTATATTTAATACTTGTAAATCCTTTTTTATCTTCAAATTTTTCCGGATATTCCTTAATTAATTTAATGTATTTTTGTTTCTTAAATCTCCATCCAGAGAAACCTGCACCACCCTTATTTCCTCTACCTCTATTTCTATCATTATATCCCCTTCTAGCATATCTTTGTCCAAGATATTTCCTATATTTTTTCTTTCTATGAGCGACCATAGATAACCAAATATTTTATTAAACAATTTTTAAATTTAATATAATGTATAATTTGCCATCAGGATTAAGGGATTTTCCTACTGAAATAAAAATATTAAGAAATAAAATATTTAGCAAAATAGAAGAGATATTTCAAAGATTTGGATTTGATCCTATAGAGACTCCAACAATAGAATATTGGGATACATTGAAAGGAAAATATGGAGAAGAAGCTGAAAATAAATTAATATGGAGATTTAAATTACCATATTCTGAAAAAGAATATGCATTAAGATATGATCAAACAGTACCTTTGGCAAGGTTTTTTTCAAATCATAGACCAAATTTACCATTTAAGAGATATGTAATAGATAAATCTTATAGATATGAGAATCCACAAAAAGGAAGGTATAGAGAATTTTATCAGGCAGATTTTGATATAATTGGATCAAGAAAACCAGAATCTGATGCAGAGATATTAAATATTGTAAATTTTATATTTAAAGAATTTAATTTTTCGAATTATAAAATTATAATAAATAATAGAGAATTCTTAAGATTTATTTTTGAGAAAAATTTAAATATAAGTGAAGAAAAAATAAAAAAGGTATATACAATAATTGATAAGTTAGATAAAATTGGAATAGAAAATATAAGAAAAGAATTAAATAATGTTGTTGGAGATTTATCTGATAAAATTGTTGAAATAATATCATTAAGGAATCAAGAAGTAATTGATTATTTATCAAAATATGAAGAAATATCAAAAGAGATAAATTATTTTAATAACATTTTAGATCTATTAGATGATAAAAGTAAAATAGAAATAAATTTATCTTTAGTAAGGGGTTTGGATTATTACACTGGAATGATATATGAAGCAATTGTTGAAAAACCAAAAATTGGATCACTATCTGGAGGAGGAAGATATGATAATTTGTTAAAATTATTTACAAATGAAGAAATACCTGCTGTAGGTGGAAGTATTGGAGTAGAAAGACTGATTGATGCTGGAATAGAATTAGGAATATTTAAGATTGATAAAAAAACTTATACAGAAATATGTGTAATATATTTTGAAGATACATTTAAAGATGCATGGAATATATGTAATAAATTAAGGGAAATCGGATTAAATTGTTATATTGATTTGATGAAAAGAGATTTTGATAAGCAAATAAAATATGCAGTTGATAAGGATATAAGGTTCTTATTAATTATTGGAAAAAAGGAACTATCAGAGAAAAGTGTTTTATTACAGGATAGGTATACAAAAGAAAGAATTAAAATATCAATCAATAATTTGGAAGATATCTACAGAATAGTAAAAAATAAGATAAAAAATAGTTATTGACAGGTTATCAATATTATAAATATTTTTTATTATGATAAAATAAATCTTAAAAATCCATTTATAAAATTTAATTAAAGTAAAGTTTATATTTTTCAAAGGCGTATTATAATCTCTTTTTATCTTTCCATAAAAGTAACCTATATATTACTCTCTGGAATTTATAAATTTACTTTTCATAAACAATACCTTTTGTAAAGACCCAATTAATTATAGAAGCAATAAATATTGCAAGAAGTTGTGATATCAAGTAGTTTATTTCAAATACATAATAAAATAATAAGGCCGATAAATATTGAACAGGTTTTGATAATAAGCCTCTTCCTCCAACAAATAATAAAAATCTTTTCCAAAGTTTTTTCTTCTTAATTTTAAATACAAACAAATCATTTAGGATGAAATTCCATATAATTGAAACTAAAATTGCTAAAAAAGAAGAAATATAAAATGGAAGATAAGAGATCAATAAGTATAAAGTTAATAGGTTAATAAAAATTCCAGATAATCCTACTAAATAGAACTTTATAAATTGAGAAATATTAAATAATAAGAAAACCTGCTTTAAATATGAAAAAATTACTTTTTTGCCCAATTTAGATTTTCCATGTTTTCTTTCTTCAAATGTATATGGAATTTCTATTAATTTATTATAATTTACTTTTACTAATATATCTAATAGAACCTTATAACTAAATGGATCAGAAACATTAAAATTATTTAACAGATCTTTCTTTATTAAAAAATATCCACTTAATGGATCCTTTACTTTTAATGTTTCTGGTAGAAAAATATATGCAATAAATATTGCTGTTTTTGATATAAATTCTCTTAAAATATTCCAATTCTCTATTTTTCCTCCTTTAATATATCTAGATGCAATAACTAAATCATAACTCTCCAAAGCCTTTTCATACATTGTTTTTAATAATTCTGGAGGATGTTGTAGATCAGCATCCATTAATACAACATATTTTCCATTAGAATATTTTACTCCATCTAAAAAAGCAGATGATAAACCTTTTTTATATCCTCTTTCAACAAGTTTTATATTTTTATATTCCTTTTTTAATTTTTCTATTTCTTCAATTGTTCCATCTTTTGATCCATCATCTACAAAAATTATTTCATAATTTATATCATTTAAGCTTTCTCTTATTCTTTTTACTAATTCATTAATATTTTCTTTTTCATTTAATGTTGGTATTATTATTGATATATCTATATTCATTGATTATTCTAACTTCCTTATTTACTTTAAAAATATTTCTTTATATTATCATTAAATGACAAGATTGGGTGGTACAAACAAAGTAAATCATGTTATATGCAGAAGATGTGGTAGAAAAACATATAATCCTGATAAGGGATATTGCTCACATTGTGGATTTGGAAGAAGTAGTAAAATAAGGGCCTATGTATGGTCATATAAATTTAAAAGAAAATGGTAGAAGAACAAAAAGAAGCTGAAGAAGTAAAAAAGGAACAGGAGGCTTTAGAAAAAATAGGATCGCAAAAGTTTAATATAGAATCTTGGAATCCAAAAACAAATCTTGGTAAATTGGTAAAGGAAGGAAAAATAAATTCAATTGAGCAAGTATTTAAAAATGGATATAAAATATTAGAACCAGAAATTGTAGATGCATTAATACCAGATTTAAAATATGAATATATTAGATTATCATTGTCTAAAGGTAAATATAGAAGGCCAAAATTTGTAAAAATGGTTCAAAGAAAAACTGCTGAAGGTAATAAAACATCATGGGTTTCTGTTGCTGTTGTTGGAAATGAAAATGGATATGTTGGAGTAGGGATTGGAAAGTCTTCTGATATTGCTTTATGTATGGAAAAAGCGTTAAGAAATGCAAAATTGAATATTATACCGATTGCAAGAGGTTGTGGATCATGGGAATGTGCATTTAAAACTCCCCATTCTTTACCATTTAAAGTTGAAGGATCTTTTGGTTCTGTAAGAGTTGTATTATTACCAGCTCCAAGAGGAGTTGGATTGGTAGCACCTGAAGAAATGAAAAAGATATTTAGATTAGCTGGTATAAAAGATCTATGGATGAAATCTTTTGGACAAACTAGAAAAAGATATAATTTTGCAATGGCAGTTTATAATGCATTAAGAAAAACAGTAGGATATAGAATTAAAGAGGAATATGCCAAATATTCAGGATTAAAGATAGGATTTGTATAAAATGGGATTATTAGCAATTGTAAGGATAAAAGGAACTGTTAAGGCAAATAAAGAAATAAAAGATACATTATATTTGTTAAGATTAAGAAGAAATAATTATGCAGTAATAATGAAGGATACAAAAGATATAAGAGGAATGATAAAAAAAGTAGAACCATGGGTTGCATGGGGGGAAATAGATAAGGAAACATTAAAGGAATTATTATTAAAGAGAGGAAGATTGGAAGGAAATAAAAGATTAACTGAAGATTATATTAAGCAAACATTAAATATGGATATTGATACATTTGTTGAAAAATTATTAAATAATGAAATAGATTTAGATTCAATACCAAAAATAAAAAATATATTTAGACTAAAAACTCCATCAAAGGGTTATCCAAGAAGAGGTATAAAAGTTCCATATAGTCAGGGTGGTGCATATGGGTACTATGGAAAAGATATAAATATATTATTAAAGAAAATGATATAAAATGGCAAAGAGACCCTGGAGAATATTTAAGGAAATAGAAAGACCATATACAAGATTTTCATATAGTAAATCATATAATAAAATTCCAGGTGCTCCAGTACCAAAATTAAGGATGCAGATTATGGGAATGATAAACATACCAAAGGATCAATGGAAATATGCTGCTCATTTAATTGCATTACATAATGTTCAGGTATCTGATTATTCCTTAGAAGCTGTAAGAACCAATATATTAAAATATTTAGAAAATGAAGTAAAAGAATTTTTATTTATTGTAAGAAAATACCCTCATCATGTTGTAAGAGAACATGCATTGGTATATGGTGCAGGTGCAGATAGAATTTCACAAGGAATGAGACATGCATTTGGAAAACCATATACAAGAGCTGCTCAAGTATTCTATAAAGATATTATTTTATCAATATATTACAATAAACCAGAATTTACAAACAGAATAAGTTTCTATCTAGATATTGCAAGAAAGAAATTATCAGGAAAATATAAGAAATATATAGGGGAAAATAAACCTGAAGAAATTATTTTATCATCTGTTGTCTAGATATTTCGTATTCTAATAATAATAGTTTTTTCAAATCTTTTATATCTTTAGAAATAAATAATCTTCCTCTTCCATATTTTACTATTTCCTTTGCAATTTTTTCTCCTTCATCATTTAATTGTATTCCAATTATTGATATATAATAATATTGGCTTAATTCTTTAGCTAACTTTAAAGTTCTTTCTACAGGATTTTTTCCCTTTGTTGGTAATGCATCGGTTATTAATATTATATGTCCATTTTCTTCTTTATTTAATAAATAATTAAATGCTAAGGCAATATCTGTGCTTCCATTTGGTATAATTTTTAATATATCTATTATATCCTTTAATCCTCTAACATTATCATATTCTTTAACAATCTTATCATTAAATAATATTATATCTAAAAGATTATTATCTTCTAATATCTTTGATATTAATAATATTAAAGCTTTTTTTGCTTCAAATATTTTTTCCCCAATCATACTTCCAGATACATCTAATAGAATTATATATTTACCACCTTTATTTTCTCTTTTAACATTAACAACAAATCTTGTAACTTCTTTATTCTTTATATAATTTCTTATTGTTTCTTTTATATCAATTTTATTATATTTATCTCCTATACTAAAATATTTATTATAAAATTCCTCATCATTTCCAATATAATTTGATAAATATTTTCCATATTCAAATATCCCTTCGATTTCCTTTTCTATATTTCCTATTAAATATTTAGAATATTCAATTAAAGATTTCTCAGTTAATTCTCCATTTTCATCTATATATCCTTCACTAGTTAATATTTCCTTTAATTTATTCAATGATTTCTTAAATTCTTTATTAAATCTATAATCCTTATCCTCTCTTATTCTTTTTTCATCATATTCAGTTAGCTTTGATAATATCTCAGAATATTCTTTTTTATTTTCCATAATTTTATCTATATCAAATATTGGATATCCTTCTTTTATCATTTTTTCAATTAATTCATTTATATTTTTCTTAATTTCCTTTGAACTATATTTAAATGATTCTCCAGGTCTTCTTATTAAATTTTCTGAATCAACTCCGAAAGTCTTTCCCTATTATAAAAGAATTCCACTCCTTTTTTATATATTCTTCTTCATTTATTTCCATTTTATATGATGGTTTTAATCTTATCCTATGTGGTAATATTGATAGTAAAGCCTCAAATATATGTTGAATTTCAACATTTTCTTTTTTATCTATTATTGCCAAAGCCTGAGCTTTTTCATAAATACCAATTGAAGACCTAACCGATGGTTTCTTTTCTAATTTATCATCTTTTCTCAATTTTTGTATAAATTCAATTGTTAATTCCAATAATTTTTCAGGAAAATTAACATTCAAATTTTTTCCATATTTTAATATAATCTTCTTTTCTTCTTCAATATCTTTTGGATAATCTAAATTTATTATATCAAATCTATCTAATAATACATCTGATATTTTTTCAGTTCCGTAATAACTTTCAGGATTCATTGTAGCAATAAATATTATATCTAATGGTATTTGAAATTCATATGTCCCAATTGTTATTTTCTTTTCTTCTAATAATTCTAATAAACTATTTTGAACCTTTGGAGGTGCTCTATTTATTTCATCAAAAAATAATACACCATGGTGTGCTCTAAATATTTTTCCAGGTATAAAAGATTCTAAAGAATGTATACCATATTTTAATGCTTTTGAAGGATCAATATCTCCAATCAGATCTTCTACAGATAGATCATAAGAACCCTGTATTCTAATAAATCTATCTTCTCCCTTTATTTTTATAAAAGGACCTTCTTTCCATTTTTTTCTATATTCTTCAGATACAAAAGGAAATTCTTCATAAGCCCATAATGGAATTCCATCTGGAAAATCAATTTCTGGTAGTAATTTTGCTATATTTTTTGCTAAAGTTGTTTTTCCAGTACCTGGAGGCCCTATTATTAATATATTTCTTCCAGAAATTAATGAAGATAATATTTGTCTCTTTGCATTTTCTTGTCCAATTATAGAATCAAATGGATCTTTACCTTCTTTAATATAATTATTAATTATTATATCCTTTATCTGTTCTCTTATTTTGATCATATTAATTATTTTATATCTTTCTTTAAAATATTATAATTATGGTCATATTTTACAATTTAAAGGGAGTAATACTTGATCTGGATGGGACACTTATAAATAGCTTAAAAGTTTATGATGAGGTCCATAAAAAGATATTAGAAAGATATAATGTAAAGATAGAAGGTTCTTTAGATAATTCTGGAATGCCTATAGAAGATATAATATATAATATAATAAGGAAATATAATTTAAATATATCAATTGAAGATATAAGGAAAGAATTTGAAAATATGTTGTTAAATGAATATATAGAAAAAATAAAATTTAATCCCGGGGCAAAACAAATATTAAATTATTTTAAGGATAAAAAATATAAAATAGCAATTTTTACTTCAAATACTAGAAGATTAACAATGGAGGTATTAAAGCATTTACATGTAGATAATTTATTTGATGTTATAATAACTTCTGATGATGTAAAACAACCAAAACCAGACCCAGAGGGTTATATTAAAATAGTAAAAGGATTTTCTCTATTACCAAATGAAATATTAGCAATAGAAGATTCTATATATGGTATTATTGCTGCAAAGAGAGCTGGAATAAATGTAATAGGTGTTGCTAGTGGTGTAAATAAAAAGAGAGAATTGATTTCTGCTGGTGCTACAATGGTATTTAGAAATTTAAAGGAATTATATGATTATCTTGTAGAAGAAGATAATAAGAATAATCAAAATAATAATCAATAAAATAATTAATAATATAATTGATAGTTGATAAGAATTTGATATTAATATTGGTATTGGACCTATTAATATTAATCCAGCAAATTTTGTATTAGAAGAATTGGATAATGAGAAAATAAGTAATAAAATTATTGAAATAAATAGAAAAATAATTGATAAAATTAAAAGTAAGTTATTATTCATCCAATTTTAATTTATAAAATTTTGAATGGCCAAAATGAATTATTAAATCAAATCCATATTTATCTAAATATATTGGTATATCACATCCACCGAAATCAGATCCAAACCAAATATATATTTCTATATCTTTATATTTTTCCTTTATTTTATCGTATATTTCTTTAGAATATGGTTTTAATCCATCAGGAAATTGCAATAATATTTTTTTATATTTTTTTCTATCCAATGTTTCAAATATTTTATCTAATTCAAAATCTATTTCCATCCGAATATTTTTAATATATTGTCTATAAATCTATTTTTAACTTTTAATTCTTTTCCAGTCATTTTTTCTACAATTTCTATTATATCTTTAGAAGCTATAGAATTTATATCATAATCTATTAAAGGTATACCATTGTCCATTGAAATTTGTACATTTTCATCATAATGAATTATACCGATTATTTGCTTTTTAAAAAATCTTTCAATTCTTACATAATTTATTCTTCTTCTAACTTTATTTAAAACAATTCCAAAAGTTTTTATATCCAAGCTATCTAATACTTTTGTAACTCTATATGCATCTATTAATGATGATTTTTCAACATTTGTTATTACTATTGCCTCTTCAGAAGCCTTTAATGCTTCTACTGCTTCTTTACCAATTCCAGCAGCAGAATCTATAATAATATAATCAAAATCATCATATATTTCCATTATTCCATTATGTAATTTTTCTGTAGAAATATATATTAGATCTTTTATATCTAAACTTCCAGGAATTATATAAAAATTTTCTTTATATTCCTTTATACAGTCTTTTATATCAATTTCTCCTCTTAAAAATTTATGTATATTGTTATTTTCATTACCTAATCCAAGATTTATTGATACATTTGGTGTACTTAAGTTAAAATCAATTAACAATGTTTTAAAATTTAATAATGAGAGAGCTCTTGATAAGTTTATAGAAAAGAAAGTTTTTCCCACACCTCCTTTTCCAGAAGATATTGTATATACCTTTGCCATTATATATATTTACTAATAATTGTAGAAAATTTTTTAACAGATTCTGCAATATCTTTTAATGTTTTTATATTTATTTCAAATTCTTCCCCGCTCAATGTCCTAAATTTTATAACCATACTTTTTCTATATTCATTCATTATCCTTGCATCAGAATTTAAAGCAATTTTTAATAGTTTATAATATTTTAATGATTCTTCAAGTTCTTTATCCTTTGTAATTTCAATTATTTTTCTATATCTTTTAATTGGACTGTCTGGAATTTCATCAATCATTTTATTTTCATATAATTTCTTAAAATATAATTCAATTGCATAATCATAATATTCAATAACTGCTTTTATAAAACTTCTAACAGTCTCTAATCCTTTATTATTTTTTAATGAAACATTAAATATATGTAAGACTTCCTTATATCTTCTATTATATTCTAAATCTTCTTCTAAATTAGACATGATATATAAATATTTGCAATATATACTAGAGCCGCGAAAATAATTATAAATATTATTATTTTATTTCTATTTAATTTTATTTTTGATTTTTCCTTTCCAAACTTATATAATCCAAGGTATGTAAATAGAGGCATTTGGTCAGGCATAATTTATATAGTTATAAGAAATATATAAAAAAGAAAAGTGGCCGTAGGAAGGTCTGCTTACCGATAAAGCCACCGAGGAATTGGAGGGGGAAACCCCTGGCTACATAACTAGAAATCACGGACATATATCCGATGAAGATGAATGGTTAATACCTGGAGGCAACTCCGGGTAAACTTGGAGAGGGTATATGCACCTTGAGAAGTATGTCCTGGCGGTACAAGGCTTGTCCGCTTAGAAGAATATATACTAAAAGCAGCCTACGGCCACACTAATAGCTTTTTCCTATATATACATAATATTTTGCATCATTATTACAAAATATACATTTTTTATTTTTCGAATCTTCTGGTATAATATCAGTTCCTCTTACTTCTAATGAATATTTTTCTTTAATATTTTTTGCGCATTCTTCTCTCATACAGAAAGGAACTTTAAATGCTACATTTTTATCTAAATTATTTTCTAGATCTTTTAAATTATCTAATTTTAATATTTTATTCTCAAAATATTTTCTTGCTCTTTCTTTCAATTCTTTGTCATATTCAATAATTAATCTATCTAATTCATTTAATAAATTTTCTAATTTTACTTCATAGTTTTTTGCTTTATTATTATATTGTCTTATAGATATTGTAAGCGTATTTTTTTCTAATTCCTTTTTTCCAATAGATATTCTAAATGGTACTCCCATTAGTTCATATTGATTAAATTTCCATCCAGGACTTTTTGTTTCATCTTTATCAATTTTTACTCTATATTTTTCCTTTAATAAGTTATATATATTTTCGCAATATTCTAATATTTTATTTTTTTCATCTTCCGAATAATATATTGGTATAATTATTATTTGAATATTGGATATTTCAAAGGGTAATATTAAACCTTTATTATCCCCATGTATAGAAATTATTGCACTTAATGTTCTCATTGATATTCCAAAAGATGTTTGCCAAGCAAATTTCTTATTAACCAATTTATTTTCATTAAATTTATCTTTAATTATATTATTTATTTTATTTATTAAATCTTTATTATCTTCAGATATCTCTCCATTAAACTCAATATTTTCTTCATATGATTTAATTAATTCTCCTTTATTATTATATAATCTTATTTTTATTTTATTTTCAATAATTTCTATTTCATATCTATAATTATCTTCATTAAATGCTTCAAATTTATTTTTATCTATTTTTATAAATGGATGTTCGTCTTCAAAAATTATATTAAATGCTTTAGAGAAGTTTCTTCCTAATAAATGTGTAGTTCCAATTTGTAAAAATCTTCCGTCAGGTAATATAGTATCTGCAGCTAAAGTATAATCTGCTCCAGCAAATTTATCCCAATCTGGTCTCTTTACCCATATATGTGGTATTGATAAATGATCCCAAAATATTTTTGAATATATTTCCATAGATTTTTTTATCATTTTTTCTGCATCATCTAAATCTTTATGTGCAGTATGTGCTTCATTCCATAAAATTTCTCTTCCTCTAATTAATGGCTTTGTTGCTTTTGTTTCATATCTATATACTGTATTTGTCATATAAGTTAACAAAGGTAAGTCTCTATAAGATTTTATCCATAAAGAAAACATATAATACATTTCAGTTTCTGATGTTGGTCTTAATATATATTTTATTTCTTTTTCTTCTTCTACAGGTTTTGATGGAGTAACATAAAATACTTCAGATTCAAAACCTTTTATATGTTCGCTTTCCCTTTTAAATATTTCATATGGAATTAATATTGGAAACCAATAAGGCTCAAATTCATTTTTTTCTAATTCATTTTCTAAGATACTCAATATCTTTCTAATTGCGAAATATCCATTTGAATAATAAACAGGCATTCCTTTTACAGGATATCTATCATCAATAATCTTAGAAATTCTTATTATATTGTTATACCAATCAGAAAAATTAGAATTCTTATCTAAATTGCTTTCTTTCATAGTAGAAAAAATCTAATGATACATTTTTAAATATTATATTATTTAATATTATGTATATGATCTTCTCTACTTAAGGTAGAGAAGTGAGCCTGATGATAAAGATGAGGGGGATGAGAGGGAATATATAGTCTCAGGAACCCGCTCGGTGGATGCCTCGGCTCGGAAGCCGAAGAAGGGCGTGGCAAGCTGCGAAAAGCTGGAGGGAGGTGCATGCAACCGCTGATCTCCAGATTCCCGAATGGGATATCCTGCCGAAAGGCATCCCGTAAGGGAGGGGAACGCGGGGAAGGGAAGCATCTTAGTACCCGCAGGAATAAAAAACAAATCGTGATTTCCCGAGTAGGGGCGACCGAAAGGGAAGAAGCCCAAACCGAATCCTCTAAAGTAATTTAGAGGAGATGTGGGGTAAAGGAGCGGGAGCTTCCCGTTATTATATTCTCAGAACTCCGGTGAAAGTCCGGGGCCGTAGAGGGTGACAGTCCCGTATGGGAATATAATAACGGGATTTCTCGCTTCCGGAGTACCGGCGGTTGAATTTCCGTCGGGAATTTGGGGGAAACTAGTCACCAAGGCTAAATACTTTCCGAGTCCGATAGCGTATTAGTAGGGCGACCGAAAGGTGAAAAGAACCCTTGGTAGGGGGTGAAAAGAGCCTGAAACCGGGCGGGGATTGTCTGGTAGGGCTAGTTAAGCACCTTATCTGGGAAAATCTGGTGACGGGTGAGTACCAGATAAGGTGCTAGCTAGTTCTACCGTGAGTTTTGAAGAACTTGCGGGGGAGTATACCCGAGTGGCGAGGTTAAGGTTTATACCGAAGCCATAGGGAAACCGAAAGCCCGTAACCTGGTTTCCAGGTGAGGGGCACCGTCCCATAAGGGCGGTTTAGTCACTCGGGTATGACCGGAAACCGGGCGATCTATCCCGGGGCAGGGCGAAGCGGGGTTTCCCGTGGAGGCCCGAAGAGGTGGGGCTTACCTCTCTCATGACCTCGGGGTAGAGGTGAAAAGCCACTCGGGCCCGGTCATAGCCGGTCCCCGCCGAAACTGACCCTAGCCAGGTCTCGGGTTAGGATCCCTATGGTGTAGAGAGACGGATTCTGTACGGGTTTCCGTATGGAGTCCAACTCCGAAGCCATAGGGTCCGTAGCCCGGGAAACGGGAATTGCGGGAAAGCCGCAATTCCGAGACGGGAACAACCGAGACCGAGGTTAAGGCCCCAAAGTGCTGGCTGAACGACGTTGAAGGAGTCTGTCCCCTAAGACATCGGGGATGTGGGCCTAATAGTGGCTATCATCTAAGGAGTGTGTAACAACTCACCCGACGAGGGGATAGGCTCCGAAAACGGACGGGTCTAAGCCAGCCGCCGAGACCTCGGTCCGCTGGCATTGCCAGCGTGAGGTAGGCGGGCGTCCCGATGGCCTAGAAGGGTTCCCGAAAGGAAGCCTGGAGCCGTTGGGAATGCAGATCCCCGCGGTAGTAAGAATCAGACGGGTGAGAATCCCGTCGGCCGAAGGGGGAAAGGTTTCCCAGGCAATGAAGATCAGCCTGGGGTTAGTCGATCCTAATCCAGGCTCCGAGAGGAGTCTGGAGAAAGGGAAAGGGGTTAATATTCCCCTACCGCCCCGATAGATGCGGTAACGCAACATCCTTTCCCGACCTGGAAGGCTAGGCATACACGGGGGTGGGGTAAAACCCACTTACTGTGCTAAGGGGGATAAGACCGGGGAGTGCCGTCATGGCGAGAACCGGTCTAAACCCTGATGGGCCCGAAAGGGTTATGCTGAGGCCTTCCGGCAATGAAAAGGGAAAGGATGCGATTCGGGGCGATCGTACCGAAGTCCAGAATAGGTCCCCTGGGTGAGCAGCCTAAGGCCGTGGGGGTCAAGCCGGTCTAGGGAACTTGGCAAATTGGTCCCGTAACTTCGGGAGAAGGGATGCCTGCGGTGTGGACCGCAGGTCGCAGTGACAAGGGCGGGCGGACTGTTTACCAAAAACATAGCTCCCAGCAAGCCCGAAAGGGTTTGTACTGGGGGTGACGTCTGCTCAGCACCGGTATCTGAATCCCCCGTTCAAGGGGGGTAAGGACCGGTAAACGGCGGGGGTAACTCTGACCCTCTTAAGGTAGCGTAATGCCTTGCCAGTTAAATGCTGGCTCTGCGAACGACGTAACTAGCCCGTCACTGTCCCGGGCCGGCGCCCCCTGAAAAGCTATCCTGGTGAGAAGGCCAGGGACTTCCGATGGGTAAGAAGGACCCCGTGAAGCTTAACCGTAGCCTGTTGTTGCTCTGAAGAACCTGGTGTGTAGGGTAGCGGGGAGCAATGAATTCCTGCCGCTAGGTAGGAAGGATGCGACGATGAAACACCCGCCTCTAGGTTCTTCAGGGCTAACCCGAAGGGGGACAGCAGCAGGTGGGCGGTTTGGCTGGGGCGGCACCCTGCCGAAAAGGTATCGGCAGGGTCCATAAGGTCAGCTCAGGCGGGTCAGGAATCCGCCGTAGAGGACAAGGCCAAAAGCTGGCTTGACTGTGCCCTGACCATCAAGGGGCACAGGGGGGAAACCCGGGCCTAGCGAACCCCGTACTCTCCCTAGTGGGGGTACGGGCTGGCGGAAAAGCTACTCCGGGGGTAACAGCGCCGTCGCGGGCGAGAGCCCCCATTGACCCCGCGGTTTGCGACATCGATGTCGTCTCTCCCCATCCTGGTGGTGCAGAAGCCGCCAAGGGTGGGGGTGTCCACCCATTAAAGGGGATCGTGAGATGGGTTCAGAACGCCGCGAGGCAGTTCGGTTATAACTGTCGGAAGTGCTGGCTGCCTGAGGGGAAGGTCCACCTAGTACGAAAGGAACGGTGGGCCGGGGCCTCTGGTATACGGGCTGTCCGTGAAGGGCATGCCCGGTAGCTACGCCCTAGGGGATAAGCCCTGAAAGCATCTAAGGGTGAAGCCCTCCTCAAAAATAGGCAGCCGTTAAGGGGTCGGATAAAAGATCCGACTCAGAGCGGCGGTGTAAGCTCCGAAAAGGAGTTCAGCCGACCGCTTGAAGTTCCCGTGAGACTATATATTCCCTCGACCCCAAATTTTATTCAATATTATAATATCTCAAAACATTCTCTTTATTATAATAATACATTTGTATAATTTTACTAAATGTTTGAAAATCTGAAATATTTAGTTCAGATAACCTATATAATAATTTTACTCTTGTAATATATTCTTCATACAATTCTTTATATCTTATTCCATAATCATTTTCAATTAATCTAAATAAATATTTTTTAGGATTTTCTAAATATTCTCTTTTAAAAGGATTCCATCTATATGCAATATTAAATCTATTATATTTTATAATTTCATTAACTTCTTTAATTCTTCTTAGATTTGTTCCAAGAAAATTATCATGTTGCATTATTACAACAACATTTAATAATTCAATTAATGATGGAGATAAATTTATTGGAGGTGTTGTTAATCTACTTATTAATGCTTTTGTACTTTCAGCATGCATTGTTGATAAAGAGGAATGACCAGAAGCCATACCCTGGAACATTACATATGCTTCCTCTCCTCTTACTTCTCCAACAATTACATAATCTGGTCTTTGTCTAAAAGACATTCTTAATAATTCAAACATATCAATTTCCCTATTTTTATCAGAAGAATATTTTACTACGGAAGGAATCCAGTTTGGATGATATAATTTTATTTCTCTTGTATCTTCAATTGAAACAATCCTAGCATTTGGTGGTATAAACATTGATATTGCATTTAGCATTGTTGTTTTTCCAGAAGCAGTACCTCCTATTACGATTATATTTTTTCTAAATTCTACTGCTAACCATAGATATGCAAATATCTCCGGAGTTGCGCTTCCTAATCTTATCAATTCTATTGGAGTCCATGGAATTTCCCTAAATTTTCTTATTGTAAATGTTGGACCATGTGTAGTAATTTCCTGTGAATATGTTGCATTTACTCTTGATCCATCTGGTAATGTTGCATCTAGAATTGGTTCTGCATATGATATATGTTTTCCAGCCCTTAATGCAAATTTTTCAATTAAATCTCTAATTTCTTTATCATTTAAAACTATATTTGTCTTTAAATTTCCAAAATATCTATGAACAACAAATATTGGATAATTTGGACCAGAGCATTCAATATCTTCAATTAATGGATCTCTTAATAAAGAATCTACCTTATTATATCCATAAAGATCCCTAAAAATATAATAAAATATTTTTTCATATGAAGATTGACCTAATTGTATTCCCAAATCATTTAATACAAAATCATATAATCTTTGTAAATAATTTATAGCATCATTTAAATTATTAATTTCTGATAATTTAATATATAATAATTTTTCAATATAAAAAATTACATTTTTATATATTTTTTCTTCATTTTCAGTTAATTTTGGTTCTATTATTTCATAAACAAGATCATATGTACTCCTATCAAAATATATATGTGCATATGAAAATGGTTCTATAATTGGATAAGTTATATTTGTTTCAAATTTGTTTTTAGGTACATTTATTCTTATATCATTAATAAATTTAATGTTTATCATGATAAAAGATTAATATACTCCAGAATATATAAACTATTCATAATGATTAATAAAAATGTTCTAATAAACTTGGAAAGGGATATAGAAGAAATAGAAAGATATGTTAATAAATTAAAAAATATTGTAAAAGAAATAAAGAGAAATGAAGAAATGAAGAAGTATTTTCGTAAATTATATTTAGATGGATATTTTGATGAAAAAGAATATAAAAGAAGGATAACAATAATTGAAAAGAAAATAAAATATTTAGAAAGATCAAAATATTTAATATTATATGATTTAATTAATTTAATTAATAATAGTCAAAAAGTAATAGAATTTCTAAAGAATATAGAAGAAAAAAGTGAAGAAGAAAATAAAAATATTCAATATTATCAAATGAAGATAAATGATACAATAAATTATATTAATCAAGTTTATCCAGAAATATTTAAGAAAGAAGAAATAAAGATTGGTAAAAGATTTATTGAAGCATCAAGTATATTATTTAGAAAAAGGGAAGAAAAAAAGAAAAAACAAAAAGTTAAATTAAAATTAACTGAAGAGCATAGAATAGATTATTATCAAGAAATTAAGGATATGTTAATTAGATTTTCATATAAAGTATTTGGAGGTTTATCTAGAAGAATTTTAAATAATAGTCCAAGATTATATTTCTATTTAAAATACTCATTAAAGGAAGCGTATTATAATATAGAACCTGATGAATTATTATCTGTTATATTATTATTCTTATCAATTATTATTATTATTTCAATCTTTATTTCATTATATCTTCTAAATATTTTCTATTTAATCTATGGTGTATTATCTTTTTTATCTGTGATAGGATTACTTGTTTTATATTTCAATTATAAAAAACAGAGTATTATAGAAGATATAAATAGAAATTTGCCATTTGCTATAATACATATGGCATCATTAGCAGATGCTGGGATAGAAGTAAAGTATATAATAAAAATAATAAGTGAAACTGAAGAATACGGATATTTATCAAAAGAATTTAAAAAAATATATGATAAAATAAATTTGGGAGAAGGATTGGTAGAATCATTAAGATCTGTTGCTGATGATACATTATCAAAAGATCTAAAAGATTTTCTGGAAGAACTAATATTAACAATTACATCTGGAAGAAAGATATCAGAATTTCTAATATTATACTCTCAACAAGAAATGATTAGATATAATTCTTTTTTAAAGAAAATTAATCAGGTAATGAAGACATTTTCCGATCTATATGTTGGAATGGTATTAACAATTCCAATGATAATAATATCTGTTGGAGTAATGTTATTATCAATATTACAGCAAACATACAATATAAATATTCAGGGAATATTAGAAATAATTACATATATAGGATTACCTGTTATTAATATTGGCTTTATAATTCTATTTGATAAATTAACAAAAGAATGAAGGAAGAAATAATTGATATATTTATTATAATAATTCTTGTATTTCTATTTTATTTTGTATTTAATTTTGGCATTTTAAATTCAATTGTAACTGGGATAATAGTTGGTATATTTCCTTATTTAATTTATCAAACAATTGTTAATAATATAGAAAAAGAAAAAGAGGAACAATTTATTAGATTTTCAATTGATTTAATTGGATTATTGAAATCTGGATTATCACTACCAATTGCATTAAAACAATTGGAAAAAAATGATTATGGAAGAATTAATGAATTGATAAAAAATTTATCCTCAAGAATTGATTGGGGTGTAAGTATTGAAGATTCATTTACGCAATTTGCGGAGGAAAGTAATAATAGAATGATTAAGAGAACAATACAATCTTTAATAGATATATATAAAGAAGGAGGAAATCTTGAACAAGGTTTGGAAGCAATTATAAATAGTATAATGGAGATTAGAAAAATAAAAGAAGATAAAAAGGCGGAAATACATGAAAATATAATTCATTCATATATTGTATTTGCCTTTTTCTTAGGTATAGTATTTACATTTCAAGTATTTTTATTACCATTCTTACAAATTTCATTACCTGGACAAGTATCGAATGTTAATTTTAATTTTATTAATGATCTAATGTATTATATGTCAATAATTCAGGCAGTTTTTGCTGGATTGTCTATGGGAAAGATGTATGATGATTCATATAAAGCTGGAGCAAAATATGTAGCAATATTTCTATTTATGGTTATAATATTATTTAATATTGTACTTCCATTTGTTCCAAAAGGTATGTTTTTAATAAATATAAATATGTAAAACTATTTCTTTGCTTTCATAAACTTAGAAGATTTAGAAGCTCCGATACCTGGCGCAGAGTGTTGAACTTTCTTTGTTGAATGAACAAAGTCTCCCAGTCTTCTTCCTATCATTTCTGGTTTTATTTCGAATTCAACAAATTCTTTTCCACTATATACTCCAACTTTTGCACCAACAATTGAAGGTAATATAATAATTTCCCTTGAATGTGTTTTTACTGTTTTATTATATTTTCCTTGTAATTGTAAATAACATTTTCTATAGAAATTTTCCCATTCTGGTGGAAATCCAATTTTTAATCTTCTTAATAATGTTCTTTTTACTCTACTATCTGCAACTTTTTGTGCAAATTCTTCAATACTCATGCTTTTTAATTGATCCAATGTATATCCTCTAATCATGAATTCTGGCATTATTTATATTTAATGTATAATTTTTATAAATAATATTTTGAAAGGTAGTCCAAGATATTTTTTATTCCAAAGACATATTTTTCTTTCATAGAGATTATTTCATATATAAAATTTAGCATATCTTTATAATTTGTAAATATATAGGGTTCTTTATTTAGATATTTTGATATATAGTATTCTGAAATATTATATCCAATATTATAAAAATATTTATTCTTCTTTTGTATTAAATATTTATATTTTTCCTCTTTTTTATAATTATATAATAAAAAAGATAAAAATACACCTTCTATTGGCAATATTAATATTGAGTTTTCTTTTATTTCAATTTCTTCAATTTTTTTATATATATTTAAATTAATTTTAAATCCCATATTGTATTTTCTATCTATTTTTTCTATTATATCCAAGACAAAATCTTTTGTATTTGATTCTAATGCAATTATATTTATGTTTGAATTTCTTTTGAATTTTTTTGAATTTCTAATTTCTCTTTTTGTTAATTTTTCATATATATTCATTTTACATTTTTAAATGAATTAAATGGATATACATAATCAAATATATCTTCAATATCCCTTTTATCAACCCTTTCATTTATTCTTTCTAATGCTCTTTTAACATCTACTCTAATTTCATTTAATTCCCCTCCATAAAATATTCCAGATCTTTTTCTTATTGGTTCTAAAGATTTTAAATAATTATAATATTTCTCTAAAATTAATTTTGTTGCTTTATATAATGAATAGTGGGTATGTGATTTAATTAATATTAAATCTGTTAAATATTCATTCTTTATCGCATCTTTTGTAATTTCAATTTCTTTAATTAAACTATATAAATTATGTTCAGCTAATATTCTTATTAATTCTTCATTACTATAATCTTTTATTTCTTCTATATGATATATATTGTTTTTTGTTTCAATATAAAAGTCCTTTATTTCATCATATCTAAATGTACCATATGGTGTTAATATTCTCTTATCCTTAGCAAATAATATATATGAAGCTGAATCAAATATATCAAAACCTAAATATATTGATAGTGGAATTATTAATGTATGACCCATTCCAAATAAATGAATAGGTTTATTAAATGGTAATAAAATCTTTGGTTCAATTGCTAATTCTAATAATTTGTAAAAATTATAGTTTATCATATATGGAACAATAGTACCAATTGCAAATATATCTACGTTTAAATTTTTTACATATTCAGCAGCTTTTCTTCTTAAATCAACATATATTCCACCTTGTATTGCTCCATTAATTAATTTATCTTCTTTTAATTCTATTCCTTCTCTTATTCTTTCAATTGTAATATTTAATTCTTTTTCAGCTTCTTCTTTTGATTTATCAATATCTGTAGGTATGTCTAGAACGTTTAATATATCAGAGTTTATTCTTATTTGATATTCAATGATTTCTCTGTTTGTTATTTCTAAATCTTTTTTATAATGTAACATTTGATATGATCCAGAATCTGTTTCAATAATTCCATCAAAATTTAGGAATTTATGTATATCTCCATCAAATTTTTTTCTATATAAAATATATGAATTTGTAATTATTGCATTAATTCTATATTTTTTTATTATATCTATTGGTAAAATATTTTTATATGGATTTATAACTGGTAAAAGTAGAGGTGTCTCTAATTTTTTATTTTTATATCTAATAATTCCTATTCTTCCAGCTCCATCTCTATGTTTTATTTCAAACATTATTTTTATAATATAAGAAAATTTTATTTGGGGATTGCAGCGGAATTAACTAGATCCAGCCGCAGGTTCCCCTACGGCTACCTTGTGACGACTTAGCCCCCCTCGCCGTTTCCCGGTTCGACCCGTCTTTAACGGGCCTCACCAGGAAACGACTCGGTTGGCTTGACGGGCGGTGAGTGCAAGGGGCAGGGACGTATTCACCGGGGGAATAGTGACCCCCGATTACTAGGGATTCCACCGTCATGAGGGCGAGTTGCAGCCCTCAATCTGGACTAAGAGCGGGTTTTTGGGATTTCCTTCCCCTTTCGGGGTCGGTTCCCACTGTCCCGCCCATTGTTGCGCGCGTGTAGCCCGGGAGATTAGGGGCATGCGGACTTGCCGTCGCCCGCGCCTTCCTCCAGGTTTCCCTGGCAGTCCCCGTAGTGTACCGGAGAGGAAATCCTTCCCGTCGTAACTACGGGTGCGGGTCGCGCTCGTTTCCTGACTTAACAGGATACCTCACGGCACGAGCTGACGGCAGCCATGCACCTCCTCTCAGCGTGTCCGGTAAGGTCTTCAGCCTGACCATCATCCTGCTGTCGCTCCCGGTAAGGTTTCCGGTGTTAGGTCCCATTAAACCGCACACCCCACCCCTTGTGTGCCCCCCCGCCTATTCCTTTAAGTTTCAGCCTTGCGGCCGTACTCCCCAGGCGGTGGGCTTAACGGCTTCCCTACCCCGCTGAGTGGACTCTAAGTCCACCCAGCAGGTAGCCCACAGCGTTGACAGCTGGGACTACAGGGGTCTCTAATCCCTTTTGATCCCCCAGCTTTCGGCCCTCACCGTCGGGATCGGAATAGCCAAGCGCCTTCGCCTCGGGTGGTCTTCCCGGGATTGCTGCATTTCGCTACTCCCCCGGGAATACCCTTGGCTTCTTCCGTCCCCTAGGCTAGTAGTAACCCCTGCGCGCCCACGGAATTATTACCGTGGATTTCACAGGGGTCACACTAGCCCGGCTACGGCCCCTTTAGGCCCAATAACCGAGGCCATCGCTCGCAGCGGGGGTATTCCCGTGGCGACTGCCACCCCTCTGGCCCACTGCTTATTCTAGGAGCTTTTTACACTCCCCAAAAGCCTGGGGAAATCCCCAGGCACTCCCCCTCCCCCCGTCAGGCTTTCACCCATTGCGGAGGTTTCGCCCCTGGTGCATCCCGTAGGACCTCGGCCCTTGTCTCAGTGCCGATCTGGGGGCTCCCGCTCTCACGGCCCCTACCCGTCTTAGGCTTGGCGGGCCATTACCCCGCCAACTACCTGATAGGCCGCCGACCTCTTCTCGGGCGGAACTGGGAGGGATTATCCCAGTCCCTTTCGGAAATGGGGGAATTCCACACCCTATTTCCTATGGAGAATTACCCTCAGTTTCCCGGGGATATTCTCCTCCCGAGAGAGAGTTGTCGACGTGTTACTCAGCCGTACGGCGGGATACCTTACCCGGTATCCCTAGCCTCCCATGGGTTAGTCGGAGGGAGATAGCGATGGCCCCCCGCAGGATCAACGGGAATTCGGCGGATTCCGCCGCGGGCCTAGCCCGAAAAGTACGGCCGCAGATTCCGCTGCAGTTATCCCCTTTCAGATAATCTCTACATATGTGCCATGTACATCATATACCATATGATGTACATGGCTATACAACACAATATTACTATAATATTTTAAAAATCTTAATATTTATAAAGCTCTCATTCTAGCTATTTTTCTTAGTCTTTTTTCTTCTCTAATTCTTCTTCTCTGCCATTTCCATCTAGATCTTAAGTATTTTTTCCATCTTCTTGAACTTCTCCTCATTCAAAATAATAAATGATAATAATATTTTTAAATTATGATAGATTTGCTATTCCATCTATAAATCCAAGTATAAGACCCAAAGAAATTAATAAAATTCCAACCCATCTTGGTATTCTTTTTTTATATGAAGATATATATAAAATTATGACAGAAATTAATAAAACTAAAAATGATGAAATAATTGGTATAACATCTTGACTAGAAAATTTTATTGGGGATATCATTCCAAGAATTCCGGTAAATATTGTAAATTCTGTTATTTCTTCTCCTGATATTGATGATATACTAATATTAAGATCCTTCTTTTTAAACCAAGAAAAATGACCATATATTATATCTGGTAATGTAAATAAAATTATTGATATTGCATAACCAACTAATGGTATAGATAAATTTAATCCTTGCAAAGTATTTGCAATATTATTCAATATATTTCCACCAACATATATTATTGATACTGCTAGAGCAATTTCTAAAGAAAAAACCATTGCCTTAAAATATTCATAAGATGAACTTTTTGGTATATATATATTTTTTTCGCCTTTTTTTCTATATTTATACAATAAAAATATGGAAATTATAATAAATATAAGGTATAAAATAGATCCAGAAAAGAAATTTATTTGTTTAAAAATTAATGCAATAACTTGTGCTATTATTGAAATCATAATTAAAGAAAGTACATTGCTGTCAAGTATTCCCTTATCAAAATTAAATGCTAATATAAAAGTACCTAAAGTAATTGTATAATCTAATACTACATTATATAATTGAAAATAATATCCTAGTTTTGGGTCTCCATTTAATGCTACTACTAAACCTGGTAAAAATGATTGTAAAGCAGAAGCCATTCCTGCTGTATATATTAATAAATAATGTTCTGGCCATGAGGAATAGTATTTTGAATATTTTCCAATGTATTTTAATATAATGTTTTCAGATAAATATATTAGAAAAGCATATATAAGTAAAGGTATAAGAGTTGATATGATAATTATTAAGTAAATTGTCATAAAAGATTAATAACTATCAAGATTTAATAATTTTTTATGGACGATTGTGTATATTGTAAAATTGCAAATAAAACAATACCTTCTTATATTTTGTATGAAGATAATGATATAATATGTGTATTAGATATTTTGCCACCTTCAAAGGGGTCTTTTTTAATATTTCCAAAATTACATATAGAAGATTATACAAGTTTAAATGATGAAATAAATCAAAAAATGTTTACAATTTCAAAATATATATCGATAATATTAAAAAATAAATTGAAATTTGATGGATTAAATATTTTATTATCTTCTGGGGAAACTGGTCAAAAATATAAACATATTACTATTCAAGTTATACCAAGATTTAAAGACGACAATATTAAAATATATTTCAATAGATTTAAAGAAGATCCATCTTTTTTAGAAGAATTAAAAAATTATATAACTAATGAATTAATAAAAATGAGTCAAAATTATTTAAATTCTGAAAAAAAGGAAGAAAAAGAAGAAATTAAAAAAGATGTAGATTATAAATCATTGAATCAATGGTTTGAAAAAAGAATATAAATAAATATTTCAAAAAATTATTTTATGGCAGATCTTAAGGATGATATACTTAATAGTGAGTATAAAGATAGAGTAATTGGAATAATGGAATTTAAAGAAAAGAATGAGAATATAACGAATTTATTGAAAGAATTAACTTATTATAGTTCCATAATGTCAAGTGAGGACTTGCTTGAAAAATATAAAAGAGAGATAGAAGTTTATAAGCATTGGATAATAATTTTATCAGATTTTGATTTAAATCCAGAGGAAAAAATAAAATTGAAGGCATCTTTTCTAGAAAAATATTTACAGAAAATAAAAAATGAAAAAATAGATATATGGTTACATGTTTTATTAATTGAAGATATAAAAAATATTGCAATGGATTCAAGATTTGAACTATTAGATTTATTAACAATTGGGAATGTAATATATGATAAAGGAATATTTGAAATATTTAGGTTAACAAGCGTTCATAAAAAATTAATAATTGATATATTACAAAGATATGTTGTTGCATATGTTTTAGCGGGTTCTCAAGTAAAAGGAAGTAGTGTTGAATCTTCCGATGTAGATATATATGTTGTAATTGATGATACAGATGTTAAACAACATACATTTGAAGAATTAAAAATAAAATTAATGGATTTAATAATAAATAAGGCAATGGAGGCAAAAATATTGGTAAATTCTAATAAAGAATTACATCCACAAGTTTATACTTTGACAGAATTTTGGTTAGCAATGTCAGAATCAAATCCAGTAATAATTACATTCTTAAGAGATGGAATACCTTTATATGATAGAGGAATGTTTATTGCATGGAAGCAATTATTATTGAAAGGAATTTTAAAACCATCACAGGAAGCTGCTGATAAGTATATAACTGCTGCAGAGAATGCATTAAAAGAAGCTAAAAATAAATTAAAAAATATAATAAATAATTTGATAGTTGAAGATTTGGCAGTTGCATTGGTTACTTCTGCTCAGGCAGTAATAATGGATTATGGTTTATTACCTGGAGATCCAAAAGAAACTCCTGATATGTTAAAAAAATTATTTGTAGATAAAGGAATATTGAATATTGAATACGTAAATATATTATCTGAAGTATGGAAAATGAGAAAAGATTTTGAACATGGCAAGGTAAATGAATATAAATATGAAGATTTAATGAATGTATTTGAAAAAGCTGAGAAATTTATATCTGAAATGAAAAATATAAAACAAATTATTGATAAAGAAAATGAAAAGAAGATGATAGATAATTATATATTAATTTATGAAGAATTAAAAACAAAGTTCCAGGATTTATTTAATATTGAATATAACAATTATGTAAAAGAAAGAATGCCAATAGAATATAGTGGATTAGAAAATTTAGAAAATGATATTAAGAATTATAAGGAAAAGAAATATGATATAATTGAATTGGAAAAATTAAAAGAATCTTTGCTATATCATATTAGAAATATAAGAAATTTAATTGAAAATAAGAGGGAAGAAATGCTATTGAGATTTAAGTATTCTATAATAGATAAAGAAAAAAATAAAAATTATGATCTATATTTATCAAAATCCAAATTATATATAGTAACAGAAAATGGAATTGATGTATATGATTATAATGGGAATAAGATTGGTACATTTAATGATCCAAAATATAGGGAAGAAATGATTAAAGATATTAGTAAAGATGGATTAAATTATCTAGATAGTAATGTTATTGGTGTGCTAAATAAAATATTTAAAGATTATTATATATCAAAATAGAGATGAAGGGAGTAATATTAAATTACAGGATGGGTAGGCATCATATATATCCAGATCAGGTAATAGTAAAATTTGAAAATATAAATAATAAATATGAGGCAAGTAAATATATTGGAAAGCATGTAATATGGGTAAGTCCTGGAAAGAAGATTTTTATTGGAAAGATTGTTGATATACATGGAAATAAAGGTAATTTAAGGGTTAGATTTAATAAAGGGATACCTGGACAAGCTTTAGGAGATATTGTTTTATTGATCGATAATATAGATAAAGTAAAAGAAATAAAGGAAAAAATAAAGAATGCAAAAGATATAAACCAAATAAAGAGTATTTTAATTAATGCTTAAATTTACTGGAACTGAGGGTTTAATATTTTTTGATAAAATTTTAGTTATTTCTGATCTACATATAGGGATTGAAAGAGAATTATATAAAAAGGGAATAAATATTCCTTCTCAAGTAAATTATTATATAAATAAAATAAGAAAAATTTATGAAAAATATAAAATAAAATATTTAATTATTGATGGAGATTTAAAACACAATATACCTGAAACAAGTTTACAAGAAATGTCAGATATTCCATATTTTATAAATGAAATATCTCAATATTTCAAGAAAATATATATAATAAAGGGAAATCATGATGGTGATATTGAGGAATTAGTTTCTGGAATAAATAACGTTAAAATTTTGAAGGCATTAAGAATAAAAAATGTTGTATTTACACATGGGCATTTAAATACAAAATTAAATGGAAAATATTATGTTATTGGACATCATCATTTTGCAAAAAGTATTTCTACAAGTATTGGAGAAAGTATATATGAAAAAGTTTTTGTAATTGGGTATAAAGATAATAAGGTAATTATAATTTTACCTGCATTTTCTGATTTAGCAGGATTATGGGATGTTGGAGAATTTCAGGGACCGATTACGAGAGGAATAGAAAAATATGAAGTATATACATTAGATGGAATTTTAATTGAGGAAAAATAGTTAAAAATATCTTATAACTTTTTGACTTTGGAATAATTAATTTTCCTTTAAACTTTTCTTTAATTATCTTATTTTCCTCTTTTTTACATTTATCTATCATATTTATTAACTTTCTTTCTTTTTGGCTATATCATGATTTATAAAATAATAATGAAATACTATACATATCTATGGAATATAATTTAAATAAGAAAATAGAGGAATTATTCTTTAAAAAATTTGAGGATTTCTATCCAATTCAAAAAATAGCAATTCCAGAAATATTAAATGGAAATAATACTTTAATTGTTGCTCCCACAGGATCTGGAAAAACAGAAGCTGCAATATTACCTGTATTTTCGAAAATATTGGAATTAAAGGAAAAAGGTATTGAAAATCAATTATTGGGAATTTATATATCACCATTAAGAGCATTGAATAGAGATGTATTAGATAGAATAAAATGGTGGGGTGATAATTTGGGTATATCTGTCGCAGTTAGGCATGGGGATACAGAAGAAAAAGAAAGAGCTAGATTATCTAAAAAACCTGTAGAATTTTTAATAACAACTCCAGAAACTTTTCAGATATTATTTTTAGGAAAAAGATTAAGAGAACAATTAAAAACTGTAAAATATGTTATTGTAGATGAATTACATGAATTATTAAATGAAAAAAGAGGAATACAATTATCTTTAGGTTTGGAAAGATTAGTAAATTATGCTGGAGAATTTCAAAGAATTGCATTATCTGCAACAATTGGAGATTTGGATGAAGCTGCAAAATTTATTTTTGGATATAGGAATTATAAAATTGCATATTGGTATGCAGAGAAAAAATATCATATAGAAGTATATTATCCGGAAATTAGTGAAGAAGATTTAGAATTGGCAAGAAAATATAATTGGAACCCAAAAATAGCATGGAGTTTAAGAAAAATAAAGGAAATATTGGATAAACATAAATCTGTAATAATATTTGTAAATACAAGAGAAATGGCAGAATTGTTGTCTTCAAGATTTAAGGTTTGGTTACCTGAATATAAGATTGAAATACATCATAGTTCTTTATCAAGAGAAGTAAGGGAAAGAAATGAAAGATTATTTAAAGAAGGGAAAATTAAGGCAATTATTGCAACATCTTCTTTAGAACTTGGAATAGATATTGGATATGTTGATGCTGTAATTCAATATAATTCACCTAGACAGGTTACAAGGTTAATACAAAGAATTGGTAGAGCTGGTCATAAATTGCATGAAGTATCTATTGGATATATAATTACAACGGATATAGATGATTATGCAGAAAGTTTAGCAATTAAAAAATTTAGTATTGAAGAAAACAAATAAATTAAAGAAGATGCTTTAAAAATTGTATTCTTTCATTAATTATTTTTTCTATTCTATCTATCGAATTTTTTGATTTATCTAATGCAGATAATATACCAATATCATATTTTCTATTATCAGGAGCACTGAAAAAATACCTAAATCTTACGTTAATATCTCTTTTAAATCCATTTTCAAATCCATAAAATCTCATTAGTGAGTTTCTTGCTTTTTCATATTCATTTATTGTATCTTGTATATCTCTAAATATTCGAGTATGTGGACTCTGTGAAGAATGAAAAATAAATATATAGCTAATATGCAGTAGCTTTCTTAATTCTGATTCATAACTTTTAAGATAATAAAGATTACCAATCTCACTTAGTATCTCATTATAAAGATCTTTTGGTGATTTTTTGGTATTTAATATCTTTTGGCGATTCATTCTATCTCTTTTTTCTGCTAAGTCTCTAATAAATTTAGCTTTTTCCTTCCTTTGATTGCGTGAAAGATGTTGTTGGTTAAAGTATGCTTCGCATCTATTTATGAAATTAGTAATAAATGCTTTGTATGCAAGTTCTAAATGAGATAAAATATTTTGAAATTTCGTCTCTGCATTATTAAAATCTTTTCTTACTTCATTATAAATACTATTAACTTTTTCTATTCCTTCTTCTAGATATCTTACATCTTGTTCAGAAAGATTTTTTCTTGCTTCTTTTAATTCTCTTTCTACTTCTAATAAATCTTTTTCTACATTGGCTGCAAATGATTTAGCTGCATAATGAAAGCCTTTTCCATAAGAAACTGCAGCTCTTCCAAAGAAAAATAAAGCTATTAATAAAAGTATCAATAAAATAAATCCATAAAGATTAAATAAAAATGGTATGGCAAAACCTATTGCTATTGCAGAAAATACACTTAAGGCAAATATAAGCAATATCTTTGCTTTTTTCATTGTTTCGCTTTCGGATATTCCAGTTCTTTGTGTAAATATTTCAAAGAGATATATATATATTGCAATAAAGAATAAAGTAGCCATTAAAAATGTTATAATAGACCAAACATAGATTGGTATTCCCTTAATAGATATAAAATTAGCTAAATATCGAGCTACAGTTGAATAACCATTAGTTGAAGATGTAATAATCCATTGAATAATAGAATTTGATTCTAAACTACTAACCGCATTATTCTGTGGAGATATTCCTGTCGGATATTGTGAATATATAAACCTTATTAGAAATAAAAAAGTAAATATAGTTATTAATAGCTTCTTATTAATATTATTTATACCTTTCATTTAGTTATAAAAATTTGTTGAAATTTATAAATTTTTTATAATTTATAACAAAGGAGAGAAAATATAGAAAAATTAAATAAAAAATATTAAATAATTAAATAAAAAGTTATAAAGCACCGACTTTATATGTATTTAAGTTTGTTTCTTTCATAATTTAATTTATTTCTATAGCTTTTTCTAATTCTAGATTTAATGATCGTTTAATTCTTTATTTGAATTTCATATTTTTCTAGGTTTAGAAAGATTGGTAAATTAGCTCTAATTAACGTTTTTCAGGGGTTTTTGAAATACTTCCAATTGATTTAATTGTTTTCTTATAATATTTGTCGGTCAAGTTTAATAATCTTTTTGGATTTCCTTTAAATTTACGTAAAGATTTAGATAAATTTTTTGTAGATTTATACATTTTAGATGATATTTCCAATTTTTTTAATGGAGATATCCTCCAATCTTTATAAATAGCAGCGGTAGTGTTTTCTATTTTTTGTATTTCTCTTATTGGAGCTTTATTACCTAGAGATAAAAGAGCATTATTATTAAGATTTCTTTTTAAAGTATTATTTATTTCACTTCCATATTTCCTACTAATAGCTTCTGCAGAAATTAACAATCTATTTAAATCTTCGAATATTTTCTGACCTTCTTTGTATGTAGTATTTAATCTAGCAGTCAAGTCGTTTGGTATATTTCTTAATTCCATCAAATACTTTGGTGTAAATTTATTTGTTCTGAATATCCTATTTCCAATCCTTCTTAATAAAGGAGGATTGCTAAACATAGTATTTATTATTCCATTTAACTGTTTGATTTTATTTATAGCATTATTATATGTCATATTGAATTTTAGTAAATAAGCTTTTAATCTATATGGAGTTAATTTTTCGTTTTCAGTTTCTTTTAATATGTGGGATATTATATTATTTAAAGTTTCTATATCTTTTTCTATAGAATTTAATAAGTTTCTTATGGGAGGATAATTTATTATTTTATCTATTTTATTTATATCTTTTAGAATTTTATTTGTATTTTTATCAAAATCCCTAATATCTGATGTTGCTCTTGAGAAAATACCCCTTAATCCAGGATTAATCTTGCCTAAGTTTTCTTTAAAACTTTCCAATTTAGATTTACCAATTCTAAATACTTTTATTATAAATGCAATAATTAATATAGGTATAACAAAAGGCAAAAAGAGATATGTAGTGATTGCAGATATTATTACTGCAATTATAGTATTTTTATGTCCTAAATCTTCATGAATAATATTTAAGAATCTTTTAAATATAAAAAATAAAGAAAAAAATGAGACTAAATATGGTAAATTTGTTATAATAATTGGTGCTAAAGGGCCTAAATATTGGGAAAGCATACTAGCAGACGATTCTAATAATCGTTTATCTATATATAATGTACCTATATATTCGTTATACCATGCATAAGCATAACTATTTGATTGTGAATAAATATTTGTAAAGTTTAAAATAAAAATTAACATCATCAGATATTTATAATTTTTCTTCATATGATTTAAGAATATTTTGTACTTTATAAAGGTTGTTATAAAAAATACTAATAAATAAAATTATCTGAAGATAAATGCTTTAATATACTATTCTTCATTAGATCTTTTATTTCTAAAGCTTTTTCTAATGCTAGATTTAATGCATCATTTAATTCTTTATTTGAAATTTCTCCATCTAATTGTATTAAAGTAATTTTCTTCTCAGAAGGAATTATAGCAACTGGTATATCTGTAGCTCTTCCTTCTCCATAATATTCTATATATTTTGATTTTTCAGGATCTTTCCTTAATTTTTCTGAATCATAATCTTCTTCTTCTTTATTTAAATCTGCTACAATTTTTTCTCCAATCTTTCCAACTGCTAGGCCTACTACCAAATCTTTCATTGGAATACCTGCTAAGGATAATGCCAAAGATGCAGCATTTATACTTGCAGTCCTTGTTCCAGCATCTGCATTCAATATTTCAATATATACATCTATAATACTTCCAGGGATTTCTTCTAATAATAATGCAGGTTCTAATGCTCTCTTAATTGCTTCAGATAATTCAATTTCTCTTCTACCTGGCGTAGGTTTCTTTCTTTCAGGTGTAGAAAATGTTAGCATATTATATTTAACCCTTAAGAATGCTTTATCATAATCTAAAGACATTTTTGAAGGTTTTGGTCCATATACAGCAGCTAATGCAACAGTATCACCAAATGAAAATATTGCAGATCCTTTTGCATTATCTACTACATTTAGCTTTATATTTATTTTTCTTACTTCATTATATTCCCTGCCATCAAATCTTTTTACCATTTCTTATTTATTTTCCAAAATTTCTTTAACCTTTTCAGTTAAGCCCCTTTTATAAGAATTATTTATAACAAATTTGATAATATCTACTGCCTTTGATACATTATTTATATCGCCATTTAAATATACTCTACCATTTTTTCCAATTATTATATCTATCTTTAAATCTTCTTTAATTAAATTTAACATTGAAGAATTCTTTCCAATCAATCTTGGAATTCTTGCAGGATCTACTTTTAATATTAATCCATCATTTAATTTTTCCTTTTTCTTAATCTCTAAATCTATTAATTTATTTTTTGTCATTTTTATAATTTGGCATAATATATAATCACCATAGGTATATAAATCACTAGGATCTACTCCAGTATCTTTTAAGGATAGTTTTCCTACATATGGAGAATTTATATCAATTATCCATCCATTAGATAATACATCAATTACTTTTCCAATTACAATATCATTCACTTCTGGCATATAATATCCAAAAAGCCTTGTAGTTTTATCCTCGTTTACTAATAATATATATTTTGAATAGTAATTATTCTCCCTTTCATATGAATTAATATCCTTTTTCTTTAAGCTATCTCCAGGTATTAATATCATCTTATAGATAATATATTATATCATTTTTAAACATACTTTCAAGCATATACTTTTCTTCATTTTTATGTTTTACTTTTTCTGCTTCGTTTTCTAATATTGAAAATATGTCCTTTATTGTTGAATATAGATCATATCCATGATCATCAATTGAGAATTTACCATTATTATATATTAATTTTGCTTTAATTTGATAATATATTTTTTTATTTTCTTTATCTTCATTTATCTTTTTAATATGTAATAATAATCTTATATTTTCTCCTAAAACATTTCTATATTTTTTGTAAAATTTCTCATACAATTTCCTTATATAATTTATATCTATTTCATCTAAGGATACTCCATGGACAACTAAATTATATTCTTTTTCCTTTTTATATTGTAAATAACTTATTAATATATCTTTTGCAGTTATTATACCAACTAAATTTCCTTTATCCAATATTGGCAATGAAAATACCCTATTTTCTATCATTAAATTAATTATTTTCTCTATACTATCATCTTTATTTGCAAATATTAATTTACTATTCATTATAGATTTTATCTTTATATCAAAATCCTTTTCATTCGGAGTCCTTATGTTGTTACTATTATCAATTAGCATATATTTTAGAATATCTGTTAATGAAATTATTCCAGCTACTTTATTATTTTTATCTAATACTATTAATCTTGATACACCTTTATCCTTCATTATACCAATTGCTTTTTTAATATTTTCATCTTCATATATTGTATAAGCTTCATTTATTATTTCATTTAAATTCATTTTTCCTAATACATCTTTATCATTTAATATTTCTTTTAATATATCATATATATTAACTATCTTTATTTGTCCGTCTTCTCTTACAAAAGCTATTCTGGAATTGGAATTGATTAATTTCTCTACTATATCGATTATATTATTTATTTTTAATGGTTTTATTTTATTTATCACCCTTTCAATTTTTGTATCTGGTCTGTATAAATATCTAATTGCTTTAGAGTTCTCTAATACTCCTAAGAATTTTCCATTATTATCTGTTACAATTATATCTTCCCCTTTTTTTATATATTCGACAATATCTCCTATTTTTTATCCTTAGATATAAATACTGTCATTAATCTATATAATAAAAAACTTTTATAATGATTATTATTTCTTTTTTAGATTTTCTGGTATATTATATAGAGCTTCTGCAGGTGCTATGAAAAGGTATTTTCCCTTGACTTTTTTATTTTGAGGTCCTGGTTTATGAATTAACCAATATATAACTCCAATTAAAATTCCTATTATTACAATAACTGGAAGTAAACCACTAGATAGTAATATAACTATTATTTCTAATATTATATTTTGAGCAGCTTCTCCAAATCCACTGAAATTTACTGAAGATGCATATAGGAATGCAAATAGAACAGCAAGAGTTATAAGTCCGACAATAACATTATGAGAAGATTGTTTATATTTCTGAAATTCTTCATCTCCTTCATAAGGTTCTGACATATCAGCCATTAATGCAATTATCATTAAAATGAAAAATATAACAAGCATTTCAAAAAAGAAGAATGATATAAAGTTTGATGTAAATATAACAGCAGATATATCATATAGATAATAAAATGTTATTACTATGGAAATTACTGCATATAATTTTTCTTTATTAGGGTTATCTCTTCCAAATAAACCAATTTTTCTAAGAGATCCATATAATAATGGAAATACTAATAAAAATGGTGCTAAAAATGTAAATATACCATATTCTGAAAATAAAGTATAAATAAATGACGAGATGTCCATTTTATCTAGATCTTACTAATAATGGACCCTTAATTTCTCCTTCCTCCTCTTCTTTCTTTTCTCCGCCACTAACTGCCCACATCATTACTAAGATTAGGAATATAAATATAATTAAAACTGTAAGCAATGATGATAATGTACCAGATTGCATAAGATAGTTAATTTCACCTAATAAATAATATGTTAATGAGGATTTTGTAGAAGATCCTGTTATACTTAAAGAATTTATAGATAGCCATAATATTATTCCTACAATAAGGAAGGCAAAGAAGGCTCTTAATACTCCAGGTACCTTTTTATTTGTAAGTGCTAGTGTAATAGCTAATAAAAAGAATACAATTATAACTATAGTAGCATTTGGAATAAAAGATACTAACCATTTTATTAAATTTTGATTATATAATGATAAGAGAGCAAATCCGAAGGCAAATAAAGCACTTAGTTTTCTACCTACATCATCATCAGGGCTTGTCTTTAATAAATTGGATAATTCTAATAACATAAATACTAAAGAAAATATTAATAAAAATGGTAAAACAACATCTATGAGTCCAAATTGAGATAATATCTGATTAAAATTCACCTGAATAGAAGTAATTTGTTGTGATAATGGACCTATGTTTGTTATCATCTTGATTTTGAATGTTCTGATCCTTGGCCTTTTTCAGGTTTCACAGCCCAATATGCTATTCCTAACATTATTGCAAGAACTACTATTGTTTCTATAAATGTTTGTGATGAAGAAATTACTGTAGATGCTAATGATAAATTAATATAATTATATAAGCCAAGTATAAATATTACTATTAATGTAAAGATAATTATTGTAGATACTAATAATATTGTTCTTGTTCTATTACCAAGTTGTATTTCTCCACTCTTTTCTTCTTTCTGTAAAAATGGAGAAATTGCCAATATAAGGAAAAATACTGTTAATAAGAATAATACTATATATGGAATTAGTGTTTTTAATGATAATACAACATTTGAAGATGCAACTATAAAAAATCCAGTAGCTGCAGATACAATTGATATTAAACTCCTTGTAGTTTTTCCTTTATCTCCTTCAGCAAAAGGATCACCAAGTATTTTATACTTACTTAATATACCATACATTATAGCATAAACTAATAGAAATGGTAATATAACATTAAAGAATCCAAGGTTGTTCAGCAATGTTATAATTGTATCATAGAATGCCATATTTTAAAGTAATATTTCATAATTTATTAATCTTTATCCAATATCTCCTGGTAATATATAGCATTGGTAGGACATATATTTGTGGCAATTTTTATATCTTCTATATCTTTTTCAGAAGAAATTATGTTGTTTTTTATTACTATTCTATTATTTTCTATTGAAAAAATATTTTTATTTATTAAATAACATGCCAAACAATTTATACATTTACTATAATCAATATCTACTATATATTTCATTCATTAATCATTTATTTCTTCTATTTTAACTGAATGTGTTGGACATGCAACTTCAGCATCTCTTGCTTTTTGTATTAAATTTTGATCTTCAATAATTTCAATTTTTGCTTTTGATTTTCCATCTGAATCAAATTCATATATTTCTGGTGCAACTGCAATACATGTTCCACAACCAATACAAGTATTTTTATCAATCCATGTTTTTATTTTCATCCAAAATATATCGATGTTATATTTTATAAATATTAAAAATATAATTAGAGCGTGGAATTAAATGATATTTTTGTTAGAGTAACAGATATAACAGATTATATTTTCTGTCCTAGAAAAGTTTATCTAAAAAGAGTTTTGGAATATTCTGAAGAGGATAATGAACAAAAAATATTTGGATCAATTGTTCATTCTTTATTTGATAAAATAAATGAAAAAGAAAAGGAAATAATATTTAATATAAAAGAATTTTTTGAATATGAAAAAATATTAAATTTATATAATAGTTTTTTAATGAAATTATTAGAAGAATCAATAAAAGAATTTGAAGAACAAATAAAAAATTTAAATTTGGATAAAAATGATATAAAAATAAAGGCATATAGTTATGTAATAAAAGATATAGAAGATAGGGCAAAAAATGTATTTAATTTTATGAAAGATAAAGATGTATATGGAATAGAATTATGGGAATTTTTAGAACCAAAAATAAAAACAGAATTTGATGTTACTTCCTTAAAATATAATATAGTTGGAAGAATTGATAGATTGGAAATATATAAAAATTATATGATACCTTATGAAATAAAATCTGGTTTTTTTAGAAGGGAACATATTACACAATTATATTCATATTATTTATTATTGAAGGATGAATTTCCAAATTATAATATAAGAAAGGGTATACTATTATATGCAAAAGATAATCATAAAATAGAAATAGAGTTTAGAAATAATAATGAAATAAAGAAAATACTTGATATAAAGGATAAAATAATTGATATGATAGATAAAAAAGAAGATCCTGGAAAAAAATTCTCTGAAAAATGTAAAAAGTGTGCTTTTTACAATATCTGTTGGAAAAATGGAAATAAAAATTGATACTAGAAAAAGTATATATGAAAATATAAATGAAATATATGAAAAAATAAAAGAATTAAAAAATAAAAAACAAAAAATAGAAAATTTACTAAAAGAATTGGAAGAAAAATTAAATAATATTGAAGAAAAAATAGTTATTGAAAAAAAGAAGGAAGAAATTAAGAGAAATAAAAAATGGTATGAGAAATTTAGATGGATGTTTACAACAAATAATTTTCTATTAATTGCTGGAAAAGATTCTATTACAAATGAAATTATTATAAATAAATATTTAGAAAAAAATGATTTGATATTTCATGCAGATATTATTGGATCTCCATTTGGTATATTAAAAAATGGAAGAAATGCAAGTGAAATAGATATATATGAAGCTGCAAAATTTGTTGGATCATATTCTAGAGCATGGAAGAATAAATTATCTTCTGTAGATGTATATTATGTATATCCAGATCAAGTATCAAAAAAGGCACCTTCTGGAATGTATTTAAAAAAAGGTTCTTTTATGATATATGGAGAAAAGAATTATATAAAAGTAAATTTGGAAATTGCATTAGCATTTGAAGATTATAATGTTATTCCAGGAATACCTGAAAGTATAAAAGATAAATATAATAAAAATTATGTTATATTAATTCCTGGAAATAAAAAACCAATTGATATTGCAAAACAATTGGAGAATATTTTTAAAGTTGATTATAATATCATATTAGAATATCTTCCAGGTGATAGCGATATACTATCTATAAAGTAATAACATTTATAAATCTTTCTATCATAAATTATGTTATGAACAACAACTTGGTGGTAACAGTAAGAAGATTACTTGGTTTTTTAATGGGAGCAGTATTATTAGCATTTGGAATACATTCACAGTCATTAATAATAGAACCACAAACAACAACATTATTAGCAAATGCATTAAATAATCTAACATTTACAGTAAAGTTATGTGGAGTAAATCAGACACCTGAAGAAGCAAATTTGTACTTTAATATATATGCACCAAGCGGGCAATTAATATATCAATATTATGAGCCAATATCAGTATCTACAGGATTAAATATATATCAGGTATCAGTAAATCCTTTAGAATTGGAGAATTTAGTACAATACAATGGTTTCACAGTTCAAGCATATGTATCATTATTATATCCAACATATTTAGAATATGTAACAGCAAACCAAACATATAATTTAGAATTTGTACCATATAACTTAACATTATCATTAATTCAATTACCATCAGTAATTTCACAACAGCAAGCACAATTATATGGAATAAATGTACAATCAGTAGTATATTTACAAAACGTTGAAACAAATATACAATCTTCTACATTAACATTAACATTATATAATTCACAAGGAAGTATTGTATATCAAACACAAGAAAATGTAAATTTAAAATCTGGAGAGAATTTATTAACAGTAAATATACCAAACTATTATTTAGAAAATGTACAAGGACAAATGTATGTAGTAGAACAATTAAATATTGTGTTATCTAATGGACAAGTATTAACACAACAAACAGAACAATCATTCTATATATCAAATAATCAAAATGGACAAAACATACAGGTAATTTCAATATCTCCAAACTTTAATTTAATGAATAATTTAATTAATTCAATATATAATATAGAAGTATTAATGGAAAATCCAGGTTATGAAACAGTAAATGCAACAGTTCAAATGTTAGTATATGATCAATATGGAGATCTAGTATATAATTTACAAAATTCACAAACAATATCTCCAAATTCTCAAGGAGAAGTAATATTACCATTAAATACAATAGGGTTATATCCAGGATATTATACGATAATATTATATATATATCAAAATGGAACAGAGATATATCAATATAATTATACAATAACAGTAAATGAGCAAGGAATACAACCAGTAAATGTATTAAGTGTATATACAAATACATTTAATGTAAAACCAGGACAATTTATAGAATTATATGCAAATTTAGAATCTAACTTGCCAATGGATATACAGGTACAACCAATAATAGAATCACAACAATTAAATATATTCCAGCAATTATCAACAATAACATTATCACCAAATCAGGTAACACAATTGCCAGTAGTAATATATATTCCAGAAAACTTAACAGCAGGATACTATCCAATAGAATTTGTATTTAATTATAATGGAATATCACAAACATATACATATAATCTATATGTAAATGGAACACAAATAATACCAGAACCAATAAGTGCATCATTAATTGGATATACACCATTAAAATATGGAAAGAATACAACAATATATTTAGTAATAAGTTCAAATACAACAACAATATATAATTTATTAATACAAGCATATGCTGTTGGAGGAGAAGTATATCCAGAACAACAAGAAATACAAATAGGAGGAACATATAGTGAGGAAATACCATTAAATGTAACTGCAGAAAGCAATAATGTAACAGTATATGCAAATATAATAGATCAACAAACAGGAAAAGTATTATATTCATTAAATGAAACATATTCAGTATATCAAGTACCTTCAATATCATTATCATCATTAGAATTGGTATTATTGATATTGGTAGTATTAGCAATAATAATAATAGCTGCAGTATTATCAGAATCAGGAAGAAGAAGTAAAAGAGGAAGGGAAAAAGCTGAAGAATAATTTTTTATCTGTTAGCTTTAATTCATCATTTTTCAGCCTGGGACGGTTTCTTCATTTTGTACCCCTACTAACTCAACCTTTTTCATCTATCTAAGGTTACCCTAGTAGGGGCTCTATATATATTCTAAAAAATTAATTATTATATCTTTATTTAAAACTTCTGGATGGAACAATGAAAAATATATATTTTTATATTTATACAATACAGGGATATTTTCAACCTTTCCAATTATATAAAATTTTTCATTAATCTTTGGAATTTTTGTTATTAAAAAATATGCTTCAAAGTCTTTATTAACTATTTTATCTTTATTTATTATTTTTACATAATATTTTCCAATTAATTCTTTATCTTCAAAATCATAATTTAGTAATTTTAATAATATTTGACTTCCAGAACATATTGCAATGGTTTTTATATTATTTTCAATTATAAATTCAAAGTTTTTTATATAATTTAAATAATCAAAGTCCATTATTGCAGTACCAGTTATTATTATTTTTTCAAAATATTCATTTATTCTATCTTTATAGGAAAGAACTTTATAATCAATATTTAATTCTTTCAAAATATTTATTATTGGATATAAAAATTCATATTTTGATAGTTCTTCTTTATTTGTATGAATTATTCCAATCATTTTAAATATGCATTTTTTATAATATATTCTGCATAATTTTTTTCTACCTTTATTTCATAATCTTTTATTATTATTTTTTTCTTAAATAATGGTTGATATAAAACAAAAGTTTCATATTCTCCGCCTTCTCCCGCAATATTTATTTTATATTTTTCTTTATATTCAATTAATTTTTTTATTATATTTTCATCTACAATTTTTCCTAAAATATTTATATCTAAAGGATATGTATACCATCCAACAATTATAAACTGAAAATTATTTTCTAATAATTCATATAAATATTCTTTTTCATCCTTTAACCATAATGGATTAAAACACCATAGATTTAATCTTTTACATATTCTTTGAAATCTAGATCCCTGATATGTAGATCTAATTGCTCCAGTAACAATTCCATCAATATTATATTTTTCTTTTAAATATTTTAATGCTTCAAATAATGTTTCTTCTTCATCATTATTTATATAAAATCTTTCTATAGGTATATTTAATGCTTTTGATTGTAATTCAGTTAAATTATTATTAATATAATGATATAAATAACTTTCATTGTTTTTTGGAATTATATTTAATAGTACAGATATTTCATGATATTTTGATGCAATATATAATGAATAATTTGAATCTTTTCCTCCAGAATATAATACTGCAAGTTTCATACAATATTTTTTGGTATAGAACTTATTAAATTATATATTAAATTGTATAAATAACTTTTAGGTAATATTTGATAAATTATATTACAATTGTTTTCTGAGTAACAAAAAACATTATTATTATATAAAAATATACTATCATTAACAATTATTATTGGATATGTAATATTTATATAATATATTACATTTGAACAATATGGATATTCCATGCATATTATCATTGGACATAATTCTCTAGGTGTGCATTTTATATTGCATGGATTTATTGGTAAACATTCTTCAATTGTTATATTATAATAGAATGTTTGATTGCAAAATATAAATGAAGTAGTATTAATGTATTCTACTAATGGTATTATATAATTTATTCCAGGTCCTTCATTTTTTATTATAAAATATCCATTTGTAATATTATATTGATAACAACCTTCTCCATATAAATTCAATAAGTATAATGATAGATTTTGATTATTTATTGTAATATTCGTCTTTTTTAAAACATAATAGTTATTAAAGTTTACTTTATTTAATAAAAGCATAAAAAATAAAATTAATATAGATATAATTCCTAAAATTATTTTATATAAGTAAGATCTCATAATAAAATATTTTTAAGATTTTTTTAAAAGGTTTTAATATGGTAGAAATTGTAATAAAAGGATATGAAAATGGACCATATGAAATATCAGTGAATGGAGAAGTATTATATCATTTATGTAGATGTGGACATTCACAAAATAAACCTTATTGTGATGGAAGCCATAGAAAAGTAGGATTTCAGGCAAAATCTTTTGAATTAAAAATTAATAAGTAATCTTAATAAATTATTAAAATATTTTTTCCTTAATATTCTATATTTATATAAAGATAGCTAATATGTAATATCATAAAATTTATTTTTAAAATATTATTCTTCATTTTATTATAATGGCCAGTTTAACTGAAAGAATATTGAAAGTTATGGATAATCCAAATAATATAAGAAATATAGGTATAATTGCGCATATACACCATGGAAAGACGACATTGACTGATTCTTTATTAGCAGGTGCAGGAATGCTAGCAGAAGAACTTGCAGGTGAGGCAATGTTTACATGGTGGCATGAAACTGAAAGAGAAAGGGAAATAACAGTATATGGAGCTGCAGTTTCAATGGTCCATACTTATGAAAATCAGGATTATTTAATAAATCTAATAGATACCCCAGGACATGTAGAATTTTCAGGACAGGTTACTAGAGCTGCTAGAGCGATTGATGGCGCAGTTGTTGTAGTAGATTTTGTTGATGGAATAATGCCACAAACAGAAACTGTATTAAGGACTGCATTAAAAGAATATGTAAAACCAGTATTATTCATAAATAAAACTGATAGAGCAATTACAGAATTAAAATTATCTCCTCAACAAATTATGGATAGAATTGGAAAAATAGTTATTGAAATAAATAGACTAATTGATAAATATTCTCCTCCAGAATTTAAAGGAAAATGGAATGTAAATGTAAATGATGGATCTGTTGCATTTGGATCTGCAAAATTCCATTGGGCATTATCTGTACCATTTATGAAAAAATACAATGTTTCATTTAAAGATGTAATTGAAATATATAATCAATATTCAGAAGATAAAGAGAAATTAAAGGAAGAAATGAGAAAAAAGGCACCTGTCGCAAAAGTTGTATTAGATATGGTTATAAGGCATTTACCTTCTCCAATTGAAGCGCAAAAATATAGAATTCCTCATATATGGAAGGGAGATGTAAATTCAGATATTGGAAAAGCAATGTTAAATTTAGATTCAAATGGACCAATAGTAATAAATGTAACAAATGTAATAATTGATAAAGTATCAAAGCAAGAAATTGCAACTGCAAGAATATTTTCAGGTACATTATCAAAAGGTGATGATGTATATTTAATTCAAGCTGGAAAACAAATAAAAATACAACAGGTTGCTGTATGGAAGGGAATACAAAGAATAAATGTAGATTCTGTAAAGGCTGGTAATATAATTGCCTTAGTTGGGATAAGAGGATTATATCCAGGAGAAACAATTGTTGGAAAAGTTCAAGATCCAAAAAATGTTGAAACATTTGAAGAAATGAAACATTGGTTAGATCCTGTAGTTACAAAATCATTTGAACCTAAGAATCCAAATGATCTACCAAAATTAATTGAAACATTGGATCTATTAACAAGAGAAGATCCTACAATAAAAGTTGAACAGAAAAAGGATACTGGAGAGATTTTAGTATCTGGTTTAGGAGATTTGCATTTACAAATAATAGAATATAGAGTACAAAACGATTTTGGAATACCTGTAAAGGTTGGAGATCCAATAGTAATTTATAGAGAATCTGTTAATGGAGTTACACAAGTATATGAAGGGAAATCTCCAAACAAACATAATAAAATATATATACAAATTGAGCCTTTACCATATGAAATATATGAAAAAATGAGGGAATATATTAGAGAAGGAAAATTACCTGAAGGAAGGATTAAAAAGGAAGATTTATGGAAAGTATTTAATGAAATTGGATTTGATAAAGAAGAAGCAAGGAGAATTATAATGGTACAAAATGGAAATGTATTGATTGATATGACAAGGGGTATTGTTCATTTACCAGAAGTAATAGAATATATTGTAGAAGGATTTAAGGAAGTAATGGATCAGGGTCCATTAGCATGGGAACCTGGTATAATGATGAAAGTAAAATTGATTGATGCAGTATTACATGAAGATGCAATTCATAGAGGTCCTGCTCAAATAATTCCTGCAACAAAGGATGCAATTAAGAGTGCTATTCTTGAACAACCAACATTATATGAACCATTGCAGGTTATAAGAATTGATACTCCTCCAGAAACTGTTGGAGATGTAACATCTATATTACAGTCAAGGAGAGGACAAATATTGGAAATGAATATTGAAGAAGAAAGAGCAACAATTAAAGCAAAAGTACCTGTAGCAAATATGTTTGGATTTACAGATGAATTAAGATCTGCAACATCTGGAAAGGGTGTTTGGTTCTTAGAAGATCAGGTATATGAAAAAGTACCAAAAGATTTACAACAGCAAATAATAGATTCTATTAGGAAAAGAAAGGGAATACCTGAAGGGGTTCACTAAATTTTTATATAATAAAAATAATTATTTTTTATGGCAAATAAGATTGGGGAATGCAAATATTGTAATAGACCCGTATATGATAATGAAAAATATAAAATATTAAATTTAAATGGAGAAAAAATGATTTTTCATATATCATGTTTTAGAAAATTAAAAAAGGAAGCAATTGATTTAGCAAAGAAAGGATTTGTTAATTTCTAAATCTTTGGTTGATATATATGTATCATATATAAGTATGTAATATATGAAAATGGTATAATTACAATAAAGAAAAATAATAATGAATTTAAAATATTCATATTTCCTGATGCAATTGAAAATAGAAATGCTAAAATTAGTAATACCATTGGGAATGTTATAAAGAAAAATGCATATAATGTTACCCATAAGTTAACTTTTTCATTATATTCCTTTAATTGTAATTCATAATCTTCTAAATTTTGTTTTGCATATATTCTTGCAAAATCTTTTAAAGAACCTCCAGATCTAATTACTGATATTAATCCATATAGAAATTCCTTGAATTTTTCTGAAGGAGTTTTTTGAGCTAATTCTAATAATGCAGATAAAATATCATATCCAAAATTATTAATCAATATTAATAAATATGAAATTTCTTTATTTATTGCTCCAAATCTTTTTTCTTTATTTAATAATTTAAATATATCTATTATATTCATTTGGGAACCTGAATATGAATAAAAGTATAATGCAAAGAATGGTAAATTATCTTCTATATCTTTTATATAATCAGCTTTTGCTAATGATGGATAAATATAAAAATAAATAAATGTTAAAAAACCAACAATAATCCCAAATAGTATACTTACAGAAAATAATACTATATTATAGAAATTTAGATAGAAAATAAATATTAATGATAAAGATAGAAAAGATAAGAAAAAAGTTAAGAAAGAGTATTCTAATGTTGTTTTTATATAATCTTCAATTGAAGTTTTAAATTGCGTATAAAATATATCATATTTTTTATCCTTAAAATATGGGTATAGTTTTTTTACTAAAAAATTCATATTTTTTTCAATAAAGAATCTTTATCTGTATAATATAGCTTTATATATTCAGCAATTTTTTTATTTTCTCTTATATTTTTATTTACTAAATAATCTATTACCTCTTTTTTCTCTTCTATTGAATCCTTAAAACTTATATTCGATCCAACCCTATATTTTAATGTTTCTTCAGTATATTTTCCAAGATCTTTTTTCTCAAATGTATCATCTTCAAAATTCCATTTTACGACTGTTTCATTTTCAATCTTTCCATTTAAATATTTTCCTACTTCAATAATTTCCCTTATTCTTCTAGCAGATGGAGAAATATTCCTTGCTCTCATTGCAAATATTACAGCATCTAATAATGCAATATGATCTGGAGTTAAATTAATTGGTGCTGTTGTTAATCTTCTTATTAATGCTCTCCAGCTATCAGTATGTATAGTTGATAGTGCAGAATGACCAGAAGCCATACCCTGGAACATTACATATGCTTCCTCTCCTCTTACTTCTCCAACAATTACATAATCTGGGTTTTGTCTAAAAGATTCTGATAGTAATTTATACATATCAATTTCCCCATAATATTTATCTCCAACAAAGAAACCTTTTCTTGTTGTTGCAGGAATCCAATTTTCATGATATAACTGTAATTCTCTTGTATCTTCAATAGATATTACCTTTGCTTCTGGTGGTATAAATTGTGCAATTGAATTTAATAATGTAGTTTTTCCAGAAGATGTAGAACCTGCAATTAATATATTTGCTCTATATTCTACTAATGTCCATAAATATGCAGCAATTTCAGAATCTAGCATATTTAATTTTATTAGATCTACTAATGATAGCATCTGTTTTTTGAATTTTCTTATTGTAAATGTTGGACCCTGTGTAGTAATTTCTTGTGAGTATGTTGCATTTATTCTTGATCCATCTGGTAATGTTGCATCTAGAATTGGTTCTGCATATGATATATGTTTTCCAGCCTTTTGAGCTAATTTTACTATAAATTTATCTAATTCATCCCTAGATAAAATTATATTTGTCCTTAATATTCCAAATTTATTATGATGTACATATATTGGTATATCATATCCATCACATGAAATATCTTCAATAAATATATCATAAAATAATGGATGAATTTTTTCAAATCCCAGCATGTCTCTCCATAAATAATAATAATATTTTATGAACATATCTCTATTTATTTTTATCTTATATCTATTTACAAATTCTTCCAATTTCTTTATTAATACATATTCTTTATTTTTATTTAGAAATTCTTCAGGATCTTTGTACATTTCATCCAAAACATATTGTTTTATTTTTTCTATTAGTATTCTTTCTTCATCAGATAATTCAGGCTCTAATAATTCATATACAAGTTCTTCAGATATATTATCATAATAAACATGTGCATATGCAAGTTTCCCAATTAGTGGATAAATTATATCAATTTTTGATTTATCAATATCGGATTTTATATTTGGTATAAAAGATTCATTTTTTATTTCATTATCAAAATATTTTAATATTTCTTCTGCAACAATTTTTTTCATATAATTTTAACCTATCTATGAATTTTTAATTATTATAGTACCAACTGGATAGTAATAACCTTGATAATAGAATAAATTTGATTGATTATTTAATTTTGCATCTTCCAATGTTAAATTATATATTTGGTTTTTTATTAATGAATTTTTATAATTTAAATTATTTAGATAGTTATAATAAAATATTAAAGAACCAGATATAAATAATAAAACCAAAAAAATAAATAATACTTGTTCTAATAATAATTGAGTTTTCATTGTATTATTGAATAAATTGATGTTTGATTTTTAACTATATTTAAATTACAATTCCCATAACATACTCCTGTACAATTATTTGTCAATATTATTAATGATAAATAATTCTCAAAACATCCATACAATGTAATATTATTATTGTTTTCTAATAAATAATATCCATTCATCTTTGGATCATATACATAATAGTTTCCATATGAATATATTAATTCCCCCTGATATGTTAGATTATTTAATGTTGTTTTACAAAAATTATTTGATTTAATTAATGTTAAATTATTTAAACAATATATATAATATCCATTTAAATTAAAATTTATATTAAAATATAAGTCATCTTCTAAATTATTTAATACATTTTCTATATAATTTGAATCATATTGAAATTTATTTTGATTATTGAAATTTATTGCATATATTTTATTATTGTTCCACCATGTAAAAACAAAATAAAATGTAAATACAGATAATAGGATTATTAAAATATATTCAATGTAAATATGTATAGATTTCATAAAAATATATTACCTTTATATATTAAATATTTTTCTCTGATAATCTTCTAAGAAAAATACATCTTCTCCCAATGTATATCCATAATCTGATACAATATTATAATATGAGGCTTTTTTATTTATATCTCCATGATTTGGTATTATATATTCAGGATCTAGCATTTTTAATAACATTATATGATCCTGACTTTTTGCATGACCAGATATATGTACATCCTTTATTATTTCTGCTTTTTTTCTCTTTAATCTTTCTTCCAATATTTTTCTATTTGCTTCATTTATTGGATGAGGAATTACATTATTTGCAAATATTATTGTTGTATTACTTAGATCAAAATTATATTCTCCTCTTGCTAATCTATCTAAAACAGAACCTGGTTCCCCTTGATGTCCGGTAACAATTAATAAATATTCTTCCTTATTTTTTTCTACTCTTTCAAAAACTTTTTTATAATCTCTTGGATCAAAATATACTTCTGCTTCTTGAGAAAAATTATACAAATTAATATTTTCTGCTGCGCTAATATATTTTCCTAAGCTTCTTCCAATAAATATTGGTTTTCTATTTATTTCTTTTGATAATTCAATTATTGATTTTAATCTTGCAATATGTGATGAAAATGTTGTTATAATTATTCCTTTTGTATCTATTGAATTTAATACATCATATAACATATATTTTTCAATAATTTCTGATTGAGATTTTGAATTTTCATCTGCTCTTGTTGTTTCAGAAATTAATAATAAAACTCCTTCTTTTCCAATTTTCTTTAATTTTTCTTTGTCAGGTTTTTTACCAATGATTGGGAAATTATCAAATTTAAAATCACCTGAAAATACTATATGTCCTTTATTTGTTTGAATATCAATCATTAATGATTGTGGAATTGAATGAGTAATATTGATAAAATTAATTGAAATATCTTCTGAAATTTTAATTGAAGAATTTGGAGATATTTTCTTTAAATCATTTGGTAAGACAATTCCATATTCTTTTTCTTGTTGTTTTATTAGTTCAATTGTATATGGAGATGCATATATTGGTGCATTATATTTTGGTGCAATAAAATTTACTGCTCCTATATGATCTAAATGCCCATGTGTTAATATTATTGCCTTTACTTTATCTTTATAATTTTCTAAAATTGAGTCATCTGGTATTATATCTAAATCATATAATTCCTTTAATGGTTTATCTGTTATATCTTCTCTTTCTCCAAATTGAGATATTTTATCTACATTTATTCCAATATCTATTATAATTATTTTATCATCAATTCTTATTGCACTCATATTTTTTCCTATATATGAATATCCACCTATTGGGAAAATTTCAATTTCCATTTTTAATAAGATTAATATATAAGGTTTATATATGAATAATGGTTACACTTTACGATAGATTTATAAAAATAAAATATAATGATTAACAATGAAGTTGTTAAAGAAATTTATATTTGCATCAATAATTTTCTTATTAGTAGTTAAATTTATATATTCACAGGGTTGGTATGCAGTTACTATAACAAATAATCAATCTCAGGCAACACCCGCGCCTTTCCAACAAGATATAGCAATATGTAATGGCAATGTTAATATAGGTCCTAATTTTGCATATATAGATAATGCAACATTATTTAATGAAATAGATTCAAATGGACAGAATGTTTATTTTGTAAATAGTTCTGGAAATATTTTATATTCATGGTATGAAGGTCAATTAAATTATAATGGAGTAACATGTGATGTATGGTGGATTAATATACCTCAAGGAATTCCAGCAAATTCAGGTGTAACTATTTATATGTATATAGGAAATAGCTCTTCAAATTATTATTCTCAATATTATCCTTATGTAGGTGCTTCTCCTCAAGTAATTTCAGGATATGATAATGGTCAAGATGTATTTATAGTATATGGATATTTTGATAATACATTTGATGGATGGAGTGGATATAATTATTATGGATTTTGGTCTCCTAAAGCAACTCCACTTGGTATTGAAATGCTAAATAATGGGCAAAATGAAGGTACATATATTTTACCTCCAAATAATGGAAATATTCCAAAAATACCATTAATTGTTGAAGAAGCCTGGTTGTATACTTTTGGAGGGCAGTCAAATGCAATATCATTATTTGGAAATACAAATCAACAAATTAATGTAAGTCTTATTGGAAATACTAGTAGTGATAATACTCCCGCATCCAATTTATCTACATTTGTACAATTTGATTATTATAGTGGTGTAACGTACTTGAAATCTGCAGTAACAAATCAAATTTTAAGTTTTATACCTTTTTATGAATATTGGGGAACGATTTATTCATATTTAATTATTAATTCAACATATGCACAAGCAGGATATTATATTTATTCTCCTTTTGCTATAGTATGGGCTCCTTTAACATTATTAGATACTTATACAGTAAATAATAATGGATATACATATTCTAGTTTAAATTATAATCCTTATCAATATCCCACATTAGAAATAAGTGCAGGAGATGGATATCTTGAAATGTCTCATTCTGAAACATCATATCAATATGTAGAATGGGTAATAGCTAGAGTATATCCTCCAAATGATGTAATGCCTAGTATTTCTATACAACCAGTCTCTGTCTCATCTACTCAAACAACTTCTACAGTTACGACCTCAACTTCTACAGTAACTCAGACGTCAACAATAACTACTACGGTAACCACTACATTGACTTCTACATCTACAATCACTAGTACGTTAACTGTTTATTCTACTATTACTACAACAACAACTGTTACATCTTCAGTTACTGCTACATCTACAACAACTAGTACTGTTTATAATACAGTTACTAGTACAGTAACAACCACATTAACATCTACAAATACAGTCATCAGTACTGTATATACTACTTTAATCACTACATTAACATCTACTTCAACAATTTATTCAACAATCACAAGTACTCAAACAGTTACTAGTACTGTTTATACAACAGCAACAACTACAGTAACTTCTACATCAACAACAACTTCTATCGTTTCTTCATCTATTTATTCCATAACTCAAACATTAACAGGTTCTTCATTTACTCAAACACTTCCATCTACTTCTTATATTTATCCTATAAATCAAATATCATCAATAACAATAATTAATTTAAATAGTTCTAATATTTCTACAAGCTATACTTATTCTTGTTCATCTAATATGACATGAAGTAATTTAAATATAAAACTATTGGAATAAAAATTCCAAATTTATATATTAATATCTTTAATATAGTAAATCTTCAGTCTTATAATAATAGTAACAATTTTAATTTAAGTTTACCATATTCAAATAATGGAAATATAACTGTATGTTCTGCATTAACAAATGGACAATTTAATTGTATACTTCAATTACTATATTTTAATATAATAAAAATTGTTACATATTATGGGATAATTGTAGGATGATACAATATTTCAATTTCCATTTATGTAAATTATACTTTATGATAAATTTTATAAGTAAATAATACTATAATAAAAAATGAAATTATTAAAGATATTTATATTTGGATTAATGGTTATTTTAATACCAAGATTTGTATATTCACAGGGATGGTATGCAGTTACTATAACAAATAATCAAAATATGCCAACTCCTGCACCTTTCCAACAAGATATAGCAATATGTAATGGCAATGTTAATATAGGTCCTAATTTTGCATATATAAATAATGCTGCTTTATTTAATGAAATAAATCCAAATGGGCAAAATGTATATTTTGTAAATAGTTCTGGAAATATTTTATATTCATGGTATGAAGGTCAATTAAATTATAATGGAGTATATTGTGATATTTGGTGGATAAATTTATCAAATGGAATACCTGCTAATTCAAAGATAACTATATATATGGCAATTGGAAGTTATAATACAAACTATTATTCTCAATATTATCCTTATGTAGGAACTAATGAGCAAGTTATTGGAACTATGCAATATGATAATGGTCAAGATGTATTTATAGTATATGGATATTTTGATAATACATTTGATGGATGGAGCGGATATGTTACTTCTGCGGCCTGGTCTCCTACAGCAACTTCAAACGGTATTGAAATGATAAATGATGGACAATATGGAGGTACTTATATTTTACCTCCAAATAATTGGAATATTCCAAAAATACCTTTAATTGTTGAAGAAGCTTGGTATAATAATGGGGGAGCAGATGCAAATGTAATAGCATTATTTGGAAATACAAGTCAACAAATTTATGCACGTAATATTGGATCTACTTATGGTGGTGATACACCTGCATCTAGTTCATCCACATTTGCACAATTTGAATATTATATTGGTGCTTCTCAACCATCTTCTGAAGCAGCAATGCTAAAATCTGCAGTAACAGATCAATATTTAGATTATACATACTTTCCACCAAATGGAGGAACAGTTTATTCATATTTAATAGTTAATTCATCTTATGCACAAACAGGATATTATATTTATAATTCTCTTTATCAAGTATGGGTTCCATTAACATTATTAGATACATATACCTATAATGTATATAATACTACTAATATAAATAATGGAATCTCTGGATATACTTATGCAGGCTTAAATTATAACCCATTCCAATATGGTACATTAGAAATAGGTGCGGGAGATGGCACTGGTGATATATCTACAGATCAATATGTAGAATGGGTAGTTGCTAGATCATATCCCCCAAATGGTATAATGCCTAGTATTTCTATACAGCCTGTAGTTTCAGTCTCATCTGTTCAATTAAATCCATCAAGTTCTTCTCCAGTTTGTCCAGGTACTCAAACGAATTCCACAGTGACTGTTAATTTAAATAATCCTTATGAACTATCTACAACAGTTAATTTTTATTGTTCAGCACCTTCTGGTATAACATGTTCACTTAATCCATCATGTACTACTAGTGGATCTTCCTGTTCAGCAACATTATATGTAAATTCATTTATCCAATTACCATCGGGATGGTATCCTATTTTTATAACAAATACTCAATCTATTCCAACTCCTGCACCTTTCCAACAAGATATAGCAATATGTAATGGCAATATTAATATTGGTCCTAATTTTGCATATATAGATAATGCAACATTATTTAATTTAATTAATATTAATGGATCAAATGTTTATTTTGCTACGCCTTATAACAGTACACCAAATATATATTCATGGTATGAAGGTCAATTAAATTATAATGGAGTATATTGTGATATTTGGTGGATAAATTTACCAAATGGAATACCTGCTAATTCAAAGATAACTATATATATGTATATAGGACCAAATAATGCTAATTATTATTCTCAGTATTATCCTTATGTTGGTACTCCAATACAAGTTTTAGGTATATCTCAATATGATAATGGAAATTATGTATTTAATTATTATCAAAATTTTGGGGGTTTAAGTTCTTTACCTTCAGGTTGGACATATATATGTGGTAATCAAAAGAATGTTTCATTTTCTACAGATTATACAATTATTCTACCTCTTAGTTCTAACCACGGTAACGATGGTATAACTACTACAAATAATTATAATTTACAAAATAATGTAGTAGATATTTATGCATCTGTTCCAAATTATAACACTAATACAGGTTATCAATGGATGGTTCTGGGAGTAGGAGCAGCAAATATTCCGAATACATACTTTATGGGACCAGGTGGAGGAATAATAGCTGGAGGAAATAATGATGGTGCTGCATTTTCGGGTGGGGGAACTGGTGTATTTAGTTTAGTAGTAGGAACTAGTAGTAGTTTGGGAAGTGTAAATTATAGTTATGTCCCTACAATGTATAGTATTGGATTTTCTAGTAGTAATACATATTTCCTAGTAAATTATACTCAGGTATTAAGTACTACAATAATACCTGGTTCATTTAGTTTACCAATAACAATAGGACAACAAGAGGACGGTGGTAATATTTATTTGTATTGGGTTTTATTAAGATCTTTACCCCCAAATGATGTAATGCCTTCAATTTCCATATCACTATCTGCTCTAACTCCAGGTTCATATTCAGTAACAGTAACAGCTTCAATACCAGGATCTTCAGCATCATCAACATATACTTATAATGTAGGTCAGCAAATTTCTATCTCATCTCAGCAAAGTTCAAACTTTCAAAATTCATATAATATCTATATAACAGGTTGTTCTCAAAATTATACATTATATGTAAATAATTCTCCATATTGTTACGATTCATATTATCAATTTCAAAATATAAATGCTTTATGTATTGTTTCATATCTAGGAAGTTATTCAGTATATGCACAAGGATGTTATAATGGAAATTGTGTTAATTCGAATACAATTAACTTAAATATACCTTCATCAGGAATAACGGTTCCAATTATAGATATTAATATATTAAATGCAACAAATCAAAATATAAATACAACAATTTCAGTAAATGGATCAAATCAAAATATTCAATCAATAAATGTATATTATAATAACAATAATGTATATTCAAATAATAATTTAAATACAAATTATTATTCATTTAATTTAAGTTTACCATATTCAAATAATGGAAATATAACTGTATGTTCTGCATTAACAAATGGACAATTTAATTGTATACTTCAATTACTATATTTTAATATAATAAAAATTGTTACATATTATGGGATAATTGTAGGATGATACAATATTTCAATTTCCATTTATGTAAATTATACTTTATGATAAATTTTATAAGTAAATAATACTATAATAAAAAATGAAATTATTAAAGATATTTATATTTGGATTAATGGTTATTTTAATACCAAGATTTGTATATTCACAGGGATGGTATGCAGTTACTATAACAAATAATCAAAATATGCCAACTCCTGCACCTTTCCAACAAGATATAGCAATATGTAATGGATCCTTAAGTGTTGGCTCATCATTTGCTTATTTGGATAATCCAACATTATTTAATGAGATCAATGCTAATGGATCTAACATTTACTTTGCTACAAACGAAAGTTCTCCAAATATATATTCATGGTATGAAGGTCAATTAAATTATAATGGAGTATACTGTGACGTATGGTGGATAAATATATCTACAGGAATATCAGCTAATAGTAATGTAACGATATATATGTATATAGGAAGTAGTAGTGCTAATTATTACGCCGAATACTTTCCATACGTGGGAGAAGCTCCCCAGCTATCACCTACCTATGGAGAATATGATAATGGTAATTACGTATTTAATAATTATTGGAATTTCGCAGGTGCAACTTTACCAAATAATTTAGTTTGTACAGTACTGAGTAATCCTTCAGGAGCTTCAGGATCGTGTTCAGTAAATAATGGAGTTACAATATCTAATACAAATGGTCAAGATTTTTGGGATAATTACTATATGATTACATATTTGTATTATAATCAGCCAATATCAATACCCGCAATTGTAGAAGCAAAAGTTTTATCTTTAACAGGAAATTCTGGAGATAGTGGTTGGACTAAAGCTGGAATACTTTATCAAAATCAGGTAACTGATTCATCAGATTCTAATGGAGAAGTTGATATGATAGTTACTGATGGAAATGGCTATGCAATTCAATGGCAATCTGGAACTAGTTATATAGCGCCATCAGGTAATTATAATGGTAATAGTATAACATATCCTACAATTCTTGCACTAGTATTTCCAAATTCAAGTTATGCTTGTGGATTCTATGGAAGTTCTTTAGGGGTTTTATCTCAAGAAGGTAGTTGCGTAACTCCTACATCTATGGCATCACAAGGATATATTGGATTACTGGTTACAGCACATAGTAGTGGCACTTCTAGTTCTGTTTTTCAATACTTATTAGCTAGAGCATATCCTCCAAATGGTGTAATGCCTTCAATTATTTTAGATTCAGAAGTTAATTGGTATGCAGTTACTATAACAAATACTCAATCTCAAGCAACGCCAGCACCTTTCCAACAAGATATAGCAATATGTAATGGAAGTATAAATATTGGTAATAGTTTTGCATATATAAATAATGCTGATTTATTTAATGAAATTAATAGTAATGGATCAAATATATACTTTACAACAACTCTTGAGAGTATCCCAAAAATCTATTCATGGTATGAAGGTCAATTAAATTATAATGGAGTATACTGTGACGTATGGTGGATAAATATATCTACAGGAATATCAGCTAATAGTAATGTAACGATATATATGTATATAGGTCCTACTAGTGCTAATTATTATTCTCAGTATTATCCATATGTAGGTACATCTCCTCAGGTAATTTCAGGATATGATAATGGACAAGATGTGTTTATAGTATATGGATATTTTGATAATACATTTGATGGATGGAGTGGATATGTTACTTCTGCGGCCTGGTCTCCTACAGCAACTTCAAACGGTATTGAAATGTTAAACAATCAAACTGCTGAAGGTACATATATTTTACCTCCAAATAATTGGAATATTCCAGAAATACCTTTGATTGTTGAAGAAGCTTGGTATTATACTCAGAGTTCAGATGCAAATGTAATAGCATTATTTGGAAATACAAATCAACAAATTGAGGCTTATCAAATTGCAACTATTCCTGGTTACTGTGGTGGAGTAAATATTACAGGAGGAATGGATACTACTTGTGGTGGTGTTACACCAGCATCTAATTTATCTACATATGTACAATTTGAATATTATGGTTCTCCCCCCACTGGTGGAGCGGCTATGTTAAAATCTGCAGTAACAGATCAATATTTAAATTATACACCTTTCCCAACATCTGGAGGAACGATTTATTCATATTTAATAGTTAATTCATCTTATGCACAAACAGGATATTATATTTATAATTCTAATCAAGTATGGGTTCCATTAACATTATTAAATACATATAATGTAAATAATAATGGATATACATATTCTAATTTAAATTATAATCCTTTCCAATATGGTACATTAGAAATAGGTGCTGGGGATTCTGATGGTTCTGAATCCTATCAATATGTAGAATGGGTAGTTGCTAGATCATATCCCCCAAATGGTATAATGCCTAGTATTTCTATACAGCCTGTAGTTTCAGTCTCATCTGTTCAATTAAATCCATCAAGTTCTTCTCCAGTTTGTCCAGGTACTCAAACGAATTCCACAGTGACTGTTAATTTAAATAATCCTTATGAACTATCTACAACAGTTAATTTTTATTGTTCAGCACCTTCTGGTATAACATGTTCACTTAATCCATCATGTACTACTAGTGGATCTTCCTGTTCAGCAACATTATATGTAAATTCATCTCCAACAACATCTCCAGGTTCATATTCAGTAACAGTAACAGCTTCAATACCAGGATCTTCAGCATCATCAACATATACTTATAATGTAGGTCAGCAAATTTCTATCTCATCTCAGCAAAGTTCAAACTTTCAAAATTCATATAATATCTATATAACAGGTTGTTCTCAAAATTATACATTATATGTAAATAATTCTCCATATTGTTACGATTCATATTATCAATTTCAAAATATAAATGCTTTATGTATTGTTTCATATCTAGGAAGTTATTCAGTATATGCACAAGGATGTTATAATGGAAATTGTGTTAATTCGAATACAATTAACTTAAATATACCTTCATCAGGAATAACGGTTCCAATTATAGATATTAATATATTAAATGCAACAAATCAAAATATAAATACAACAATTTCAGTAAATGGATCAAATCAAAATATTCAATCAATAAATGTATATTATAATAACAATAATGTATATTCAAATAATAATTTAAATACAAATTATTATTCATTTAATTTAAGTTTACCATATTCAAATAATGGAAATATAACTGTATGTTCTGCATTAACAAATGGACAATTTAATTGTGTAACAGAAATATTTAATTTAAATGTAACTCAAACATACATTTATTATGGTATAATTAAATTACAAGCAAATATTCAACCAATTAATATAAATACTACATATGGACCAATTGGAAATAATTTAGAATTTAGTTTAGATTATCCAGAATATATTTTAGCATTAAATATAACAAATATAGGAAATACAACATTAAACAATATTACAATAAATTTACAACAAATGGGAAATGTACCAGAAATATTATATAATCAAATTCCAATACAATCATCAAATAATATAAATATAGATCAATTACAACCAAATCAATCATATATATTACAATTTAGTGTATTACCATTATATATTGGATCTTCTTCATTATTATTAAACTTCAATGTAAATGGACAAAATATTGGAACTGCACAATATAATTTAATTGTAAATGAACCTTCAAATAAATCTTCATTGGTTGTATCAGAAAATATTAATTATATATTAATACTAGCAGGAATAATTGGATCAATAATATTTTTAATTTAGAAAAATATTAAAATTTTTTAATTATATTTTTTAGATGGACTTAAATGAAAAAATAAAATTCTTTATTAATAGAGGATTTTTCTATGAATCTCAAAGTATATATGGAAGTAGATCTGGATTTTATGATTATGGATCTTTAGGTACATTATTAAAAAGAAGATTTGAAAATTTATGGAGAATATATTTTGGAAAATTATTTGATAATATATATGAAATACAACCTTCAGAAATAATGCATAAAAATACATTTATTGCATCAAGACATTTGGAATTATTTAATGATCCGATTGTTGAATGTAAAAATGGACATAGATTTAGAGCAGATAAATTAATTGAGGAAAAATTAAATATTAGGGCAGAAAGTTTAACAATTGAAGAAATGAATAAAATATTTGATGAAGAAAGGGTTGTTTGTCCTGAATGTGGATCAAAATTATCAAATGTTAAATTATTCAATTTAATGTTTCCAATATATGTAGGACCTGTATATGATTTATTCTTAATCTTAGAAGAAATAAAAAGAAAATATGGTTTTTTAGTAGATCTATTAATAAAAAAATATAGAAAAATAAATGAAAAAGAATTAAACTATATAATAAAAAATTATTTGAAGAATAAAAAATTGTATTCAATAAATTTAAATAATGAAAAATATATTTTTGATGAAAATAAAGAAATAATAATAAAGATTAAAGATAATGAATATTATGTTTATCCAGAAAATATTGAAATAAAAGAAGAAGATATAAATTATTTGGAAATATTAAATAATAACGAAGAAATAAAAATAGATTTTAATATAAATGAATTATATAATTTAATAAAAGATTATATTGAATTAAAGAATAATGAAATGTTTTTAAGACCTGAAACTGCACAAGGTCCATATGTAAATTTTCCAAACGAAATAATAATTAATAGATATAGATTACCTTTAGGATTATATGTAATTGGAAAAGCATTTAGGAATGAAATATCTCCAAGAAATGTATTATTAAGAATGAGGGAATTTACACAGGCAGAATTACAAATTTTCTTTGATTATTATAATAATCCATTTGAAAATGAATTTGAATTTTATAAAGATAAATATATTAATGTATTATTGGTAAAAGATAGGGATAAGAAATTACCTTATATTGAAAAAAGCTTAGAAGAAATATATAATGAAACAAAAATAGATAAATTTTATTTATATTTCTTGTATAAAGTATTTGAATTTTATATAAATATATTAAAAATTCCAAAAGAAAGGATAAGATTTTATCAGTTATCTGATAATGAAAAATCTTTCTATAATATGTATCATTTTGATATAGAAATATATTTAGATGAAATTGGATGGACAGAAGTTGGAGGAATTCATTTCAGAGTATTGAAATTTAATAGGGAAATAATTGATAAAGTTGATGAAGAAATAAGAAAAGATGTTGAAAATTTATTTATTGGGGATGAAATATATGTTGGATATGATCTATGGAATCATTTTATATTATCAAAAGATAGAAGATTTATATTAACAAGACCAAATGGATCAAAATTTATTCCAGTTGAATTAGAATTATCTTTTGGAGTTGATAGGAATATATTTTCATTATTATTAATTAATTATGATGGAAGAATATTAAGATTACCAGATTATTTATCTCCAATTCAAATTGCAGTATTTCCATTATTAGAAAATAATGAAAATATGGTAAAATTAGCAAAAGAAATATATAATAAATTAAGAAAAAAGTTTGATGTATATTATGATGATTCTGGAAGAATTGGTATAAGATATAAAAGACAGGATGAAATTGGGACATATTATTGTATTACAGTAGATGATCAAACATTAAAAGATAATACAGTTACAGTAAGATTTAGGGATACAAAAGAACAAATAAGGATAAATATAAATGATTTGGAAAAATTCTTTGAAGAAAAATTTGATATTTGGAAAATTTTATAACATTCTTCATGAGAAGGTAGTATTAAATAAATATAAAGTTCTATTAAAATTATAAAGAATATGAAGAAAGTTGCTTTTATATCTCAAGAATTTGCAATTGATAAATTACCAACATATGCTGGAGGATTGGGAATTTTGGCTGGAGATTTATTTTATTCATCAAATGATTTAAAATATCCAATATATGGTGTAACATTTGTAAATAAAAATGGATATGGAAAATATGAAATAAAAAATAAAGAAATAGTATATGAAGAAGAAAGTTATGATCCATTAGAATATTTTTTAGAAATTGAAGATAAATTTCATATAGATTTGAAAGATAAAAGAATATATTTTAAAGTATGGCAATATCCATTATCCCATTCAAAATTATTCTTATTTGATACAGATTTACAAGAAAATGATCCAATTATAAGGAAATTAACTGGAAGATTATATTATGAAGAAAATGAGGAAGAAAAATTATTAAAAGATTTATTATTAGGATTGGGTGCATTAGAATTCTTTGAAAATTATGGAATAGAAATTGATAAATATCATTTAAATGAATCACATGGTGGTTTTTTAGCAATAGAATTATATAAAAGATATAGGGATATAAATAAGGTAAAAGAAAAAGTTGTATTTACTACTCATTCAATTATTGCAGGTCATGATTCATTTGATTATAATTTAGTAGAAAAATATTATGATATTCCTGGAGAAATAAAAAGTATCTCTCCAAATAAACTATCATTAACAAAAATATTATTTGAATTATCTGGATTTGTAAATGCAGTATCATATAAACATAAAATAATTACTGAAAGTGTATATAATAAAAAGATAGATTATGTAACAAATGGTATATATCATTTAAGATGGGTAAATAAAAAGATTGAATATTTATATGATACATATTTAAATGGATGGAGAAATGAACCTGGAAAATTTGCATATGCTCAATCTATAAATAGGAAAGAATTTATAAAAGTAAAAAATATTGTAAGAAAAGATTTAATAGATTATATAAATGTAAATTCATATTCAAATAAAGAATTTAGAGAAGATAGGATATTAATTACTGTAAAAAGAAGATTAACTGAATATAAAAGATTTCATATGTTATTATGGAGATTGGAAAGATTTGAAGAATTGGATAAAAAATATAAAATACAATTTTTATTATCAGGTTCATTCCATCCAAAGGATGAATTTGTAAAAAATACAATTAGATGGATTTTAGATATTATGTCAACATTAAATACACCAATTGGATTAATATTAAATAGAGGATATGAACAAGAAAGGACAATTTTAGCAGGTACAGATTTATTTTTACATATTCCAAGACCTCCATTTGAAGCTTCAGGTACTTCATGGATGAGGGCTGCATTAAATGGTACTCCTACATTATTTTCAAGAGATGGATCGCCTTTAGAAATAATAATTGATGATTATAATGGATGGTTCTTTGGAGAAAATAATTATGATATAAATAAAAATACAGATGAAAAAGATGTAGAAGATTTCTATAATAAGTTAGATTATGTATTAAATATCTTTAGAAATAATTATGATAAATATATAGATGTATCATTAAATGCAATAAGAACAGTAGGTCCAATATTTAATACTTATAGATGTTTTGAAGAATATATTAGTAAAGCATATGGATGATGAAAAAAGTATACTGAAAGGTGATGAATTTTACCCATTCTGACTATTTTCCAAAAAATGATAATATATTTTTTTGACTACCTTTTTTATATGCATTCTTTAATTCTTCAATAGCTTTATTTACTCTATCTTCTGAAAAATCATGTTCATCAATTAATATTTTTCTTATTTTTTCCTCATCAACTTCTCCAAATTTTATATCTTCTTTATTTATTTCAATTACTGGTGGATCTTCAAAGAATTCTTCAAGTTCTTTCCATGAAATTTCTTTATAATATTTTTCCCATCCAACATATTTAAATAATCTTTCAGGATCTTCATTATTTTTTACAAGTTCATATGCAGTTTTTACTCCAATTCCAGGAATTCCATCAGGATTATAATCTGTTCCGACAATTAAAGCAAACCATATTAACTTTTTATAATCTAGTTTTAAATAATTTAATATATCATTTAATTCAACAAGTTCTGGAGATATTTCAACTTCTACTCCTCTTACTTTTCTCTTTCCACTTATTGTTAAATTTCTTGCAACCCTCAATCCTCCAAATAATAATGAATCATAATCTTGTGATCCAACATAGTCTGCAATTCCTTTCTTAACTAAATATGCAGCCTGTGCTTCTCCTTCAGAAGGAGCTTGTACGTATGGGATTCCCATTGCTTCCAATAATTCTTTTGATTCATCCACCATATTAAATTCCAATTTTGATGTAAATTCTGCATATTTTTTTAAATCTCCTTTTATACCCATTTCAATTGCTTTTTTATATTTTTCTTCCATCTTTTTTCTCTGTTCCTCTCTTAATTCTTGTTCTTTTTTCTTAAATTCTGGATGCTTTCCATCAAATACATAAATTACCTTTATTCCATACTCAATCAAATTCTTTGTCCTATAAAATAAACCTGATAAATGTGAAGTAATCCTTCCCTTTGAATCTTTTAAAGGTGTACCATCAGGTTGTCTTATTGCAGCTAAAAATTGATATAAAGCATTAAATGCATCTAATGCAACAACTTTTCCAGATAAATATGAAAAATCAACTTCTTTTATTACGGGTTTTATTAGCTCTCTCATCTCTGCTAAACCCATTTAAATAATTTATTTTATAATATTTTAAATTTAATTATTATATTCAAATATTTTTCTATAAATTCATTTATTGAAATTTTCGAATCATTTATGTTATATTCATTTTAATTATAATTTTGTTATAAATAATATTTTATTAATATCAATTTAGAATAAAAATTTATGGTAAAAGTAATAAAAAGATCTGGTGAAGAAGAGGAATTTTTAGAAGATAAAGTATATAATTCATTAATTAATGCAGGAGCATCTGAAGAAGTTGCAAAGCAAATTGTAAAAGAATTAGAAGATTGGATAAAGATAGAAGGATTTGGAAAAATATCTACTGATGAAATTAGAAGATTTATATTTAATAGGTTAAGAGTATTGGAACCAGATGTACTAGAATCTTGGCAATTTTATGATAGAATATTTAAAGGAAGGATAACATTTAGTGATGGAAAAGTTTTGGTAGTTGATAAAGGTCATTTATATTTGGGGAAGAAAGTTAAAGATATAGGAAATAAAGGATTAGATAGATCAGAAGAGGTTAAAGAGATATTAGAAGAATTAAGGGAAGATATGAAATATGGTCTATCTCCAAAAACAGTTAATGCAAGATTATATGCATTATTTATGGGTGTATTAAGAAAAAGAGATATGCTTAAAGAAGAAAAGATAAAATCAATAGAATTAATAAATAATTTTAGAAAAGAAATGGGATGGAAACCTTATGAAATAAAACAGCCAATACAATAGTTATTAATTTTTTTAATTATTGGAAAAACTTCTAATTTTATAAGTTCATTTAAATTAAAAAAGAGGTTAAATATAGGAATTAGATAGTATAGATTAGAAAAGAGAAACTATTCAACTGTAATAATTAACCTTTTATTATTTTTTCCTTTATTTTCTCTTCCAATAATTTTTATTCTTCCCACTTCCTTTGTAGATTTTACATGAGTTCCCCCATCTAATTGTATATCAATATCTCCAATACCAACTACTCTTAGAACATCATATTTTTCATATCTTTTTTCATCCATTAATCTTTTTAATTGTGGCATTTTTTCAACTTCTTCTTTGCTTACAAATTTTGCATATACAGGTAAATCTTTATTAATAATTTCATTTGCTTTTTCTTCAATCTTTTTTACTAATTCATCATCTAATTTATCTAAATCGAAATCTATTCTTGCTTTATCTTCATATATTTGGCTTCCGGTAATTTTTACATTGCCGAACATATTATTTAATACTGCAGACAATATATGTAAAGCTGTATGTAATCTCATTAATTTATACCTTCTTTCCCAATCTATTTTTCCTTTAACAATATCTCCAGCTTTAAAATTTGGTTCTTTTTCTAATAAATGTATAATATTTCCTTTATCATCATAATACGTATCTATTACTTTTATTCCATTTATTTCTCCAGTATCTCCTGGTTGACCACCGCTTCTTGCATAAAATGCAGTTCTATCCAAAATAACTTCTTTTCCTCTAATTTCAACAACTTTTCCTTCAAATTCCTTTAAATATTGATCCTGCCAGAAAAGTTTTTCAGTCATAGAAAATAATATAAGGATATTTTTATTTGTCTTTCTTTTAAAGATATAATCATGAGAAAATCAGATAGTTTAGATAGTATAATAGGAGATGATATAGAAAATATAAATCCTGCAGCTATATATTATTTTACAAAAGGATTTATAAAAGAATGTGAAAATCTTAGAGTATGTGAAGTAGGAGAAATAAAAATTGAAGAAGTATTGGAATATTTGGGTTATGGAGAGGAATTAATTATGCTATTTAAAAATAAGAGAAGCTCAATTAAAAAAATGCTAAAATATATGAATATAAATTATAAACGTTATGAAAATTCAGGAAGAGAATTTGCAGAAAAGTATTTTAGGTATAATTATATCGAAGAAATATTTGATATTGGACCAGAACGTGTAGCGGAACTTATTAATAGATGCGTGTATAGTAAATCATATTATTTTTTATTTAGAGAGAATCCTCTTAATAATAAAAGAGAAAGGATGCTTTTACATTATTAATAATTTTTTTATTCTCCAATTATTGTTATGAATACTCTTCTTTCTCTAGATTCAAATAATTCTAAAAATATTATCCTTTGCCATGTTCCCAACAAGAGTTTTCCATCCTTTATTGGTATACATAAAGATTGAGATAATAAATTTGTTTTTATATGTGCCGTTGCATTAATATTTCCCTCATAACTATGATGATATTTTATATTTAATGGTAATATTCTATTAAAGAATTCTTCAATATCCTTAAATATTGTTTTATCATTTTCTTGTATTATTATACATGCAGTATTATGTAATGAAAATAATGATATTATTCCATTTTTTATTCCAGATTCTTTTAATAATTCATTAACCTTATCTGTTATATCTATAAAATCATATGGACCTTTTGTTTCTACTTTTATTTCTTTTTGGTATATATTCATATAATTTTATTTTTCTTAGTACTTTAAATATTTGGAAATTGTTAATTTTATCTGGACCCGCCGGGATTTGAACCCGGGACCTCTGGCTAGCGAGGCCAGAATCCTACCACTAGACTACGGGCCCTAAAATATAATTATTCAAAAAATTATATAGTTAATAAAATCTGAAGAAGTGCAAGTACATCTAAAACAACAAAACTTCCAGCCGCGAATTTTATATATTCATTGCTAAAAAATGATGGATTCCATAATAAGTATAGTTCTATTAATGTACCAACTATTATAAATATACTTGCTAATAATTTACCTTCCATGCATGGTATATAAAATTTGGAAAATATAAGCTAATGCTTATCAAATATGATTTATATAGATTATAAAAAATTTATATTATCAATTTTCCTTTGCTTGGAGATCCAACAGATTTTGCAATTTCTTCCCATTTTTCTCCAAAGTTTTGTTTATATAATTCTATTATTTCACTTGTCAATAAATTTTCTCTTTTTAATTTCCAATATGATACTGGTATTTTATTTTTTAGCATTTCCTTTATTAAATCTTCAGTTTTTATTCCTTTATTTATATTTAATACCTTATCTGTAGGTTCTAAATGTTTTATGTTTATTCTTCTTCTTTTTATATCTCCATCTACCAATACAAAATTATTATCAATTACATCGATTACTACGCAGTATCTTCCAGCTTCTCTTCCCTTTAATTTTATACATACTCTACCAATGTCTAGTAGCATTTTTATTGATTAGAATTTAATATTTTTATTTTTTCCCTTACCTTTTCCTTTAATAAATTTTCTAAGCATTTATGGCATAAATATCCTCCATACTTTCTGCTAACCCTTTTTTGTGATAAATTTAATCTTCTATATTTTGAAGGATGCAATGCAGGTAATCCTTGCAATTTTCTTCCGCATATTGCGCATCTTGGTACATTTCCTTTTCTTAATTTTACAATTATGGATATTCTACCAGAGGGTGTTTTTCTAATTAAATATGTCTTAGCCATTTTTATTATCTATTTTAGATTTTTTTATAAATCTTGAGTAAATGATATTAAATATTAATAAGAAAATCTGTACCAAAATATATAATATTATATATAGAATTAAAGGATTTAACCAATTTATATTTATTATTGGCAAATTAAATGGTAATGTGTTTGTTATAGAATTTATAGATAATAATTTTGCTTCGTATGTTCCATTTAAACTTATTATATTGTAATTTGCATGATAAAATCCTAGAAAACTCTTATTATAATATATAGCAAAATCTTGGTTATATAATATTGGATTTGTTATTAGTACACTTGTTGTATTATTTATATTTGTAACATAGAACCCTGATTGAAAGCCGAAAATAACAAAAATTAATATAATTATCCCAATTATAGTAACAATCATTGTATGTTTCATTACTTTTGAATATACTTTTGTAAGTTCTTCCATAATATTATTTAATTCCTCTATTTTTCCAGATTTAAAACTTTCAATGTATTTTTTCTGTATTTCTTGTAATTTTTTCTGATGTTCTTTTATTCCAGTTAGTCTTTCAATTATTTTTATTACTATAGTTACTAATATAACCAAAAATAATACATAGAAGAACAATAAATCTATCATTTTAGATATTTTCCAATTAATGGTATTAAATATAACGCATCTGCCCTCTTCAAGTCATTATATATTTGTCCAGCTATTACTATTAATAATAATATGCTTACTCCAGATACTGCAGAACTTAGTATATCACCCAAGGATGCTAGTAATCCCATTAAAAATCCAGATAAATATCCTATAGGGTCTATATATTTCTTTAACATATCCTCTACAATTCTTGGATCTCTTGTATATACTGGAGAATTTGGATTGCTTGTTAAATAATTTGCCAAATTTTTTGGATCTAAACCAGTAGCATATATCCAGAATTTAGATATAAACATTCCGCCAATTGTAAATAATAAGAAATAAAATATTATATGAAATATATTGAATGGAAGGTATAAATAACTAATTCCAAACTGTCCAATGTTTATTATTATATTTGGTGGAGATAATAATTGTACAATTGGATTATTAGGATTGAATCCAAATAAAGATTGTAATTCAATTATTAATGCATAAATAAATATTGCAGGAATTACAGAAGTATATAATAATTGTATTGGATATTTGATTATTTCTCCATTAATATTTAAATATAATAATGGGACTTCTATTTTTAGTGATTGTAAGTATACTGCGAATATTAATATTCCAATAGTAATTATTGCAGCAAATAAAAATGCAAGACCTAAATTAATATTTCCTTGTGATAAATATAAAATACCTTCTGGTATATATCCTGTTGGTTGTGCAAATAAACTTGGTGAGCTAGATGGAGGAGAAAGGGGGTTAAATAATCTTAAAGCTAATGCAATACTTATTACAGTTAAAATAATAATATTTATTCCAGATGTAATTCCATATTTAAATGAGAAATCATCTAATAATAATATAATAAATCCTCCAATAAATAATTGTAAAAATAAAATAATGTATAAAATTATTGGATTTATTCCCAAAAATATATTTGGTGCTATATTTCCACTTGCAATTAAAATTATACTTTCTAATATAATAAATATTAATGCAATGAATCTTGTATAATTATCAAATTTTGTTTTTCCTTCATCATTATTTATATTAATATTTATTATTCCAAGGCCAACTAATAATTGCATAAAAATTCCAGCAACAACTACTGGAGCAATTCCTACACTTGCTAAAGTTCCTAAATTTGATCCAAATAACCATAAAAATTGTTCAAGTCTTGCAGAAACTTCTGGAGATATTCCAAATAAAGGTATTGATGCTAAAACAGTATATAATGCAATTACTAATAATGTATTATATACTCTTTCTCTTAAAGATAATAATTTTTTTGGTTCCTCAACAGTTGGTAAATATGAGATTATTTTATCTATTATACTCATAAATAAAACTAATTAAAAATATTTTTAAATTATTAATCAGCTTTTTCTCCAGAAAAAGTTTCTTGCCTTTTACTAGTTCCTCCAAGATCCGTTGGTAACTGTGAGAATATTGAAACAGAATATGGAGAATATCTTGTATATTGAATATATTCTGGAATAACTTGTGTTCCTCCATATGGTAATGATGTAGTAAATTGATATGGAATATTTCCATATATATCATAAGGCCCAGCACCTGCTAATAAATTAGAATATTCACTTCCATACATTTTATGAAATTGATTAGCATAATATCCACCAGGTTCATGTACAATTGTTACTTTTTTATTTTCTAATATATCTCTAAGTTTCTCTAATTCTGATGCAATTATATCATCCCATCCCATTCCCAATGGTAAATGAGTGTCTTCTCCAGCTTGTGTTTCATGAACATGCAAATGCCTAATTTCTGGTTTAATTTCTTCAACCCATTTTAATATATCATCCTTTTTATATCCATATTTTTCAAACATTTTTACATGTCCTACATCCAATGTAGCTCCTATTCTTTCTTTGACAAAATTATCTAAACTACCATATTTTTTCTCAATTTCTTCTTTCAATTTTGGATAACCTTCTATTACCTTTTTTACTTCTTCTCTTATATTATTTAATAATTTTTTCCATATATCTGGTCTTGTAGCAGGTGCTCCAGGATACGATTCTTCAATATTTATATAACTTAAATACTTATCAAAATCTTTATACCATTCTTTTGGATTTCTACTTATTTCCCTTTCAATTAGCATTCTAACTCCCTCGGCTATTACTTCTGGAGCTGTTTTTATTGCAACTTCTTGATATGGTTTTACAATTGGAATTGGAAATTCTGAAAATACTGTAGTTTTTAGTTGAGATAATAAGTAATCTGTGTTTGTTATAGATGAATTTATATCATTTACAAAATCAAACATTTTATTTATAAGATAATCTTTATATGCTGAACTACTATTATTTTGTATAATTTCCTTAGCAAATTTTGATATTTCATTTTCATAATTTTCTATTTTCTTCAAATTTTCTTCAAAACGTTGCTTATAGAAGAATATCTTTTTTTCTGCAGCATCTCTTAACTTTGGATCTGCAATATCATTTATATTATTCTCTATTGCATCAATATATTCTTTTACTTTTTCTAAAAAAGATTTATATCTATTTAGATTATATAAAAATTCTCCTATTTTTTTCTGATCTACAGTACTATATCCAAAATAACTTATTAATTGATTATTATCTAATAAATATTTCTTTATTGAATTAAAATCTTTATCAATATCATTAAATATATTCATCCAGATTTTTTCATTTTCTTTATAAATTTCATCAACAGCAGAAAGTTTTATTGCCCTTTCTACGGCACCAGTTAAATATCTTCCAGGCATAACAAATCCTAAATATTCATAGTTTCCACCTAAACTAATATATGCAGCTTCTTGTTTTGCAAAAGCCCATGATGGTACATTTTTTTCTAATGTTTCTATATCAATATTTTTACTAGTTAATATATTATATTGTTCTGATGTTATATATCCTAATCTATATAATTTTTCTGCAAAAGATCTTCTAAATTCATAATTATTTAATAATTCATCTTTTAATCTCTTTTCAAAATCTTTATCCCATTCTGTTAATGTAAGATCTCCAGCATGCATATTTACTTTAATTGGTTCTCCATAAATTTTTGACATTATTTCTGCGCTTTCCAATATTGCTGATGTTTTATAAGCCATCTGTTTTATATTATCCTCTCTTATATTTCCTCTTTCATCCGTTGCGGGTAATTGGAAATCCTGTTCAGGAGCATGAATTGTAACTTCTACATTATTTATTTTTGCATTTCTTGCAATTTCTTCAAATATTTGTCTTGGTATATTTGACCATTGCCTGGAAAAAGAAAATGTTTGTATTTCTACTCCAGGATATCCTGAAGATATCTTCGATAAATATTCTTGTAATTGATTTACGTTTTGAGGACTTGTACTAGTAGATATCCTTCTATTATATAATTCCTTTGGATATTTTTTTTCTTCATTTTCATTAAGATGTTTTTTATCTTCTTCATTCATTTATATATAATGGTCTCTCCGAATTTAATAGTTTAACATATTGAAGGTCTTTTTAAATATCATATATATTTTCCATGCAGTATCTATTGTTTTTTCTTTTGTATCTTCGATTATTGGTTTTGTTTCTTCTTCAATAACTTTCTTTTTTACATTTTTTTCAATATTGCTAATATCTTTACCAAAAGTTGATATAAATTTAAGTAACCATATTACAATATTTCCTAAGGTTGGAAATATTAATGAAATACCTGATTCTTTCTTTTCCTCTTTATTTTCTTCCTTTTTTTCTTCTTTTTCTTCCTTTTTTTCACTTTCTAAATATTTTTTTATCCAAGTAATACTTGATAATGCTCTCTTTATTCTCTCATCCTTTTCCAATTCTTCTACAAGTTCTTTTGTCCATATTATTTTATAAGGATCATTTTTTATTTCTTCAGGTTTTGCATTGGATTTTTCAGCAACTATTTTTAATAAATTCTCATCATTTTTTATTATATCATATAGAAACATCTCCAAAATTAAATCAGACATACTTTTTATATAATCATCTGTTAATCCAGTTATATATGCTAAATCCTCACTTTCTTGATTTATTATTATTGAATCATATTCTTCTTTTTCAACTAAATAAGCTCTGAGTATTATATCTATCCTTCCTAGGAATGAATACATTCTTGTATAGGTATCAAATCTTCCAGTTCCAACAATAGTAGGTATTGCCCTTGCTGTCATATCAATTTCATATAATGGTATGTAAGATTTTTCTATTTCTTTTCCCTCTTTTTCATCATATCTTTTTAATTTTATTTCATTTTGATTTGCTATTAATGATATATTTATAATTGCTGTTTCAAATGCATTTACAACATCTACAGGTTGATCCGGATTTTGTAATAATTTTCTTGCAAATTTAAAATACGGTTTTGCAAATTCAACATAATATAATAATGAACTTAATTCATGTTTTAAATAAGATTTTAATAAATTAATTCTATCATATAAAACTTTTTTATTATTTTCAAGCCAGCTATAAAATTCTATTAACCTACTATTTAATAAATTATATATTCTTCTATTTATTATTCCATTATTAAGTAATTCATTTAAATCTCTTGGAACAGTATTTTCTTGATTATTAAATAATGAATTAAATAATTCTTCTCCTATTAATTTTTTATTCTTAAATTTTTCTAGTTCAGATTTTAGATCTGCTAGAAGAAATAAATCTACAATACTTGGGAATCTTGATGCCTGTAAATTTCTTAAAGAACCTGCACCTCTTGTAGAATCAACATTTGATAACCATCTATCTTTTAATGCTAAATAACTTGCAAGTGCTTCTTCAGACTTTTTTGATAATAAATTTTCATATAAAACATATATTGAATATAGTTGTTTATATTCATTTAAAATAGAAATAATTGTTCTTGTCAATGTATTAATTAATTCTGCCAATGATCTTGCATTATTTAGTATATTTGTTAATCTTTGTCCCATTTCTCCAAAAAATGAAGATGCAACAGATGATGTGAAATCATCTGATAATTTATTAATATTCATTTTTAAACTATCTCTAATAAAATCTACTAGCCAAAAATATATTTGTTCTATCTTTATATTTGGATTATCTAATATAAGTTTTATTTCTAATAATTTATGTTTATTATCTTCAATATTTTCATTTCTTAAATCATCAATTCTTATGTTTTGCATATATCCATTTAAAATATTTTGAAAAATAAAAATTTTAATATGTTAGAAGATACTTATATTTAATGAAAATGAATTTAATAATATTACCAAGTAAGGGATTTGATGAAGATGACCTTTTTAACTTCTTAGATATATTGGATGGCAGAACATATATTGCTATAAAAAATAGAAAAATTGGAATAGGAAAATATAAAAGTAAAGTATTACCAGATTTTGATGTACATGAAATATTTTTAATGAAAGAAAATCATTTTGATAGGTTAATATATATTTCTGATGAGGGATATAAAGAATTTTTGGATGTAGAATCTCAAGCGATATTTACAAGGTTTATAGATTCATATAGGACAGTTATATTATCCTCTTTATCCCAAATAGCTTTTTTAAAGTCTGGTTTATTGGCTGGAAGAACAATAACATATAATTATGATGAATATCCACAATATTTAAAATATTTTTCAGATTATGGGGTAAAATTAGTAACAAATGCAGATTATGTAGTAGATAGAAATTTAATAACTGTAAAGGGAAGAGATTCTATATATAATTTAGGAGAAAAATTAAAAGATATAGAAGAAGAATTAAAAAGAATTACTATATAAATTATATTTACTTAATTCTTTATTAATATAATAAAACCCAATAAATGATAATATTAATAATAATGGAAATATTGATCCTATTATAGATATTTTAAAATATTTATTTATATTTTGGTTTCTTAAATAAATAACAATATTATATAATTTCTTTAATATTAAATAATTTGATATTCCAATAATTATTAATCCAGGATATGTAATAAAAATAGATATAAGTATTCCAATATATATTATTGAAAACAAATTATTTGGATAATATTCTTTATTTATTATTTTTTCAATTGTCCTAAATATATTCTTTAAGTATTCTATAGATATAAAGTATGAAATAATTGAAATAATAATTAATATAATTAAAATTGTTCCTAGAGAAATTAAATTAAGAGAAATATATAATATTGATAAGGATAGAAATGGACTAAATATTAATGTAAATGGACTCATAGTACTATTATATGTGGAAAAAATAGAGAGAATTATAAATAATAAATATGATGAAAAACCAAAAATACTAGATATATATGCAATTTTTGAATAAATATTTAGGTTATTTAAGAATTCTGATAAATTTTCATCCATTTTATATTTTTCAATTTAAATTTTTATAAGCGCCGCGGGTGGGATTTGAACCCACGCCCCCTTTCGGGGATATGGTCTCGAGCCATACCCCTTGGTCCGCTCGGGCACCGCGGCATATTTATATAATTAATTTTGATATTTGATAAATGAATGAATATAAAGATATTATAAATATATATGATGTAAATATAAAGGAAGAAAAAGATTATGAAAGATTAATAAAATTCTTTGGTGTTAAAGAAATTGATGATGTTATATTAAATAATTTAAAATATCTAACTGGTGATTTACATGTTTTATTAAGAAGAAAATTTTTCTATGCGCATAGAGATTTTGATTTATTATTAAATAAATATATTGAGGGAAAAAGGTTTTTTCTATATACTGGAAGGGCACCTTCTAAAAGTAAGATGCATATTGGTCATTTAATTCCATTTTTATTAACTAAATGGTTTCAAGAAAAATTTAATGTAAATGTATATATACAAATACCTGATGAAGAAAAATATTGGGAAAAGAAAGCGAATAATTATGAAGAAATAAGAGAATATGCATTAGAAGATGCAAAAACAATAGCAGCTTTAGGATTTGATCCTGATAAAACATTCATATTTATAGATTCAGAATATATAAAAAACATGTATAAAGCTGCAATTTATATTGCAAGAGAAATAAATTTAAATACTGCAAAATCTGTTTTTGGATTTGATGATAGTTCAACAATTGGTTTACCATTTTATATTGCATTGCAAATTGTTCCAACATTCTTTGAAAGAAATATTCCGTTGATTCCATGTGGAATTGATCAAGATCCATATTTTAGATTACAAAGAGATATTGCGGAAAAATTTGGATATTATAAAGCTTCTACAATTTTATCAAAATTTGTATGGGGATTACAAGGTCCATATACAAAAATGAGTGCCTCAGATCCAAAATCTGCTATATTTGTTGATGATGATTATGATACAATAAAATATAAAATATTTAAATATGCATTTTCTGGTGGAAGAAGTACATTAGAAGAACATAGAAAATATGGAGGAAATCCTGATATTGATGTTTCATATTTTTGGTTATCTGTATTATTTGAAGAAGATGATAATAAATTAAAGGAAATAAGGGAGAAATATATTATGGGTGAATTAACAACAGGAGAATTGAAAGAATATACTGTTAATAAGATATGGGAATTTCTAAGTAAAATACAAGAAAGAAGAAAGAATATTAATATTGATAAGTTTATGTATGATGGAAAGTTAGCAAAGGAAATGTGGGAATGGGAGTTTAGAATATAAATGAAAATAAAAGAAAAACCAGAGGATTTTATTGTTAAAGAAATAATTGATTTAGATAAAAAGAAAGAGGGGGAAACATTTAGATATTTTTTAATGAGAAAAAGAAATATAAATACAATAAATGCAATTAAAATAATTGCAAGGAAATTACATATTTCAAAAAGAAAAATATATTTTGCAGGAGAAAAAGATAAAAATACATTATCAGAACAATATATTGCTATAAGAAATTTTAATGATTTTAAAGATGAATATAATTTTGGGAATGTATATTTAAAATATGTAGGATCATATGATGAACCACTAAAGATTTCTGATATAAAATATAACTATTTTAGAATAACTATAAGAGAATTAAGCAATGAAGAAATTAATATATTCAATAAAAATATAGAAACATTTGATAAATATTATTTCAATTATTTTGATGATCAAAGATTTGGAAATAGGGGAAATAATTATATAATTGGGAAATATATAATTAAAAGGAATTACGAAAATGCAATAAAAATATTTTTAACAGATTATAAAAATGAAAAAAGCGAGGACGCAATAAAGGCAAGAAAATTTTTATATGAAAATTGGAGTAAATTTAAAGAAGCATTGAGAATATTTCCAAATTATTTGGATGTTGAAAGATCATTATTAAATTATTTATCAAAAGAGAGAAATTATAAAAGGGCATTAAAATATATACCAAAGAGAATATTAAAGATGTTTGTTCATTCATATCAATCATACTTATGGAATAAATTATTATCTAATTATATAAAAAATAATTATGGAGAAAATTATTTTATAGAAACAAAAATTGGAAGATTTTATATAATTAAGGATAAAAAAGAAATTGAAAAATTAAAGGATATAAAATTTCCATTAATTGGATATGATATAAAAGATAAGAATATATATAAAGATATATTAAATGAAGAAGGAATAAATTATGAAGAACTAAAATTTGAAGATAAACCATCTTTAACATTATTATCAACAGAAAGAAATATTCTATCAGAAATAAGAAACCTGGAATATAATATAAAGGATAATATTATAGCAATTTCTTTTATCTTGGATAAAGGTTCTTTTGCCACAATGTATATAAAACATTTATTCTCAAAATAAAGGAATGATAGAAAAAGAATATATAGAAAATTTAAAAGAAAAATTTAGAGAATTTGAAGATAAAAAAGATAAAATAATTGAAGTAGGAGTAAAATTAAATAGAACATCAAAATCAATAATATATTCAGTAATAAGAGGTGATATAAAATCTGCAAATGAATATATGATCGAAATGGATAAGTATAAAGAAGAAATGGACAAAATTGTAAGAGAAGAACCCAGATTATATAATAATGCCATGATAAGTTATCAAGAATATGCAGAAGCAAAAATATTCTATAATTTTATATTAAATAATAGAATACCAAAAAATGATGAATTAAATGTTGATGAGTATTCATATATTATGGGATTGATGGATTTTGTTGGGGAACTATATAGAAAATCAATAGAAGAAATGCTAAAGAATAATTTAGAGTTTGCTGAGAGAGCTAGAGAAATTATATATGAAATATATCAAAACATGTTATATATGGAATTTAAAAATTATGATATAAGAAGAAAGGTAGATTATGTTGGTGATATATATAATCTATTAACTGATAAAATATTTATGAGGAAAGTTTCTAGAGAATAAAAGATATATTATATAATATTAGGACTAATAATATTATAGATATAGATGTAGTAATCATTTTCGATTCTTTTTTATCCAAGAATATTTCTAATATAGATTCCATCGTTTTTCCTCCATCTAATGGATATATTGGTATCATATTACCAATTCCAAGTCCAACATTTATTACAAATAACCAAAATAATAATGATTCAAAAAAATCAGTTCCAGGAATTTTATAATTATATTCTTGTTCAGTTACAATTCCTATAAATGGTTTACCATCTTTATTAGTTAACTTAATATTAAATAATCCTGCACTTGTATTCAATAAAATATATTCACCAGGTTCTGTATTATTTAAAGCATTTTCAATTTGATTTAAGTATAATATTTGATTTCCATTGATAGAATATAAAATTGTATTATTTGGGATAACATTATATGCATATGTATTTGGGAGAGTATATAATATCTTTACATATGGTGTTGCTAAATTAAATATAGAAATTATATATATAGAAAATAGAAATAGTAGTAGAAATATTAATCCAGCAATTATATTTATAGCAGCACCTGCACTATATATTTTTATCTGTTCTTTTTTATTCAATTTCTCAATTTCTTTCTCATCAGGTTCAACAAAAGCACCTATTAATGGTCCTAAATAAAAGAATCCCCAAGATTTTAAATCTAAGTTATTTTTATATACTAAAACACCATGCGAGAACTCATGTATAAATGCTGCTATGAAGATTGCAATTATTGTTTGTGCTATAGGTAATGTTATAGGACCATATGATATACCAGGTAATGCTGGGGCATATGTTGGAGTTTTTGTTAAAATTCCAAAAAATAAGAAGAAAACCGCTAACGATATTTAATATAGGACCTAAAATTAATGATGATATGGATAAAAATTTAGAAAATTTTGAATTAGATATTTTTTTCATTATTTCCATTAATTTTTTTGTCCTAAACATTCCATAAATAAATTTATAATCAGTATTTTCTTTTTTAAAAATTTTTAGAAGTATAAATATTATATGATAGCTAAAAAAATTATTAATATGCTAAAAATACTGCTGTTTGATATATATAGATTATAACTCATTTACTTAGCTGTTTTTCCAGTAACCAACGTAATTTCTGATTTCTTTGGTCTTAATGCTGTTGATTTACATCTTCTACATCTAACAAGACCTGCTCTTACTTTTTCAGGATTTGCTCTAATCCTAGCTCCACATTTTCTGCATATAAATATCCTATCGAATTTTCTTGCTTTAATCTCTGGTAATAAGTTTGAAGCCATTATAGAAATAGATTATCAATAATATTTATAATAATTTGTATTCCGCCATATTTATATATAAGGGACCTTCAGGTCTTAATATACTTTGCTTTATATAAAATCTATCTATTAAAATATCATCAGATATATATTTAGATAATTTTTCAATTGATTCTTTAAATTCTTTTTTATTTATTATTTCTTTTATTCTATATAATGTAATATGCGGAGAAAAATTGTAGTCTCTATCAATTTTTATTTTATATAGTTGTTCATCTATTAAATTATGTAAATTAATTATATCTTCATATCCTTCATATACACCTATCCAAACTACTCTATCTCCAAATGTTCCAATATTACCAATTTTTATACTAAATTTATTATAATTTATATTTTTTAATTCTTCTTTTATTTTTTCAAATATATTTGGCTGTACATCTCCAATAAATTTTAATGTTATATGAAAATTTTCTCTTTCAACAGGTTTCCCATATATACCTCTTAAACCCTTTCTGATTTTCTCTATTTCATCTTTTATCTTTTCTGGTAGATCTATTGCTATAAATATCCTCATAAGAGAATTATTGCAAAAAATATAATATAAGTTATATAGGATAGATACTCTTGTAATTTTCTATTTTTTCTATTATTTAAAATTGGTATAACAAATTTATAGTTTGATAATGGATATAATGGAGTAATTCCAGATACTGTTAATGAATCCTCAATAATATGTAATAAAAATGCTAAAGAAAATAAATAAAATATTTTCATTATAAAAAATCCTAAAAGAAAAAATATTATTATTGGGAATATAGAATGAGTAAAGCCTCTATGTTTAAATAATTTCAGTAAAAATAAAATAAATAAATAATATGGATATAATAGATATTTTAAAATTTTTGATTTTTTAATAATCTCATATTGTTTATTTGCCCAGTTATAAATTTTATAATCATAATCTGGTAGTACGCAAATAAGCCCAACTATTATTGATATAATTATTGAAGATATTTTATCAAAATCAAATATATAGAAAAATATAAGATATGTTATAAATGATGATAATGCTTGATGAAGTCTAATTATCATAATTTTTATCAATATCTAAAAAATATTAAACTATATGGGTGATACAGATTATGATAAAATAATTAACAATTTACTGGGACTTGAAAAATATAATGAAGTTCTACTTGGTTTTAAAAAATATTTAGATAGTATAAAAGAAGATATAGATAAATTAAAATCCGAAATTGAAAATAACAAGGCAGAAAATAAAAGAATTGAAGATAGATTGAATTTGTTAGAAGATAAATATAATAATATTTCAAATGATATAAAAAACATATATAATTTATTAGATGAGATAAATAAAAAGCTAAATGAAATAAATAAGAAATTAAATGAAGAATATATAAATGAAAAGATAGATAATTATAGATACAAATTATTATTGGAAAAATTAAAGGAATTAGATGGTATATAAATTAGTAATTGTAGTTAGAAAAGATTTGGACATTGGAAAAGGGAAATTATGTACCCAGGTAGCTCATGCTGCTGTTGAAGCTGTTTTAAATCAATTAGAAAAGGATAAAGATATAGTAGAAAAATGGAGGGAGGAAGGTGCAAAGAAAATTGTTGTATATGTAAGGAATTTAGATGAATTAATGAATATATATAATCAATCTATATCTTTAGATTTAAATACTGTTTTAATAAAAGATGCAGGATTAACTCAATTAGAGCCTGGAACTATTACTTGTATAGGTATAGGCCCAGATATAGAAGAAAAGATTAATAAAGTAACTGGTTCATTAAAATTATTATGAGTGAAGAATTAATGGATGTATGGAATGTAGAAATAAAAACATCTTTTGATGTAAATAATATAATTTATGAAAAGAAAGTTTTAATTACAATTAAAAATCATTCTCCTTATGTTAGAAAATTTGAAGTAGGAACTAAATATATAAATATAAAAGATCAATATGAGGCATTAAAATTTAGAATTCGTTATAATTTAACTTCTCCAGTAGTAATATCTATAGATAAATATAGGAAAGAAACTATTGAGGTTCTTATACCAAAGGTAAATCATCATTTAGGAGACAATATTGTATTTTATGTAAAGAACCTTGATAAGAATGAAGAAAAGGAAATACAATACAATCTATAAAAATATAGCAAAAAGAAGAATTTTTGAATTATATAAATTAGCTTTAGAAAATATAGATAATATTGAGTTAGCTAGAAGATATATATTTATACTATGGAAGATAAAAAATAAAGCAAGAATAAAATTACCAAAGGAATTGAGGAATAAATTTTGTAAAAAATGTTATACTCCTTGGGTTGTTGGAAAAACATTGCAGATAAGGGTAAGAAAAGGTAGAATTATATATAAATGTTTATATTGTAATAGGGTAAAAAGGTTTATAATAAGAAAGATTTAAAAAATATTTATTTTAAAAATAATCTTAGGGCGGCCAAAGTGGCCGGGAAACACCCGTACCCATTTCGAACACGGAAGTTAAGCCGGCCCACGTCCGTGTGAGTACTGGCGGTAGCTGGGAAAGCACGGAAGCCGCCCGACTAAATTTATAAAGATTTTTAAATGAATATTGAATTTTTATTGACTTAAGTTATTCAAATTCAAATACTATTGATAAAATAAATGAAGATTATATTAAGGAAGGTTTAAAACTATTATTAAAAACTTTATAAATTTTCAGTTTGCCCATCAATCATCACCATTCAGATCGTTGATCCATCATCATTTCTCTAGAAATATTATTTTTAAATCTATTTATAATTTAATCATAAAATGGTACAGAAGACTCATGTTAAGAATATAGGAATTGAAGGTATAAATCCACCTGAAAAAGTTTGTGATGATAAAAAGTGTCCATGGCATGGGGAAATAAGAATTAGAGGATTCTTATTTGAAGGAAAAGTTGAGAGAGTTAGAAGAAGAATTGCTTTAGTAACCTTTTATAGATACTATTATATTCCAAAATATGAAAGATATATGATAAGAAGATCAAAAATTAAGGCTCATATTCCAAAATGTTTAGATATAAAGGAAGGGGATGAAGTTATTATTGGAGAAACAAGGCCAATATCAAAGACAATTCACTTTGTTGTAATTAGTAAAAAATGAAGCCAATTAGTGCTAGAGTAACCAAGGGAATTACTGTTGGTACAATTTTAAAGGTTGCAGATAATTCAAAGGCAAAACTAGCAAAAGTAGTTTCTGTAATTGGATATAAGGGTATAAAGAGAAGATATGCTAGAGCTGGAGTTGCTGATATGGTTTCTGTATCAATAATAGATGGAGATTTATCATTAGTTGGAAAGGTTATGAAAGCAGTTATAATTAGACAGAGAAAAGAATATAGAAGGAAGGATGGTACAAGGATAAAGTTTGAGGATAATGCATGTATAATTATAAAAGATGAAAAAACTGGAACACCAGCAGGTACAGTTATTAGAGGACCTGTAGCAAGAGAGGTTGTTGAAAGATGGCCAGAAATTGGAAAAATTGCAAGTATAGTTATATAAGATGGTTCTAAAGATAAAAAATATTGATTATAAAGATTGGAGTTCATCTTGGAAATCTTCTAAAAGTTCTAGAAAACAGAGAAAATATATAATAAATGCTCCCTTGCATATTAGGGGTAAGATAATTTCTTCAATGTTATCAAAGGATATAAAAAAATTAATCAATATAAATTCTTTACCCTTAAGGGTTGGAGATTATGTTAAAGTTTTAAGAGGTAAATATAGAAATACTGAAGGATTTGTAATATATATAGATAGAAAAAAATATAAGGTATATGTAGATAATGTTAAATTTACAAATAAGGCAAATAAAGAAGTGTATAGACCTCTTCATAGTTCAAAATTATTAATATTAAGATTGAATTTAAAGGATAAAAATAGAATAGAAATTATAAAAAGAAAAATGAAGGCAAAAAATATTGAAGAAAGTAAAATAGAAGAATTAATAAATCAATTATTAAATAATTTCTCAATAAAGGAAGATGAATTGGCAAAAGTAATGGAATTGAACAAAAAATTTAAATAGGAAAATATTTTAAAAATAGTTATTAAAAAATAATAAAATGGCTCATGTTTCCAATAAAAGGCATTTAAGAAATATTACAATACCAAAAACATGGCCAATAAGTAGAAAGAAATATTATTGGATTATTAGGCCAGCAACAAATGGATATAAGTTTGAATATGGTATGCCAATATTATTATGGTTAAGAGATTATTTAAAAATTGTAAAAAATAAGAGAGAAGCAAAATATTTGCTAAGAAATGAAAAAGTTTTGGTTAATAATAAAAAAATAAAAGATCTGGGATATAATGTTGGATTGTTTGATGTTATATCAATTAAGGATTTAAATAAAAATTATAGGGTTGTTATGTCTGATAATTTAAAATTAAGATTAATTGAAATTCCAGAACAGGAAAAAGATTTGAAAATAATAAAAATTGTGAGGAAGAATCTTGTTAAGGGAGGAAAAATACAGGTTACTGGAATTGATGGGAGGAATTTTATAATTGATGATAAAGATATAAAAACAGGAGATAGTATTTTATTTAATACAAAAGAAAATAAAATAGAAAAGATAATAAAAATGAATAAGGGAAGTTTAATATACATATTCTATGGGGCAAAAGTAAGTACAATTGGAAAATTAGAGAATATAAAAATACTCAAAAAACCCTTTGGACATACAAGATTTATAGAATATATAAATATAGATAATAATAAAAAGGAGGAAACAATATTTGATTATTCGATTGTAATAGGCGAAGAAAAACCTTTAATTACTGTAAGATGAACTCAAATAAAAATAATATAATGAGAAGAATTGTTATTGATAAAGTAACAATAAATATTGGAGTAGGTAAACCTGGTGAACCTTTAGAGAAGGCAGAAAAACTATTAAAAAAGATGTTTCCGGATCTTAAACCTGTTAGAACGAAAGCAAAGAAAAGGGTACAAGCCTGGGGAATTAGACCAGGATTGGAAATTGGAGTTAAATTGACAATAAGGGGTAAAAAGGCTGAAGAAACATTAAAATGGTTATTAAAAGCAGTAAATAATACATTGAAGGAATCTCAATTTGATAAATATGGAAACTTTGGATTCGGAATAAAAGAATATGTATGGATACCTGGTATGAAATATGATCCATCAATTGGTATATATGGTATGGATGTTATAGTAACTGTTAGGAGACCTGGATATAGAGTAATGTATAGGAGAATTAAGAGGTCAAGAATACCTGAAAGACATAGAACTACAAAAGAAGAGGTTATAGAATATTTAAAAAACAATTTTGGTGCAAATATTGTAAAAGAATAATTTTTAATATTTTTTATAATATAAAGATAAGATGAGACTTCCAATTATGATAGATTATGTAGAAATACCAAATAGTGTAAGTGTATCAATAGAAGATGGAAAAATACATATAAAGGGACCTAAGGGGGAAAAATATAGAAATATAAATAACAGAAATATTATAGTTGAAATAAAAGAAAATAAAATAATATTCAAGGTATATTTTCCTTCAAAGAAAATAATTAGAGATATGAATACAATGGTTGCGCATATAAAAAATGATATTGAAGGCGTAACAAAAGGATTTGTATATAAATTAAGGGGTGTTTCAATACACTTCCCATTGAAATTAAAATTGCAAAATAATAAATTAATAATTGAAAATTATATGGGTGGAAGGGATATAAAAGAAATAGAAATACCTCAAGGAGTAAAAGCAACATTAAATGAAAATGAAATCACATTGGAGGGACATGATATAGAATTATTAGGAAATCTTGCAGGATTAATAGAAAATTCAGTAAAACCAAGAGAAAAGGATTTAAGAAAGTTCCAGGACGGAATTTATATTATCCAAAAACCATGATGAATAAATTATTAAAACTAAGGAAAATAATTAAGAGGAAAAAACCAGATTATCTTAGGTTTCAATGGTGGAAAGTAATAAAATTGAGAAATAGGAAAGAATCATGGAGAAGACCAAGGGGTATACATAATAAGATAAGAAGGAAATTAAAAAGTAGAGTTTCTATGGTAGAAGTTGGATATGGTTCTCCAAGAGAAGTAAAGGGATTATTGCCAAATGGTAAGAGGCCTGTATTGGTACATAATTTAGAAGAATTAGAAAAAATAGATAAGGAAAAAGAATGTGCAATAATTGCTTCTAATGTTGGAAAAAGAAAAAGAGAACAAATAATAAATAAGGCAAAGGAATTAAATATAGAAATTTTTAATATCTAATATTTATATAATTTGAAGTAATCTAGTACAAAATTTTTTATCTTTTCAGAATCATTATATAAATCTCTTCCAGACATCTCTATTAATTTCTTTTTTCCTCTAACTTTTTCTAGATTAGATTTCATTAGACTCAATACTTTTGAAAATCCTAACCTTAATAAAATTTTTTCAGTTCTACTAGCCTTACTTATATCAAAATTGTTAAATTCTTCTACATTATGAGAACCTTCTATACTTATATCTAAATCACCAATAGATGTATTTATATTATAAGCGTTAATAATTATTGTTAATTCAACTTTCCAATCAATTTTTGGTTCTTCTTTCCAATAATTTTTATAAGCTTCCCATTTAGCTTCTACAAACAATAATCCTTCAGGAGTTAATCTATGAAAATAATATTTTTCATATCTATCTTTTTTAAATATCCCTTCCCATTTATTATTTTCAAGGAATTTTTTGAATTTTTCATAAAAATCCTGTGGAACAAATTTTATTTTTGACCTTACCCTTGTTTTATATACCGTTTCCCAAGTCATAGTTTAAATGATGCTGTAAAGTCCTTTGCTAAATTTAGAAAATCATCTGCAATTTTTCCAATACTTTTCTTATGATCCTTTAATTCACTATCATATAAATATTTTTCAAATAATCCTCTAAGAAATATAGTAAATGGCTTGTCTCCAAAATATTTTTGATAATCTGTTATTAAATCCCCATTTATTTTTATATTTAGATTTTCTGCATACTGTTTCATATTATCTAATAATTTTAATGTATCTATTGTAATATATATATCATAACTATATGTTACGTAATCCGTTATTTTCTTTTCTATATGCCATTCTAAATTTATAGATCTAGATCCATCATCTTTTACTTTCTCTTCATGTTTATTTTCAAAAAAGTCAAATCCTTTATTATCCCAATATTCTTTCATTGATTTATAGAATTTTTGAAAGTCAATTAATCCAGTATATGAGAATGTCTTACCATCAACAACCCTTTCCTTTGGTGGCATAATAAATAAAAAAACTTTAATAATTAAAAGTTAAACTTTTTATAATGTATAAGGCAATATCTTTTTTGCATAGGTTAAGGGAGAAAAAGGATTCTATTATAATTGTGGAAGGTAAAAAAGATAAGGAAGTATTAAAAGAATTCGGATTTAATAATGTATATACGCTATATGAATTAAGAAGGGATGATGGAGTATTTTTAAATTATAGAGAGGCAATTATATTAACAGATAATGATAATAAAGGAAGAATATTATACAAATATGTAAGAAATTTGTTAGAATCTGATGGAATGATTATAAATGATGTTGAAAGAAGAAAATTCTTTAAATATTTTAGAGTAAGAGAAGTTGAAGATTTAAGAAAACATATTGATGAAATAAAATTCTATATTAATTATTTTGAGAATCCTGAGAAGATTTTATATTTTTAATTTTTTTAATTGGATATGACAAAGGATTTTTAATTAATGAACAAATATTATCTGGTGTGCATACTCCAATATCTTTATAATATATTTCATTATTGCAATTTGGAGTTAAATATTTTTTATTATTTTTATATAATTTCTTATGCCATTCTAATTGATATTCTACATATCTATCTCTTAATGGATCCTGTAAACTTTCATTCCATTCTTTTATATATCTTTCAATTTTATCCCAATCCCATCCGATATTTGCAAAGAAATTTATTAATATAAATAAAGATCTTTTTCTTCCATCATCCATTTCTTTATTATTTAATATATTTTTTATACATGGGGGAAATAAATCTTCAGTTATTTCTATTTTTCTTTTCTTTATTTCTTCTACATCTTTTTTTGCTTCCTCAATCCCTTCCTGATTTTTGTAATTTTCTGCTAATTGACTAATTTTTCTTACTTCAAATTCATTTTTTATTTTCCATAATAAAGAATCATTAATTAATTTTTTTAATTCCTTTGATTCTTTTCTTTCTAAATCTTCAGTTAAATATGGTATACCTTCATATGAATAATTATTTATATTGGAATCTTCAGGATTTAATTTTTCTATATAGTTTTCTTTTATTGGTATAGATAAATTTCCTGTTTTTTCATTTATTGAATATAAACATCTAATTAAATGTCTTGATGATATTAATATTGTATCTATTTCAATTATATCATATGGATTAAATTTTTCTATATCGTTTACCCCATATTCTTTTAATTCATCTTCACTAAATTTCAATAATATTATTTTCTTTAACTTCTCTTCTATTTCCTTTGATATATATAATGCTAATATTCTTGCAAGATCCGGAAATAATTTCCTTGTTTCTTCTTCTATAACATTATCCTTTTTATATATATTTATTGTTTCTGGAAATACTTCCCATGGAATTGCTATATGAAATCCTTTTCCTCCAGAATATTTTATATATATAGGATTAATATTTTTTTCTTTTAAATAATCAAAGATAATTCTTGCAGTAACTTTTGATAGATCTAAAGATTTTGTATCTATATCTATTATAAAATCCCATCCTAATCTATATTCATTTAAATCTTTTTTTGAAACTTTTTCACTCAAAATATTTAGATCAATCCATCTCTCAAGTGATATATGAAATGAAATAGCACCCTTTTTAATATAATTTATTATATCATCTTCTGTTTCTATTTTTGATGGTCTATGTCCAAAACTATTATTTGATAATAAATATCCAACTTCTCTATTTTGTGAAATTTTTACCATATCTTCCAGAATCTCTTTATTATTTTGATAGAATTTAATTAGATTATTTATTGTTATGCTCATAATAATTTTTTATTGCAAAAAAATAAAAATTACAAAGATTTATAAAAATTTATAAAATCATTCTAATAATGTTTTACGAAGTTCAAATATATGATGTAGTAAGGGTACCGCCAAATGAAATAACAGATAATGTAAATGAAATGATAGAAAAGATATTATTAAATAATTATGTTGGAATGAGTGGAAAAGAATATGGGATAATTGTAACAATAAAATCTATAGATGAAATATCTGAAGGTATAATGGTTTTTGAAGATGGAGGAGTATATTATAAAGTAAAATTTACTGCAATTTCATATTTACCAATTATTTCTGAATTAACATATGGATTTGTGTCATCTATAACAGAATTTGGAGCATTTATAAATATAGGACCTATAGATGGATTAGTTCATATTTCTCAAATAATGGATGATGAAGTATCAGTCTCTGGAAAGGAAGCTTTAATTGGAAAAAATAGCAGAAAAGTATTGAAAGTAAATGATATGGTAAAAGCAAGAATAGTTACAGTAAGTTATAAAGGTGTATCAAATGCAAGGATTGCAATGACAATGAAACAACCAGGATTGGGGAAATTGGAGTGGCTTGAACAAAAGAAAAAATCTGGTAAATAATGGCATATAAAAAACCAAAAAGAAAAATATGTAGAAATTGTAAAGCAATAATTGATAAAGATGTAGATAGATGTCCATATTGTGGTTCTACAGATTTATCTGAGGATTATTCTGGATTTATTGTAATTGTGAATCAAAATAATTCTGAATTCTCTAAGAAATTAAATTTAAAAGAGGGTAAGTGGGCAATAAGAGTATTATAAGATGGATATAGATAAATTAATAAAAAAATGGGTATTATATAATAAATATAAGTATGGAAATGTAGATTTAAATTCTGTTGTATCAAAAATAGTATATGAAAATCCTGATTTAAAGAAAAATATAAAAGAAATAATCCCAAAAGTTAAAGAAGAAATAAATAATTTAATTAATATATCTAGAGAAGAAGCTTATAATATATTATTAAAAGAATATCCAGAATTATTAGAAGAAAAGAAAAAAGAGGAAAGAAAAGGGTTGCCAGCATTAAAGAATGCAATAGAAGGTAAAGTTAGGACAAGATTTGCTCCAAATCCTTCAGGATATTTACATATAGGTCATGCAAGGGCAATTATATTGAATTATGAATATGCAAAAATGTATAAAGGGAAATTTATTTTAAGGATTGAAGATACAGATCCAAAGGTTAAGAAACCTGATCCAAATGTATATGAATCAATAAAGGAGGATGTTGAATGGTTAATAAATGATAAAGTAGATGAATTTTATATACAATCTGAAAGATTAGATATATATTATAAATATATAAAGGAATTAATTGAAAAGGGATTTGCATATGTAGATCTTTCTCCAAAAGAAATAATATCAAAATATAGAGCAGAAGGAATTCCTACAGAATATAGATTAAAAGAACCTGAATGGCATTTAGAACAGTTTGAAAAGATGTTAAATGGATATTATGATGAAGAAAAGGCAGTAATAAGGATTAAAACTGATCTAAATCATCCAAATCCATCTATAAGAGATTGGATTGCATTTAGGATTGTTAATCCAAATAAAAATCCCCATCCATATTTATTACAAAAATATGGAGAAAATTATGCAGAAAGATACTGGTTATGGCCAACATATAATTTTTCTGTATCAATAGATGATCATTTAATGGAAATAACACATGTTTTGAGAATGAAAGAGCATGAAGTAAATGCATATAAACAAAAATATATTTATGAATATTTTGGTTGGGAATTTCCAACAATAATAAATTATGGGGCTCTATTAGTAAAAGATTTACCATTACATAAATCTGAAATAAGGAAATTAATAAAAGAAGGAAAAATATCTGGATGGGATGATCCATTTTTACCAACATTAAAAGGATTAAAAAGAAGAGGAATTGATAGAGAGGCAATAAGAAAATATATAATAGAAATAGGTCCAAATCCTGTAGATGTAATTATAAATTGGGATAAAATATATACATATAATAGAGAAATATATGATAAAAAGGCTAAGAGATTTTTTATAATAAGAAATCCAATAAAAGTTATAATAAATGATTTATCATCAAATAAAATAATAAAAGTTAAAAATCATCCAGAAGTAGATCTAGGATATAGAGAATTTATAATAAAATCTAATATAATTTATATAGATAGAAATGATATAAATAATAAATATTTAAGATTATTTGAAGGATTTAATATTGAAATAATAGATAAAAAGGAAGATTATATTATTGCTAAATATTTATCAGATGGTATAGAAGATGCAAGAAAATTGAATGCAAAAATTGTCCAATGGGTACCTGAAGAATATAAAATTAATATAAAAATATGGGAAAAAGATGGTATGATAGATGCAATTGCAGAAAAATATGTATTAGAATTAACAAAAGATGGGGAAGTAATTCATGGAATAAGATATGGTTTCTTTAAGAGGGAAAAGGATTACTTAATATATATGCATAAATAATTTTTAAATGAATTTTATAATATATAAAGATGGTTAGTGAAGAAGAAATAGCATCAAAGTATGAAGAGTTTGAAAATTTAAGACAAGCATATTTATTAATAGAAAATAAAAGACAAAAAGTTTTACAAGATCTAGCTGAAACAGAGAATGCATTAAAGGAATTATCAAACTTACCAGATGGAAAGAAAGTTTATTTCATGATAGGTAATGTATTAATAGAAAAAGATAAGAAAGAATTGATAGATAAGCTAAATGAGGATAAAGAAATATTAAATGTTGAAGCAGAAAAATTAAAAAAGCAGTCTGAGATATATAAGGAAAAGTTAAATTCTCTAACGCAGGAATTAAACGATTTACTAAAGAAATCCAATTTACAATCTAAGTAAATAATATCATAAAAGATAATCAAAAATATTAACCAAAGGCATAAAAATGGTAGAGAAATATATATTTATATGGTATCTTTAGGAGACATATTTAAGTCAAAGAAGAAAGAAACTTCTGATCAGTATGTAGAAGTAATACCTACTCAGAAGGCTGAGGAGGTAAAAATTTATGTTAGAGTATTTAGAATAAAAGATCCATCAGAAGTTAAGGCAGTTGTGGATTCATTAAGGGAAAGAAATTATATAGTATTTGTTGATATATCTGGATTAAATGCGGATAAGGATCTTGTAGAAGTAAAGAGAGTTGTATCTAGAATAAAGTCTGTTGTAGATGCTATTGGTGGTGATATAGCTGCTGTAAATAAGGATTGGATTATTGCTACACCACCATATGTAAGAATTTGGAGAGGGCAACAAATGCCTGTAGTTGAGGAAGTAAAACAGGAAAGTCAAGAATCTTAATATATTTTTGATAATCCCTTTTCATCTTCTATTATTATAGTTAATTCCCTTTTATTATTCAATACATCTTCTATATAATTTATTTTTTCTACTATTTTGTCATATTTTTCTTTATCATCAGAATATAGTATCCTAAAGCTTTCTAAATTATTTTTTACATTCATTAAAAAATCATCTATTGCTCTAATTTCAAATTTTGATTCAATACCTGGATTTATCTCTATTTCAATTTCTTTTAATATTATTTTTGCATAAGGAGATTTTAAAAATAACTTTCTTGTTTTTTCTATATTATCTATCTTATATTCTATTTTTACATAGCCTCTATCTTCTAATGGTATTATTTCATATGTTTTATAACCGCAAGAATTACATTTAAATACATAAAGTAATGACTTACCTATTTCTGGAAAATCATATTCAATTGTTTTTACTTCAATATCCTTTGAATTACAAACTGGACAAGAATCTGTTAAGATTATCATATATATTTAATAATCTAAATATTAAGTTTATCTGAGCTCTTGCCTTTGATATATCTTTTTTATTAATTATTATACTATTATTCTCAATTTTTATTCCTTCTTGAGATTCTAAAAATTTTAATATATCTATTAAATCTTTATCTTCAATACTAATAACTATTTTCATACAGCTTTTATTTTTTTAATTGTATTTGGTCTTAGTTTTACTAATATCTTTGATCCACAATATATACATTTAACCTTTTTTAATGCAGTTTCTCCATCTATTATTCTTTTACAATTTATGCAAATATATTGGGTCATTGTATACTATAAGCTTTTCCAGCAAATTTTTTGCCACAATGTGTGCAATACCATATTCCATAAGATAATCTTTTTACTGATACACTATTGCAGAATGGACATTTTAATTTTTTATTTCTATATTTCTTTTCAATCTCAACTAAATTTTCCCTTATACCTTTTCCATATCTAGAACCGAATCTTGCAACAGGACCCAATAATTTAGTATGACTCATAATTTACATATATTTTAAAAATGTTTTATAAATATTGCATATTATGGTATCTGTAAGAGATGTAAATGGTCAAATACTTGTAGAAAGATTAGCTAAATATTTATTCGAAAATTATAAAGATATAATAAAACCACCAAGTTGGGCATTTTTTATTAAAACAGGACCAGATAAAGAAAGAAATCCAGACTTTCCAGCGGATTTAGATTATAATGGAGGACCTGGATGGTGGTATTATAGGGCAGCATCTATTTTAAGGAAAGTATATTTATATGGGCCAATTGGTATTTCTAGATTAAGAAGAAAATATTCTGGATTAAGAAAAAGGGGAATGGAACCTGGAAAAGTTGTAAGAGGATATGGAAAATTAATAAGGGAAATATTGCATCAATTGGAAAATGCTGGATTGGTTATGAAAGTAAATGAAGGAAAGAAAAAAGGAAGAGTTGTAACAAATAATGGAAGAAGTTTATTAGATAAATTAGCTAATGAAATATATAAAGAATTAAATAATGAAAATAAGAATTTAATTGATTATATTAAATCTGTTTCATGAAGGGTATAAGTTTATGGATTGAATTTTTAATATATACTGCGTTTGCTCTTTCTATATTATCTTTTGTTATATATTTTGTTCATTTAACAGTTCAAAATCAACAGGATGAATTAAACTTAAAATATATTGTAAATTTATTAACAAATTTAAATTATCAAATAGAGACAATTGGATCTTGTTATTCATGTAATTATAAAGCTTATAATAATTTACCATCAAAAACAATCATATATATTTATCCGGGAGAAATAATGTGTATATATTATTCTACTATAAATTATTCTTTACAAGTTCCACCATATATAAATTTAAATATAACTCAATTATCTGCATATGATTATGAATATAATTTTACTATTAATACAGTCCCATTTAATATAATAAATAGTTCTAATCTTACAATTACAAATAATTTATGTTTATTATTAAATAAAAATCAATCAGGTTTATATATTAGCTTATGTTAGACACAAAAGAAATTAATATAATAACTATTAGAATTATTTACATTATAACAAAAACAAATCCAATTTGGTGGATTATATAAAATAAAGTTTTCATTGCAATATTTTAATATATTTTGATTTACAAAAAAAGATCCATTAAAATAATAACAACAATTTATATTATTTCCATTACATGCTTGAATTGATAAATTATATGAAGATATACAAATAAAAGAAAAATTGTAATTAATATCTTCTGTATAATTTTCAAAATATAATGTATAATTAGATATATAATTATATCCAAAATTTTGATATATATATGTTATTTGATCTTCAAAATTTTCTCCTATTAAATTTGGATTAATATTCTTTATTGGAGAAATATTGTAATATGTAATAAAAGATAAAATAATGATAATTGCAATTGTTGCTAATAATATATATTGAGATCTCATCCAAATATAATTAATATATATGGATTAAAATAATTTTGGCCTGCATATAAATATTCAAATATTGGTTCATGATTTTGTATATATGTTGAATTTACTTGTTTTCCAAAATAACATATTGTGATATTATTATTTGTTAGATTTATTATTTCATATATATATAAATTATTGTTACATGAAGAATTTAGGTAAATTAAATTATTTGGGTCAAAAGAATAAATATTATAATTGCTAGATTTACTATAATAAGTATATAAGAAAAAGAATGTTAATAATATTATTGAAAATGCTAATTCTACCAATATTATCCAGCTTCTCATTTTATATATATTGTTAATTGATCTTTATATAATGTATTTACCATTGTATTATTCAATACATATATATTGAAGTTTTCTGAATATGTATAATTATTTACAATATTCCCTTGAGATATTGTCCCATTAAATATTGTTATATTTAAATTATTAAAGTAAAAATATACATTTTGATAATTTTCTGATAAATTAACTAAATTATTTAAATTTATTACATTTATTGGTTTAATATAGTTTATTTCAATATATGGAATTTGAGTAGAAAATGCTAAATATAATGCAGTTTGTTTATCTAAATTTGGATTTGAATATAAATAGAAGTAATAATTTTGATAATTATAATTATTATTTAATGTTGCATTTAAGAAATAAAGATTGTTATAATTATCATATGAGGAAATATTTGAAATATATATTGTTGGATTATAATTTGTATATAATATAGAATATAGGTATGGGCAAGTAGTTTGTATATATCTTCTTAGTATTATACCATTCTCATATTCATAATATAAATATCCGTTATATAAATTGTTTAGATTGAATATTTTATTATAAATATTCGTTGAGTCTAAAATAAAACCATAACTAGATTGTGAAGTATTCCAAAACATCATATTATTTGAATTATAATATTTTTCTGTATTAAATATATACCAATAAGTATTAGAAAATATTATGTCTTTTATTGATAGATTTGTGGAATTATATAGATATAATAAAGCTAGTGAATCATTATAAACATAGGGAGTTAAATTATAAGGCTCATATTCGGAAGTATAAAACGAAAATCCAATTTTGATATATGAAAAACAGTCTGTAGAATATGTTTCTGGAATAGAATAATATGAAATAGAATTAGAATAAAAATAAGTACCACTTGTATTTATTATAATTTTAGTTATAATTTGTGTTATATAAGAAAAATATGCTAAATTATTATTATATATTGCAAAGTTATTATTAGAATTAGACAATCCTAGATCATTATATTGAGAAAAATCATAAGTTAAATTTGGACCTATAATAAATTTATAATTATTGGTTAAATTTGGTTGATAAAGTATTTTTATATTTGGTATTACATTATATGGAATTAAATTTATATAATATGTAGTAATATTTTGACCAGATATTTGTAAATTATCATTATTGTCATTATTATAACAATAATAAACATATAAAGAATTTTGGTCTCCAGAAGATGGTAGATTTATATTACATTTATCTCCTAATTGTATATATGCATTATAAGAATAACTCTCATTTTGAATATTAAATAATATTAAATAATTACCTTTAGGAATAACGGTATTATAAGTAATTTTGAAGTTATTATATTGGATGCATGAGTTTAATATACTTGAATATTGAGAACAAGAATAAATATTGTCTCCCGGATTCATATATATAATATTTATAGGAGTATTATTTGTCCAATATTGACTAAATTGTTGATAATTTGTATAATTAAATATATCATATACTGGAAATATTTCTTTTCCATCAACTGAATAGTTATTTGTTCCATTTATTGGAGAAATATTTAATATTACATAACCATATGGAGATATATTTAAATCAACCCAAATTCCATAGGCATTATTATTAAAACTATTACAATTTAGATTATTATTTAAATAACAAAAAGAATAATTATTTCCATTCAAATCTTCTACGGATAGATTAGAACCATTTTGCAGCCAATAAAAAATATCAGTAGAAGTTATAAATACAGGATAATTAGTTAAATTTTGTTTTGAAGGATTTGAAACATTTATTAAAACATATTGTGGTTGATTATTGTTTATATTAAAACTTGTAAAATTTGCATAAAAGAATATTCCAACATTTGGATCTAAATATGTATTATTTGTATTATTTAATACTCCAGAATAATTTGTTAAAAAGGATATATTTAATGGATAATAGATTGGAAAAGATGTACAAAAATCATTATATGCATTTTCAAAAATTAAATTCTTATATATTGAAGAATTTGATAAACATTGATAATACATAGACAATGGTATTGAAACATTTAATGATAATAAATAATATTCACTTTCAATTGAATTCAGTATATTGTTTATATAATTATTATAATAATTTATTTGATTATAATTGTTAATGTTATTTATCATATATTCTTTATACATTGTTAAATAAAATGTTAAAAATGAAATAAAAATTACTATTGCAATTACTCCTTCTATTTCCTTTACTATCCCTCTAGCCATAATCTTTTTCTAATTAAAGTAGGATCTGAACCTCCATGCCAGGAAACCCTCGGTTTTATTTGAACTGGATATATTTTTTCAGATTTATCATCTAAAATTAAAGCAGCGCCTTTTTTCTTTGGTATATTTTCATTCATATATATATCAATATCTTGCGCAGTAAAGTTTTTCATTATTTCATTTAAAGATTTTAAATCTTCTTCTGCAGTTACTCTATGTGATATGACTATATCACTTTGTGTAATTACATCTGTATGCATTTTACCAGGTTGTTGCGTTGCTAATACTAATGTTATACCTGGCTGTCTTCCTTCTCTTATTATCTGTATTAATGGTTCTGTTGCTGGTGTAATTGAATCATTTGGAATTGCTTCGTGAGCTTCATCAATTGCAATCCATATCAATGGAAATTCTCTTGTACCTAATTCTTTTGAAATATATATCTCTTCCAATTCTTCTACTTTCCTATATATTAATCTTTGATAAAATATTTTTTTAGATACTAATCCAATTACTAGATTTTTTACTGACCATCCTCCAGTTATTGTAGTATATAATGATATGTCTAATATATTTATATAACCAGGTTTTGTTAAATTTCTTATGCTTTCAGCTTTTTCAGAAAATAATCCCCAGCTATCTGCATTTTCAAAATATGTAGTTATAGCATTTTTAATATTACTATCTATATCCATTTTTTCTGTATAACTTATTATATCTTGTATAGAATATCCATTATTATTTTCCTTCATTCTTTTTATAATTTTTTGTATATATAATGCAATATTTGATGCCGGATCTAAATTAAATGTTAAAACCCATTCAATTCCTGAAAGATCTGATGGATCTAATTGAAAAGTATCATCTATAGGAACATTTATTTTTCTATATTCATCTAATAAACCTTTAGGAACCAATATTCTACAATTTTTTATTGATTTTGGTTTTAAACCCCATTTTTCTAATAATTCAGCATCTCTATAATTTGGAAATTTCATTGTCCAAAATATTCCTGCTGTATCAAATATTAATCCTGAGAAATTTTTTAATAAATCTTCTTCAAGATCTGATAAACTTTCAAATATTGAAGCTAATGTATAACTTTTTCCTTGTCCCCTTTTTCCAGCAATTAATATTAAATGTGGAAGATTTACATCTAAATATACCGTATTTGCTAAAGATAAAGCATTTTCCATTTTTATATATTCTTTACCTATAAAAATTGAACCTTCTAGTCCATATTTTTCTAAATCATCTATTGATCTTCCTATAATAATATCCATAATTTTATGTAAATTTTTATAATTAATAAATTAATAATGCAAAGTAAATATGTAGCCTTATTAATTGGTAGATTTCAATCATTTCATATCAGTCATTTGAGTGTTTATTGAATTTAGAATATTATATATAGAAAATTATATTATGCACCCGCCGGGATTTGAACCCGGGCCGCGGGCTTGGAAGGCCCGCATCCTGCCACTAGACGACGGGTGCAATATATATTCTTAATAAGGTTAATATTATTAAACTTTGTAATCCTATTAAGTAAGTATTTTAAAAAGGAAGAATAATGATTTTTGGATTTTTATAATTAATATAATGAAAATATAACTTTGTAATTAAAAATTATTTTATATTTTTAAAGAATATTAAATAAAATTAGTTATGGATAATATTCCAAAACATATAGCAGTTATACCAGATGGCAATAGAAGGTATGCTAAAAAATATAATTTATCTGTATATGAAGCATATAAGATTGGTTCTGATAAAGCTGTAGAATTTTTAAATTGGTGCATAGAATTTGGTATAAAGGTTGCTACAATTTTTATTATTTCATATGATAATTTTCTAAAAAGACCAAAGGAAGATGTAGATCCTGTATTAGAATTATTAAAAGAGAAATTAAAAATGATAAGAGAAGATAAAAGGATTATTGAAAATAAAGTAAAAGTAAAGATAATTGGTAGGACAAATCTTTTACCAGATGATGTTCAGAAAGAAATAAAATTAGTAGAAGATTTTACAAAAAATAATTCTAATTATTATTTAAATTTGGCAGTTATATATGGAAGCAGACAAGAAATAATTGATGGTATTAAAAAATTATTTGAAGATTTTAAAAAGGGTATTATAGATATTAATAATTTAGATGAGTCATTATTCATGAAATATTTATATTTTGGTGATGAAATTCCATATCCAGAGCCAGATTTAATAATAAGAACAAGTGGAGAACATAGAATAAGTAATTATTTATTATATCAAGCTGCATATTCTGAATTATATTTTATAGATAAATATTGGCCAGAGATTACAAAAGAGGATTTTATAAATGCAATTGAATGGTATAAGAAAAGGGAAAGGAGATTTGGAAAATAATGGACCCGCCGGGATTTGAACCCGGGATCTCCGGCTAGCCAGGCCGACATCCTACGACTAGACTACGGGCCCAATAAATTTTAAATATCCCTTAAGTTTATATATAATATGCTAGAATAGTATATACTTTTGTATTATAAATATCTTTTATATCGAATTCATCTAAAGTTACTATTAATCCTTTCTCTGGTTTATATCTTTTAATAAATGTATAAAAATCTTTACTGATTCTTTTATTTCTCTATTTACATATGTCATAATAACTCTATTATTTTATCAAAATATGTTTAGAATATTAAATATTTTTTAAGTATGAAAATAATTATAATCTATGGTTTATGGATATATGGGAAAAGTTTTAAGAGTGAATTTAACTGAAGAAAAAATTTCCATAGAACCTTTACCTTCAGAAGATATATTGAGAAAATGGTTGGGAGGAAGAGGAATTGGTACATATTATATAATAAAAGAAGTACCACCAAATGTAGATCCTTTAAGTCCTGAAAACAAATTAATTATTGCTACAGGACCTGTAACTGGAATTGTCGGAATTCCAACTGCTGGAAGATGGTCTATTGTTACTAAATCTCCAATAACTAATACAGTTTATGAAGGAAATGCTGGAGGAAAATTTGGTGCAGAATTAAAATTTTCAGGTTTTGATTTTATAATAATTGAAGGAAAAGCAAATAGGCCAGTATATTTATGGATATACAATGGAAAAGCAGAAATAAGAGATGCAAAAAATTTATGGGGAAAAACAGTTTATCAGACTGTAGATTTAATTAGGGAAGAATTATCATCTATTGTTGGAAAAGATGATGCAAAAAATATTAAGGTAATTAGTATAGGACCTGCGGGTGAAAAATTAGTTAAAATATCAGCAGTAATTGAAGATAAAGGAAAAGGTGCTGTTGGAAGAGGTGGAATTGCTGCAGTATTTGGAAGTAAGAATTTGAAGGCAATTGCTGTAAGAGGAAATTTAAAACCCCAAATTGCAAATCAGGAAAAATTTAGAGAAGTTATTTTAAAATCTTCTCAATTTGTAAGAAATTCGGCAATTACATCTGTAATATTACCAAAATATGGAACTGCAGGATTTTTAGCAAAAGCTTTAGGAGAAAAGGGCATGATACCTGTAAAAAATTATCAAACAAATATATTTTCAGATTTTAATAAATTATCTGGAGAAACAATTGTAAAAGAATATTTAGATCAAGAAAAGACAAGGGAATCAGTATGTTGGGGTTGTCCAATAGGATGTAAAAAATATACAAAGGCTGATGAACCATTATTTAGTACAGAAGGAGATGGTCCAGAATATATGGGTGTATGGGGATTTGGATATAATCTAAATAATGATAATTTACCTTCTGTTTTAAGAGCTTATCACTTATGTAATGAATTGGGTTTAGATATTGTTGGAACAGGTCATGTTATTGGAACATTTATTGAATTGGTAGAAAAAGGAAAAATACCAAAAGAAAAATTAGAAGGATTAAAAGTTAATTGGGGAGATCCAGAATTAATTATTGAATTAATATATAGAATTGCAAATAGAAATGGAATTGGAGATGAATTATCAGAAGGTACAAAAGAATTTGCAAAGAAATATAATTCAGAAGAATATGCAATGATAAATAAAAGAGGAATGCCTTTGTTTGGTTTTGATCCTAGAGGAGCGCAGGGTTATGGATTATGGTATGCAACAAGTAATACGGGTGATTATGATCAACTTGGATTATTTAAAGAAGTTACAGAACCAACTTATTTAGGAAATAATAATATTAATAGATTTGAAACAAAGGGTAAAGGAGAATTGATAAAAAAAGAACAAGATTTAGCTGCAGTAATTGATAGTATGATTGTATGTAGATTTTCAAGATATGCATTGAATGAAGAAATATATGCTGAACAATTATCTGCAGTTACTGGATGGGATATTAACTCTCAAGAATTATTAAAAATTGGGGAAAGGATATGGAATGCAGAAAGAGTATATAATATTTTAGTATTTGGAGATAATTTAGAATATGATAATTTACCAAAAAGGTTTTTAGAAGAACCATTTAAAGAAGGTCCCTCTGCAGGTTATGTAGTAAAGATTAGTGAAATGTTACCTGAATATTATAAAGCAAGAGGTTGGATAAATGGAAGACCTACAAGAGAGAAGTTAGAAGAATTGGATTTAAAATGGTTGGCAGATATTTTAGAAGAAAAGCATTTATTATCTTAATTTTTAAAAATTTAAAATAAAATAAAAAATCAAAATTTTTATGCTTGTAACTTATCTCCTACCTTCTTTACTGATCCTTCTCTTAATAATCTTGATACTAGAGCTTTTATAACCCTAACTCTTGTCCTTGGTCTTTTAGATTTTACAGCTTTTATTACTTCATCAACGGTTTTTGGAGTTTTTAATAATTCCAATAAAAGCTCTTTTAGTGTTTTTCTTCTTCTAGCTGCCATATATTAATATTGTTAAAATTAATTTATAAATTTATATTAACAATTTTTAAAAAAATATTTTATTTTATGTTTCTAAAATATTTTATATTATGGATACTAAGATAAAAGAATTAATAAATAAATCTAATATATTGCTTGAAATATTGGATGCCAGGTTTCCAAAATTATGTAGAATAAAATATATAGAAAAATATATAAAAAATAAAAATAAGGACCTAATATTAGTTTTAAATAAATCTGATTTAGTAAGTGAAGATTTTCTAAAAAAAGTGGTGGAAGAATTTAGTAAAGAATATATAACAGTATATATGTCGGCAATATATAGAAAAGGAAGTAGAAAATTAAGAGAAGCAATAAAAAAAGTTGGAAGAAAATATGAAAAGGCATATATTGGTGTATTTGGATATCCAAATACTGGGAAATCTTCAATAATAAATATATTGGTTGGAAGGAGAAGTGCTGGTACTTCTCCAAAACCAGGATTTACAAAACATTTACAAATAATTAGGTTATCTAGAAAATATTATTTAATAGATTCTCCAGGTATTGTTGAAACAAAAAATAAATATTTATTAGCGATTTTGGGAGCATATGATGTAGATAAATTAGAATATCCTGAAAAAGCGGTTTTATATTTATATAAAAAGATAGGTAAAAAACCATTTGAAGAATATTATAATATAAATATAGAAAATATAAAAGATTTATTTACTGAATTAAGGGAAAAATATAATATAAAGAAAGATTCTGATTGGATAAAAAGGGTTTCAAAGATTATATTATATGATTGGCAAAAAGGAAAAATAAAGGCTTTTTTCTTTTAACCGCGGTGTCACCAGCTTCATACTCGGAATCCCTCATTGATTAGGAGGTGCGATAATTATTATATATTTTTGAAATTATAAAATTATATATGAAGAAATCGATGTCGACTGAAAGATGATGAAAAGAGGGTATTCAGATTATAAAAATTCAGATATAATTATTGGCAATATAATTGTTATATCTCCCCATATATTTACATGCTTTGCATTTTTTCTAATTTTTTTCCATGTTATTGCTTCTTTTGTTTTTGCTCCAGATAAACTTCCATCCAATTCATTTGCAGAACTAATATATACTGCATATTCTAATCCTCCGGAGAATTGAGCCCACCATATTGTATGATGTTTTGATATTCCTCCTCCTAAAATTAATGCTCCCACCTTTTTTTCTCCAAAGAATTTTGATGCAAGAAACTTTTCATCTTCCCATACAGATACTTGTATGTCTGGATAATCATATTCTTTCATCAATATTTGTGTTCCAACTGCACCATCTGTAATTCCTGGTACAATTATTGGTATATTATTTTTATATGACCAATATATTATACTTTCTTCTTTTTTATCAAATTTTTCTAATCTTTTTCCAATTTCAAATATTAATTCATGAGTAGATATTAAATTCTTGTTTTTATTTTTTAATTCCTTAAATATATCATCTAAAATTGGCCTTAATGTATCTTCAATTGCTATACCATAATTTTCTTCTGGTATATATATATTTCCCAATCTTAATATTCCCTCTTCTCTTAATTTTATATCATCAGAATCAAAATATCCTAAGTAATAATCTTTTGTTAATCTTGCAATATCATGATCTAATGTTCCTGTTGTTGTAATAACTATATCAAATAATTTATTTTTAATAATATCCTTAATTATACCTCTTATTCCAGTTGCAATAATATCTGCAGGAAAACTCAATACTTTGATTGTATTCTTATCATTTAGCATTTCTTTCAATATTTCATATCCTCTATATAATTCTTGTGCCTGAAATCCCCCTACATATTTAAATTGCTCAATTAAATCCTTTATTTTCATATCTTTATTTATCTTTAAATCTCTTACTGGATCCATTTATAAAACTTATATAGAAATTTTTTAAAATGGATTATATAACAATAGATGAATTCTCAAAAGTAAAATTGGTTGTTGGAAAGGTTATAGATGTACAAGATCATCCAAATGCAGATAGATTGTATATATTAAAAGTTGATTTGGGAAATGAAGTAAGACAAATTGTATCTGGAATAAAGCAATGGTATAAGAAAGAAGAATTATTAAATAAAAAAATAATAATTGTTTATAATTTACAGCCAAAAAATTTTAGGGGAATAGAATCACAAGGAATGTTATTAGCTGCAGAAGATGGAAATGGAAATTTATCATTATTAACAGTTGATAGAGATATAAAAGAAGGATCTTCTGTTCATTAAAAATTAATCTTTATTAAAGTTAAAGAATTCATAAGAGCTTTTTTCATTTATTTCTCCAGCAATATTTGTTAAAAACATCTTTTTAACTTCTTCATAATTTTCTGTATGTCCTAAAACATACATTAATTTTACATATGCAGTTTCAGGATGCATGTCTTCTGCATATATAACTCCTAAATTATATAATAATCTTGCATTACTATACACAAAAGGATTAGTTCTTCCAAATATTGTTTGAGATGTTATAACAAATATTATACCCCTTTCTATTCCATATTTTATATTTTCAATCCATGAATATTTTTTATCTGTTGGATTTGTTGGTACATGCCCAAAACCAGTTCCTTCTATTACAATTCCTTTGTAATTTTTATCTACATAATATTTTATTATATCAGGATCTGAACCTGGATATGTTTTTATTAATGCAACTTTTTTACATATTTTATCATCTAAATAAGGATTATTATTGTTTCTTTTCCTATAATAATTATCAATTATCTCTATCTTTTTATTATATGGAAATATTTTTGCTAATGGTAAAGAATTTATTGATTGAAAAGCATCTCTTCTTTCTGTATGCATTTTTCTAACCTTTGTTCCCCTATGTGCATATGAAAAACTATCAGAACTACTTCCATGCATTACAATTGCTATTTCTGCTATATCAGAATTATCATATACTGCAGAGGATAATAAATTAAAAAATGCATCTGAAGACGGTCTATCTGAAGATCTCTGAGATCCTGTAATTGAAACTGGTTTGTTTAAATTTTTTACAATAAAAGATAATGCTGAAGATGTATAGTGCATTGTATCAGTTCCATGTAATATTGTTACTCCATTTACGTCATCATTTAGTAATCTTACTAATATTTTTCCAATTTCTATCCAATTATCTGGTAACATATCTTCTGAAGCAATTGAAAATGGTATTTCTATATTTTTAATTTCAACATAATCTAATAGATCTGGTGCAAGATCAATTAATTCTTCTGGTTTAGTTAACATATGTACTCCTCCAGTTCTATAATCTATTTTTGATAATATTGTACCACCAGTGGCTAATATTGATATTTTATTATTTCTACTTTCTAGCTTTTTATATTCTCTATTTTCATATTTTGATTCTATTTCCTCTTTATTTAATTCCAAAATATCATCATTTCTTATCCCAATATTATAGCCATTCTTTAATTTTATTATAATAAATTCCGATGTTTCGTTTACTAAATATCCTTCAAATACCTTGTTATCTTTTGTTTTTATCTTTGCGTATTTCATAAAAGATTTTATATAAAAAAATATTTTAACTTTTTATAAAAAATAATATTTAACAAAATTACCCTAATGAGTAAATATAATTGGTTCCATTTATATTGCATATAATATCTGTTGAATTATAATAGCAATTTACATATGTTTGATTTATACTATTTAAATAACATTGAGAGAAATTATAAACCTGTCCAAGAAATGCATAATTCATCATATTTTGTGCACAATCAGCATATGCTATAATATTTGAGTTCATGTGAATAATATCTGTTGATAAATATTGAGTGGTGGCTACTATTGATGCTGCTATAATTAATGCTGGTAATATAAACATTGGTAGGGTAGATTCTGACTTCATAATAATAATAGTTATAGTAATTTTTATAAATTTTACATTTTTTGTTTATCTTATAAATTATTTAATAGCAATGGTCTATATAATATTTAAAAACTTATCTATTAATGATTATCTTAACATGATTTTTTATCTATTCAGAAAAATTTGTTAGATATTTATATATTTTAATAATTTATTTTTTTATGTTAAAAGCTATCTTAAATTTATGGAAATTTACTAAGATCTTCAAAAAACATTATTTTTTTATAGAAATATTTTTAATATATGAAATGCCATAACTATAAATGGCAGAGATTAATAATAAAATAGAAGATGAAATAATAGGAGTATCGCCAGGGGAGGAGTTTAAATTGTTGCCAACAATAAAAATAATAGGTGTTGGTGGGGCTGGAAGTAACATGGCAGATTGGTTATATAGGATGAATATAAAAGGTGCAGAAGTAATTGCAGCAAATACAGATTATGCTCATTTAAAGATAGTTAAAGCTCATAAAAAGATTCTATTGGGTAAGGAAGTTACAAGAGGATTGGGTGCTGGAGGATTACCATCAAAAGGAATGGATGCTGCAAGATCTTCACAATCAGATATAAGGAAATTATTAGAAGGTGCAGATATGGTTTGGATATTATTAGGTCTAGGCGGAGGAACTGGTACAGGAGGAGCACCAGTTATTGCACAAATAGCAAAAGAAGTTGGAGTACCACTTGTAGTAGCAGTTGCAACATTGCCTTTCTATAATGAAGGTGTAGTAAGAAGAGAAAAAGCAGAAGAAGGTTTAGCTCAATTAAGAAAATATGCAGACAATGTTATATTAATTGATAACAACAAAATATTACAATATGCTGGTAATTTACCATTTACACAAGCATTTGGATATGCAAATAACTTAATAGGACAAATGATAAAAGGTTTGGTAGAAACATTTGATAAAGCTTCATATATTAACTTAGATTTCGCAGATGTAAAAACTGTATTAGGTGTCGGAGGAGCTTCAATAGTAGGTATTGGAATTGCAGATGATGAAAAGAGATCAGTAACCGCAGCAAAAAGAGCATTAGAATTACCATTATTGGATGTTGATTATAATGGTGCAGCTGGTGCTTTGGTACATGTTGAAGGAGGACCAGATATGACATTAAATGAAATAAATGAAGCAATGGAATATATAAAACAACATCTTGGAGAAGATGCATTAACAATAATGGGTGCAAGGCAATCTGAAGATATGAAGGGAAAGATTAAGGTTACAGTAATTATATCTGGAGTCAAGAGTCCATATATATTAGGAAAATGGAAGGAAGAATGGGAATCTGGAGAATTAACAAAAGTAAGAAAAGATGTAAATCTAGGTATTGATGTACTACAATAGATTTTTTTAATTTAATTTTATATATTTTTTATGGAGTTTGCGAAGCTTGCTGAGGTGTTTAGGAAATTGGAATCTGTTTCTGAAAAAAACCAAAAAACAGAAATATTGGCAAGATTTATTAAAGAAATAGATAAAGATTCTTTAAAAGAGACATTTATGTTATTACAGGGGATGATTTTTTATCCATGGGAAGATAAAGATATAGGAATAGCTGAAAAATTTACTATTAGAGCTTTATCTTTGGCTACAGGTTATGATAAAGATTATATTGAAAGTTTATTTGTAAAAACAGGAGATCTTGGTGTAGTTGCAGAGAAATTAGTAACAGAAAGAAAACAAAAATCAATATTTACAAAGAAATTAACTGTAAAGGACGTATATAATACCTTTAGAACTATAGGAGAATTAGAAGGGGAAGGAACACAAGATAAAAAGATTAAATATCTGGCTAATTTATTTATTTCATCATCACCAATAGAAGCAAAATATATTGCAAGATTAACATTAGAAGATTTGAAAATAGGTGTTGGAGAAGGAATTATAATAGATTCTATAGCTATGGCCTTTGGTTTACCATCAGAAAATGTAGAAATGGCGTATTCAATTTTGAATGATTTTGGTGAATTGGTAAGACAAATTTTAGAAAAGGGAAAAGATATTGTATTTAAATTAGAACCAATACTAGGAAATCCAATTAGGGTAATGTTAGCAATAAAGGCAGAGAGTGCTAAAGAAGCTTTAGATGTTGTTGGAAGACCTGCGCAAGTTGAATATAAGTATGATGGATTTAGGGTTCAAATACATAAGAAAGGAGATCAAATATCTTTATGGACTAGAAGATTGGAAAATGTAACAAAACAATTTCCAGATGTAATAGAATATATTAAAGAGTGTTTTCCAAATGATAAGGATTTTTTAGTGGAGGGAGAAATTGTTGGATATGATAGAGAAAACAAAAAATACTTACCATTTCAGAGAATTTCAAGAAGAATAAAAAGAAAATATGATATAGAAAAAATGGTTAAAGAAATACCTGTTGTTGTTAGAATCTTTGATATAATTTATTATGATGGAAAATCTTTAATAAATACTCCATTTAGGGAGAGAAGAAAAATATTAGAATCAATAGTAAAGCAAGATATGAATAAAATATCATTATCAGAAAGCATAATAACATCTTCAGATGATGAAGCACAAAAATTCTTTGAAGAGGCAATTAGTAATGGTTTAGAGGGTGTTATGTTTAAAAAATTAGATGCACCATATCATCCTGGAAGAAGGGTCGGTTATATGGTTAAATTAAAACCTGTAAAAGAATCTTTAGATGTTGTAATAGTTGGTGCTGAGTGGGGAGAGGGAAAGAGAAGTGGATGGCTAACATCTTTTATAGTTGCTGTTAGAGATGAAAAAACAGGGAAATTATTGGAAGTAGGGGAAGTTGGAAGTGGATTTAAAGAGAAAAAAGAAAGTCCAGATGATATAACATTTGAAGAAATGACAGAAATGTTAAAGGATTATATAGAGGAACAGAATGGAAAATACGTAAAAATTAAACCAAAAATTGTAATAGAAGTGTTGTATGATGAAATAGAAAAAAGTCCTAAATATTCTTCAGGTTATGCACTAAGGTTTCCTAGGTTTATTAGACTAAGACCTGATAAATCCGTTGAGGACGCTGACACTATTGATAGGTTGATAGAAATATACAAAAGCCAAAAAAAGTAATTCTATTTTTAAGCTTTTTATTATATAGATAAATTATGGTTATAAGTGAAGAGTTAGTAGAAAAGATAAAGTCATCTTTTAATTTGAATACTTATGAAGCCAGGATATGGTTGGCCTTATTAATGAAGGGTATTGCAACAGCTGGAGAATTAGCAGATATTGCAGATATACCAAGATCAAGGGCATATGATGTTTTGGAATCATTAGAGAAGAAAGGATTTGTAATCATGAAACTTGGTAAACCGATAAAATATCTTGCCGTTCCACCTAATGAGGTTGTTGAAAGGGTAAAAAGAAGATATGAAGAATCTATGTCAAGAAGAATTAATGAATTGGAAAAAGTAAAAACTTCTGATTTAATAAAAGAATTAGATGCATTGCATAAATCTGGTGTTGGATCAATAGATGTTTCTGAAAAATCTGGAGCAATAAGAGGGCAACAAAATATAATAAGTCATTTAGAATCAATGTTAAAAGAAGCTCAAAAGAACGTAAATATTGTTACAACTCAATTAACATTTGTTAGAGATGCAATTGCATTAAAACCAATATTTTATGAATTAAGAGAAAGACAAATACCAGTTAGGATTATAACACCAATAGATGAGGGAAATGCAAAATATGTTCAAGAGCTGATGAATGTAGTTGAAATATATGATGCTGGAGATTATAGAGGAAGAATTGTTACAGTTGATTCTGAAGAAATATTAATGATGTTATTTGATGAAAAAGAGGTTCCATCCTCAATGGATGTTGCTGTTTGGTTGTATGCACCAGCCTTAGCAAAATTCATAGATGAAATGATTGAAGTATTATTACCAAAATTAAAACCAGCACAACAAACTTTAGTTGAAAAGAAATTAATAATATAGATTATATTTTTTCAAATACCTTCTTAAAGTAATCTGTTATACTTTTTATATTTTTGAACAAAGGATAAAACTGAGGCTTATATAATTTGTTTCCCCACTTTTCAAAGAATGTTATATCATATAAATTTGGTCTAATAGACTCTTTTGGTTTTTCATTTGGATATCCCATTGAAATTATAATATGTATATTTTTATCTTTTGGTATTTCTAATAGATTTTTTATACTTTCTTCATCAAAAGATCCTATCCAGCAGGTTCCGATATTTTTATCAGTAGCAGCTAATAATATATTTTCTGTTATTGCAGCAGTATCCTGTATTGCAAATATTTTTCCCTTTTCTCCATATAATGCTTTCAATTTATTATCATCAGATACAATAACTATTAATGTATTCGCATCTTTTATAAAATCTTGACCTGCAAATTCGGAAATTTTTTCTATTTTTTCAGGATCTTTTACAATAATAAAATAATAATGTGATACATTTCCAGCTATTGGTGCTAATATTCCTAGAGATAATATTTCTAATATATCTTCATATGAAATGTCATCATCTAAATATTTTCTAATACTTCTTCTATTTCTTATAGAATCTTTTAATTCCATAATATTTTTTTATTTTTTGTTTTATAAAAGATTTTATTTTTTATATGAAAATGAAGAAAATATTATGAAGAGTAAAAGTATTGAAAACTCATAATAACTATTTATAATATTTAATAATGATAAAAATATTATTATAGAAGTCTGTAGTGCAATAATAAAACTCCTATAATTTTTTCTATAAATTAATAGATAAATAAAAACAAATATTATTATATAATAATTGAAATAAATAAGAGAAATTAACAATATCAATGAAATAATCTGTATTTTTTTATAATATTTCTCAATATCGTCTTCTATATATCTTCTTGTATATGTAGATATTATTAAAGCAAATGATAATATTAGGAATGCCAATATTTGACTTAATGATGGAATTATGTAATTTTCCATTTATATTATATTCTATGGATAATAATTATAATACTTTGCTTATAACTGAAAAAGGTTTGGAAAATATTACAATTGAAGAAATAGAAAAAATATTAAATAGAAATATTGATTATAATATGATTGAAAAGAAAAATAAAATTTTAATCTATTCAAATTTGGATTTTGAAGAAAGATTAAAATTATTATTTAATTCTAGAACAATAGATAATATATTATATATGGAAAAAGATGAATATAAATACTTTTTATTAAAAAATCTATATGAAAGGGGTTATCAATTGAAAAAAATTGAAAAATTAAAATCAACATTGGTAAATAAAATTATATATTATTCAGATATAAGGGAAAATGAAGAAATATTGAATATAATGGATGATGGTTCTTTTTCTATAGAACAAGCTATATATATAAAGAATATATTACCAATATTTTGGAGGAGAAAGGAAATTTCTAAATATATGGATTATTTTGAAAAATACATAAATATAAAGAAAAAAGTTAATATTAAGATATATTGTGTTAATAAAGATAAAAATAAATTATTATTAATAGAAAGAAATTCTGAAAATGCTTTGGTAAATGATATAATATTTTTTAGAAGATTAGATATAGAATGGATTGATTTAAAATTTAAAGAAGAATCAATTGATAAAATATTTACCTTTAGAATAAAGAAAAATCCAGAATTAAATATAAAAGATAAATATATTTTCTATCATTCAAACAAATTATTAAAAGATAATGGAAAATTATATCTTTTATTATATAGTTATGATTATAAAAAAATCCTAGATAATATAATAAATTATATTAAAAAGTATTCTCTAAGATATGTTAATTCATTCTATTTATATAATTATAATAAAAGGTTACTTTTAATTATATTAGAAAAAATTTAAAAATGATTTACTTATGAATTTTATTATGGATATAACTGAATTAGAAAAAACAAATGTATTGAAAAACTTAATAGTAAGCGATACAGTAGTAAAATTTACATGTCCAAATTGTGGTCAGGGAATAATAATAAGGAGCAATAAAGAAAAGAAATGGGGTTTGGAATGGAAATGCCCAGTTTGTGGTTATACTGGACCATAAAATGGTAAGATATGTAGTTATAACATTAAAAATATCTCCAAGTGATGTTGATGTAGATTTAGAAAAAATAAATGAAAAAGTAAAGGATATAATAAAAAATTTTGGGGGCCAATATTTATCTCATGAAATACAGCCAATAGCATTTGGATTAAATTCTTTAAATGTTAAATTTTTATATCCAGATCAGGAATTTAAAGAGGAAGAATTATTAAATCAAATAAATAGTATAGAAGGAGTAAGTAGTTCTGAAGTTATTTCTGTATCTCTGGCCCAATTATAATGTATATTTTTAAAGAATTTTCAGAACTAAATATAAAAGAGTTAAAAAATGAAATAGAAAAGGAAAGACAATTAATTAAGGATATAAAAGCTGGAAAAATATATAAGGAACAAAAAGAATTAATGAAGGTTGTTTTATTTATTGTAGAATCACCAAATAAAGTAAAAACAATTTCTTCATTTTTTGGAAGGCCATCAATAAGAAATATTGGTGGATTAAAGGTTTATGAAGTTTCTTTAGGAAATATGTATTTATTAATTACAGCATCAAAGGGTCATATTTTAGAATTAACAACAGATAATATTGGTTTATTTGGTATAGAAAGAAAGGATGGTGTATTCTATCCATATTATAATACAATTAAAAAATGTTTATCCTGTGGAAACCAATTTACTGAATATAAAGATGGAAAATGCCCATATTGTGGTTCTACTAATATTGATGATTCAATAAATAGGATAAAAGCTTTACAAGAATTAGCCATGGAGGTTGATCAAATTATAATTGGAACAGATCCAGATACAGAGGGTGAAATGATTGCATATTCTTTATATTTAGTATTATATCCATTTAATAGGAATATTAAAAGAGCAGAATTTCATGAAGTTACAAAAACAGCAATATTAAATGCTTTAGAAAATTTAAGAGATATAGATTTAAATTTAGTAAAATCCCAGGTTGTTAGAAGAATTGAAGATAGATGGTTGGGATTTAGCTTATCTCAAATTGTTCAAAAATATTTTAATAAAAATTGGTTATCTGCTGGAAGAGTACAGACTCCTGTTCTTGGTTGGATAATCAATAGATTTGATGAAAGAAATAAATCTAAATCATATATTTTAGAATTAAAATTGGAAAATGATAGAAAATTATATATTGATACTGAAGTAAAAAATAGAAGAGAAATAAACAAAATTATAAAGAATATAAAGGATAAAGAAATAAATATAGTTGATTATAAAGAGGAAAAAGAAGAAATGCAACCTTTACCTCCATATATTACTAGTACAATTTTACAGGATGCAAATAATATATTAAAAATTGGTGTGGATAGAATAATGCAAATATTACAAGAACTATTTGAATCTGCATTAATAACTTATCATAGAACAGATTCTACAAGAATATCTCCTTTGGGTATATCAATTGCAAAGGATTATATAAGTCAAAAATTTGGGGAAAATTATTTTATAGCAAGGTCTTGGGGAGAGGGTGGAGCACATGAAGCAATTAGACCTACAAGACCTTTGGATGTAGATATGTTAAGAAATTCAATAGAAAATGGAGAAATTGATATATATATTAATATGACAAAATATCATTATATAATTTATGATTTAATATTTACTAGATTTATTCAATCGCAAATGAAACCTGTTTCTGTAATTAAATATACAGAAAAGATAAAAATACCAGAAATAAATAAAGAAATTGAATTAAGTGGTGTAAAGGATGTAATAGATCACGGATGGGATTTAATATTCCCATTTAGAATTAATATTATGAAAATACAACCAATACAAAATGGAATAAAAATTATTGAAGCTGTAGGTAAAAAAGTACCAAAGGTTAGATTATATTCTCAAGCAGATATTATTAATTTAATGAAGGAAAAGGATATAGGAAGGCCATCAACATATGCTATAATAGTAAAGAAAGTAATGGGGAGGGGTTATGTAATAAATAAAAGCAATAATCTAATACCAACAAAATTAGGAATAGATGTATATAACTTTTTAGAAAAAAATTTTGGAAATTTTGTTTCTGAGAAAAGAACAAGAGATTTAGAAGACACTATGGATAGAATTTCTGAAAATAAAGAGGATTATAGGAAAGTACTTGAAAGTATATATAATGAGACAAATATGATAATTGAAAAAGGAAGAAATATACAAAAAGAATAAACTTATATATAAGTTATTTTAATATTAATTAATGGCTGTTAGGGGAATAAAAGTTGGAGATGTATATGAGGTAGAGATAAAGAGTTTGACACAAAGGGGAGATGGATTTGCTAGGATAAAGGGGGTTGCAGCTTTTGTAAAGAATGTAAGTGTTGGTTGGAAAGGTAATGTAAAAGTTGTTAAAGTTGGTCCTACTTATGTAGTTGCTGAACCCGCTGCAACTGGAGAATCTGAAGATTCGGACCAGAGTGATTTTTAAAGATTTATAAAATATTTTTTTAAGATATTTTTTATCCAAATGATGATATCATGATGACAGCTCCATATGTAAAATGGCCTGAAGATGTATTGAATACATTTATACAAAATTATGAAGCAAAGGTATATGAATTATTTGAAAAAGCAAAACAAAGTGGAAAAGTTAGAAAGGGAGTAAATGAAACCACAAAGGCAATAGATAGAGGACAGGCAAAATTGGTAGCAATTGCATTAGATGTAGATCCTCCAGAAATAGTAATGCATATACCAGCATTATGTGAAGAAAAGGGAGTAATTTATGTATATGTTTCTTCAAAACAAAAATTGGGACAGGCTTGTGGTATAAATACACAAGCATCTGCTGCTGCTATAATAGAACCTGGTGAAGGGAAGCAAATTATGGATGAAATAGTAAAGGCACTTGATACATTGTTAAAGAAGTAATCTTTATAAATTTTTTTAATATTATATGTAAGTTAATATAAATAGTGAAAGGTTTATAAAACTTTATGTACATATATATACTATGGCGTTAGACGATGTTGTTAAAAGTGCATTTAATCAATTAAGTACAGATGACAATTTACGTAAGGACGTATACAATGCAGTAATAAGTTCTCTTAGTGATACTTTACAAGCTACTGCAAAACAAATAGAGATGCAATTAGACCCAAAAGTAAATAAATCATTAAAATATACAATTGAAGGATTTAATATTAATTCTACTAAAGATGGTATTGATCCTTCACAATTATATAAGGATATGGGAAATATATATAAACAAAATATATTTGGAAACAGTACATTTTCTAATATATCTTTACTATCAACATTGTATATAAGAGGCCTTAAAAAATTAGGATATCCAGATCCAATTACTGGTAAAAGAGAATATGCTACTAGACAAGAAAGAGAGAATGCACAAAATATTGCAAATATAATTGCAGAATTATTACCAGAATCATTATCTCAATATTATAATTCAATAGGAAAGAATGTAACAAAGTCAGAAATTATGGCAAATCTAGATAAATATGCTTCAACATTGTATGGTGCATATAGTGGGGTAACAAATCTAATAGGATCATATATAATATCTAAGACTCCAAATATATCATTATTAGAATCTTCAACTAGATTAATGTCTACATTGAATGAAACATTCTTATCTACTATGGAAGGATCAATATATTCAATGTATTCAAAAGTACAAATTCCAGAAGCAGTAGCATTAATATTGAATAAATTGGGTCAAATAGGATTATACAATAATACATTTAATGAAATGTACAAAAAAATTGGCAGTTACATAGGTCAAGCATTGCAACAACCTCCTCAACAAGCAGCCCAGCAACCAGCAGGACAAGGTAATCAACCTCGACAGCCTCAAGGACAAAATCTTCCATTAGCACCTCTAGGAGCAGGAGGACAAGGTAATCCATTAGGACAACAAGCACAACAAGGTAATCGATTGGTACCTCCACCTCAACCATTTGTAATAATACCTCAAAATCAACAACCAGGTCAGCAACCAACTCAAATATCACCATAGTTAAAAAACTGAAAAATGAAAAAATTAGCAGTATTATTAGATCATAGGTGGGATTCGGGTGTTAAAATTTTTTCTATTGGTGCTTCATTATCTTTTTTAAGATTATATGAATTACTTGAATTATTTAAAAATAAATTAGGGGATGTTGAAATAGATTTTTACGTAATGGTATATAATCCTTATGGTAAAGTAGAATATTTTAAAGTTGATTTTAATGAATTATATGGAATATATAAAAATAAAGATATAAAGAGAATTATAGGGCTTGCTAATAAAAATTATGATGGTATATCTGAAAGAATTGGATTGGACGATATATTAAATGAGTTATCTAGTTCAGATTTTAAATTTATTACTAGTGTTGGTTTTGGTATTTATAATGATAGTTTTGAAAAGAAAGAAGATTTAGATAAAATATTATCTAATAATGGAGCTTATATGATAATGTTTCATACTGATTATCCTGGTAATTTCTTATATAATCTTGTGGAATTTATGAATTCTGGTAGATTAAAAAATATAAGTGAAAGAACCAAGAATAAAATATATTCATTACTTAATAGAAAATTAATTAGAAGCTATATGGATGATAGAGATCAAAAAGAATTAATAGATATAATAGAATATTTATCGAATTCTAATACTGAAGAAGCCATAGAATTTAGAGAAAAATATTCTTGGTGGTTAGATGAAGTAAAGAAGTATATATATACATTTACTAAGCTTACTGAATCAGAAAATGTAATTAGTATGTTTCCTACATATATTGTTAGTGATTCTAATAGTAGATTCATAAAAAATGTTAGTGGATCAAATATTAAGAAAAGAATAGCTTTACATGAGCCTATGTACATGATAACATTAGATAAGTATTATAGAAATGAGATAGAAGAATATAAAAAATATTATTTGAATCTGTATAACAAAGGCAATAATATAAATTTGCTTTATGTAGGGAGAAGATCAAAAGAGAAAGGAATTGATGATATAATAAGGCTGTTTGAAGATTTAGTTAAAGAAGGTGAAGATGTAAGATTAATAATTATTTCTCCAGATTTTGGAGAAGATACTGAAGAATATAAAAAATTAGAAGAAATTGTAAATAAATATGGAAGAGGGGAAGTTGATATATATAGCAAGGCTTTGGGTAATTCTTTGCATGAATATCCTTTATATTATATAGGATTATTAAAAGCGCTCGGAGAATTAAACTCAACAATATATATTAATCCAACATATTTAGAATCATATGGTCTCTCTACTTTAGAGGCTATTATATTTGGAAAACTCTTAGCAATATATAGAGATGTTGATGGATTAAAAGAATTAAAAGAAGAGGGATATCTAAATGATCAAACAGCATTTAGAACATATGAGGATCTCGTTAATCTAACTAAGAGAATTATTGAAGAAATTAAGAATGGAAAGTATGATGAATATGTAAATAAGAAAGCAATAGAAATGCTAGAAAAGGAAGTTGATCCAGAAGAGCTTGCAGAGAAATATGCAGAAATAATATATCTTGCAAAGGAATATGGAAAAATAAGACATAATGAATCAGAATCAAAATATAATAATAATTTAGAAGCTCAAAGTGAAGAAATTGAAGTAGTTTCGTAGTCTTTATTTTTTAGTGGTCCTTTAATTTTTATAAAGATCAACATTTCTCTAATTTTTTATGGTATATATAAAGTGGTTTAATGAACTATCTAAAAATGATGTAAATATTGTTGGTGGAAAAGCTGCAAATTTGGGAGAAATGACAAAAATAGGTATTCCAGTTCCTCCGGGATTTGCTATAACTGCAGAAGGTTATTGGAAATTTGTTGAGTACAATGGAATAAAAAATAAAATGGAAGAAATATTAAAATCAATTGATGTAAATAATCCAACACAATTGAGAAAAGCAGCCAGCCAAATACAAGAATTATTTATAAAAGGAAATATTCCAGATGATTTAAAGAATGAAATATTAGAAAATTATAGAAAATTATCAAGCATGTTTGGAAATGAACCAATATTTGTTGCTGTAAGATCATCAGCGACTGCAGAAGATTTGCCAAATGCTTCTTTTGCAGGTCAACAGGCTACATATCTAAATGTAAAAGGCGAAGATAAATTATTGGATGCTGTTAAAAAATGCTGGGCATCTTTATGGACAGCAAGAGCAATTAATTATAGAGAAACTATGGGATTTGAGCAAACTAAAGTAGCTTTATGTGTTGTAATACAAAAACAGATATTCTCAAAAAAATCTGGTGTTATGTTTACTGCAGATCCAATTAAAAATGATTTATCAAAAATAGTAATTGAATCTTCCTGGGGCTTAGGAGAAGCAATTGTTTCTGGAGAAGTAATACCAGATGAATATATTGTAGATAAGAATACATTAAATATATTAGAAGTAAAAATAAATGAAAAGAAAGTTATGACAGTATATGATCCAGATTCATTTACAAAAGAAGTAGAGGTTCCAAATGAATTAAAGAATGCAAGAGTATTATCTGATGATGAAGTGAAAAAATTGGCAAATTATGGAAAAATATTAGAACAACATTATGGAAATCCACAGGATATAGAATTTGCAATTGATGATAGTGGCGTATATATTGTACAAACAAGAAATATAACAACAATTAAGAAAACAAAGAAGGAAGAATTAGAAGTAAAAGGTGAAAAAGTATTATTAAGAGGTATTGCTGCATCTCCTGGTGTTGGTACTGGAAAAGTAAAAATAATATTATCTCCAGAAGAATTTGATAAATTTGAAGAAGGGGATGTATTAGTCACTGTAATGACAAATCCAGATTATGAACCATTAATGGCAAAGGCTTCTGCAATAGTTACAGATGAAGGTGGACATTTATCGCATGCTGCAATTGTTTCAAGAGAATTGGGTAAACCTGCGGTTGTTGGAACAAAAGATGCAACCAAAATATTAAAAGATGGAATGGTTATAACTGTAGATGGAACACATGGTGTTGTATATGAAGGAGAAGTAAAATTGGGAGAATTAACTAAAAAGGAAATTGCAAAGAAAATAGTAAAATCTACTCCATTAGAAATTACAGCTACAAAAATTATGGCAATTGCTGATTATCCGGAAACTGTAAGTAAAGTAAAAGATTTGGTAGATGGTATAGGATTGTTAAGGATGGAATTCTTGGTATTAAGAAATAGAAAGCATCCAAGATGGTATTTAGATAATAATAAGTTAGATGAATTTACAAATATGTTAGTAGAGAGATTAGAAGAAATATTAAGAATTATGTATCCAAAACCAGTAATAGTTAGGACATTAGATATGAGGACTGATGAATATAGGAATTTAGAGGGAGGAGAAAAAGAACCAAAGGAGGCAAATCCAATGATGGGATGGCATGGTATTAGGAGAGATTTAGATCAGGAACAATTATTTAGAGCTCAAGTAAAGGCTTTTAAAATATTAGTAAAAGAAAAAGGATTAAATAATTTATGGGTAATGTTACCATTTGTAATATCATGGGAAGAGGTATATAGAGCAAAAGAAATAATTAAAAGTGAAGGATTAATACCTGGAAAAGATATAAAGTTTGGAATAATGGTAGAAACACCTGCTGCTGCATTAACAATTGAAGATATAATTAAGAATGCTGGTATAGATTTTATATCATTTGGAACAAATGATTTAACTCAATTAACATTAGGAGTAGATAGGAATAATGAAATGGTACAAAAATTAATGGATGAGGGACATCCTGCTGTTGTTAAATTAATATCAAGGGTAATAAAAATATGTAGAAAATATGGAGTATATACATCATTATGTGGACAAGCTGGTTCTAGACCAGATTATGCAGAACTATTGGTAAAACTCGGTATAGATTCTATATCAGTAAATGTTGATGCAATAGAATTGGTAAGAGAAACAGTAACAAGGATGGAGAAAAAGCTTTTATTGGACAAAATAAGAAAATTATAAATGAATAAAAAGGACATATTATATATATCTTTAATAACTGTTTTTTCAATATTTTTCATATTCTTACCAATAAATATTAATATATTTGTTAAAATTGGAATAATTGTATTATTATATTTAATTTATTCATTAAAATATCTTCAAGAATATTTAGAGTATGAAGAGATGGTAAATAATTTTCCATTATTTTTAAGAGATCTATCACATTATTTAAAAATAGGACAACCATTGCCAGTTGCTTTAAAGAGTGTATCAAATAATTATTATGGAAAAAGATTGAATAGAGAAATTAAGTATATAATTTCTGAAATGGAATATGGAAAAACTTTCTATGATGCATTAAATGATTCTGCAAAAAGGATAAATAATTTAGAAATATCTGAAGTTTTATCAAATATAAATAATGTTTTAAGAAGTGGTGGGGATTTAAGTAACTTATTAGATACATTATCAGAAAGTATAAGAAATTTAGAAATGATTAAAAAGGATAGATTATCTCAACTAAAGCTTACTACCTATACATATTATGGATTATATCTTGGAGTTTTATTATCTATTATTGCAGTATATTATTTAATAATTAATATAAAATCATTGGGTTTCTCATTTAATAAAGAATCATATTATGAATTAATAAATATATATAGGTTCTTATCTTTTTTACTATTATTAATTAACGCAATTTTTACAGGTTTGGTTATTGGAAAACTTGCAAAGGGAACTATAAAGTCTGGTATAATTCATAGCATAATTTTAACAATTATATCTATAGGCTTTTTCTTTTTGTTATAATTTTAAAATTTTTTCATTTAAGGAATTATAATGGTATTCAAGAACTATAATGTTAAAATAAGAAAAATCAGGGAAATAAGAAAATTTATGAGACCACCTTTTTGGGCAGCAATTAGAAAATTTGGTAGGATAGTTTCACCTTATAGATTAAAATAATTATACATTAGGTTCTACATTTTTTATTATAGGATCTATATCCATTCCTTCTCTTCTATTTTTTATTAATACAATTCTTGAATCAATATCTTCTTTAAATATTTCATAACCAGGTAATTTTTCTACTAATCCTTTTGCAAAATTTCTTATATCTTCCATACTTGGAACATTTTCAAATTTTAATCTTGATCTTGAGTATCCTAATAATGAATAAGACTTTACTTCTATAAAATGAGGATTATATATTTCAATTAATTTTGCCCATTCATCAAAATATTTTGGATCATCATTTATTCCTTTAATTAATGTTATTCTTGCAACTCTTCTTGTTTTCATTTTTGAAGCAATTTCTAATGATTTTAGAAATCTTTCCCAATAATCTTTATATAAAGGTGCAGATATTTTTTTATACATTTCTTTATTTGGAGCTGTAAATGATATATATAATTGCGTTGGTAATGCATTCTTTTCAATTAATCTTTTCAATGCTTCTGGAACTTGTCCAGATGTTACTATAAATATTGATTTTATCCATGGCCAATTTTTCTTAATATATAATATACTTTCTGCAACATATGGATATAATAATGGTTCTCCAGATAATGAGAATGTAACATGTGTTGGTTTATCAATAAATTTATCTAATAATTCTTTATTTGCTTTTGGATTTCCATAATATCCAATTAATAATTTCTTTCTTAATTCTCTTAGTTTTTCCATTATTTCTTCAGGTTTATCTACTTTATCTTCTGGTAATATATTATAATAAGGTTCAAATTTTGTATTTGGTCTCCAGCAAAATATACATCTATTTGTACACCAAACAACGGATTGAGACATTTCCATACATCCTGCAGTATCTATTCCATAGAATTTATTTTTATAGCATGTTCTTCCATTTATAATTGATTCTTTTGTCCAATGACAAATTTCAACAGCAGAATGATTGTAAATTCCATATCCGGCTTTTTCTAATTGTTTTGAAGTATTTAAATCATGTACTCTCCATTTTTCAATATTTTCAGGCATTGAATAATATATTATATAACACCATTATAAATCTATCAGTGAACTTGGCATTCATCATTTATCAGCTGAGAAGGCTTTCCTCACCAAGATAATCATATATCTTAAAAGATTTTATTTCATAATTTTTAAAATATTTTTTAAGTAATTCTTCTAATTTTTCTTTATTTAATTTTTCTCCACTGCACCATGCAGCATCTATGTCTATATAAATTCCGTCTTCTTCAGTATAGCTACTTATTACTATATGGGATGTTGCTAAGATTCCTGTAAATGTTATATCTTTATTTCCCTCAAAATCTGCTGGAAATAGATAAATTTTATAATATAATAATCTACTATTTAAAATTTTTGCAAAATCATTAGAAAATTCTCTAATAATATCTATAAAACTCTCATTTTTATTTATCTTTACTATTGCTATTAATCTCTTTACGTCCTTAATGGATATTCTTTTATATTCCTTATTCATTTATGAATAAATCTATATATTTTTATTTTTATAAATTTATATTTAGGAAAGCCCCGTCGTCTAGTGGTCTAGGATTCAGGGCTCTGGTCCCTGAGACCGGGGTTCGAATCCCCGCGGGGCTATTCTTATAAAATTAATTATTTAATAATTTTTATGGTTAATAATCTTGAATCAACAATTTGGGATGCTAGAGATATAATAAATAATTCTAATAAATTGTCAAATCCTCAATATTATCTTCCAATAGTTTCAGAAATTCAACATATGATCTTTTTATATAATGCAAGATTTCATGAAGGAATAAAAAGGAAAAGGGTACCGTTTGCCGAAATAGAAAGATATATGAATTTAGATAGTATAATTATTGATGGTTGTTCTACAACTGGGAATATAGAAATAACAAGAATCTTAAAATTTAGAGAAAAAGATGTAAGTAATGTAATTGATATAGTATGCATAGATCAACAAAGAACTATAGAACAAAGAGATATTGTAACAAAATATATTGAAATGAGAGGATATAAATATGAATTTCTACCAAATAATGTTTATGGATTTGGGTTAAGTTTAAATGGAGAAGAATTAATAATTCCAAACTTATATGGAATATATTCTTATATAAAAGCAGATTTATTGAATTTAAAATTATATATAATGATCGATACAGAAGGAAATCTATTAATTAAAAAAAGTGGTTTGGAGCATACATTATATTTTTATAATTTTGGATTATTTTCTTTATTTTATAAATTCTTTAGATATAAAGATAGGGATATAAAAGATTTAGAAGAATATGAAAATAGATATAGAGATAAAATTAAAGAAATAATAAGTAAGGGATTTAATGAAAGGGACTTAAATAATTTAAGAAAGGTATTTAATGAAATAGATATTGATAAAATAACAAGAAACTTAGATAGATATATTGAAAAACATCCAGATTCTGTTTATGAAAATTTATATAATATTATTGAACGCGTTTACTAAATTTTTTTGGTGAATTAATTACTATAGATTTTTCTAATGGAATATTTAAATAAATAGAGTCTAATAAAATCTTTATTAATATATTTATTCTATCTGGAACATTCTTTATAGACCCATATAATTCTATTCTTTTATGTGGTAAATCAATATTTCTAAATAAATATTGTGTTGCATATTGCCAATTTAGATCAATATCAACAATTCCTCCTAGAATGAATAAGTTATATTTATTTAAATCTTCGTTGTTTAATATTTCATCTCCATAAGGATCTAATATTATTGCTTTATATTTATAGAAATCAAAATCTTCCTGTTTTTTATATATATTTACAAGATTTTTACCTAAAAAGGAATAATCGATATCCCCAATTAATATTAAATTACTATCAAATAAATATTCTCTTATAACTCTTAATGATTGAGAAATCTGTATTTTTAAACTAATTTTTCCCTTATTTGGTAATAAATTATATAATGAATTATCTATTAGGAATTTCTTTTCATTTTCAATATCTTTTAATATTTTTTCTTTTTGTATATCTATTTCTTCTTTTGCATCTTTATTATATTTTACTTCAATAAAATTTTTGTATATAATTTCTCCATCATCTTTATATAATTTTTTCCTATTTAATAAATATTTTACAATGCAATCTTGCCCAATATATTTTTTGTTTTTATCATAATTTCTTACAGTTATATAATTAATATATTTTGAGGTAATTTTTTCCAATATCATAAAAAATATTTTTTATAAAAATATTTTAAGGCCCGTAGTCTAGGGGGTATGATGCCGGACTCACTATCCGGAGGTCCCGGGTTCAAATCCCGGCGGGCCTACAATTAATGAAGATTATAAATGTTTTGGGTAATTTTATTAATCTTAAATTTGATAAAAGCTAAAAAAGATTCTATTTTTTATTGTAAACTTAATTTAGTTTATAAAGGTGATCGTTGTAGATTGGTTAATGGATGATAAAAATGATATTATTCTTATACTCTTATCTGGAATTTTTAGAAGTATTGCAACTGGTGCTCTTGGAGTTATTATTGGATTGTATCTTTATAATGTACTTCACCTATCTTTCATGTTGATAGGAATTTTCTTTGGTGTTGGAGCATTTTCAGCTCCATTAATGAGCATTTATTTTGGTAGATTAGGAGATTATTATGGTAGGAAGAGAGTACTTATGGTTATCTTACCTTTTTTACCATTATCAATACTAATTCTCCTTTTAGCTTCAAGCTATCCTTTCCTTTTGGTAGCTGCTGCACTGGGTGGTTTTGGTACAGCTGGTGCATTGGCAAGTGGTAGTGCAGGTGCGGTGGCAGCTCCAATAATGAATGCTTTACTAGCAGATAAAACAAATGAAAAGAACAGGACAAAGATTTATTCTCTATTTTTCTTATCTTTAAGTCTGGCTGGAGCATTTGGGGCATTATTATCTCACTTAAGTTATAGGGAGGAATTTATAATAGCTTTAATCTTTTCATTAGCTTCACTAATTGCAATATTACCGGTTAGTGATAGATATAGTGAAAGTCTCAGTAGACATTCCTTTAATTCAAATAATAAGCATGAATCAGATAAGAAAATCATCAAAATTTTTGTAGCTACTGGAACTTTAAATGGTCTTGGACAAGGGCTGGTAACACCATTTCTACCCTTGATTTTTGAAGTATTACTTAAAGTTCCTAAGGGTGAGATAGGTAATATATTTTTCCTTGGTGGTATAGTAGCCGCATTTGCATCGCTTTTAACTCCTATAATAACTGATAAGCTTGGTTTTGTTAGGACTGTTGTGTTAACTAGATCTATATCTACTGTAGCTCTAGTATTACTACCATTTGTGAATAGGTTCTCTCAAATCTTAATTTATGATCTAATAATAGCATTAGTACTATATTTAACCTATATTATGTTTAGAGTTATTTCATTGCCAACTCAATCATCTTTAATGATGAGTTTAGTTAGTCAAGATTCAAGGTCTACGGCAACCGGCATGAATCAAGCTGCCAGGTTATTTCCATCTGCTATTGCAGCAATATTTAGTGGATTTATGATAGATTATTTAGCTTTACAAATTCCCTTCTTATTGGCATTTATAGTTAATATTGCAAATATATATCTATATAAAAGGTTCTTTAAAGATGTTGAAACAAACGATAGTATAAAAAGTGTCTTAATTGAATAGTTTAATAATTATTAGAAAGATTATACCTAACTAGGTTGGTAAGCTATTTTTAAAATTTTTTATATAACATCATTATATGACATTGAGATGTGAGCTATTCGTAAAAGAATTGCTTCCTTCAATTAGAAAGGAATTGTCAAAAATATTGTATGATGATTATAAAATGTCTCAAGAAGAAATTGCAGATAAATTATCAATAACTCAATCTGCAGTTTCTCAATATTTAAAGGGTATAAGAGGGAAATCTTATTTTGAATTTGATAAAGAAGATAAAATTATATTAATTAAAATGGCAGAATTATTAAAAAATGATAAAAATATCAAATTATTAGATCTACAATCTATGTTATGCCAATTATGTGAAAAAAAATATAAATATGTAAAATGCTATATTAAAGTATGAGTATATTTGATATAAAATCTGTTGCAATTGTAGGAGCAAGTAATAAAGAAGGAAAGGTTGGAAATATAATATTAAAGAATTTTATTAAAAGATTTCCTGGAAAAATATATCCAATAAATCCAAATTACGATAATTTATATAATCTAAAATGCTATAAAAATATTCTTGAAATAAATGAAAATATAGATGCTGTTGTAGTAGCAATACCTGCAGAAGGTGTTCCTGAAGTTATAAAACAAGCTGGAGAAAAGGGAGTAAAATTGGCAATAATAGTTTCTGCTGGTTTTTCTGAAGTTGGAAGAAAAGATCTTGAAGAAAAAATATTAGAATATTCAAAAAAATATGGAATAAGAATATTGGGACCAAATGGTATGGGAGTATATGATCCATATAATGGTATAGATACATTTTTTGTTGATGATAAAAGATTAATAAGACCAAAGAAAGGAAAAATTGTTCTATTGTCCCAATCTGGTGCAATTGCCTTAGCGGTTATGGAATGGTTATCAAGTAAAAATATTGGTGTATCAAAGATAATTTCTTATGGAAATAAAATTGATTTAGATGAGGTTGAAATATTAAAAGAATTAAAGGATGATCAAAATTCCAAGGCAATATTTATATATATGGAAGGATTAAGAGAAGGAAGAGGTAAAGAATTTTTAGAAGTTGCAAGTCAATTAAATAGACCAATAATAGTATTAAAATCTGGAAAAACAAAAAGGGGTTCTGTTGCAGTTTCTTCTCATACAGCATCTATGGCAGGAGATTATGAAGTATATAGAAATTTATTTAAACAACATAATATAATTGAAGCAAAAAGTATGGGAGATTTTATGATCTATTTAAAAACTCTAGCATTCTATTTATAATAATGGTTATTTACATATATACAAATGGAGGGGGTGAGGGTGTTTTAACAACAGATGCTTTAGAAGAAAATAATATTAAAATAGAAGAAACACCAGATGATATTAAAGAAAAATTAAAAAATATTTTACCTTCCTTTGCTTCATTTCATAATCCAATAGATACTACAGCTCAGGCAAGTGAAGATCAATATATAGAAGGATTAAAGATTTTATTAAATGATTCAAGAACTGAAGGAATAATTGCAATATTATTACCTCAATTACCTTTTTTTACAGAAAAATTTCCTGAAAAATTATCAAAAATAATTAATAAAAAAGTTCCTTTAGTATTTTTAATATATGGGGGAGGATTTACAGAACAAATAAAAATATCTGTTGAGGAATATTTACCAGTATTTGAATCTCCAGAAGAGGCTGCTAAAGCATTATCCTTTTTATTAAGATTAAAGAGAAATAATTGGATATAAATTTTTATAAATATTTTCTTTAAGGATAATATATGAAAAAGAAAGTATTATTAATTTTATTATCTTTCCTTATATTTTTATCAACTAGGAATATTTTCTCTTATCAAATTAATTATTATAATCAAAGTTATATTCCAAATATTACAATTACTCCATATTTATATAATCAAGAATTTTTGGCTGGACAAAATATTACAGGATATGTTTTGATACAAAATAATGATCCATATTATTATCCACAAATATTTTTAGGAATAATGCTAGTTAATGAAAATTCATCATTTGGTACTCAAGTATTATTTGCAGAATTAAATAGTATATCAAATTTATTTCCATATGAAAATTATACAGTAAACTTTTCATATCAAATTCCAGAAAACATATCTTCAGGAAATTATGAATTATTATATTATCTATATACTGCTACAAAGCATATAATTGGTAATCCGAACAATTTTTCTACACCAGTATTTGAAAATATTTACATAAATAATCCTAGTATTGGTAATTATCCATGGATTGGTATTGTAAGGAATCAAACAGAATTAATAAATAATAATGGGATATTAAATTTAAACTTAAGTTTATATTCATTATATAATACTAATGCAACAATAAATATCAAACTAGCCAGTTGGGATGCTATATTATATGGAGCAATATATAATAATTCTTTTAATGTAGAATTAAATAAAGGATATAATTATATTTATGATAATATTAATGTATCAAATCTATATCCAGGGATATATTATATTTTAATTGAAGTATATTCTGATAATCTATTACAAGATCTATACATTATACCTTACTATGTTTATGGAGAGTCATTATCTTTTAATGGGATATACTTAAATAATAATGGAACTTTATTAGTAATTTTATCTACATATCCAAATGATAATAGGAATCATGTTTTATATAATGTTGGATTGACAATATATTCTGATAATCAGAATTTCCAAGATTCAATTAATATAGGAAATTTATTGTACAATTCTACAGAATATATATATATTTATGATAATGTTCCAATGATAAATGGAGAAGATTTATGTTTTAACTTAACATATCAAAAAGAATTAAATGGATTAACATATCTTTCAAATATATGTTATACATATTATTTAACAAATCAAACAATAAGTTCTTCTTCTAATTATAATACAGAAATAAAAGTTGTAATAGTTTTAGTAATAGTTTTAGGTTTAGTTATTTATTTGCTTATGAGAAAATAATGAAAAAGCTTTATAAATTATGCTATATAAAAAATATTTTATAATGTTTGATAAGGGCAGAAGTAAAGGAAGTATTGTGTATAAGTTGTATAAGATTCTGATTATATTGATTATATTTATAATTATCTTTGTTCGCTTATCTACTCCCATCTATGCAATCTGTACTACTTTAGCTTCTTCTACTACTAAAGTCACATTAGCTGTTATATCTTCAGTTACAGCTACTTCTACATCTACAACCACTAGTACTGTATATACAACAGTTACTACAACATCAACATCTACTTCCACAGTTTATACCACAGTTACTAGTACATCAACAGTTTATACAACTACTACTGTCATAACAAATGTTGCCTCAACAGCTACAGCTACTGTTACCTCAACAGTTACTAATACAGCTGTTGCAATAGTTACTAAAGTAGTTACTTCAACATTAACTTCTACGTCAACAGTTACTAATACAGCATATACAACAGTTACAACAACATCAACATCTACTTCCACAGTTTATACTACAGTTACAAATACAGTTACTAGTACATCAACAGTTACTAATACAGCATATACAACAGTTACAACAACAGTAACTAGTACAGCAACTTCTACAAACACTATATGGAGTACAGTTTATACAACAACTACTACTACATTAACTTCTACATCTACAGTTACTAGTACATCAACAGTTTATACAACTACTACATCTACTTTAACTTCGACTGTTACGGCCAATCAAACTTATTATACTTTAATACAATCATAAAATGGGTGCTATTAATAAAATAAAAACGATTCTAAAATTTATGCTCATTTTAATATTATTTATAAAAATATTTAATGTTGCTTATGGTAGCATTTGTACTACTTTTAGTGGTGCAAGCAGTATATGCACATATTGTAGTGTGGCAGGAGATTGCTTACTAGAATGTACATATACAACCACTCATACTGTATATACAACAGTTACCACGACAACCGTTACCACTACAGTTGCAACAACATTAACTAGTACCTCAACAGTTACTAGTACAGCATATACAACATCAACATCTACTTCCACAGTTTATACAACAGTTACAAATACGCAGACTATCACTAATACCATATATACAACAGTTACCTCAACAGTTTATACCACAGTTGCAACAACATTAACTTATACATCAGTAGTTACTAATACAGCATATACAACAGTTACTAGTACAGCAACTTCTACAAACACTATATGGAGTACAGTTTATACCACAGTTACTTCAACATTAACTTCTACGTCAACAGTCACTAGTACAACATATTCTACATTAACCGCAACAGTTACTAATACTTCAACAGTAACTACTACTCAAACATATACTACAAATGTAACAAATACAACTACATCAACAATCACCAGTACAGCAACCTCTACTATAACTACTACAACTACTACTACATTAACATCTACGGTCACAAATTATGCAACTACTACAACAACCACTACTCTTATATATAATTCTATCATATATTTGCATGGTATTTTGAGTATTAATTCTATTAATCAAACTTTCTATAGATCAATTAGTTTCCCCGTACAGTCTGAAAATCCAGTATTTTATTTAAATATAACAAATTCTGGTAATGCAACAATTAATAATATAACTTTAACTTTTTCAGTTATTGGAAATAGTGTAATTTTATTATATAATAATTTACCAATAACAACATTAAACAATATTACCATATCTTCTCCTTTACAGCCAAATAGTTCATTAGTAATACCATTTAAAATGCTTGTATTATCTCCAGGTTTAACAGATGTTGATATAGATGTTTATGTAAACGGACAATACATAGGATATGGAAACTATCAATTTGATGTCGAAATGGGATCTTCTTCACCTACTTTAGTAGTTTCTGAAAATATAAATTATGTATTGATATCTATAGCAGGAATTTTAGGTCTGTTACTATTAATATAAAATAACAAATTATTTAAAAAAATTGTTATCAATATTAGTTTATGAATATGAGAAATCTATTTATATTATTAGCTCTTGTTGTTGTAATTTTTGGAGTAATATATTATTTGGGTTATCAAACTAAAACATATAGTAGCGGAAAAATATTAGAGTTATCAATATATAATCCAACAAATTGCGTAGTCTTTTCACCATTTCAGCAAGAAATATATATAAATAGTTCTATAATGAATGAATATGGAATAAACGAAAATGGATCAAATGTTTTCTTCTTTACAAATTTAAGTAATATTACAGGATCAATTTTATATTCATGGTTTGCAGGATATTATGGTAATTATTCTATTTGGTGGGTAAGATTGCCAAGTTCAATTCCTCCATATTCAAATATTACAATTTATATGTATATAGGACCTGCAGGAGAAAATTATTATGAAGAATATTCTCCTTATGTTGGTATGTCATCTTATGTATATGATAATTATAGTTGGGGACCTCTAAGTATTTATGATAATGGACAACTTGTCTTTGATTTTTATGGTTGGTTTTATGATACAAAAGATAACTGGATTTTAAATGTTGAAAATGGAAGTTATTTCCCAACTCCAACTATTGATGGAATTGAAATGTTAAATAATACATCATCACAAGGATCATATATAGAACCTCCAAACAATGGAAATATATCAAATATACCAATAATTATTGAAGAAGGATGGTATTATAATGGGGAAGCTGATGCAAATTTAATTTCAATGTATGGTGGAAAAGTTCCTGTATATGCAGCAGGAGCAAATATGTTTGGCGGATATACACCAACATTATATAATTCTATATTTGTTCAATATGAATATTATAATTTACAACCTGCAATATATGTTTCATATATAGGAAATCTTGGTAATATTCAATTATATAAAGGACCATTTATAAAAGAAAATCATTCATATATTTATTCATATTTCTTAGCTGATTTCTGTAATAATACATATGTACAAGCAGGATACCTTGTATTAAATAATATTCCACCAATTTCTTTATTAGGAACATTAGAAAATACAAATCAGACTCCAGAAATAGAAATTAATAAAAATATGTTATCAGGAGATTACTTTGCCATTGGTGCTGGAGATGGTTCTCAATCAACATCTTCACAATCTATATACTGGGTTGTTGGAAGAACATATCCACCAGATGGAATTATGCCAGAAGTTTATATAGAAAGTTTATCATAAATAATCTAGCTTTTTAAATTTTTTTAAGATAGATCAATAATGAAAAATTTATTTAGGATTATTGATGTTTTAAAGAAAAATAGGATAATAAATAAATTATATGGATTTATAAAGAAATACACCTTTTATATAATTTTAGGTATTTTATTATTAATTTATACTTATCAAACAGTTTCTGTATTTTATCCCATAAATTCATATATTTCAGATGAAGTATGGTATGCTCCAGCTTCATATAATATTATGACAAAAATATTTCATTTAAATATAAATCAAACTGTTCCATTTCCTTCTGGAAAAGATTTAACAAATTATTTTAATCTTGAACATCCACCTTTAGCAAAATATATAATTGGCATCTTTATATATTTTTTAGGATATAATTATTGGGTTTGGAGAATTCCTAGCTGGATATTAGGAGATTTAATGATAATTCTATCATTTTTAATAACTAGAAAAATTGTTGGTAATAATATATTTGGAAATATTGCAGGAATAATTACTTCAGTTTTAATTATTTCAGATCCAAATATATGGGTAATGCATGGAATAGCTATGTTAGATATATATGTATCATTCTTTTCTTTACTATCATTGTATTATTTAATAAAAGACGATATACTAAAATCATCAATATCTTTTGGACTAGCTTTTTCTTCAAAATTTCCTGGAGCATTTTTAATATTTCCTCTTTTATATTATATTAAAGGAATTAATATAAGTAGAATAAAAAGATTTCTTTATGTAATTTTATTACCATTATTAATATATTTATCTTTAAATCTTCCATTAATTATATATTTTGGATTCTCTAGTTGGTTCAATCAAAGTTTTTTAGGTGCATTAGAATGGGATATTACATCTGGACATATTGTAAATGCTCCAAATCAAATTTCTTCACCATGGCAATGGTTATTAAATATTCATCCATTTTATTTGGGAACTTATTCTGGAAATAATCTTTATTTAAATAGTTTTCATGCATTAGTAAATAATTATATTATGATACTCTGGCTAATTTTAACACCTTTAATATTTATATTAAAAGATAAAAAAGTTACAGTTTCTTATTTATATCCATTATCAATTTATTTAGGATTTTTCTTAGTATATTTTCTAGGTAATACAACATTATTTACATATTATGTTGTAGATTTCATGCCGATGGTTTATGTATATATAATTTCTTCTCTATTTTTGCTAGGATTAAGATATTATAAAAAAAGTAATACTTAAGTTAATTAAGCGGACCCGGGGGGATTCGAACCCCCGACCTACGGCTTAGGAGGCCGTCGCTCTATCCATGCTGAGCTACGGGTCCTTTTTAATTTAATTTAATTATCTTTTATTAAATTTTGATTATAGTAAATGAACCTTTTAAAGTCCAAAAATTTATAAATATCAATATTCTACTAAATTATTTATGAAGGGTATATCTCCAATTATTGCAACAATACTATTAATTGTAATGACAGTAGCAATAGCAGGATTAATGTATGCATGGTTATCTGGAATGTTTTCTTCATTAACTGGAGCTACTTCAAGTCAGGTTGCTCAAGCTACACAAATAACATCCTTTAATGTACCTCAAATATATGTTTCTAGTGGTAATATATATGCAATAATATACAATAATGGAAATGTACCAATTAATAATAATACTTTAATTATAACAGCTGCAGAATATTATGCTTCAAATGCAACATATGATGGTAATACGGATTCATGTACAGCATCAGTAGTAAATGGGAATTCACCAGTTCCATCAGGTCAACAAGCAACATTATTATTATCATGTTCAGGTCCAGTCACTATAGTTAATGATTGGAATACAGGAAATTACTATTATATATTTACATTTACATATAATGGTATATCTGTTCAGGCAACATTAGCTGCTCATTAGATTTAAAGTCACAAGCTTAAAGTTTTTCTCTTTATTTTATAATATTAGATAATTTTTATTCATTTAAAGCTTTATCTAAAATATTTTTAACTTCTTCTTCAGAAAAGCCTAAAAGTATAATTTCTCCATATTTATATATTAATACATCTTTTTCTTCTAACTTTAACCAAACAGAATTTTCATTTCTTTCCTTTATTTCAAAATTATTTAATATTTTTATTAATTTATCAATAAATTCATTATTAAGTTCTTTATCAAACTTTACAGATAAATTATTCATTCCGCAAAGTTTATTTATACTATATTTCATTATGATAGAATATAAATAAAAAATATAAGAGTTTTGTATAAATTTAGTTTATGATAAATCCAAAAGAAATAAGAAAAGATTTTCCAATTTTTGAAAATAATCCAAATTTAATATATTTTGATAATACTGCAACAACTCAAAAGCCTAGACAAGTTATTGAAAAAATAAAAGAAGTTTATGAAAAATATTATGCAAATATTCATAGAGGTGTATATAAAATAAGTGAAATATCTTCTGAAGAATATGAAAATTCTCATAAATTGGTTGCAGATTTTATAAAATGTAAAGATTGGAGAGAAATAATTTTTACAAGAAATACTACAGAATCTATAAATCTTGTTGCATATTCTTATGGTTTAAATAATATAAAGAAAGATGATAAAATTCTGATATCTTCTATGGAACATAGTTCAAATTTATTACCATGGAGATTTGTATGTAGAAAAACTGGAGCAAAATTAGAATATATTAATGTTAAAGATTATAAATTAGATTTGGATGATTTAGAAAAAAAGATAGATGAAAAAACAAAAATTGTTTCTATAACTCATGTATCAAATGTTTTGGGTACAATAAATCCTATAGAAGAAATAATAAAAATTGCTCATGAAAAAGGTGCTTTAGTTTTGATTGATGCTGCACAAAGTTCAGGACATTTACCTATAGATGTTAAAAAATTAGATGTAGATTTTTTAGTATTTAGTTCTCATAAAATGTTGGGACCTTCTGGAATCGGTGTATTATATGGAAAAAAAGAATTATTAGAAAATATGGAACCATTTTTATGGGGTGGAGACATGATTACAGATATTGATTTTGATAAAGAATATTTAAATGATTTACCATGGAAATTTGAAGCTGGAACACCAAATATTGCGGATGGAATTGCATTTGGAGAAGCAATTAAATATTTAAATAAATTAGGAATGGAAAATATTGAAAAATATGAACAAGAATTAACAAAATATTTCTTAGAAAGATTTGAAGAATTTTCAAATAAATATAAAGATGTAATATTAATGGGATTAAAAGATTATAAAGATAGAGAAGCAATATTTTCATTATTATTTAAAATAAATCCTCATATAATTGGAAAAATGTTAGATTCTTATAATATTACTGTTAGAACTGGATATCATTGTTGTTACATATTATTTAGACATTTGGATCTATATAAGTATAAAGGATCTATTAGGGCTTCATTGTATATTTATAATACAAAAGAAGAAATTGATTTCTTCTTTGAAAAATTAGAAGAAATTGTTAAAAGATTTTAGTTTTTCGATTATATAAGGAAAATATTTTTCTATAAAAAATTTTATAGTATAACCAAGGTTAACTTATTATACAATTATATCAAATTTTAGACATTACATATGATATGCATAAAAATGTCGGATAATCTTGGTTATGCGACATTAAATATGGCCTTAGATATAAAGTTAACATCGATATTATTCTAAAGAATAATCTTCATATTCCCATGCCATATATTCTCTGATTACTTTGTTTGTTTTATCTAATATGCTTATAACTGTATGTTTAATGATATCTCGATCAATACCTTTAGGTAATTCAGGAGTATATATATCGATGCAATCTTCTAATTTATATTCACTCTTTAAATAACATTTTGTAATATTTCTTATTGTATTATATTTACCAATGCAGTATTCTATGGAGTCTTTTGTTGAAGATCCTGTGTTTGTATTCTGATCAATACAATTTAAGGTCCTATCTCTTATGATAGTAGATATTATATACATTATATTTTCAATAGGCTCTCTATTAATTTCATTTTCATTGCTTTTAATTAATATACCATCTAAAAACTTTTTTAAAATGTTATATGAATATTTATTGTCCATATTGCCATATGGTAGTAGTAAGTTTTAAAAATATCTAACTTCTCAAAATTTATAAAATAATGTTTTGATTTGGATTGATTTAAGGCATAAATTTGTGGGAGGTTTATAAAGAGTTAGTGACAATTGTCGAGTAATAGCTTTGTGCTGTTAAAAAAGTATTGTAATATCTAGTAGTCAAGGCTTATTAAACTTAATTAAATACTATCTTAATGAGGACCAAATATATATTTATTACGGGAGGTGTGTTGTCTGGGTTGGGTAAGGGTATAACAACATCTTCTATTGGCAAAATACTTCAAGCTCGAGGTTATAATGTAACAGCAGTTAAAATAGATCCATATTTAAATGTGGATGCTGGTACAATGAACCCATTCCAGCATGGTGAGGTGTTTGTAACTTTTGATGGCGGTGAAACAGATTTAGATTTAGGACATTATGAAAGATTTCTTGATGTTGAGATTCCTAAATATCATAATATAACTAGTGGTCATGTTTATTATAAAGTAATTCGAAGGGAGCGTAAAGGAGAATACTTAGGTCAAACAGTTCAATTAATACCTCATGTTACTGAAGAAATAAAGAGAAGAATAATGTTGGTAACGAAAACGCGAAAAACCAGATATAATTTTAATTGAGATTGGAGGTACTGTTGGTGATTATGAAGGATTACCATTCCTTGAAGCTGCAAGACAAATGAAGCTCGAGATGCCCAATGATGTATTGTTTGTTCATGTTGCTTTAGTTCCTTTGCTATCAACAACAGGTGAACTTAAAACAAAACCATTGCAGCATAGTGTTGCTGAGCTTAGAAGAGTTGGTATTCAACCTGATATAATAATTGCAAGGGCACCAAAGATTCTTGATGAATCAACAAGAAGGAAAATATCTTTATTTACAAATGTACCAGTTAATGCTGTATTTACATCACCTGATGTAGATACAATCTATAAAGTGCCACTCATCTTAGAAGAACAAGGTCTTGGAAAATATTTAGTAACAAAATTGGGATTAGAAACCTAGGGAGCCTAAACTAGATGATTGGGTAAATTTTGTAAACTCTCTTGAGAATAGTAATGATGAAGTTAATATATACATGTGTGGTAAGTATGTAAAACTTCATGATTCTTATATAAGTATTGTTGAGGCCATAAAGCATGCTGCTGCCAAGTTAAAGATTAAGCCAAATATTATTTGGTGCGATACAGAGGAGATTGAAAAGGATCCCTCAAAGATTAAGGAATTAGATAATGCTGATGCTGTTATTGTATTACCAGGTTTTGGAGCTAGAGGTGTTGAAGGTAAAATAGAGGCTATTAGATATGTTCGCGAGAATAATATACCATTTCTTGGAATATGCTATGGAATGCAATTAGCTATAGTTGAGTTTGCAAGAAATGTTGCTAATCTTAAAGGTGCTCATACAACAGAAGTTGACCCAAACACTCCATATCCAGTAATTGATATAACACCAGAAGAGAAAGATATTAAGGAGCTTGGTGGTACAATGATACTTGGTAATAGGAAGATTAATATTGTTGAAGGCACAATAGCTCATGCAATCTATGGAACAATTGAAATAGTAGAAAGACATAGACATAGGTATGAAGTAAATCCTAAGTTCTTTAATATACTAACTGAAAAGGGCCTTGTTTTCTCAGCTTGGAGATCTGATGTTCCAAGAGTAGAAATGATAGAGTTACCAAGCCATTATTTCTTTGTAGCTACACAATTCCATCCAGAGTTTAGAAGTAGGCCATTACACCCACACCCATTATTTGTTGCACTATTAAATGCTGCATATAGTAAAAAGCAAGGATTACCTTCTCCTTGGTCTCGTGTGCTTGTTAGATAATGATTCTTCTTCATAGTTTTAATAGAATACATTTAATACATTAGAGAACTCATTTCATTATTTTCATTTGCCTAAATTTTTATTAATATAATAACATTAGAATTTTAGTTAATGTAGTAAAATTTTAGTTGTATCCGATGTTTTCTTATATCAACTGAGCATTTACTCCTTCATTTTTTGCAATTTCATATTGTTTTATATCAGATGTTACTAACTCAAGATTCATTGATTTAGCTAATGCAATGAACAAGGAGTCGTAAATAGTTATTTTATTTCTATTAGCGATTTTAAATGCTTCAATCAGGTATTCGTCTTGGTTTACAATTATTATGGCTTCGCGTTTTAATAAGTCGTAAAGTATTTTAATTGCGATGTCCTCATTCATTTCTCCCATAAGAATCTTTTTCCATAAAGCATTAGCAACTTCTTTTATTGATAGATCTAGAGTTATAACTCCTTCTTCTATTATTTGAGCTACTTTTTCCCAACCTTCCTCTTTAGAGAAAAATTTTACTAGGGAAGATGAATCAATGACTCTCACGGTCCTCTCTCACTGACTTTGTAGAGAAACCTTTTTCGCTAGGTTTAATATCTTTTAATTCTTCAACCCATTTCTTTACATATTCTTTAGCCTTGACCTTTATATAAAGTTCTTCTAAAAATTTTCTTATTTCTTGACTAATATCTATTCCATGCTTTTCCAATTCTTCTTTTATTTCTTCATTTATCCTGACGCTAATGACTGTAGACATAATTGTTTATTAATTGTAAACATTTATAAAGATTTTCATAAAAATTAATGTAAACTATTGAAGAGCTTAAGTTCTACCTTATTTTAATGAATATCATTTGCAAAACAATCTCAACTATTCAATAATAGAATAAATAAGCAAACCATTTATACTTATAATATATTGATTTAAAGATAAATAAAATATAAAATATTATTTATTGTTTGTTGTAAATTCTCTGTCTTTAAATTCTTGATGAATACATAATAAAAAGATTAAAATTTAAAAATTAAATATTAGTATTATGAAATATTATGAAGAATTTTTAGGTAGAATAGCAAAAATCGAATATCTAGAAATTTATGATAATTTAGATATAGAAAAAATGAAAGAAATTGTTCAAGAAAATATAGATTATTTAATAAAATTAAAAGGCGAAAAAGCTGTTGAAGAAGTAATTAATAATGATAAGTTAATTGAATATTTTCAAGAATTGATTAAAGTAAAAACTATTTTATATATTCCAAAAGAATTCATAACTTATATTTATTTAATTAAAGAAAGATTTGGTGGAAAAGTTTTGGAAGATTTGATAAGTATGTTAATAAAATATGAAAAAATATTTCAAATATCTACAAAATTTATAATAGAAACTATTGGAAAAAACATAGAAAATTTGGACGATGAAAGAATAAATGTTTTATTAGAAATATTAGAATATTTAATAAATGAGAAATATAAACTAAAAATTTTTATATATGAAGCTTTATCTGAGAGTTTAAATTTAATTGTTGATAAAGATATAGATATTAAAACATCAAAAGATTTTATAATAAAAGTTATTGGAAGTTTTAGCGAAAGACCATATCTTATAAGAAAATTAAAAGATAAAATTCCAAAGGAAAAATTTTCAAAATTATTAAATATATTTTCTTCTAATGGTTTATATTATAAGGTACAAAATGAAGAAGATTTAATATTGTTTTTAAATCAAGTTGCTAGAGATCCTTCAATTATTGATCTTATAGATAATGTAAACTTTGAAAAAATAGAAGCAAAAGATCTCTTATTTATTCTAACAAAATACTTTGAAAATATATATTTTAATGATAAAATAAATCAAGAAATAAAATTAGAAATATTTAATCAGTTAATAAATAAAGGAGGAAGAATTGTTAGATATATAATAATTCATACAAATAACAAAAAGTATAATTTTATAGATTATGATAGATTATATAATGTTATAAATTTAATGGGAAAAGATTTATTTACGAAATATCCAAATATATTAAAATATTATCCTCAATTTGTTTCTTTTAGATTATATAGATTAATAAATTCTGAAAAAGATTTAGAATATTTAGAAAAAGAATTAGATAAAAGAGATCCTTATGAACTTATAACTGATTCTAAAATATTGGAAGAAATATATAAAGACATAATAAGTAAAGTAAGTTTAACTTTGGATTATCTGATAAAACTTTTGGACCATATAGTTAAAAAATATGGAAAGAAAAGAAGATTAATTAAAAAAATATTAGATGCTATTGAAGAAATAAATAAATTTGATAAATCAAGTTATTTATCACAGGTTCTTGCATACAGATTATTCAGTATTAAAGATAATATAGGAAAAATTGGGGCTTGGTGTAATTATTTTTCACATGAAAGTACATATTATAAGTGGATTCTTATTAATTTTATGAAAAAATTAGAAAAGATGAGTAAAAATTAATTTATATAATATTCCATTTTCTCTCAGGTTATTATTTATTCATTAATCGTTATATAAAATTTTTCTATATTCTATTGGAAGAACTGTTATTTTTAAGTTGGCTTATAATAGATTAGAAAAAGATAAAGTATATTTAATCCTTTCTTTTATTTTTGTTATGTTTAAATGTCTAGAATAGCAAAAAGTATCTGACAAAATTTATTTTATGTAGAATAAACTTTATATAATAGAAAAGAAATAGAAAAACTTTTAAGGAAAATTGATAAAATCATAAATGTGGGTGAAGCAATAAAGGCAATAAACCTTACTAAGGCTTTTGGTAAGTTTATAGCAGTTGATCATATAAATTTTGAAGTTAAAGAGGGAGAAATATTTGGTTTCCTAGGACCTAATGGTGCTGGAAAATCAACTACAATAAAAATGCTAACTACTGTATTAAAACCTACTGAAGGAACTGCTATAGTTAATGGTTATGATATAATTAAAGAACCAGCAAAAGTAAGGAATTCTATTGGAGTAGTACCTCAAGAATTCACTGCAGATGAGGATTTAACAGGATGGGAAAATATGATGATGATGGCCGGGCTTTATGGTATAAAGAAGGATGTGGCTAAAGAAAGAGCTAAGGAGTTATTAGATATGGTTGAATTAACTCAAGCAATGAATAGAAAAGTACAAACATATAGTGGAGGAATGAGAAGGAGATTAGAAATAGCAATGTCTTTAATTAGTAGACCAAAGATTTTATTCTTAGATGAACCAACTATAGGTTTGGATGCCCAAACTAGAAGTGCAATTTGGAACTATATTATGAAGCTTAAAAAAGAATATGGTATGACTATATTTGTTACTACCCATTACTTAGAGGAAGCTGATCTTTACGCTGATAGAATAGCTATAATTGATCATGGTAAGATACTTGCTATAGGATCACCTAAAGAATTAAAAGAAAGTATAGGAGGTGATGTAATTACTTTAAGTACTTCAAATGATGATGAAGCTATGAAGTTATTACAAAATCTTGATGGTATATTAGATATAAAGAAAGTTGATAATATGCTAAGGATAAAAGTAAAGGATGGAGAAGAAATGGCTCCCAAAATTCTTGAAAGATTAATAAGGAATGGAGTTAAAGTAACTAAAATGTCAATAACAGAGCCTACAATGGATGAGGTTTATATGGAGTATACAGGTAGAAAAATGAGAGATGAAGAGGCTGATTCAAAGGAAGTATTTGCAATGAGAAGAACTTTAAGAAGAGCTAGAGGATAAAGATGGTTGAAGAAATACAAAAGAGAGAGGAAGTAGATAGATCTCCTCTCCATGGTTTGTGGACTTTAACAAACAGGGAGTTAAAGAAATGGTATAAGGCTCCAGTAATTCTTTTATTATCTATTATACAACCAATATTTTGGATAGCATTGTTCGGTAAAGCTATGAATATAGGAAGTCTTTTCTCTGGTACAGCTATTTCAATACCTGGGTTGAATATACCTAAAAGTATAATTGATCAAATCGGGCAGGAAATATTGAAACAAACCTTTGGAACAACAGATTATTTTTCTTACCTAGCTGCTGGAATGTTATCTTTTATATCTTTGTTTACTTCAATGCAAAGTGGTATGTCAATGGTATGGGATAGAAGGTTGGGAGTACTAGATAGGCTTTTAACAACCCCAGTATCAAGGAGTAACATAATTATAAGTAAAGTATTATCTTCAGTAATTAGATCTTTAGTACAAGCTACTATTGTATTAGTTGTGGCAGTATTGTTAGGGATGTCATTTTATCCAGGGATAAATATCTTTGACTTTCTTGGAGCTTATGCTGCTTTATTCTTGATGTCCTTTGGACTTTCTTCTCTATTTTTGATGATAGCTATTAGAGCAAGTTCATGGGAGTCACAAATGGCAGTTATGAACTTACTCAATCTGCCATTACTATTTACCAGTAATGCATTTTATCCTGTAAATTCAATGCCTTCCTGGTTAAAACCAATTGCTGAGATAAATCCATTAACTTATTCAAATGCAGTAATAAGGGGAATGTTGCTAGGTATACAAACAAATCTAACAATAGATTTTATATATCTAGTAGTATTTGCTACAGTTCTCTCTATAGTTGGTATAATTTTATCATGGAAGTATATTAGTTCTTAAAAAATTATTTTTCCTTTTTTGTTTACTATTTTTTTGAGTTAAAAAGATGGAGTAGTACTCTTTTTCGAAAAAATCTTTTATTGATAAAGTAAAAATTTCATAGAAATTTGAAATATTTAAATTCTAATTTAATCTATTAATATAAATTATTCTTCATATAAATTATAATTTCTCTTTGCTAGCTCCTTTCTAATTTAGTCTTGACTATATCTATATTTCCTACATACATTATAAGATTACAGAATGTTTTCTCTATCTGGGAGTATATGAATTCATTAATTTTGCAGGCTTCTTTAAATCCTAATTTTATTAGAAGTTTCCTGGATCTTATATTCCTTTCATCTACCCATGCGGTAAGTATTTTTACACCTTCAAGTCTTTTTATTGCTTCATTAAAGAGAACATATATTAATCCTTTACCTCTGAATTCTTTATCTACTGCATAGGCTATTTCTGCAATATGAAATTGTCTCTCAAGACCAAAATATTTACCACGTGTTGCTTGAAAAAAGCCTACAACTTTAGAATCATTGTATGCCAATATCATAATAGTACTTTTTCCCCAAGATTTGGATCCATCAATAATTTTCTGTTCATCTATTTTACTATATCTACTTAATGTATAATTGTCAGGATCTTGAGAAAGTCTATTCATAAAATCTAAATAATCTTTAACTCTTTCACTTGATCCTTCTATTATGTGCAATAATTTACCATCTATTTCTATTTTCATATCTATTTTAGATAAAGATTGTGTTTATAAATAGCTACTTAAGTACTAATTATTATGATTAATAAAGTTTGAAATGATTTAAAAAATTTCAATTATTCAGAACTCCACCTTTCTATTATTTCTTTATTATCTAGAACTAACATTAATTTACTCATGTTAGCTAAAGATCTTTCATGAGCTTGTTTGTCAGATGAAGATACTGCTTCTCTAGCTATTACTGGTAAGAATCCTAAAGCTTGGGCATGTCTTGCTGATGTCTCTACTCCGATCTCTGTAGCAATTCCTGTGAAAACAATAACATTTATCCCAGCATTTCTTAACATAAGCTCAAAGTTAGTCCCTACAAATATAGAAGACGTGTTTTTATTTAGTATTATATCATTTTCTTTAGGATATACTTCTTTGACTATGTCGCCTGGATTAAACGTTCTTTTTAAGTATGGAGGTTGAAATCTTTCTGGTAAGGGTGTTATTTTGGTGTAAACTATTGGGATATTGTATTGCCTGGCAGAGTCAATTAATTCTTTAAGTTTGGCAAGAAATTCGTCTTTATTAAATATTGAGTTAACTAGAGCTTCTTGTACATCCCATACTACAAGGACAGAGTTTTTCCTAGTTATTAACTTTTTCATTTCATCTTTATTATACCATTCCATAAACTAAATATTGATTTATAAGTTAAAAAAATTATCATCAACAAAATCAGAAATAGACTTCTATTTAATATTTTTTAAAAATGCTTTTAATCCAGCAATGTTTTTACTATGATAAGGATCTACATTATTCTTTTCTGCTAATTTCAATGTAAAAGTCCTTAATGATAATGTACCTAAAACTAATTCTTCCATTAAATTTCTATATTTTAGATCAAATAAAAGAACATTATTTCCATACATTTCCAACAGATCTTTCATATAATTTATTCTATATTCAATTCTTTCATAATAATTAAATTTTAATAAAATAAAATCTATATTTAATTTTGATATACCTTCTAAATCATGATGATTATATTCTGAAATTATTCCATATTCAGAGAACCATTTTGCATCTTCATTTAGATGCATTTTTAATGCTAAAGCAACAGGTTCATGTTTTACATCAGTATAAATCATTATTGGATTTTTTACATCATTTACAAATATTGACAGATCCTTTAATCTTTCTCTATAGTCTTTTAATATTTCTAATAGTTCATAATATTTTTTCTTATCTAATATTGACAAAATTATTCCCAAAATTACTGGAAATGTATACCTTGTTGCTGGATAGATATTATCAATTTTTATATAATATAGATTTTTTTCTTTAGCTATTTTTTCCATTTCTCCTCCAGAAGAAATTGCTATAATTTTGTTTCCATTATTTATTGCTTCATTCATACAATTTAATGTTTCTTCAGTATCTCCTGAATATGATATAAATATTGTTAACCAATCTTTATCAATAAATTTTGGTAAAAAATAATCTTTACAAACAACTATTTCTTTATCATTTAATATTTGTTTTGTATAATCTCCATAAATTCCAGATCCCCCCATTCCAGATATTAATGCCTTTTTGTAATCTAATTCCTCAAGATTTTCATATTTTTTAGTTATTGAATAATAATCTAAATAAAATGGGTCATACATAAAATAGAAAAATATTTTAGATATTATAAGTTTATCCTCCAGAAACAGAATCCAATATTTTTATATAATCCCCATCATTTATTATATCATCTTCTGTTACAATTTCCCCATTTTTTACAACAATAAATCTTGAAGAATCTAAGTTTAGCATATTTAGTAAATCTTTTACAGTATTTCCATTAAATTCAATATCATTCTCAGTAAAGTATCTTTCAATAAATACTCTTATTTTTTTCATTAATATTTTTTAAGTTTTATTCTTAAAAAATTTTAAATGAAAAAAGAAGATATAATAACATTTATTGTGTTTACAGTAATATTTTTTGTAATATTTTATATAATTTTTTATAAATTGTTTAGCAAAAATTTAGGTAGTTCAGAAAATATGCCAATAAATATTACGTTTTATCCAAATCCATATCAATATAATGTAAGTTATGTAAATAATACATTATATTTAAATATAACTGATTATCAATTGCCATATATAAATACTTCTAATTTTATATTAAATATAACTGGGGATATTTATAATCTAACATGTGAAAATAAAATAGTACATTCAAATCAATCAGTATTATGCTATGTAAAAAATATAATTATTGAGAATAAAACATTAATTCAATTATTATATCCTTTTAATAATGTTTTATATGATATAGAATATAACATATCAACTTAAAGTTATAAATAATAATTTTTAAAAAATTTAATATGCCGCGGTGCCCGAGTGGCCCAAGGGGATGGATTGCTAATCCATTCCCCGAAAGGGGGCGTGGGTTCAAATCCCACCCGCGGCGTTTATAAATAGATAATATTAATATTATCAATTATGTCTAATCATTGGGGAGTAACAACATTAGATGATTTAATAAGAAAAATAGATAAGAAAACTAGTAGTCCTAATGATGATAATTCATATCTAAAGAAATTAAACGAATTTTTAAAAAATATAAAAAATAAATATGGAAATATACTTACAGTAGCTGCAACTTTTCTTTTAGAAGATTTTAATGAAAAAGGAGAAATTAGATCAGGAAAAAATAAAGAATTTGCAGAATATTTTGAAAATATGGAAAGATTGAGAACTCAATCTAAGCAATATTATTTAATATCAATTGAATATCATAATGGATATCTTATTGAATATTATTATGATAAATGTGATAAGAAAGGGTGTCCTATACTAATGGTTGGAGAACCTGATGGCCTGAATTTTGAAGATAAGATGAAAAAAGCAAAGATTTATGAAATAAAATCTTTTAATCTTTCTAGCTTTTATACCAAGTCTAAATCAAAAGAAGACGAGTCCCTTATTAAAAAAGTTCTCAATAGAGTAAGAACAGTTTCAACTCAATTAGCAATATATCAATATTTATTATTAAAAACAATAGAACTTGGCTTAATTGAAAATATTGAAGGAATCGAATCTCATGGAAGTATTATTCTTTATTCTACAGATATAGAACATTTATATAATGCAAGAAGAATAATAAAACAGAATTTTAATAGAATTATAAGTGATTCACATAAATATGATGCTTATTATTTGGAGTTAAAGGATGAAGAAACTATATATATGAATGGGAGAAATATATATTACTTTAAAATTGATTTTAGAACAAAATATAATCCAAAAACAATAAGTACCTATTTAAATAATTTATATGAATCACTTGATTCTTTAAAATTGAATGATAATGTGATTTATAAAGATTTTCTCTATTTTGAATAAAATGAATAAAAGATATGCAATTACATTATCTATAGTATTGATAGCATTTCTATTAGCTTTTTTATTATATAATGAAAGGTCTAGCTTTTTATATAGCAATGAATATTCGGTATATATTCCTGCAGTTCTAAATCAATCAAATAATTTATCTGGAGAAGTTACACAATTTTTCTTAAGAATATCTCCAGGTTCTGGAAGAGTATATGCTTCAATACCCCCTGTATTTTATGATAACTATAATTTAGCATATTTATTTGCGAAGGTTGCTGTGTGTAATTTATATCCAAATAGATGTAATGATTATGATTATTATTTTAGTTCAAATGATGTATTGTTTGCAGAAGGATTTTCTGGTACTGCAGGATTGACTTTACTTATTTTAGAAGCTTTATTAAATAAAACTGCAATAGTTAATTATCCAATTACAGGTTTTATGTTACCAAATGGAATAATAGCACCAGTTGAAGGTATTAAATATAAACTAAGTGCAACTTTACAATATTTTCCATATATGGTAGCTCCATATTATAATAATTCTAAAATAATACCAGCGTATACAATACTTAATTTAGAAAATATATATTTAGGAGAGCAATTTAATAATACATATAATGTTCCTCAGGATTATATTGATGTTATGAAAAATATAACGAATGAAATATGTAGTGGAATAAATAATAGTACTGTAAATTATTATATTTCCTTAGGAGATTATTATACAGCAGCAAGTTTATGTTTTGAACAAAAAGTTACTAACCCAAAATTTTATCCAAATATAACTGAAGAAGAATTAGAAAAAAATATAACAGATTTTTATAATTATATAAATAATTATCAATGCTTTGGAAATTATGAATGTGAAGAAATAAAATATCAAGTAATATCAAGATTAGAAGATGCAAATGAAACTTTGAATAATTTACAAGAAGCATATTGGAGATATTATTCTGCAGTTGGTTGGGCACAATTTTTATCAATAACAAATAATATATATAAAGAAAATGAATGTTCATTAATAGATCAACAATATACGTTAATACAATATTTATATCAATATCAATTGCCATTAAATCTATCTTGTTTTGAAAAAATGGACTATTTATCTAATTTATATTTCTTATATATAAGTAATAGTACAAATTATGTTAGTAATTATACTATAGAAGCAATAGAGCAGTTAGATTATTACTACTATAATAAATATGGATTTTCTATAACTTCTTACAATTATTTACAATTTGGAAAAGATTTAATAGATATGGGTAATATAGATTCGGGTTTGTATTATTTAATATTATCAACAGAATATGCAATATGAAATTAAAGTTGGGGAAAGGGTAAAAAGAGAGATAAAAAAGGGAAGACAGGTTTTTTCTACAAATTGGATTAAAAAAATTGAAGCTGAACCTGGAGAATTGGTTAAATTAAAATATAATAATAATTTTCTAGCTTGGGGAATAATAAATCCAAAAGATCAATATCATTATATTAGAATATTTTCATATAATGAGAATATAGATATATATAATGAAATAAAGGAAAAAATAAAGAAAGCAAAAGAATATAGAGAAAAAACAATAAATTATAAAAATCATTATAGATTAGTATATTCAGAATCCGATTTTTTATCAGGTTTAATTATAGATAAATATAATGATATATTTGTAATACAAAATTCAAATGCATTTTTTGATAAAAATATTAATCTAATTAAGGATTCATTAATAGATATATATGGGAAAAATATTACAATTTATGAAAAAAGTATTGGAAAACAGAGAGAAAGATCATATTTAAAACCTATAGAAAGATTTATTTATGGAAATAAATATGAAACTGAAATAGAAGAAGTCAATAAAAAATTTTATGTAAATATATTAAAAGGACAAAAGACGGGATGGTTTTTAGATCAAAGAGAAAATAGAAAGATTGTAAATCAATTATATGGAGATAAAATTTTGGATGTATTTTCTTATTCAGGACCTTTTGGTATAATTATTAATGGAGAAGAAAAATATTTTATTGAAAAAAATAAAGAATCAATTAGTATGTTATATAAGAATTTGAAATTAAATAATATAGAAAATTATAATGTTATAAATGATAATGCATATAGAATATTAAAGCAATTTTATTTAGAAAAAAGAAAATTTGATATAATTATATTGGATCCTCCAGATTTATTGGCAGAAAATTATGAAAAGGGGATTAGGAGTTTTATATTAATAAATTCTATTGCTTTAGATTTAATTGATGAAGGATATTTAATAACATTTTCATGTTCTCAGGATTTGAATGAAAGAAAATTTTATTCATTAATTAGAACATTAATAAGGAGAAAAAATAAGAAATTTGAAATATTGTATAAATTTAATCAGGCTTTAGATCATAAAGTTATATTTCCTCATAAAGAATTGTCATATCTTAAAGGATTTTTAATAGAAATTAAAAAATAATTATTTATTTTCTACTGTTTGTGGAATTTCCTGCTTAATTTGACTTATTTTTGTTATTCTCCTTATTTCAACATTACTAACAGGAAATATTTTATTTAATGTTGGTTTTATCTCATTTTGTAAATCATAATTTATTACCTTTTCAATTAATTCATAATATTTTAATGAAGAAACTTTTTCTTCTAAATATTTTCTATATGTTTTTCTTATTTCAGCTCTTTGTGATCTATGTGCTTTAAATCTTGTAATAACTAATGGTTTTATTTTCACTTCATATCCATCATTTGTTTTTACTATAAATGAATCTTCTATCTTTGATGTTCCTTTCCTTGTTATTCTTCTTATATATGATGGATATAACATTATTTCCTTTACTTCTGTATAAGCTTTTAATCCCGATATTTTATTTATCTGAAATATAACTTTGTAGTTCTGATATTTAAAATTATTTAATATAAATGCAAGATTTAGGTCTACAGATCTCCCAATTATTTCTTCAACATCATCCTTATTTGCTGGTGTTTCTCCAATTTTATTTTCATTAAATATTTCTACAGGTGCATATATATCTACCCATACCTTTTTACTCCAATCAGCATACTTTTTATTATATGCCATTTAATAAAATCATAAAAAATAATTTTAAAAGTATTTTTATATTTAAATTTACTTTATGAATGAAAATGATATAAAATTCTTTAAAGAGATAGAGAAAAAATGGCAAAAGATATGGGATGAGAAACAGATATATTATTCAAATCCTGATAAAGAAAAACCAAAGTTTTTTGTCACATTTCCATACCCATATGTAAGTGGATTTCTTCATATTGGTACTGCTTTATCTTTATCTAGAGTAGATATTCTTGCTAGATATAAAAGATTAAAGGGTTATAATGTATTATTTCCTCAAGGTTTTCATCTAACTGGATCTCCAATTGTTGCAAAATCATGGAAATTAAGAAATGGAGATGAAAAAATTATAAAGGAATTAAAGGATGAAGGAATTTCTGATGAGGATATAGAAAAATTAAAAGATCCTGCGGGATGGGCTTTATATTTTGTAGAAAAGGCTGAAGAAGATATAAAAAATTTAGGATGTTCAATAGATTGGAGAAGGAAATTTTATACAACATATTTGAATCCATGGTATAATAAATTTATAGAATGGCAATATAGAAAATTGAAAGAAAAGGGATTAATTATAACTGGAAAGCATCCAGTAGTATATGATCCAGTTGCAAATATACCTGTTGGTGATCATGATAGACCAGATGAATATGCTGGAATAGGCCCTACAGAAGGTTATATAATTTTATTTAGATTAAAAGATGAAAATATAATATTACCTGCATTTACATTAAGACCAGAAACATTATATGGGGTGACTAATATATGGATAAATCCAAAAGGAAAATATTCAATATATTTAGATAAAGAGAGTGGTAATAAATATTTATTGCCTGATACAATAATTGTTGAAGAATTTAATGCACAAGGATATAAATTAGAAAAAATTAAGGATATTGATGTTAAGGAACTAATTGGAAAAGAATGTATAAATCCATTAACAAAAGATGAAATACCAATATTGCCTGCAGAATTTGTAGATATAAATACAGGAAGTGGTATTGTTATGAGTGTTCCTTCTCATGCTCCATATGATTATATTGGATTAAAGGATTTATTAAATACAGAATATAAAGAAATAGCTAAGAAATGCTTAGATAATATGAAAGTTTTATTTAAGGTTTCTGGATATAATATACCAGCAAAGGAAATTGTTGAAAAAATGAAAATAAATAATCAAAAAGATTTACAAAAATTAGAAGATGCAACAAAGGAAATATATTCTTTAGAATATTATAATGGAATATTAACAGATATCTTTGGAAAATATAGTGGTATGAAAATATATGAGGCAAAGGATAATATAGCCAAAGATTTTATAGAAAACAATATAGCAAAATTACATTATACATTAAAACCAAGATTTGAATCTAGATATGGAAATTTATGTATTGTAAAAATTATAGATAATCAATGGTTCTTAAAATATTCAGATCCTGAATGGAAAAAACTTGCCCATGAATGTGTAGATAATATGAACTTTTATCCTGATTATGTAAAACAAGATTTTCAGCAAAAAATTGATTGGCTAAAAGATTGGGCATGTGCACATAATAAAAATGAATTGGGAACACCTTTGCCCTGGGATAAATCTTGGGTCATAGAATCATTATCAGATTCTACAATATATATGGCATTTTATACAATTGCTCACTTAATAAAAAACATAGATCCAAATAAAATTGAAGATGATTTATTTGATTATATATTTTTGAATAAAGGAAATGAAGAAGAAATAATAAGAAAATATGGGGATATTGCAAAAAAGATGAAAGAAGAATTTGAATATTGGTATCCAGTCGATTTAAGAAGTTCTGGAAAAGATTTAATTCCAAATCATTTATTATTCTTTATTTTCCATCATGTTGCAATATTTGATAAAAAATATTGGCCAAGAGGAATTGCTATAAATGGATATGCTGTAGATGCATTGGGAAGAAAAATGTCAAAATCATTGGGAAACTATATATCATTAAGAGATGCTTTAAGAAAATATTCTGCAGATATATTAAGATTTATTATTGCGATGTCAGCAAATTCATCTTATGATGATGCAAAAATAGATTTAGATAAATCAGAATTCGCAATAAAATATTTAATGTCATTCTATAATTATTCAATAGAAAATTATAATAAACATCAGGAATATGAAAAAAGTTATATAGATTTATGGTTTGAAAATAAATTAAATAAATTGGCAAAAGAAATTGAAGATGAATATGAGAAATTAAATTATATGAATGTTATTAATAATAAGATATTTGAATTAGATAATTCTTTTGAATGGTATTTGAAGAGATCTTTAGGTAGAATAAATGGAAAAGTTATAAATAAATATATTGAATATAAGGCAATATTTTTATATCCAATAGTTCCTCATATTATTTCTGAAATATTTGAAAAAATTGGTTTGGATCCCTTTAATATAAGATATCCAGAAGATTTAAGTTATACGGATGAATATGAAAAATATGAAAAGTATGTAAAATCTGTAAGAGATGATTTATTAAAGTTAAAAATATTAATGAATAATAAAAAATTTGATAAAATAAAAATAATAATTGCAAGTAAAGAAAAGTATGAATTATTTAATAAATTAAGAAATAATAAAGACAAGATTGATGAATTTTTAAATAATTATCAAAACTATAAAGATATATTGCTTTTTGTAAAGAAAAACATATATATACTTGATGAATTTCTTGATAGAGAAAAAGAATATGAACTACTAAATTCTGCTAAGGATTTGTTTAAATCTGAATTAAATGTTAAAGATATAATTATAGAATATGAAGAAGAATCAAAGGAATCTAAGAAAAATAGGGCAATGCCATATAAACCAGCCATTGTATTTTTTGAATAATAAGATTTATATTTTATGACTTGTTAATTATATTATATGGTACTGAGTTTATTTAAGAAGAAGAAAAAAGAAGAAGAATTTTATGGGGATTTAGATAATTTAAAAGATCAACTTGGAGGCATAGGAGGAATGTCAGAAGATATGAGTAATAATTATAGCATGTCTGAACCTGGTCAAAATCCTTATGATTATAACACCAACCCGGGTAGTTTTAGTGCATTAGGAAATCAAAGTCAACAACCAGTATTTGGAACTCAAGGATTTGGTCAGCAACAATTTGCAGGAATGAGCCAACAAACTAATTTTGGTGGAGTTCAGAGCAATAACCAACAATTTAGAGGATTTGAAAATCAAAGTCAACAACCAGTATTTGGAACTCAAGGATTTGGTACTCAGCAAGTACAACAATCAACTTTACAAGAAACTAAACCTCTATTGAAGGAAAAAATTAAAGAGAAAACTCATAAACAGCATTTAAAAGAGGAAAAACCATTAGAAGTAAGAAAAGAATTGTTAATAAAGATAGAAGATTATAAGAAGGTTAGAGAATTATTGCAACAATTAAAGGAAAAGATGTCTGAAGTAGAAAAGATAGTTAATGAATTGAAGGAAGATGAGAATAAGAGAATAGAAAGTATAAAAGGATTAAAAGAAAAATTAGAAGAATCGAAAAGCAATATAAATAGTGTGCTAGATATATTTAGATAGAATGGAGAGCGCCGGTAGTCTAGTGGTAGGACGTAGGCCTGCCTAGCCTATGACCCGGGTTCGAATCCCGGCCGGCGCATAAAATGAGCTCTACAATGGCCCCAGATAATCTATATGTTGAAATAGAATCTGAGAGAGATATATTAGAAGCAATTAAGAGAGTAAAGAAAAATATATATTTACAATTATATGACGTATTACAAGATATAAAAGATCATGAAGTTAAAAGCCAGAGATTAGATAAACTATTGGAAAATATAAAGTCTATAAAAGATATAATAGATGAATTATTAAATTCATTACCAGAAACAAAAGAGATAGAAGAATTATATAAGGAAATTAATTCTAAAGAATTAAATAAGGTGGAAATTATAGAAAAAAAGAAAAGGAAGAAGAAACCAAAAGTTGAAGTAATAAAAGAAGAAAATAAGGAAGATAATAATCAAATTAGAAAGGAATTAGATGATATATCTTCTGAATTAGAAGAATTAAAGGAAGAATTGAAAAAATTAATTGAGTCTTAATATTTCTCCAGTTTTTTCATTATATCTATAAATAATTTTATTTTTCTTTAATTTTAACTCTATTTTATCTTTATATATATTTATTTCATCAAAGTCATCCAATATATAGACATTTTCATTTTTTTCTTCAATATCTTTTCTTATATTTTCCATTTCTTCTTCATATCTTTGGCTAAAATGTGTTAATAATAATATTTTGCTATTACTTCTGTTAAATATTTCTCTAACTTCTAAAAAATCCATATGCATATTTTTCTTTGCTAGATCTGCTTGGAAAAAATATGTAGATTCAGATATTAATATTGTGCTATCCTTTTGCAAAATCAATTAATTTATCAAAAAATATTGTATCAGTAATATATGTAATTTTAATTCCTTTCTTTATATATCCTACATCTTTATAAGATATCTTTTTACCATCTATTTCTATTTCTTTTCCTTCTTTTAATTTTTTAATCAATTCTTTATCTTTTATATTATATTTATTTAGTAGATTTTTATCTAGTTTAATGTAGTTCTTTTCTATAATATAATATGAATAAGAAGTTATGGAATGCTTTGTCCTTATTCCATATATTTGGAAATCTTCTTCATCAACTATTAACCCCTCTCTTGCTTCTATTATATTTATATCGAAGTTTATTGGAATCATAAAATCTTCAATTATTCTTTTTAAATTTTCTATATTTTCTTTTGGAATTATTATATTTAATTTTTTATTATAATTCATGCTAGATAGACTTTGGAAAATACCTGGTAATCCTAAAACATGATCTCCATGCCAATGTGTAATTAATATATAGTCTATTTTTGTTGGTGAAATTTTCATTATCCTTAATTGTCTTTGTATATTTTCTCCACAATCTAATAAAATTCCTTTTTTATTGAATTTTATAAATATCCCTGGATGATTTCTATTTTTAGTAGGCATTGAGGACGAAGTTCCCAATATTATTATTTTCTTCATCATTAAACTTTCCAATTCATCTTTGGAGCCCTTTCAAATATTCCATAGTATATTATATCATATATTATTATTATTTCATATAATGGTATATATAATATTGAAAATAATATAAATGGGAGAAAATTGTATAGTTTTCTTCTCTTTATTGAAATTAGTAAATATATGTAAGTAGATGTTAATAGTATGTATAATAAAGTTAAGTATAGAATATAAAATACTCTGAAAATAGATGATGGACTTAATATTATTAAATATATAAAACTAATATTGCTAGATAGATTTTTGTATATATTTGTAGCAAATTGATATAAAAAAGAAACTGGCAAGTAAATATATATATAAGTCCATATTAAGTATGGTAAATATAAAATTAGAAGTATTAATATAGTAGTTAGCAAATTGCGTATAAATAAATCTATCATATAATCCAGATGATTTAGTATTACTTCTATCAGTCCAAAACCCCATCTTTTTCTTTGTTCAATCCATTTCCTTAAACTTGTTAATGGTTCAATTAATAATTTTACATTTGTTGACATATAATATTTATATCCTTTTTTTCCAGCTTTCATAGCAAAATCTACATCTTCTACATATACCTTAGAATATCCCCCTACGTCATTCCATACACTTTTTTTAGTTGCAAATCCACCACCATTTAAGAATAACGGTCTTTTTATTCTATTTAATATGGGATCAATAATATCAAAATATGAAGAAAATTCTATAAAAATAAGATAACTGAGCCAGCCTTTTTTGATTATTTCTTTATAGAATTCTATTATGTCATATTCTTTTAATTCTTTGACAAGTTCATTTATATTAATATAATCAATAATAACATCTGAATCAAAGAAAAATAAAATTTCTCCAGAAGATATTTTTACTGCATCATTAGTTGCAGAAACCTTTCCCCTTCTTTCTTTTGATATAACCAATGTTATATTTTTATATTTATTTTTTAGTTCAATTAATTTATTTAAAAAATCATCTTCTGGAGAGTCTATTGATATTATTATTTCTTTTAGATCATTTGGATAAGGATCTTCTAATATTTTTTGAATATTATTTTCTAGATATTTACTTTTTTTATAAATAGGAAATATAATTGATATTTTCGGAAGATCCATAAAGATTATATTTAATATTAATATTATTAAAAATAGTGATGAAGGTCAGAGTTAGCTGATACATGATGACATTCAGATACCTCTGACATTTTCTACTCTTTCTATTATTGAATATATAAAGAAGAAATATAATGAAACTATTGCAAATATTACTATATCAATTAAAGATGGTATTATAAATTGAACAATTTTTCTTAAATATCCAACTAGGAATATGGATGCTATAAATGTTGATAGGAATATTGATATATAGTATTCCTTTGTTTTTGTTATATTTAATGAAAATACCTTTTCATAGTGAATATATAATATTCCTTGTGTTGCTATTAAGAATAATATTATTATATAACTATTATCATTTGTAGCTAGAGATACAATTGTAGAAGAAAGGCCAATAAATATCATATTTCTTATTATTTCTAATTTTGTAGATCTATCAAATATTTTAACCTTCATTTTCTTTAGCATTTTCTTATCTTTAACATTTGCTGATCCCATATATAATGAATTAATTGTTTCAATTACTAAGTTTAATAATAATAATTGTAAAGCCTGTAGAAATATTTGATTATATATAAAAAATCCAATTGAAATAAATAAAAATATTCCAAGTAGTTCTGATAATAATACTAAAATATATACTTTTAGATTGTATATAATTCTTTTTCCTTCTATAATTAGCTTTGTTATGTTATCTATTCCCTTATCCATTAATATAACATTTGCAGAATCTTTTGCTATATCTGTTGCATTATAAAATGTAACACCAACATTAGATATTTTCAATGCTATTGCATCATTTGTTCCATCTCCAACAAATAATACTCTATGGCCATTATCCTTTAATGTCTTTATTATTCTATATTTATCTAAAGGATCTGCATTTACTATAACATGATAATCTTTTAATATCTTATGTAAGTAATTTTCATTTAATTTTTTTATATCATTTGCATCTATTATTTTATAATCTAAATTTAATAATCTTAATATTCCTAATGTATGATCTTTATTATCTCCAGTTACTATATATATATTTATGCCAAGATCTTCTAATTCTTTTATATATTTTAAAGTTCCTTCTCTTATTCTATCTTTTATAAATAATAATCCTAGGAATGTTATATCTTTTTCGACTTCTTTATCATTCTCTATTTCTTTAATGCCAATTGCTAATATTCTATACCCCTTTTTTCCATATTCTTTTTCAATTTTTTCAATTTTCTCTTTATATTTGTCTATTCTAAATGTTTTATTGTTTATTATTATATATTTTGAAATAGATAAAAGGGAAGATGGAGATCCTTTTATTATTGCATATTTTTTATCATTATATTTTACTATTACAGAAGATCTTTTTCTGTATGGATCAAAATAATTTATAGAATATCTTTCTAAGAATTTGGAAATTTTTAAATATTTTGTCAATTTATATATTGATAAATTTATAGGATCTCCAACATTTTTTTCTATATCTATTGTTAAATAATCTTCTATTGAATTATACAAAAATATTAAGAATTCTTTTATTTCATCTATATTTACTATTTTTTTATTAAAAATTATTTCTACTTTATCTTTATAATATTTTATAGTATAAAATTTTCCATTATAAAAAAATTTATTTATAACTAATTCATTATATGTAATTGTGCCAGTTTTATCTAAAACAACAGTATCTATATTGCTAATATCTTCCAATATGTTGGGATCTTTTACATATATATGATCCTTTTCCAATTTTTGGCTACTTATTGTATATATTAATACTAATGCTGCAGGCAATCCTTCTGGTACTACAACAATAGCTAAAGCTATTACGAATATTATTAGCTGGTATAAATTTATTATATTCTTTATTAATAATATTACAAAAGATATAATTACGATTATTGATATAATTATTATCATGTAATATGAGAATCTATCCAATTCTTCCTGTAGTAGAGATTTATTTCTTTTTTGTTTACTTATATTTTTGTATATACTTCCATAATATGTATTGTTTCCAGTTTCAACTACAACACCAATTGCAATTCCTTTTATTATATAGCTATTCTGAAATATCATATTTTTTCTTTCTTTTATTGGAATATCCTTTGGTAATATCGTATTATATTTTTTTACTGGTTCTGATTCACCAGTTAAAGAGCTTTCATCAACTTCTAGGTCAATTGATTCTATTATTCTTATATCTGCAGGAGCTCTTTGTCCATATTTTAATACAATAATATCCCCTGGAACAATTTTTGATGATTTTATATATTTATATTTTCCATTTCTAATAACTAAAACATTGCTTTCTATATTTTCTTCTAAAGATTTTATTATTTTTTCAGATTTTTTATCATGTAAGTAATCTGATACTACATATAATATTAGAAATAATGTTATTGCAGATCCTTCAGTAATACCACCAAAAATAATTGATAATATATCTGCAACAAGAAACAATAATAGGAATGGATTTTTTAAATATTCAATTATAATTTTTATGAAATTCTTTTTCTCTAATTTTATTTTATTTTCTCCATATATTTTTAACCTCCTTTCAGCTTCATAATCATCTAAACCCTTATATGAAGTATTTAATTTTTTAAATACTTCTTCAATAGATAAAGAATGCCACATTATAAATTTTTATAAATTTACGAATTTTATAAATTATAAAATGTTGCTTATAAATTTAAAATCTTATATAGAAACAATTGGAAAAAGGGGATTAGAATTATTAGAAGCTGCTGAAAAAGTCTCTGAAGAATATAATATTGATATAGGAATTGCTCCGCAATTTACTGATATATATTTATTATCAAGAAATGCAAAGAAAGTAAAAATATTTTCACAACATATAGATCCAATTGAGCCAGGTGCTTATACAGGATATATATTACCCGAAGCTGTAAAAGAGGCTGGTGCTGTTGGAACTTTAATAAATCATTCAGAAAAACCAATGAAAATTATAGATATAGAAAAGGCAATAAATATAGCAAAAAGGTTAGGTTTAATTACAGTAGTATGTGCAAATGATAATATTGTAGCTGCTGCAGTTGCAAAATTAAATCCAGATTATGTTGCTGTAGAACCGCCAGAATTAATAGGAACTGGAATTTCTGTATCAACTGCAAGACCTGAGATAGTAATAAATTCTGTTAAGATGATAAAAGAAATTAATTCAAATATTAAAGTATTGGTCGGTGCTGGTATAAGTAATAAAGAAGATGTAAAAAAAGCATTGGAATTTGGAGCTGAAGGTGTATTATTAGCTTCTGCAGTTACTAAGGCTAATAATTTTTATGAAAAAATAAAGGAATTGGCTGAAGGTTTTATAAGATAATTTTATTATATTTTTAAATCACTCTATTAAGTAAGTAAATCTTTTATTTCATTAATTTTATTTTCAATTATTAATTTATTTTCTCTATATAATTGTTGATATATATATTCTGTTATATATGGGAAAATTGGATGTAACATAATTAGAATTATTTTTATATATAGTATATAATAAATATTTTGCAGTTTTGTCATTATTTTTTATCCTTTCCTTTATTTTTTCTAAATAATTATTTGCAAAATCTTCCCATGTAAATTTTCTCCATAATTTTAAATATTCAGAATATCTAAATTGATCAATATATTCTTTAGATTTTTTAATATTTTCTTCTAATATTTTTATTATCTCTTTGTCTTCATCTTTTAATTCTAAAATTTTTTCTGGCTTTTCTTTTATATTCATTTCAATATATCTTCCAATATTCCATAATTTTATTATAAATGCTTGTCCAGATTCAATATCTTTTATACTAAATCTATAGTCATTACCTGGTGCAGCTAATAAAGCCCAATATCTTAAAGCATCTGGAGAATATTTGTCCATTATCTCATTTGGATTTATTGCATTTCCCAGTGATTTTGACATTTTTCTTCCCTTTTCATCCAATACCATTCCATGAATTAATACATACTTCCATGGGCTTTTATTTGTTAATAAATTTACCCTTACAATTGTATCAAATAGCCATGTTCTTATTATTTCATATCCTTGTTGTCTTAAATCTACAGGCAAATATTCCTTTATCTTATTAAATAATTCTGGCAATTCTTTTGGATTAAATTCTTTATTTTCAGTTAATGCGTAATATAATATTATTAAAGGTGTTATTGAGGATTCAATCCATACATCAACAGTTTCATCTTCAAAGAATTTTCCATCGTATTTTTTCATTTTTTCTTTATCTATTCTTGGATCAATTGGTAAATCTTCTATATTTACTGGATATATTTTTCCATCTTTTTCATAAAATGGAAATGTGAGACCCCATATCATTTTTGTTCTAGAGATATTCCAATCCTGGTCTATATTATTTATCCAATCAATTAATCTTTTTACTTCACTTTCAGGAATTATTTTAATATTTTTTTGCCATTCCAATATTTTTTCTTTTAAATCTTTTATTTTTATAAAGAATTGTTCCTTTGGAATAAATTCTAATGGTGATAAACAGTCAGATCTTTCAGTATGTGATAATACACTATGTTTTATTTTTTCTATTTTATATATATAATCCTTTAATATTTCTTTTATTTTTTCTCTTGCCTCTTCAATTTTTAATCCATTTATTTCATTTATATTTGATATTATTCTTCCATCTTCAGATATAGAAATTATTTCAGGTAAATTATATTTTTCTTTCCATTTTATATCATGAGGATCTCCATATGTACATACCCATACAATTCCTGTACCAAAATTATAATCTACATCATTATCTGAAATAATTTTTACTTTTCTATTGATTAATGGAATTGTAACTTCTATATTTTCTAATTCTTTATAATCATATTCTCTTATAATCTTTAAATTATTTTTTTCTGCATATATTTTTGATACAATTAAATTATTTTCAGTTTCTACATATTTATTTTTTGCAATTAATATTAATGAACATGAATTAATTAATTCTGGTCTTGTTGTTGCTATTAATATATATTTTCCGTTATTTGTTGGTAATTTTATATATATTAGATATCCTTCTTTTTCTAAATATCCAGCTTCTTGCATTGAAATTGCTGTTTGGCATTTTGGGCACCACATTATTGGATATCTCTTTCTTTCAATTAAACCATCATTAAGCATTTTTATCAATGTATATTGAACAAAGGCTTCATATTTTCTATCAATTGTTTTATATACTTTATCTCTATCAAAAGATGATCCTAATCTTTCAAACGTTTTATACATAGATTCAATCATTTTATTTGTCCAATCAATACATGCTTTTATAAATTGTTCCTTATTCTCTTTCGATATCTTTAATTTATTTATAACTTTTAATTCTGTTGGCAAACCATGACAATCAAATCCCAAAGGAAAAAGTACATTATATCCTTCTAATCTTTTATATCTAGCCAAAAAATCTATCCATATAAATTCTAGAGCATGACCCATATGTGCTTCTCCAGAAGTAAATGGAGGTGGAGTATCTATTATATATATTTTATCTTCATTAATATTAAATCTGAAAATTTCCTTATTTTTATTCCAAAGATCTAATATTTCTTTTTCGATTATTTTATAATCGGGTCTCTTATCCATTCAAAAAATATATATAAAAAAATATATAAAGGGACTATGCTTCGTATATGTTTTCTTTTACCTTATTTTTAACTAACATAACTACTAACAATCCTATTATTAATAGTACTAGACCTATTACTAATAGGTAAACTCCAGCTTGAACTATTGATTGGTAGCTTGAATATAATGGCTGTAATAGAATTCCCATTATATATATTAGGATTCCTGCAAATTCTAATGTTAATCCAAGATTTGATATAATGCATTTATCCATCTCCTTTACTAGCATATATATTAGTAATGATACTGCTACTGCTGCTCCTATTTCCTGTGATACTATAGATACTAATACCGAAAACACAGAAGCTAAAACAACCTTCTTCCAGTCCATTAATAAATTATATAATATTTATTTATAAGTTTATTTAGATAAAAATTCTAATAAATTATTTAATTTATTTCTTAATTCTTTAATAGCTAAAGGTATTAACTTTTCTGCTGAGTATTGTCCAAATGATTCTATAATAAAAACAAATTCATCTTTTGGTATAACCTTTATCTTTTCATTTGAAGCCCTTTCTATTGCATCTAAAAAAGTTCTATCATATTCTTTTTCTTTTGGTATTTGTATTTTATTTTTCTTTATTTCTACTCCTAACAATTTTAGATTTTCCAATTCTTTTTCATCCAATTTTCCTTCTAATTTAAGTTCTCCAGTTCTATAATAATAAACATGTCCAGGTATAAATTTTGCATGCTGTTTTCCATTACCAAGTACTGCAACAGCTTCTAATTTTATTTTTTGATTTTCATCAATATAGGCAATCATTGTTTCTGGATAAATTACATATGCATCTTCCCTATCTGTTTTTAAATCAGATCCATATACATATCCCTTTTCATTTTTTTCTAAATAAAATTTTACTTCCTCATTTTCTTTAATATTTTCAGGAGTATTTAATACGATCAAACCTAATCTATGTGCTAGCATTTCATCCCAAATTGCAGAACTATTTTCTATAATATAAACATCCTCAATTGCTAATGTTTTTACTTCTTCTAATATTGCTCTTCTTAAAACATTTAAGAAATTTGGAGTTACATCCTTTATCAATAATTTTAACTTATATATTTTTTTATCTTTATCAACTGCATATTTATCAGTGGCTTTTTCTAACAATGATATTTCTGGCATTTAAGATTTTTATAAAAATTATTTATAAATCTTGGGACCGCGGGGATTCGAACCCCGGACCTCCACCTTGTAAGGGTGGCGTCATAGCCACTAGACCACGGTCCCTTTCATTTAATATTTTTGTAAAAATTTTAAAATACTATTGAAGATTCATATTCAATTTCTGAAGTCTTTAAATATATAATAATTTTATCCTCTTTTATTTTTCTTCTTATTGATAATAAACCTTTATCTAAGTAAATATTAAATATATAATATTCTAGTTCATTCATTTCATTACTTTTTGTTAATCTTTCGCAATCAACTATTTTACAATCTTTTATATTCAATATTTCGAAATCTGAGGTTATATTTGAACCTGCCATGAATGTTAATCCATTTTCTTCAGATAGCCTAATATAATATTTATCTTTTACACATTCTATATATGTCCCTTCTCTATATTCTCCTCCGCTTATTTTACAAAACATTTCAAATTCTTTTTTAATTTTATTGTCCATTATATTCCCAATTGTTTTCTTACTTCTGGGCTTATTCTATCTAAACTCCATTTATTTTCAAAATCTATCTCTATCTTTGAATTTTCGTATATATTTAATTCTTTCAATTTTTCATCTATTTGTTCTAAAATTGCAGATATAAATGGGCAAAGAGGTGATGTAGGTAAGAATTTTATAATATATTCTCCATTTTCTTCTCTAACATCTTCTATTTCTCCTAAAGATATTATATCATATCCAAGTTCAGGGTCTGTTACTTCTCTTAATTTGTTTAATATATCTTCAATTTTTACCATTTCTTTGTTTTAATATACAGGAAAGCACTATATGCAGCTACAGCACCTTGTGCTGCTGAAGTAACAACCTGTCTTAAATTGCATATCTGAGTTGTTACATCCCCTGCAGCAAGCAATCCTACTACATTTGTTTTTCCACATTGATCTACAATTATATGTCCACTTTCATCCATATTTACATTTAAACTCTTAACTATTTCAGATAATGGAACTAATCCTATTGCTACAAATAATCCATCCAATTTCATTGAGCTAATTTCTCCTGTTTTTGTATCTTGCAAAACTACTTCTTCAACCTTTTCGGTTCCTTTTATTTCTTTTACAACTTTATTTAGTATAAATTTAATTTTTTGATTCTTTTTTGCTTCTTCAACTTCTACAGGATCTGCTCTAAATTCATCTCTTCTATGAATTATATATACTTCTTTTGCATGCTGTGCTAGTACTTGAGCATCATGGAATGCGCTATTTCCTCCACCAACTACTCCAACGATTTTATCTTTAAAAATTGGAGCATCACATTCTGCGCAATATGATACGCCTTTTAAATTCTCTCCAGGAACACCCAATTTTCTTCTTTGAGAGCCTGTTGCAATTATAATAGCTTTTGCAATAAATTCTTTACCTAGATTAGTAAGAACTTTAAAATTTCCATCAGGTAACTTTTCAATTCTAACAACGCTTTCTAGTAATGTTTTTGCTCCATATTTTTCTGCATGTTTTTTAAATATTTTTCCCATTTCAGATCCTTTAATGTTTTCTAATCCGGGATAATCATCAACAATATCTGCATCATTTAATGTTCCTCCAATATCTTTCGTTATTATCAATGTTTTTAATCTATATCTTCCGCAATATAATGCAGCAGAATAACCTGCAGGACCTCCTCCTACAATAATTACATCCCATTCTTTATCTAGATTTTCTGTGGTAGATATATTGCCTAGTGATAAACTTATTGGCATAGAAAAAAGATATTCAAAAAATTTTATAAATCAAGGCTTTGATAATTTTGGAAAATATTTATTTTAACGGCTATTTCAATGTCTCCTTTATTATTTATTAATTGATATAAAGCATTATTATTTGTTATCATTTCTACTTTACTTATTAAACTGTCATCTGATAAAATTTCTACTGGTTTTCTATTTATTTTCCTTTCTAGTTGATTATATCGGGGTCCTCTATGAGAAATGCCAATAATAATTCCATCTAATTTATATGAATCTGATATTTTTTTGTTATATTTTGCTAAATCTTCAATAATTTTTTCATATGGATTTTGTGGTATATATATACTTGCAATTACTTCAATTGGGTTTTCGGGGTTTTTAATATTAAAATATGAAGCTTCGGATATATGGAAAATATATATTCCAGTACCTATTGTTGTTATTGGATTATCTTTTGTATCAATTATTCTATAGTTATCCAACATAAAAATCCAATATATGTCAAAATTTATAAAAATATATCTATTTAGAAACTTTTTCTAAGCTTTCTTTTATTTTGTTAGCAAATATTTCCATTTCTGCAATAGCCCCCTCCCATTCTGTTATAGTATTTCCGTCTTTATCTATTATTGCAATATGTGGTACACCATATACTTTGAATTTTTCAGCAAACTCTGGAAATTCATATGATTCGATCATTATTCCTCTAATATTATTTTTTACCATTGCAAATTGATGGGAATGATGTGTCATATATGGACAATATGGACATGTTGGAGTTACAAATACATATATATCTAAAGGTTCATTTATTAATGCCAATTTCTTTGCTGTAGCTCCATCTATGTCAAAATGTTCATTTGATACATGTATTATATCTTCTAAAAATATTGGAAATTCTTCTCCAGATGGTAATCCATAATATATAATTCCTGGATATTTCTTGAATACAAATATTGGACCTCTTCTATTTCCATATTTATCTATTAATAAATTCTTGCTTTTCATTTCTTCTTCTACCTTTGGATCATATGCATCTAGGAATTCAAACTTTATCTTATCATTTATTTGCATTAATAGTTCTCCAATTTTTCTTGCAAAATCACTAGTTTCCTTATTATTTTTTTCATCCAAGTATACAGTTATTTCTACCGGGTTCTTCAAGCTTTTGTCGAACATTTCTTTTAATGTTTGTTTATCTTCCTCACTTAAAATTTCTTCAGCCATTTAGTAATATATAACACCATTATTTTATAAATTTTTCATATATTAATTAATTCATTTAATTTTCTTAAAGATCTTAACTTAAAATTATTATTAACTTTTGCTTCTTCAATTGCATTCTTTAATAATTCTGCTTCTTCTAACATTAATGCTTTTTTAACATAATATGGTTTTCCAACTTTTGTTCCATGTGCAAATGTATATATTATTGGATCTTTCCATGATAGTTCACTTCCATATATTATTTTTGCAGTATATGCTAATGCTCTTAATAATCCAGGTCCAAGACCTTTTATAAATAATAGATCCTTGAAATTTTCTACAGTCCTATTAATTTCTAATGCTTTCCAATATATTTTATCGGGTATCTTCAAATAGTAAGGTAATTCTTGATAAAATATGTAATCATTGTTTTCTTTATTAATATATTTTAATATAGTATTATTTTTATTTTGATATGATTTTAATCTTATTATATATTCTTTTATTTTTTCTATTCTTTCATCATTAAGTATTTCTAAAATATTTTTCCTTAATTCTTCAGATTCTTTTGATGCTAAATTTAATGTTTTTGTATTTGATCCAAAACCAATTTGGGAATCATCAAAATAATTTATATTTATCCAATGAAATCTTCTGACTTTTTGTTCCTTTATTGACATTTTTTGATTTATAATAGTCATATTGCTTTTTTCGTCAGAAATTAAAAAATGAAAATATAAATTATATCCATCTTGAATTAAATAATTATCAACTTTTGCAGAAGTTATTGATATATCCTTTATCTTATCTTTTAATTTGTCCTTTATATCTCTTTTTTCTATCTCTTCAGTTATTTTAGAATCTTTTCCCTTTCCTCCCAAAACAATTATTGGTAAATTGTCTTCTATAGATATTTCTTTTAATGCTTTTAGTGTTACAGTAGTCATTCCAGAATAGTTCCATTCAAATCCAAGTAAACATGCTAAAGAATTAAACCATAATGGATTTGAATATCTTTTTATTAATTCTTCTGTTCCAAATTCTTCAATAATTACTTTTACTATACTTCTTTCTAATTCTTTTAATTCTCTATAATGTGGAACAGGTCCTTTTGCTAATCTTAATTCAACATCACCTACCTTTTTCATTATAAATTATTTATGTAAATTGTACTTAAAAATTATTTTTTATTCTTTTGGATAGATTATGATAATTTATTAATATCTCATAAATTGGTTAAATGTATTCCTATAGCTAAAAAAGTTAAAGCTTTTTAATTACTATAGCGTTAAAATCTCCTAAATCCTTTATACCTTCTACTTTAAATTGAGGATTATTGAAGTATTTAATTACATCATTGGGGCTCATTCTTAACCATGGTGGTGGGCCATGCATTGTTAAACCTGGTTTAGACTCTATAATTAAAGCTAGGCCACCCTGCTTAAGAATTCTACTTACTTCTAAAGCTACCTTATTTTTATTCTCCATATCATGGAATGCGTTAACCATTATGACTAGATCTACAGAGTTGGCAGGTATTGATGTTGATGATGCATCTTCATTCAGGAACACAGCTCTATCATCCTTAATATTTTCTTTTGCCATATTAATGGCATAGTCATTTATATCTACACAGTAAACTTTGCTAGCTTTATTTAATAGCACCTTACAAAACCTACCTGCTCCACAACCAAGATCGGCAGCTACTCCGCCTTGTGGTAAGTAATTTAGCACTAGTTCAGCCATATCACTACGTATGTCCATATTATATATGTAATGATGAAAACCAATCATTGTAGTGTATTCAATATCAATAATATAAACCTTTTAATATATACACAACTGATCAAATTCAGTCATTTTTATGCAAGTAATTTTAATATTTTTCATTTTCTTTACATGGATTGGAATTTAATGGTTTATTAAGATCTATAGAAATGACTTCATTATAAATATAGTAAGATAAATGTTCTATTAATTTTTTAGTTACATATAGAATAAATTTGGTTGTATGTTCTGGAGCTGGTCCCTCGTGTGGTCCACCATAGTTTACAAATTTTTTTAATGTCTTAATTAATTTACATATATATTTTGGATATTCTTTTGATTCAATTTCTGATACCTTTATTTCATAATTGAAAATTTTTTCTAAAGATTCAAGTGCTTTTCTTAACCAGGTACGCGAATCTTCTATCTCTCCCTTTTTTAGTTTAATATATGCATTAAAAGCATAAATTATCGCTTCATGGAGAATCTCATTGTCTATAGAATATAATAGTGTTAGTAACATAGTTCCTATATTTTTGAATAACTTTTGATATTTTTCAGAACCAGTTCCAACATATTTAATATATCCAGGAACAAGAGGTTTGTTATCATATTTTGTAATAATAAATACTGCTTTATAGTCCTGGCCAATACCAAGTTCATCAGAAATGTCTGTTGGTAAGCATATATAATATTTTGTATTTAATATATCGAATTCTTTTAATATTTTCCCATCTAATCGTTCCTTAAATAGTGCAAATTTTTTAATAATTTTATTTTTTTCATCTATAAATCCTATAAGGAAAATATTTATCTCTTTATCCTCTTTTATTTGGGGAAATCTATATTTCAGATCTGATATATCTATGCAGTAACATCCTTTAGGTGATTTTTCTTCTTTAGATTTATCTGAACAATTTTCTAAAAATCTTATGCTAGAAATCATTAATACTGGCATATTATTTTTATTTTAAATTAATCTTATTAATCTAAATTATTATAAAAAATTATATCTTATAATTCCAAATACCTTTATCCTTATAGTTGTATACTATTGATTTATATGTTGTAGTATATTCAATCCCATAACCCAATCCTTCTTTACCAATTCCAGAATCTTTCCTACCCCCATAAGGATAATATCCGATTCCATGCCTTGGCATATCATTAATATATACGGCCCCAACTTCTAAATATTCAGCTATTTTTCTAATTTTATTTATATCATTTCCAAATATTGATGCATCTAATCCATATCTTCTTTTTTCTATAATTTTTAATCCTTCATCTATATTATCTATTTTTACTAATAATGCTACAGATAAGAATACTTCCTTATTAAATAAATATAATTTATCCACATTTTCTTTATCAACTTCTATCAAAGTAGGTTCAATATATGTTTTATCTAATCTATTTCCTCCATATAATATTTTTCCTCCTTTTTGTTTTGCATCTTCTAAAGAATATACAAATTCATCTACAGTCTTAGGATCTGCAATTGGTCCAAATGTTGTATTATCGTCTCTAGGATCTCCTATTTTTACCTTTGAAATTTCTTCTATTAATTTTTCTTTAAATTTATCATATATTTCTTTTTCTGCAAGTATAATTTTTATAGAATCGCATCTTTGTCCAGAATATGTAGTAATTCCGGATGAAATTCTTTTTGCTGCATAATCTATATCTATATCATTTAATACAAATGCAGGAGCCCCTCCGCCCAATTCCATTAAATATTGTTTAATTCCAGAATTCTTTATTATTTCTTCTCCAGTTTCTGTAGATCCAGTAAATATTATTGAAGATATTTTTTTATTTGGTGTTATTTTATTCATATCTTTCCCAGGTATTGTTATTAATGATATGTATTTCATTGGAAAATCTGTTAATTCTAATAATCTAATATATAATATTACTGGTAATGGATCTAAAGATGGAGGTTTAATAATTAATGCATTTCCAGGTAATAGTGAAAATATTATTTTATTTACAGAATCAAATAATGGATAATTAAATGGAGATATTGCTAAAACTAATCCTAAAGGTTCTCTTTTTATAATTCCTTCGGATTCTAAGTAATCTTTACTAAATTCACCTGGTAAATAATCTCCAACAATTTTTCTATAATCAGTTTCAATATATTTTATTCTATTAATTGTAGATTCTATCTCTCCCAAAGCTTGCTTTTTTGTTTTTCCAGCATTTATAATTAATAAATTTACAAAGTCTTCTGAATATTTTTCTAATAATTCTGCAGTTTTTAATAATTTTTCAACCCTTAAATATCCTGGATAATTTCTTGCATTAAATCTTTCATTATATAATCTATCAATTTCTTTCTCTATAATTTCATATTGAACTTTTGGAACTTTTGCAATAGGAGATAAATCTATTGGGGTATTAATAGTTATATATTCTTGATTTCCATAATACCATTCTCCATTAATAAATGCTGGAAATATTGGTAGACCATCGCTATCGTATTTTATTATTTTTCTTAGTTCTTCACTCTTTATCTCAACTTTTGGTTTTTCGGATAACAGAGTTATACCCATAAATAAAAAATGATTTTCGTTTTTTATATATTTATTTCCAATAATATTGGAACATGATCAGATCCAAATATATCTACTAGTATATCTGCATTAACTATTTTGTCTTTTAATTCTTTACTTACTACACAATAGTCAAGTCTCCATCCTTCATTTTTCTTTCTTGCAATAATTGAATATGAAAACCAGCTATATTTTCTTATATTTCCTTTTATATATCTAAATGTATCAATAAATCCTAAAGATAAAAAATGATCAAACCATTGTCTTTCCTCATCTGTAAATCCTGCATAACCTTTCAAATTTATTGGATCATATATATCAATATCCTTGTGCGCTACATTAAAATCTCCGCAAACTATACATGGTTTATTTAAAGATAAAACATATTTTTCAAATTCTTTATCAAATTCCAATTTAAAATCCAATCTTTTTAATGTTCCAACTCCAGCATTTGGAAAATATACATTTATTAAATAAAATTTATCATATTCCATCGTTATAACCCTTCCTTCAATATCAAATTTTTCAATTCCAATTCCATATTTTAAATTATTTGGTTTTATTTTTGTTAATGTTAATACTCCACTGTATCCACTTTTCTTTGCAGGGAATGAATATACATTATATCCAAGTAATTGAAAAGTTAATGGTATTTCTTTTGTTTTTATTTCTTGAAATAGATAAAAATCTGCATTATATTTTTTAATAAAATCAATTAAACCTTTCTGAATTATTGATTTTAATCCATTAACATTCCATGATATAATTTTCATTTTATCAGTTTCCGGGTTCTACATCATTTTTCAGCCTATATCTATTCATCATTATTTATATTATATACCTTAACAAAGTTATTAAATATTATTTCTTCTACTTCCTTCTTATCTATATCTTTTATTTCAGATATTTTTTCCAATGAATATATTATCTTCCATGAATTATTTACTGCTTTTCCCTTTTCTATTGGATCTAAATATGGAGAATCTGTTTCAGTTAAAATAAATTCTAAAGGAATTTCTTTTACAATTTTTTGAAAACCAGGATCTCTATAGACAATTGTTGGTATTGATAAATAGCAATTTATTTCAATTGCTTTATCTGCTAAAGAAGGTTTCCAAAATGTATGCAATACTTTTTTATTATTATAACTTGTTAATATATCTAATACTTCCTTTTCGGCTTTTCTAGCATGAATTATTGCAGGTTTCTTTAATCTATCAGCTAATTCTAGAAATTTTTCAAAATATATTTTTTGTTTTCTAATTTTATCTTCATCTACATTAGAGAAATCTAATCCAATTTCTCCAATTGCCAAAAATTTTTTATCCTTATTTTCTTCAATAAATTCTAAAATTTTTTCTATATCTTTATCATTCATTTTTTCAATTTCTTCAGGGTATAATCCTAAAGCATAATATATTATATCATATTTTTTAGATTCTTCAATTACTTTATTTATACTTTCAATATCTAAAGAATTTTCAATTATATATTTTACATTTCTTTCAATATTTTCCTTTATTTTTTCATCTAAATTATTATATAAAAATAGATGTGCATGATCATCAACTATCATAACTAGAACTTTTTCTTTAAATATATTAAAAATATATCCTCAAAGAAAATATGTATGCTATCTATTATTCTATAATCATAAAATTTTGAATATTTATTTAATATATATTGAGGATTAGTTATTGAAGACATTATTATCAATATTTCTCCAAAATTATATAATCTAGTTATACTTTGGTATAAAAATTTATCAATTGTTTCATATCCAAATTTTCCTCCAGAAACCCATCTTCTTACTTTTATACCTTCATAACTTACTTCTGGTAAATATGGAGGATTAAATAGTATTAGATCAAATTTTTCATTTATATTACTAAATAAATCGGACTGATAGAATTTTACTGGCAAATTTATTTTTTCTATATTTTTATATAAATAATCTAGATCAGGATTATTATCTATATAATTTATATAAAAGTTTATTTTAGATAATTTTAAGCACTCTTCAGATATATCAGAGAAAGAAACATTTTTTGTATATTTATATGCTTCCAAACCTTGAATTCCAGATCCGCATCCAATATCTAATACTTTTTTATTTTTAGCAAATTCTCTTATATGATCATTTAATAAAAAAGAATCTTCTTTTGGAGGATAACATTCAAGATCATAAATCTTATAATATATTATTAAATCATTATGTTTTACATATTCGAAGTCCATAATAATATGTATTTAAGTTTTAATTTAAATTATTAATTTATGCCAGAGAATGAAATATGGACTGAAAAATATAGACCAAAAAGATTGGATGATATAAAAGGACAGGATGAGATAGTAAAAAGATTGAAAGCATTTGTGGAAAATAAAAATATGCCTCATTTATTATTTGCAGGACCTGCTGGTGTTGGAAAAACAACTGCTGCATTGGCATTAGCAAGAGAATTATATGGAGATAAATGGGAACAAAATATATTACAATTAAATGCTTCGGATGATAGAGGGATTGATGTAATAAGGGAAAAGGTAAAAGAATTTGCAAGAACAAAACCAATTGGTGATGTTCCATTTAAAATTATATTTCTAGATGAGGCAGATGCAATGACAAGAGATGCACAACAAGCTTTAAGAAGAATAATGGAAGAATATTCTTCAATAACAAGATTTATATTGGCATGTAATTATTCATCAAAAATTATAGAACCGATACAATCTAGAACTGTTATATTTAGATTTAAACAATTAGATAAAAAGGATGTGTTTGAATTATTAAGATCAATAGCTGAAAAAGAAAATCTAAATATAAGTGATGATGCATTAGAAGCAATATATTATATTTCAGAAGGTGATATGAGAAAATCAATAAATATGTTACAAGCTGCAGCTTTATATTCTAAAGATATAACTCCAGAGTTAATATATGAAGTTGCTTCTGTAGCAAAACCACAAGAATTACAGGAAGTATTAAAATTAGCATATGAAGGAAAATTTGTAGAAGCTAGGGAAAAATTAATTGATTTAATGCTAAAATATGGTCTTGCAGGAGAAGATATAATTAAATATCTATCAAAGGAAGTTTATTCTATGAATATATCTGAAAAAGAAAAATTAGATATAATATATTATGCTGGAGAAATAGAATATAGATTATTAGAAGGTTCAGATCCAATAATACAACTTGGTGCTTTGCTAGCATATATAGGGCTTAGAGGTTTACAAAATAGAAAATAATTTTTGATAATCATTTTTGAAATTCAAGAATATAAAGCAATCATTTATATTTTGGAAAATAGTAAAATTTTACATGCCATATAATATTGAATATGAATTTAAGATTCCAAAATATATAATAGAGGGTGTTTTAGATGAATATAATGCTGAAAATTTGCATGGGAATGAAGATATTATGATAAAAAGACTAATATTAGATTATATATTAAATAAATATTCAGATCTATTTGATATAGATGATAAAAAATATGAAGAAATTATAAAAAATATGAAGATCGAAGACAAGGGGAATAAATATGTATATGTTTATATATATGTAGATTAAAATTAATTTTATGGATATCTCAAAAATACCCAAATTTGTGATTTGGGTTGGTGTAGCAGTTTTTATATTGGTTATACTATACGCAATCTATACATATTATGTAACATCATATTTACCTCCATATATGGAATATTTTACATATAGTTGTCAATATGCAAATGGAACATCTCTCATTATAATTACTGCAAAACAAAATTTGGAGAATGTAACAGTATATAATTTTTATGAAAATTCATCCTGTAATTTAGGAGATATAAATTATGGATCTATGAATGCATGTAGTGTAAATAATAGTTTAGCTATAGAAAATGCATATGTAAGGGTATATTATATTGTGAATGGTAATCAATTTGAAGCTATTTTACCATGTCAAATAGTTGAAAGCGGTGGTATATTAAGTGGACTTTTTTCTTTATTTGGTCATTAAATAAAATTAAAAAAGGGCTAATTTTATTATTTTGTTTTATTCCCACAAGGTTTATCATTAAATATAATTGAATAATTGCCTAATTTAATATTCTGTATATATAAATCAGGATTGCTCAATAAATATTGGATAGCATGATAAATAGCATCATATGCTGCCATTTCCTGTTTACGTTTTCTTTCAATCTCCCAATATGAGAAACTATGATCCGATATTGGTGGGATTGGGGAGCGCAAATATCTATATAATATATTCTTGAGTTCTTCTTCTAATGAAGGAGATATATTAAATGCTGTTGCTAATAATGGATTATGTGCTAGCTCTGTATCGTCACTAAGCATATCTGGGCTTTTATAATTAAGCATGTACAGATACATGTTATGTAGTTGATTATATACTCCATCGTTCAATAGGTATTCTAAGCCTTTTTTGAATTTCTGAATATTTGTAGGATCTATACACTTATCAATATAGTCTTCAATAATATCCACTATTTTAATATCGAATTTAGATGAATGGGGAGAATAAGCTTTTTCTATTAATTTTTCTAATAGTGGTAAAATATTTGAATTTCTCTCTAATATAGGTCGGGCTTTCTCTAATATTACTGAATACTGTTTCATTATAATTAATTAATATATTAAGAAATTTTTCAAATTTATGCCATTATTTTAGTAGCTAATAACTATACTTAAAAATAGTTAAAAGTGGAAGTAATATACTAGGGGATTTTTCCCTTTATTTGGTCATTAAATAAAAATTAAGTAAAAAAGATTTTATCAAAAAGTCTTATGTATTTTGTTTTTCTGTTTTACAACCACCATATAATCTACATGCTGCTATATCAGCATCTTCTAATGGTGTATATCCTAAATATTTCATAAATTGTTCTTTACGACCTTTAGGGTTCTCCAAATACTGAAATATAAGAGACTCAACAGACTCAGATGAGGTTTCATATAACCTTTGATCTAGATCTTCTGGAGACATTTGATTATATTTATTTACTTCTAATAAATATTCTAATTTTAGTTTTTTTACTTCTTGATAGAGTTTATACAAGCGATCTATTACTTGCTCTTCTGCTAAAAATTTCAAAGCTTCTGTAAATTCTTTAATTTCTTCTGGTGTACGTACTAATATATAATATAAATATTCATTGATGCCTTCCATTAACCCATTCTTAAAGTTGTATTCATCTCTACACTTTTGGAGAGTATTTTTATCTCTGGTTAAAAAACTTTTACATTCGCCCCACTTCTGTAAGTTTTCTACTAATCTTTTGTATTCTTCTGCAGCCTGTGGTGCTTTTTCTATTATTCTTGTGAGTGCCGCTCCTACTTTGTATAGATAAGAATCATATATTTTTGAGGTTTCCATTAATACTTTGTTTACCTTTGCTTCTTCTAATGCTTCTTCTAATGTTTTAGGTTGCTTTTGATTTTGATTCGAGTTTGTTTCTTTCATAACTAAATATATTATTAAAATTTCTTAAACTTATCAATACTATCTATTATAAGATAGTGGTGATATAAAATATATTCCATATGTTTTAATATTCTAATTATAAATATTAAATAATGGTTGAACCATGGATAAAAAAATATGCACCAAAGCATATTAATGAAATAATTAATCAATCAGAAGCTATTGGAAAAATAAAGTCCTTTATTGAAAAATATCCAAATGTAAATAAAAAAGCATTATTAATATATGGACCTCCAGGTGTTGGAAAAACATCATCAATATATGCAATTGCAAATGATTTAAATTATGAAGTTGTAGAATTAAATGCTTCAGATAATAGAAATGCAAGGATTATACATGAAAAATTGGGAGAAGCAATAAAAGGAAAACCATTTCTCAAAAAAGGAAGAATAATATTGATTGATGAAGTTGATGGATTAGCAGGATTTCAAGATAGAGGAGGAGTTGGAGCATTGGTAAAAATAATAGAAGAATCAAGATGGCCAATAATATTAACTGCAAACGATCCATGGGATCCAAAATTTAAGAAATTAAGAGATTTATGTGATATGATTGAATTTAAGAAATTATCAAATACTGATATAATAAGACAATTAAAGAGGATTTGTGCAAATGAAAAAATAACAATTGATGATAATGCATTATCTGCACTTGCAGATAGATCTTCTGGTGATTTAAGAAGTGCAATAAATGATTTACAGGCATTAGCAACAATGACTAATCATATTACATTAAAGGATTTAGAAGTTTTAGGTTATAGAGAAAGAGAAATTACAATATTTAGAGCATTAGGTCAAATGTTTAAGGCAAATACAATAAATGGTGCTACATTACCATTTGCAGATGTAGATATGGATCCTGAAGAAATTAAAGCATGGGTTGAAGAAAATATATCAAATGAATATGAAAATATAAAAGAAATATATGAAGCTTATAATTGGTTATCATTAGCAATTGTATTTTATGGAAGAATTTATAGAAGACAATATTGGGATCTATTAAAATATTTTACAACATTAATGTATGCTGGTGTTGCATTGGCAAAGGAAAAAAGATATAATAAATTTACAAAATACAGGATGCCTCAATATGTAAGGAGACTATCGCAAAATAAGGAAATAAGAGAAAAAATTGAAGAATTATCAAAAAATTTACAAAAGAAGGTTCATACATCAAAGCATAGAGTTAGAGAGGTATATATAAATACATTAATAGTTTTAATGAAAGAAAATGAAAAAATAGGAAGAAAATATGCAGAAATATTGGGATTTAATGAAAATGAAATATCATATATAAAGGAAGCTGTGGAAAAATTATGAAAGAATTAAATAAAAAGAATATAGAGGAAATATTTAAGAAAATAGAAGAATACTATAATATAAATATAGATAGATCAATAATAAAAAAATATAGATTTTTTATTAATAAAGATAAAATATATATGTTTAATAAGAATTTTTCAGATTTTTTAGATGAAAAATATATTAAAAAATATGGTTTATATGTAATTAAAATAGAAAAAAATAATAGATATAGATTCAGTATAGAAGGAGCGCAGATCTTTGGAATAAATTCTAATAAAAGTATTGAAATAAAAAAAGAAAATCTTTTTTATGGATCTAATGAAAATATAAAATTGGAAAAAAATTTTGAAAATGGTTTTTATATAGCAAAAGATAATAATGATATTTTATGCAGTGTTTATATTAAAAATAATATATTAAAAGATTTTATACCAAAAGAAAGAAAAATAAACTATATTTTTACTAAAGATAAGCCAGAAAATACATGAGTGAATAAATAATATACTCCAATATTTAATAATGCGCTTAACCATATCATAACTACTGCATCCAAGAACATTCCAAGTTTAGATCCTCCGTCTATATTTTTTAATGTTCCTGCCAATATAAAAGCTTCAATAATAGATATTACAAATATGTAATCCTGCAATACATAAAGAGGTATTGAAAATGTATATAGATTTATACCTATTTGTGCTACTGCAGAACCAAGTGCTGTAGATACACCTTGAAACATTTGATTTAATAAATATAATATTTGAGCAATTATAAATAGAATTGCTATAAATGCTATATATGTTCCATATATAATACCCCTTAAATTGGATATAAATTGAGATTTTCTAGATCTAAGTTCAGTTATCTTAATTAATATATTATATAACATATCTCCCGCTTTCTTTGTATCTCCATTATATGATAAAACTTTTTCAAATACCTTTATTATTTTTTCTGCAATTGAACTTCCTAATTCAACTATAAAATATTTCCAAGATTCGGAATAGTTTTTTGTTATATTTATTCTTTTCCTTAATCTATTAATATCATCATTTAATAAACCAAAATCATGTATAATAACATTATCTAATATTTTTGTTTGATTACTTCCAAATATTTCCGAATATTCTATTATACTACTAAAAAATGCTGGAAAATGATTTTCTTTTATTTTTAATGCTCTCTCTAATAATATCATCCTATAACTTACATATGCTAAAGGTGTTGCTGCTATTGCAAATGCTTCCAATAATTGTAACTTTAATACAAAAAATAGTGCTAAAAATAATATATAAGATAAGAATGATAAAAGATAAAATAAATATCTTATTGTTATATATTCTTTTGGTTTTTCTTTTGAATGAGACCATAATCCATCATCTGGAATATAATATTTTGATACATAATATATAAGTAAATTAACTACAATGAATATTATAAAGAAATCTGCTAGCAAAAATACTATATTTATACTTACTAAGAATGGTATAAATAATATTAATGAAAATGCAAATCCTAAAGAAGATAATAAAGATATTATAAATTCATCTAATAATCTTATATTTTCTAAACCTTTTTCATAATTTGCTTCATATATTGCTAATTGTGTTTCATATTCTTTATATAAAAATTCTGCAACTTCTTCTCCTATATCAATTGAAGTTGCGAATCTTTCTAGAAAACTCTTAAAATTACTATTTGGAATATAAGGCAGGATATATCTTATAGCTTCTGGAATTGTATAATTATATTTATTAGTTAAAAAGAGAATTTTTGACATATAATAATTTATATCCTTAAATTCTGCTTTTTCTTCAATTGCAATTTCCAATAGTCTTCTAGTATTATTTGTAGAAAATGAAAGAGAATATAAATATGCTATATAATATAGTAAATATTTATCTAATGATTTTTTTGTTTTGTAATATTCTAGAAATATAACTTCCAATGAAAAAACAATTGCTGCTAAATATAAAACAGGATAATATATTTTTAATACTGGTAAATATTTTCCTATTATAATTATTAATGCAATTATTATACTAAATATTATGGTAATCTTTCTAAGGCTCTTTTTTATAATATCATTAATAAATTCATACATATCTTAATAGTTAATGTGAGTTATTATAAAGATTTAAATATGTTTTATATATAAAATATAGCCATGGAAAATATGATATCTGTTTATGATAAGGAAGGTAATAAAATAAAAGAAATAGAATTACCAGAACACTTTAAATTCGAAATAAGAGAGGATATAGTATATAAGGTATTTAGAGCATATATGTTGAGTCATAGGGTACCATATGGATCATATAAATATGCAGGTATGGAAGCTTCTGCTTGGACATCAAAGAGAAGATATACATATAGGTCATCATATAAAAGGGGTATATCAAGGGTTCCCAGATCAATATTTGCAAAAATTGCTGGTGATTTCAGATGGATGGCAAGAGTAATACCAAGTGCTGTAAAAGGAAGAAGAGCACATCCGCCAAAACCTGAAAAAAATTGGTATAGAAAGATAAATAAGAAAGAAAAAAGATTGGCAATATTATCTGCAATTTCTGCATCTTCAAATGTTGATTATATAAAAAATAGATATACAAAATCTTTTATTTATTTAAATGAAGCAATTAGCACTTTTGGTTTACCAATTGTTATATCAAATTTAGAAGAATTAAAGAAAGCAAAAGAATATAGAGAATTATTTGATAAATTAAAAATAGAAAAATTTATTGAATATATAAAAGAAAATAAAAAACAAAGAGCTGGAAAGGGAAAAATGAGGAATAGGAGAATAAAAAAATATAGAGGCATTTTATTTGTATTATCTTTAGATTCGGAGTTACCAAAGGTTTCTATTGATGGTGTTGAGTTTTCAAAAGTAGATCAATTAAATATAGAAAAATTGGCTCCTGGTGGTAAATTGGGTAGATTTATTATATGGAGTGAAAAGGCAATAGAAGATTTAAGAAACTTATATATATGAAATTATAAGATGGATATAAAAGATGCTATACTTTATGCTGAATTAACGGAAAAAGATATGTATTTACTTGATAAATATAATAAGGTTGTTTTTATTGTAAATAGAGATTCTACAAAGAATGATATAAAAGAAGCTGTTGAAAAATTATTTAATGTTAAAGTAAAAAAGATAAATACATTGATAGATTATAAAGGAAGAAAAAAAGCATATGTAACATTAGAGAAAGAATATAAGGCCCAAGATATTTTATCTAAATTAGGATTAATATAAAATGGGTGGAAATACAATATTACAACAGAGATTGGGTAAAGGAGGAAATATATATAGGATTCCAGATTTCTATTCAGTAGGAGAATTTTCTTTTAGACCTCTAGATGAAAAGGAAATGAAGGATAAGATAAAAGGTGTTGTTGTAGATATAATAAAGGATAAGGTTCATTATGCTCCAATTGCTAAGATAAAATTTGAAACTGGAGAAACTATTCTAGTTCCTGCTGTTGAAGGTTTATATGTTGGAAAAGAAATTTATGCTGGTGTAAATGCTCCAGTAGAGAATGGAAATATTTTACCTTTAAAAGTTATTCCAGATGGATCAAATGTTTGTATGGTAGAAATTTCTCCAGGTGATGGAGGAAAAATTGCAAGAACATCTGGTACATCATGTATATTAGTTCAAAAAACGGATAAATATGCAATATTAAAATTACCATCTGGAAAAACAAAAATGGTTAATTTATATTCTAGAGCAATATTGGGAACAGTTGCCGGAGGTGGAAGAACAGATAAGCCATTTGTTAAAGCTGGAAATAAATATTATTTCAAAAAAGCTCATCATAGAAATTGGCCAATTAGCAAACCAACTGCAAGAAATGCTGCAGATCATCCATTGGGAGGTAAACATAAGAGGAATAAAGGTGGAATGACTCCATTACCAAAATATGGATATCCAATAAAGTACGGTAAATATGGCTCAAGGAGAACTGGAAGAAGGAAAGCAACGTAAGATGGCACAAGAAAATATTTGGTTGGTTAGTTTAGAAGAATATATAAAAGCAGGTGTTCATATAGGTACAAAAATAAAGAATAAACAAACAAAAAAGTTTATTGCTAGAGTAAGATCTGATGGATTGGCAATTATAGATGTAATGAAATTGGATGAAAGATTGAGATTATCAACAAAATTATTATCAAAATATGAGCCATATCAAATACTAGCAGTTGGAAGAAGAGAAACTGCAAGAAAACCATTACAAATGTTAAATAAGTATACAGGAATAAATGTTTATCCAAAGAGATATCCTCCAGGATTGCTAACAAATCCAGCTTTGGATATATTTAAGGATGTTGATGTTGTTATAATAACAGATCCAATACTTGATAGAAATGCATTGTTGGATGCATATAGGACTGGAAAAATAACAATTGCTTTTGTTGATACAAATAATTCTTTAGGTTATATAGATATTGCTATACCAGCAAATAACAGGGGAGCAAAATCTTTAGCCTTATTATATTACATTATTGCTAGAGAATATTTAAGAAATAGGGGATTATTATCTAAAAGAGAAGAACTACCTGTATCTTATGAAGAATTTATGGAAAAGGGTTTAGAAGAGGAGGAAGAATAATTTTTATATATTAAGGAATTTTATAATATTATATGGCATTGGATTTTATAAAGAATATTTTTGGAAAAAAGAATGATGAAGATATAAACATGCAGGAAGATTTTATGAATTATCCACCAGCGGGACCAGGAAATTATCCTCCAGCTCAATATCCAAATGAGCCATTACCACCACCTCCATTGCCACCTCCAGTTCAAAATCAAAATCCTTTTCAGCAAAATCAATTTCCAGGACAATTAAATCCCCAAGCATATTTACCAAACTTTCCACAGAATTATGGATATAGTAATCAAAATACAAATCAAGTTGATTATAACGCAATACAAATGTTAAATACTAAATTAGATACAATTGCAACAAAGTTAGATAATATAATTGCTCTATTGAACAATTTACTTCAGTATTTCCAATATTATAGGCGTTAATGAATTTATATCAATTTTTTTATCAATATTTTATATATCCAGTAATAGGATATCAATATAAATACAATATATATAATACTTTTTTGTATGGATTAATATTTGTTATTGGTTTTATTCTTTTTTATTATCTTTTTGTAAAAAATAAAAAGGTAATTATTGATAGATATTTTTTATTAGATCTAATTATTTTAACTTTGATATTTATTATTCCAAGGGTAAATATAGATCTTGGTTATACAATAAAAACATATTTATTATTTACTCCATTATTAGAATTATGGATTTCAATTTCCTTTTTACCAGTTTTATTTTTATATAAATATAGAAAATATTACTTGTATATATTATTAGCAATTTTAATATTGGAGATTCCAATTTTTATTTTTGGAAGACCAATAAATTTATTACCATTTTTAATATTTATTCTATTGTTTTCTCTTTTAATTTATTTATCATATAGAGAAAAATTATTTTATTTATCAATATTTGGTGAAATATATGAGATTATTTTTTCAATTATTTCAATATATTATTTTAATTTGCAATCAGAACATCAGTTATTAAATATTCTTATCTTTCAATATAGTAATCCTTTATTATTTTATGGGATAAAATTATCTTTAACATTATTTATTGCACTTTATACAAAATATTATTTAAAGGATGATCTAGGAAATGTAATATATATAATGTTATTTTACTTGGGATTCCTACCAGGCTTAAGAGCTAGTCTTATAGATATATTAATATGAAATATAGAGAAATATGGAAAGTATATGGAAAAGTATTTGATAAAAATACATTATACTATTTAGATAAATTGTATAAGGATCATTATATAGAAGATGATTTGGCATTAATATCTGAAGGTAAAGAAGCAATTGTTGTTAGATCTGGAAAATTTGCAATAAAGATATATAAAATAATGTCAATAAGCTATAAAGAACAGGTAAATTATTTAAAAGCTGATCCTAGAATATATAAGTTTCCAAGAACAAAGATTGGAATAATATATGCTTGGGTAAAAAAAGAATATATGAACTTAAGAAAGATGTATAAAAATTTAGTAAGAGTTCCAATTCCATACTTATATAAAGGAAATATATTGGTAATGGAATATATAGGTTATGAAGAAGGGCCATTATTATTGCATGACGTTTATGATTCAATTGAAAATAATGAAGAATTATTTTTTGACATATTAGATCAATATAAAAAAATATATAACAAGGCTAAATTAATTCATGGAGATTTTTCAGAATATAATATAATTATATTTAATAATGTTCCATATATAATAGATGTATCTCAATCAATACCAGTTGATTCTCCATATTCTGAAGATTTCCTTAATAAAGATTTAAATAATATATTAAATATATCTAAAAAAATGAATTTAAATTATGATCTAAAATATATAACTGAGTACATTGGTATTTAAAAATTATTTTTAATTTTCTATATAATGGATGTTAAAGAACTTGAATTACAAATGTTAATGGAAGAATTAAATAAATATAATGGTAGAGCTACAGAACTAATTTCATACTATATACCAGCAGGATATGATTTAACAAAGGTTTTAGATCATCTAAGCTATGAATACTCAACTGCACAAAACATTAAGGATAAAAATACTAGACAGCATGTAATGGATGCATTAGCAAAAATTATAAATTATCTAAAGGGATTGAAAAAACTTCCTGAGAATGGTTTAATAGTGTTTTGTGGAAATATTTCAAACAGACCTGGAGATGTTGATATAAGGTTATGGGCAATAGAACCTCCAGATAAATTAAATATTAGATTATATAGATGTGATTCTAGGTTTGTATTAGATCCGTTAAAGGAATTAATATCACCAAAGCAAATATATGGATTAATAGTTTTAGATAGAGGAGAAGCTTCTATAGGAGTATTAAAGGGTAATCAACTAATAGTATTGGAAAATAAGCAATCATGGGTTCCTGGTAAAATGAGAGCTGGAGGACAATCTTCTGTGAGATTTCAAAGATTAATAGAACAAGATGTTCACCTATGGTTAAAATATTTAGCAGATGAAATTAGAAATTATTTTGAAAAGGATTTAGATAAACTGGTTGGTATATTGGTTGGAGGACCAGGATTGCTTAAAAATCAATTTGTTGATGGTGATTATTTACCGTATCAATTTAAACAAAAAATTTTAGCTGTATATGATACAGCATATTCAAATGAATATGGACTAAAAGAATTATTGGAAAGAGCAAAGGATATATTGGAAAAAACAGAATATGTAAGGGAAGTAGAATTGGTAAAATTATTTTTTGAACATCTTGGAAAAGGTACTGGTTTAGTAGTTTATGGATTTGATGATGTAAAAAGAGCATTAGAAATTGGTGCAGTAGATACAGTATTAATATCTGAAGATTATAAAGATAAAATTAAAGAATTATTTGAATTAATTGAACAAACAAATGCAAAAGTTGAAATAATATCAAAAAATCATCCTGAAGGGGAACAATTTTCAAACTTTAAAATAGGTGCAATATTAAGATTTAAAATATGATAGATTACAATAAAATATTATCTAAAATAAAACCATCTGAAGAGGAAAAAAGGAAAGTATATAATATAATAAATGAATTTTTTGATATATTAAGATCAAATAATTTAGAACCATTTTTGGGAGGATCATTTGCAAAAGATACATGGATAAAAAATGATTTTGATGTAGATACTTTTTTATTATTTAAAGATGATAAAAATATATCAAATATTGTTGAAAATGTATTAAAAAAAGAGAATTTAGATTATATAAGGATAAGAGGTTCTAGAGATTATTTTAAAGTAAGTTATAAGGGTTTAATATTTGAATTAGTTCCAATATTAAAAATAAATGATATAAAGGAAGCAAAAAATACTACAGATCTTTCTCCATTCCATGTTAAATATGTAATAAGTAAATTAAATGAAAAAATGAAGGATGAAGTTAGGTTACTAAAATTATTTACAAAGAATATAAATGTTTATGGAGCAGAATCTTATGTTAGAGGATTTTCTGGATATGCAATAGAATTAATATTAATAAATTATGGATCTTTTGAAAATACAATAAAAAGTGTATCTAATTGGAGACCAAAAGTAATAATAGATTTGGAAAAATATTATAAGAATTATGATGAAATAAAGAGAAATCTATCAAAAGATAAGATAAGATCTCCAATAATAATAATTGATCCAACTGATAAATATAGGAATGTTGCAGCTTCTGTTTCTTTACAAAAATTCTCAGAATTTATATATTATTCTAGGCTATTTTTATTATCAGAAGATAAAGAAAAGTTCTTTTTTAATAAAATATATAAGAATTATGATGAAATAAAAGAATTGGCTGAAAAATATAATGTAAATATGATATATTTAAAGATTGAGGGAGATTCAAATAATAAAGATATAAAAAATAGTAAAGCGTTATCCCTATTTAATAATATTAAAAAATGGATAAATAATATTGGATTTAAGATCTTCAATTACTATTATTTCTTCGATGAAAATTATTTATATGGCTATATATTATATTATCCAGATAAATTACCAGAATATGAAATAAGGGAGGGACCGTTGTTATGGGAAGAAAAAAATTATAATAAATTCTATGAAAAACATAAGAATGAAGAATTAATAATTAGAAATGGAAAAATATATGCAATTACAAAGAGAAAAATAAATGACATGTATAAAGCATTAGAATTTATAATAAATAATTATAAAAATAGTATTAGAAAGAAAGTAAAGTATTTATATATTAAGATAGGAGAAAAGGAAATTGAAGTTAAGTATTAGTTATATTTTTAAAAAATAATAGAAAGATTTTTATATGAGTAAAATTTCTACTGGGGTATATCCAATAGATAAATTGTTAGATGGAGGTATTGAGACAGACATTATTACCTCATTTTATGGTCCTTCTGCATCTGGAAAAACAAATATTGCAATAATAAGTTCTTATAATGTTTCTAGATTAGGAAAAAAGGTAATATATATTGATACTGAGGGTGGTTTTTCTCTTGAAAGATTAAAACAAATTGCAAAGGAGGATTTTGAGAATGTAATGAAAAATATATTATTATACAAACCAGTAAATTTTTCTGAACAAAAAAAGGCAATATATTTAACATATGACTATATAAAAAATAATTCTAATGATGTAGGATTAATTGTTGTTGATTCTATATCAATGCTATATAGATTAGAAAGAGGTGATAGCAATGTAAATGAAGTAAATATAGAACTTGCAAAACAATTACAAATATTTTCAGAAATAGCTAGAAAATATAATATACCAGTTCTAGTTATAAATCAGGTATATTCATTGTTTGATAATAAGGATACAATTGGAATTGTTGGAGGAGATTTAATAAAATATTGGTCAAAATGTTTGGTTGAATTGAGAATTTTAGATAATGGTATTAGGGAAGCAATATTAAGGAAACATAGATATTTACCAGAAGGAATATCTGTAAAATTTAAAATAGTAAATGATGGAATTATTGAATATAAAGAAGCCTAAGAATTAAATTTTTTTATTATTTCTTCAGCTTCTTCCTTTGATAATTTATGAGTATTCCAAATAAATATATTTTTATATCCATTTTCATTATATTGAGGTATTATATGTATATGTGCATGGAATACTGCTTGTCCAGCCTTTTTTCCGCTATTTATTATTATATTATAATCTTTTGATATTTTTTCTTCAAATAATTTTAAGAACTTTGTAAAACTTTCATAAAAATTCTTTATATATTCTCCATCAATATCCGATATTCTATCAAAATGATTTTTTGGTACAAATAGTGTATGTCCTTTATTTACAGGATTTATATCTAGAAATGCTATAGAATATTCATCTTCATATAAAATATATGCAGGTATTTCTTTATTTATTATCTTACAAAATATGCATTCTTCCATCAAAATTTAATATATAAAAATTTTATATACCTAATACTTCTTCTAATACTTCTTTAATATCTTCGCTATCTGCTACATATTTAAATTTACTAAATACATTTGAAAAAATAACTTTTTTATCTTTAGTATTTAGGGATTTTATATATTCTTCAATTTCTTTCTTCAATTCTTCTTTATTTCTTTTGTATAAATTATTTTCTTTTATTATATCTTCAATATTCTTATTATATTTAATATAATGATAATATATTATTGGTATTGCATTTTTTACAATTTTTTTATCTTTTAAATAATCTTTTATCTTATATATAAAATCTAAATCAAATTTTTCTATTTTTTCTTTAAATAAACTTTCTGTATCTCCAATCATCTGGAAGAATAAATAATATACGGTATTTGGATCTATATCAAAAGATATTTTTATTATATCATTTATATATTCACTCCATATTATATTTTCAATTTGTTTTTCATTATATCCAAAAGATTTTAACATCTGTTTAACAAATTCAGGATCAATGGAATTTAATATTGTTTTACCTTCATTTAGCAATTTAATATATAAATCTCTGTCAAATTTTTTTAAATAGTATATATCGAATATTTCTTTAATATCTCCATAACTTATATTATATCTTATTATATTGTATTCATTGTTTTCAATAGTATCTTTATTAATATATATGTAAGGGTGATCTGTCTCTGGATACATTCTTTCAGAGCCTGGTTGTGGCCTTAAAAAAGATGTAGTTCCATCATCATTTGCTTGTCTAGTATCCTTTGGTACCCTTTTAATTGATTCATTTATTCTATTTATTATTAAGCTAAAAACTTTTTTTGCTATTTCGTAGTCTTTTGATATTAATAATATAAATGCATCTTCATCTGAACAGTTTAACATTCTTTTAACATTGTTCACTTCTTCTTCAGATATTCCATAATTTGGTAATTCATCTGAATGTAATATTCCTTTTAATCCAAATTTTTTTGCAATATCAGCAAATTCAGTTCCTATTCTTCTATTTGGTAATATTTCAAATCCAATCATTCCTTTCATTTTATCAAGCTTTATTCCATATACTTTAGCTCCATTATCTATATTTGATTTAACTAGTTTTGATTTTGTATCTTTAAATATTTCAGTTAGATCATATATCTTAACCCTAAATATCATTAAATATAAATTTAAATAAAAAATAAAAAATTATTTTTTACTCCTTGCTTTTGATGCTTTTTCTTTCTTTGTAGCTTTTGAAGAATATTTATCTAGTAATAATTGTAAGTTATGTACAATGTTTTCTAATTCTATTATTCTGAAATTTTCCTTTTCAACTAATAATGATCCGCATTCTTTACATATGAAATCATTTTCATATGCATCGTCGAAGGTATATGCACTTCCACATTCAGTACAATAGTATAATGTTTTTGGAGTATTTTTAATTTCTTCATTAATTCTATTAATTTCTTTATTAATTAATAGGCTAAATAATTTTTCTTTATCTGGTACTTTATTTCCCCATTTGAAATCAAATTTTCCATTATTATTTATTATGCTTATTGGATATACTATATTATTTTCTTCCAATATATATAATAATTTCCTAATTTCTTCTTCCTTTATCTTTAATTGTCTCTTTATTTCTCTTTCTGTAAATTCCTTTTTATCTGCTATATATTCTAATATTTTTAAATAGTTTTCGTTAAGTAGGTAGCTCATAATACCTATAAGGTTTTTTGACATTTATAAACATTATTGATTAACATCATGTTAATAATATTTAATATAACGTTAATGTATATCTCTCTTAAAATTTATAAATATTAACTTAATGTTAAGTTGCATTAACAGTATGTTAATATATAAACCTAGCAAAATTTTCTTGTATAATATTTGATAGTTCTTCTATATTTATTTTTCTTATATCTGAAATGAGTTTATATAGGTCTTTTAGCATATCTGGATGAAGTATAATACCTTTATAATTGTATGGTCCATCAGATTCTGTTATTATACTTTTTATATTTGCAATTTCTATATATTTTTTATATTTTTCATTTACTATTGTCGCAACATTTATCCCTATAAAATATCCCTTATTAATTATTTCTTCTAATAATTTTTCATCTCCACTATACCAATGAAAATATGCCTTTTTAATATCATATTTTATTAAAAGATCAAACACATCTTTTGAAGCATTTGGAGTATGAAGATTTACATTTAAATCATATTCTTTTGCTAAATTTAAGAATTTTTCAAAAACTTCTTTCTGTTTTTCAAATGTTTCTGGCTTAAATTTTTTATCTAATCCAATTTCTCCAAGTATTTTTATTTTATTATCCTTTATTATATCTTCTATTATTTTAAATGTGTTTTCATTTACTTTTTCTATATTCCAAGGATGAATTCCTATAGCTGGTATTACATTTTCATTTAATTGAGATAAAACCAAATTTTTTAATGATGATTCTAAATCTTCAGATACTGATAATATTATAATATCTTTATTTCTTATTATTCTTTTTCTTTCTATTTCATTGAATTTATATAAATGGCAATGGGAATCAATATACTTCATGTTATATTTAACTGCTTATTTTGATAATATATATTAATTATTGAGCAATTGTCATCTAATACTATATAATTACTATTATTACATAAATTCAAATTATTATTTGATACTTCACATCCCCAATTATCTGCACCTGGATAGGATATCCAAGATTGATATAATATAGAATTTTCTGATACTAGGCATGTATTACTTAAGTTACTTATAGATAAATTATATTTTGCATATATACATAGAGCCTGACAATATTGAGCAATCTGAGATATCTGATATAATTCATTCTGATTTAAATTTTGGTTATTATTATTTATTGGATATAATAGAGGGGCAACTATAAATCCAACTGCTAATAGTATTAATAGTATAAATCCTACTATTATAGTTTGTTTTTTATCCATCAATAAAATTTATTAAAAAGATTAAAAAATTTATGGTTTTCTAATAGAATCTCTTAAAGACTTTAGTTCTTCTACTGTTTCTCTTAATTCTTTTGTAGATTCGGATATAGCAGGTATCATTGTTCTTATCAATCTATGTAATGCCTGTATTTCTGTTGTTGCCTCCTGCATTCCTTTATCATATTCTTCCAATTTTTTAGTTGCTAAATTATTTATTTCAGTTATCTTATTATCCAATTTATCAATTTGTTCCTGCATTTTATTAATTAAATATTCTACTTTTTCTTTCCATATTTTTATTTGTGATAATTCGTCATTTATTTCACCTATTTTATCTTTTAATATATCATTTACAGTATTGTTTATATATTGTTCAATCTTTTCATCTATAACAAAACTTCCTTGTCCAGGTTCTGGTTGGCTCTGAGTTTGTTGTTGTGGAAATTGATTTGGGGTTGGATTTGGTTGTGGAGGTAAGTTCCAGGATTGACTAAATTGATTTGGAGGATTTTGCTGTAATGGAACCTGTTGATTCATTTGGCCAAAAGGATAATTCTGATAGTTATTTGCTGTAGGATTAATATTGTTACTTTGCTGAAATTGATCAAATGGTCCAATATTTTGTGGTATTGGATTATTAAAATCCTGAAATAAGTTATCTAAATCCTGTTGTTGATTCTGATTTTTATTGCTTTTTTTACTAAATATACCAAGTAAGCTTCTCATAATTCTTAATAAAAATATTGAATATTATAAATTTAACTCTTCTGATTATATAAGTTATCAAAATATTCCATAATTTTTTCTTTTACTAATTTATCTAATTCTTTCTTGGTAACAAAATCAAATGGATTTATGTAATCTAAAATAGAATTTATAATTTTTAATTGGTCTATAGTAGCAAAATTTGATAATTCATCCATTATTGCTTTTATTTTTATTTCTATGTCATTTATTTCTTGTTTTATGTCGTTTATTTCCTTCTTAATATTTTCGATTTCTAATTTAAAATCATCTAAAGAAGTCCTAGTAGTTACATCCATAGTTTGTAATATATTGTTGAACATTGAAATTTTCTCTTCTAAATATTTTAATCTTCTAAGTGTCTCTGGATCATTCATAGTAAAACTATTATATTTTAATATATATTAATCTTTATATGCTAAATAATTTGCAATATGAAATTAAAATGAATGGAAAAGAAAGAGTATTATATGTAAATGCTAAAAATTATAGTAATATTGCCACAATTGAAGATGATCCAAATATAATGGAATATATATTAAATATATTGTCTATAGATCCATTTGTAAATACAATAATAATTGAGCAGGATGAAAATATAGAATATTATGAAGATAGTATAAAAATATTGAATAGTTTTCTTGATGCATATCTTTCTATTAAAAATAATATATCAGAATATTATAGATATTTATTAACTGGAAATCCACTATATTCAGAAATAAAGACAATAATAGATTATTTGGATAAGAGATATTTGAAGGATCCAATTGGTACATATATATTTATAAGAAGAATGAAAAGAAAATTAATGTCATTATTAAAAAATAATAAAGATTTAGAAAACCAAATATCAAATTTAATATCATTAATAGACAATTTTCTAATAAAATTTGAATCATTACCTTTATATAAATATATTAAACCATTTTTAATTGGATATCAAATTGGAAATAGAGAAATATATAGAAGATTATTATTGGGGGATATAAAACCAAAATTTATAGATACAAAATATATAAATAAAATTTCAGAAAGTTATAATATTATAGATTCTTATAGATTGGATAAAAATACAGAAGTTTTTGTATTAAAAAATCCTGAAGAAACAATTTTCAGATATTATATATTTCCTGAAGAATATAAAATATTCTCTGAAGAAACATTTTTATCTCATAAAGCAATAGAAATTTTACAAGAATACGAACCTAAGAAGGAAGATTATTTAGATGTAGAAAGATTAAGAGAAATATATAATAATATACTAAATAATATAATAGCAAAATTAATGTCTATATATAATATAAATATAGATAAAAATAGATTGGAATTAATTAAGAGTATAATTATTAGATATACAATTGGATTTGGAATAATAGAAAAAATAGTATTAGATGAAAATTTAGAAGATCTCTATATAAATCCGCCAGCAGGCATAACTCCAATATATTTACAGCATTCTAAATATGAAATGTGCGTTACAAATGTAACTCCAACTAGGAGAGAAGTAGAATCCTGGGCTACAAAATTAAGATTAATATCTGGAAGACCATTTGATGAAGCAAATCCTGTTTTAGATACAGATTTAGTAATTGGAAATAATATATTATTAAGAGTTGCAGCATTATCACCTCCTTTATCTCCTTTTGGATTATCATATATAATTAGAAGACATAGAAGTAAACCATGGACTTTACCTTTATTTATAGATAATAAAATGCTAAATTATCAGGCTGCAGGTTTATTATCTTTTTTAGTTGCAAATGGAAGGACAATTTTAATTGCTGGTACAAGAGGAAGTGGTAAGACATCATTATTAACAGCCTTAATGTTAGAAATACCTAAGAAAGTTAGGATAATAACTGTAGAGGATACTTTAGAAATACCAGCAGAATTTTTTAGATCAGTAGGATATAATATAGTTCCTATGAAAGTTAGGAGTCCATTTTCATTAAAATCTGCTGAATTATCTGCTGAAGAGGGATTGAGAGCATCTTTAAGAATGGGGGATAGTGCTATAATTGTTGGAGAAGTTAGATCTAAGGAAGCTTTAACATTATATGAAGCTATGAGGGTTGGTGCTGTAGCAAATGCTGTAATGGGTACTTTACATGCAGAAAGTCCTTATGGTGTATACGATAGAGTTGTAAATGATCTAGGAGTTCCTAAAACATCATTTAAAGCTACAGATATAATAGTAATTACTAATCCAATTAAAGAACCTTCGGGATTAAAAAAATATAGAAGGGTATTAAGGATAACTGAAGTAAGAAAATTATGGGAACAGGATCCATTGAAAGAAAAGGGATTTGTTGATTTGATGATTTATGATGCAGAAAAAGACAATTTAGAACCAACATTAGAGTTAATAAACGGAGATTCTGATGTACTAAAGGCTATTGCATCTAGGATAAGATATTTGTCAAAATCTTGGGAAAGAGTATGGAATATGATAGAGACAATAGGTTTATCAAAAAAATTGCTAGTAGATATAGCAAGAGAAAAAAATAGAAAAGATATTTTGGAAGCAGATTTTGTTTCTACATATAATGAAGTGTTTTATCAATATGTAGATAAAAGTATTAAAGAATATAATGAAATTGTAAAGGATTATATACTAGATAATATGAAGAAATGGATATATCAGAAATTGAGTTAAATGGATTAGATATTCAAAATTTAGAAAGCAAATTAAAATTATACAAATATTTCTATTTCGGTAATAAAATAAAATATTATGAAAAAATTGTTAAAGCATTTGGAAATATAATAAAGATTAAAGTAAATGAAAATAAAAGAAAAAATTTTGAAAAAATAAATGAAGAACTTCTTTTAGATGTAAATATTGATCAAATAGAATCATCGTCAATATTTTTTCTAATATTATTTATCTTTATAGGAATAATACCTTCAATAATAATATCTCCTTTATACTTCCTATTGTTTATTTCTCTTGGTTTATTATCTTATATAGTGATTGATTATTATTATATTGTTTTGTATAGTAATCTGAATGCAAAGAAAAAATCTCAATTAATAAATCTATTACTATTATTAGCTATTAAATTAAGGCAAAATCCAAATGTAGAACAAGCAATGTTATTTGCTGCAAAAAATATTAACTTACCATTAAAAATAGATTTATTAAGGTTGTTAAGAGATATATATAATAGAAAATATGTTTCTGCATCAGAAGCTTTAGTAGAATATTCAAGATCTTGGGAAAAAAGTTCAAAATCATTTTATATTGGTGTTATGCTTATTTTAAGTGCTCTATATGATCCTGATAAGGATAGGAGGAATTTTCAAATAGATAAAGCTATAGAAGAGGCTTTAGATGAATTAGTAAATGAACTATATGAATTTTCTAGGGAAATAAGATCTACAATAAACCTAGTATCTATGTTAGGTATAACTTTACCAGTTATGTTATTAACAATATTTCCCCTTGCATCAATATTTTTAGGAAGTATATTTAGTCCATTTGTTTTATTTATATTATTTGATATTTTAGTACCATTTATGGCATTTTATATAGTTAATTATGCAATTTCTTCAAAAATGATTGGTGTTTTTTCAAATGATGATATATATTTATTCTATTATTTAAAGAAAAAAGATTTAACAAATAAATTAATATCAATAATTAGTGGACTTTCAGTAAGTATATTGTTATTTTTCATAATCTTTTTTGTAATATATCAATATTTATATAAATTTGATGTTTCAGGAATATTATTATCAGAATTTTTAGTATTTTTAATAGGTTTATCTGTTTCATTAATTTCTTTTGTATATTATTTTAATTATAAGGATTTATATAAGAATTTAGAAAGAATAGAAACAGATTTACCATCATTTTTATTATCTTTAAGTTCAGCATTAAATGAAGGTTATCCAATTGAAAAGGCAATGATACATGTTTATCCTAAATATAAAGGTAGTCCAATAGGAGATTTTATATCAAAAATATATCAAAATTTGAGAGCAGGTTTATCATTTTATGATTCAATATTTGATATTAGGTATGGAGCTTTATCTAGAATTCCATCATCTCAATTGAGAGCTACGATGGAATTGTTATATGAAGCTAGTAGTCAATCTCCTACAGAAGCTTCTATTATAACAGGTATGGTTGCAAGATATTTTTTATTAATATCAAAAGTAAAAGAGAGGATTAAAGACCTTGTAGCAGAAGATTTATCTCAATTAAAATCTCTATTAAGAATTTTAGCTCCAATTATTTTAGGAATAATAAGTGCAGTTAGTGTGATGATTATAGAAATTTTATACAAATTATCTTTTCAATTTAACCAAATATCTAATTTAGAATTATCCAATTCTGGTGTTTCTCAATATATAAGCACATTACCTGGAATTATATTTAATATATTTAATTTAAATTCTCTCGTATCACCTGCTTCAATGATACTTATAATTGGAATATTTAATGTAGCAATAGCCTTTGTAATTGTATATGCAATTAATAGTATAGAAAATAGTGGAGATAAATTGAGTTTTTATTATTATTTGTATAAATATTATATAGTTAATATATTAATATTCTTCATATTTTCTACTTTATCTACAATAGCATTATATATGTTTGTTCAGGGAATATTAAATATTAATTACTTTGTCTAAATTTTTTATTATAATGTCAATTGTTAGTCCGTTTATATTATTATCTATTATATCATCAATCAATCTTGGACATGCAGAGAAAATCCAGAAATCTATATATGGAAAATTTAATAATTGTAAAATATCTATTGTATCTCCAATAAATAAGTATACTTTTTTTCCAGATTTTTCTAATTTATCTTTAATCTTTAATGTTTCTTCATAATAATATTGTCCAGGCTTTATTGATAATATTATTCCAATATTCTTTGAATTCTTTAATTTATTCAATAGAAATTCTAAAATTTTATCAAAATTATAATCTGGTTCATAAACTTTTATTTCTCCATATATTGGATCATAAACAATTACCTTTTTCTTTAATTTTCTTATAATATTTTCTGCATGAAATTTTCCATTTCCAATTAATAGTACTGTATCTACTTCTTCTATATTTGCAGGTTCTGAATAGCATCCCAAAACATTTATACCATATAATCCTTCCTTTAATATTATTTCATAATTTTCTTTTAATATTTCATATATTTTTTTAGTATATTCAGAATATTGTGTTAAAGATACCAAAGCAAATTTTTTTGGTAAATATTTTTTTAATTCATCTAAATTTTTAATTTCTTTTAATTTATACTTTGTCGGTATATTTATTATATCCATCAAACTTATAATTTAAAAAATAAATAAAAATCTAATGATAGATGTCGTAAATGCAAAAAAACTTGCAGAAAAATATAAGAAATTATATGGAAAATCTATAATATTAAAAAAGGAGATAAATGGATATACTCCTCCATCAAATTTAATCAGTTCAATTAACTATCCCAAATTGTCTTTAGGTGTTTTAACATCTTATAATGAAAATATAGAATTATATGATAATCCTATATATTGGGCAAAAAATAATATAGATGTTGAAGAAATTATAAAGAGTAGAATAAGTTTAATAAATGCAAAGAAGATTGTAGATGCGAATTTACCAAGAAAAAATGATAGATTATATAATGAAATTTTAGATTCAATGTTGTCAGTTAAATCAATAAATTTAGAAATACATCTAAATAAAATAAGTGAAAATATGAAAATTTCAAAGATAATAGGTTTATATGGATATTCTGGTATAATAGATAAAATAAAGATAAATGAAAATCCAAAAATACCAAATGAGATATATAAAATAGAAGAAATGAAGGCAGAAGATTCTATATATTATTTATATAAATCTGGGATGTCTGATTATTATTTATCAAGATTATTTTCAATGGGATTCTTTGGATATAAGATAAATAAAAAATTAGTTCCAAGTAAATGGGCAATAACTGCAGTTCATGAAATTCTAGAGAAAAAAATAAAGGAAGAAATAAAGGATTATTCTAAAATTAATGATAAATATTACTTATTCTATTATTCTTTATATGGAAATGATTTTTATGGAGTATTTTTCCCAGGTAATGGAAATTGTGAATTGATTGAAACATTAATACCAGGTTCTGCATATAATTTGAATTTCAAATATAGTATAATTGGCAGAGATGATGAATCAGGAGGTTATAGTGCTTTAAAATTATCTTTTGCAGAATTTATGAGAAATTATAAAATGATTGGAAATTTAGTTGTATTTAGATTTGTAACAAAAGAATATAAAGTTCCTCTAGGTGTTTGGGTTGTTAGAGAAGGAACAAAGTATATGTTAAATAATTTGATAGAAAAATTTGATGATTATAATGAACTAATTCAATATCTAAATAATAAATTTATGAATAAATATAATGTTTCAGTATATAAATTAAGAAAATATAGTAATTTATTAAAACAAAAATCAATTTTTAATTTTATTTAAATAATATTTTGTTATTTTATCTCCATAATAATGTATATTTTCTACTATTTTTCCTTTTTTCATTTTAATAGCATCATTGCTATCATATAATGCTCTTCCAATTGCTAATAATTTATTATCCTCAGATATTACTAATATTATTTCATCTTTTTTGAAATCTGAAAATTCAATTATTCCAGGTCTAAATACATCTGCACCATTTAATATTTTTTCTTTTGCCCCAATATTTACTTTAATATAATTCATATTTGTTTCACATTCATTTATCAAAAATATTGTTGGATATATTTTATTATCTCTTATAAACGCTATTGGAATATTATTATATACGTAAATATTATTTTCTTCATCTAAAAATATATTTTCATTTTTTAATTTTTCGCATTCTATTTTATAATTTGTTTTTAATAATTCGATTAAATTTTTTCTTGATTTTTTATCTAAACTTTTCATAGAAATATATATAAATATTTAATTTAAAAATTAATAATGGTTGGCTTTGATTACAAAACACCAAATTTGTTAGAAATAATATTGCTGGTAGGATTTTTTATTAATATGATATTGGGATATCTTTTGATGTTTAAAAGCATAGAACTACCACTTGCACTACAAGGTTCAGCTGCTATGGTTATAGCAGCTTTATTTACATGGTTAGGAGTATTATGGTTATCTGTAATTGCAATATTAATAGAATATACTAGAAAAGATATAATAGAATTAAAGGAAAAGCTTGAAAAACATAAATAATTATATTTTTAATTTTAATTCAACAATATCTCTATCTTCTAATTTATAATTTAATCCAGCTCTTATAATTTTATCTCCTCTAATTATCTTTGCATATCTAAATTTATCTATCCATTTTTTATTTATTTTTTCAATGAAGTCTTTTATAGTAGAATCTTTATTTAATATTACGCAATGATCAGAATCTATTGGTTTTACTCTTATTAAATCTAAATCTTTAATTATATTTTCTAATATTTCTTGTAAATTTATATCTTTAAAATCATCAAATTTATTATATATTATTTTATATTTATTATTTGGAATTGTACTAAATTCAATTATTCCCTCAGAAAATTTATTTATTCTTTCCAATTGTTCTTCTATATTTCTTTTTTCATCTAATATTAATATATAATAATCAGATAATGATAAAATTGATCTAAATTTTCTTTCAAATGTAGATGGAATTTCAACAAATTGATAATATACGCAATTATAAAATATTGTACCAATTGCTGGATTTATTGTAGAAAATGGAATTTCACTTACTTCAACATTTGCATTTGTAAATTTCCTTAAAAAATAGCTTTTTCCAGTATTTTCTATTCCCAATATACTTATTAAAATATCACCGGATTTCTCTATTAATTTTATACTACTTCCTCCCTTTTTATATTTACCTTCTTCAATCATTTTTTCATATTCTGATATTTTTTTATTTATCCATGCAATTAAATGTTCAGATCCTTTATGTTTTGGAGCAGTTTTTAACATTTCATATAAATATTTTAATTTTTCTTCTGGAGTTTTAGCATTTTCATATTTTTCTTTTGCGGCATAAAATTCTGGTCCTGCATTTGTTACCATATTATATGTAATCTCTTATTTGAATAAAAAATTACTGGTATATTTAGTTTCTTTAATATCATTCTTAAATTTTTATCTAATGTACATACAATAAATTTATCAGATAATGCTGTTTTTATTATAAGTCTATCTGTTTTTTCATAATTTTCTTTTGTTTCTATAATATTTATGTTATTCTTTTTTATATATTCTAATACTAAATTATATATTTTTTTCCATTTTTCAGATTTTGAGCTATTTATTTTATTTTCAATTTCAATAATATTTTTTCTTAATGTATAAAATCCTTCGTATTCAATATTATTTTTCATTAAAAAATCTTTTAATTCATTTATTATATCAAAATTCTCATAAAATGGAATAAAAAATATGTTTGTATCAATTAATATTTTGTATTTCATAATAATTTACCAATTGCAAATATCTTCCATCTTTTATTAATATTTCTTAATATTATTACTTTATCATCTTTATATCCTAAAACTGGTTTATTCAACTTTATAGTAATTACATTTCCCTTTTCTATGTTTTTTATAATTCCATCAGAAATTATATTATATAATCCTACAATTATTGCTTCTCCTTTTTGAATTTTTTCATTTTCATTAAATAATTCTTTTATTATTTCATATTTTACCTTTATTTCATCATATTGTGGAGGTAATTTATTTGAATATCCAGCAATTTGTCCTGATAATGTATCATCTTTTGTAACTGAAGGATCTAAACTTGTCCCAATTCCTGCAGTTCCTCTCGGTAATATTTCTTCTACATTATGATTACCTTGCTTTAATGAAACTATTTTTGTTTTTATAGGAATCCACTTATTATTAATAAACAATCCAGGTCTTATTTCTATTTCATCATTTAATTTTAATTTACCTTTTAGTAAACTTCCTCCCAAAACTCCTCCAATCAATTTTTCTATATCAGTACCTGGTTTATTTACGTCAAATGATCTTGATATTAAAAATATTGGATCTGAATTTTCATCTTTTTCAGATTTTGGTAAATTAGCTAATTCTTCTAATAAGTAATTTATATTTACATTATTTATTGCGGATATTGGAATTATTTTTACTTTATTTTTATCAATATTTAATTTATCTAATAAATTTAATATTTCCTGATAATTTTTCATTGCCTCTTCCTTTGTTACAAGATCAATTTTATTTTGTACAATTATTAATGGTTTATCTCCTAAATATTTAAATGCTACAAGATGTTCTAATGTTTGTGGTTGTGGAACTGGTTCATTTGCAGCAATAACTAATATAGCAGCATCAACAATTGCAGCTCCAGTTAACATTACCATCAATAAACTTTCATGACCAGGTGCATCTACAATAGATATTTTTCTTACTGGTTTATTTTCTTTATTGCATATTGGACATATTTTTTCTGTAAAATATCCATGTTCTTCACATTTATATATTGTAAAATCTGCATATCCCAATTTTATTGTTAATCCTCTTTTTATTTCTTCAGAATGTTTTGATAACCATTGACCTGTTAATGATTTTGCCAATGTTGTTTTTCCATGATCAACATGTCCCAATATTATTATTGATAGATCAGGATATATTATATCATCCATTCACTTATTTTTAATAAAAAAGTTAAAAAATGATAATTTTTATATAAATCTATATATTGTTTTATTTCCTTGATCTAATAAATCTATACCAATTTTTCTAAGTTCTTCCCTTATTTTATCGGATAATTCATAATTTTTATTTTTTCTTAATTCATTTCTAATATCTATTATTATATTTAATAAAATATTTGTTAGATTTTCTTTACTTTCTCTTCCATAAAATATATCTTCCCATAATCCATAAATTCTTGAAGCAATATTATAGAAATTATATGAAGTAAAGTATAATGTAAATGTTTCGGATCCAATAACATTCTTATTTATATAATTTGTTGCTTCTAATAATATTCTTGTAGCCTCTCTTGTATTAAAATCATCTTTTATACTATTTATAAATTCTTTTTCATAATTTAATAATTCTTTCCATATTTTTATTTTATTATCATCTAAATAAAATGTTCTATCTAAACTATTTATTTCATTTACAATTGTTTTAATTGTTGAAGTTATATATCTATAATTTTCTTTTGCTTGATTTATACTTTCTTCATTTATATCAATTGGTTCTCTATAATGATAAGATCCAATATAAAATCTAGTAATATCTTCTCCATATTTATCTAAAAATTCCTTTGCAGGTATTATATTTCCTAAACTTTTACTCATTTTTTCTCCTCTAATTTTTATAAATCCAAAATGTAGCCAATATTTTACCCATGGATGTTTATTGAATCTAGCTTCTGATTGTGCAATTTCATTTTCATGATGTGGGAATATTAAATCCTGACCTCCTGAATGTATATCAAATTGTGGTCCTAAATATTTTGATGACATTGTAGAACATTCAATATGCCAACCAGGTCTTCCTTCTCCTATTTCTGTATTCCAATATGGTTCATCTTCTTTTTTAAATTTCCATAATGCAAAATCATATGTATGTCTTTTATCTTCTAAAAATTCTGTTTCTTGTTCCCATTGTTCTTTTTTTGTTCCTGATAGTTGTCCATAATATGGATATTTATCTATATCATAATATATACTATATTTTCCTCTATATGCATATCCTTTATTTATTAAATCCTTTATAAAGTCTACAATATCATTAATATGTGCTGTAACTCTTGGATTTATATAAAATGGTAAATTATTTAATCTTTTTACTTGTTCTAAATGATATTTTATATATTCTTCAGGTATTTTCTGCCAATCATTTAATAAATTTAGTTCTCTTGCTCTTTTTATTATTTTATCATCTATATCTGTAAAATTGCTAATTGCTATATCTATATATCCAAAATATCTGAATATTCTTCTTATAATATCTAAAGAAATTTCTGACCTTAAATGACCTATATGTGATGTATCATATGGAGTTATTCCACAATGATATATTTTTACAAAAGGATATTCTATTGGTTCAAATATTTCCTTTTTCTTTGTTAATGTATTATATATATAAATTACACCGATTGTCATTCATTTCAAATAATTAGAAAAAATATTTAAAAAGATATTTTGAATATTATAAAAATGAATAACATTTTTAAAGATATGATAAAAAGTAAAATTGGAATTATTTTAATTATAATATTTTTTCTAATTGGTTATTTTTATATTAAATCAATATTTTTGGGTTTGTTATTAGCTTCAATTTATATAAAAATCCTTGCATGTTCATATGTAATTTTATTTTCTTTAAATTTTGCTTTAATATCTTTTATGATAATTAATTATAGGAAATTTTACGCAGGAAATATTTTATCATTTATTTCTGCAATATTTGGTTTTGCCGGATTTCAAGCATGTTTAGTTGGATGTAGTACAGGTTCTTTTGCAATTTTAGTTGCAACTCTTGCTCCAATATTTAGATTAAATATATTTGAATTTGGAGAAATTCTATTAATTGTTAGTGATATTTTGTTTATAGTTAATTTAATATTTTTATTAGGATTGAATAAAAGAAAAGATATTAAAAAACTAAAGATTTCAAAAAATAATAAAGAAAATTTACATTGTTGTTAATTTATTTGTTTCATGAATATTATCTCTTATATTTTAAAATTTTGGAAAATATAAAATAAAATACGCGGCGGTGCCCGAGAGGCCAAAGGGGATCGGTTGAGGTCCGATTGGATAAGATCCGCCAGGGGTTCAAATCCCCTCCGCCGCATTTAAAATTATATTTTTATAATTCAAAATATTGAAAATTATTTTAGATTGTTATAAAAATTATCTTTTCAATAAATCTTTTATTTTTCATAGTATTTATTTAGTTTATGATAGTAATTGTTGTAGGAGTACCTGGTGTTGGAAAAACTTCGGTAATTAATGAAGCTAAAAAATACTTAAAATATGAATTTAAAGTTGTAAGTACTGGAGATATAATGTTTGAATTAGCAAAAGAGAAGTATAATATAAATAATAGAGATGAAATAAGAAAGAAATTAACATTTGAACAACAAAAAGAAATACAAAAGGAAGCAATTAAGAGAATAAAGGAAATGGAAAAGGAAAGTGATATAATTTTAGATACTCATTTAGTAATAGAATCATATGAAGGATATATTCCAGGTATGCTAAGAGAGTATGCAGAAATTTTAAGACCTGATGGTATTGCAGTAATAGTTTCTGATCCAGATAAAATTTTTGTTAGAAGATTAAAAGATATTCAAATAAGGGGAAGAGATATAGAAAATTTAAAAAGAATTGAAATTCAACAAAATCTAACAATATATTTTACTACAATGTTTATGTTTGAATATGGTACAATAGTAGAAGTAATAAATAATGAAGAAGGATTATTAGAAGAATCTGCTAAAAAATTTGCGGAATTTTTAAATAAATTAAAGGAAAGCAAATTAAATAAATAGTAATTAGATTAAATTTGTTTTTATAATATGGACCCGCGGGGATTCGAACCCCGGAAGGATCTCTCCAATCGGACCTGAACCGATCCCCTTTGGCCTCTCGGGCACGGGTCCATAATTTAATATAGTTTAAAGAATTATTTATTTTATATGATTAGAGTATTGTTTATAGATTTATATAAAAAAGAATCAAAAAATTATGTAACTGATTCAAAAACATTGGATCATTCAATTAATTTGCATTTTGATTATAAGACATATGAAAAAGATCCATTTGAAAATAATTTAACAATATTTTCCGTTGGGCATCAAAAAAATAAAGATAATATAAATTCATTAATTATTTATAGATCTCCAATAACAGGTTCTTTAGATATTAATTTATCTTCTTTTGGTAAATATATTAAATTAACAGGTAATGATATAATAGTTCTATATGGAAAATTAGATAAAAAATATTTTTTAATTATAGAAAATGATAATGTTATATTTTTAGAAAATGATATATCAGAAGATATATATAAAAGAAAAGAAGAATTATATAATACTCTGAAAGATATATATGGTGGAAAAGATTTTATTATTTTGTTAAATGGATTGGGATCAAAATTTACAATATATGGAAATTTAATTATATTTGAAAATAATAAAATAAAAGTTACAAAGGGTGGAATTGGATCAGTATTATATAGATACCATAATATATCAGGTTTATCAATTGGAGGAGATAATAAAATTGAAAATAAAAGATTAGATATAGAATTAATAGAAGAAGAAAAAGAATCAATAAAAGATTTTTATCAATCTATATCGGATAGGATCCCTATTTTAAATTATAAGAACATATATTTATCTGAAGAAGAAAATAAAAAGATATTTGATGATTATATTTATCCTTTAGTTAATAATTTAAAGAAAGAATATCCATATGAACCCTTCAATATTTTAGGACCATTTTTAGGAATATTAAATGAAGAATATATAAGGGATCTAATTGATTTATCAAATAGATATGGTTTAGATACATTATATTTAGGATATATTTTAGGAACAATTTTAGAAGGAATATATATTGGAAAAGTATCAATTAAAGATTTAAATAAATCATTATTTGATTTTAATAATTTAGATAAATCTTCAGAAGTAAATTATAATATTGCAAAATATTTAATAGAAAAAGATGCATATGGAGAATTATCATTATTAGGAAAAGATATAAGATATGTTTCTAATTTATTTGATCTAAATGATATATCAGTTTATATACCATTTAATAATAAAAACTCTACAGTATTTAATCCATATATTTCTTTGGGATTATTTTTACCAAATTTAATATATGATAAATATTTTTCAGATTATTTAATGAATACGATGAATCCAATTGAATATTCAGGATTTAATTTTGGAAAATTTGAATCAACATATGAAGCAAATAATGTAGATAATGAAGAAAATACTGAATTAAATGTAAAAAGAGAAAAAACATTTTCTAAGATATTTGAATATCATAAATTAACAAATTCAATTCCTGATAAAAATTATCCAAAAAGATTGGTAGATATATATAATAAAATAGCAAAGAAATATAATATAAATTATACATTTGATCAATACTTTGATGAATATTTTAATTCATATCAAAAAATAATATATAATGAAGCCCCCGTAGTGTAGCCAGGACAACATTCCGGGCTTCGGTCCTGGAGATCGGGGGTTCGAATCCCCTCGGGGGCATTTAAAATTATATTTTTCTTATCTTTGCAATATAAAAACCTTCTGTATCATTATCCCAAGGCCATAATCTTATTGTATTTTTTATTTCTTCTTCATGTTCTAATTTATATCCATTATATTCAGAAATTATTTCAGATTTCTTTAAATTTGGTATTTCTATTTTTTCAATTTTAGCATTTTCTCTTTTAGATAATAGATAATCTATTACAAACTCATTTTCTAATGGTTCAACAGAGCATGTAGAATAAACTAAAATACCATTATCTTTTAATAAATCAAAGGCAGTTAATAATAATTTCTTTTGTAAATTTGCTAATCTATTTATCGTATTTTCATTCCATATTTTTAATGTTTTATATGATTTCCTTATTGCACCAGTTCCAGAACATGGAGCGTCTAATAAAATTTTATCAAATTTTAAATTTAATTTATATAATTTTCTCCCATCCATCATTGTTATAATTGTATTTATTATACCCATTTTTTGTAAATTCTCACTTAATGCTTTAATTCTATCAATTGATATATCATTTGCAATTATTAATCCTTCATTTTCCATATGCATTGCAATTTGTGTTGTTTTAGAACCAGGTGCAGCTGCTATATCTAAAACCAAATCATCTTTTTTTAAATCTAATGCTAAGGGTGGTATCATTGATGCAGCTTCTTGTGGATAATAATATCCCAATTGAAATTCTACAGTATTTCCAATATCTCTTCTTTCTCCCTTTATCCAAAATCCATATTTATAAAAAGGTATTCTTTCAATTTCCCATCCATATTCTTTTATTCTTGATAATATTTCTTTTGCATTTATATTTAAATTAAAAGGATTTTGTTTTAAATTATATAAATTATCAATTTTTTCAGATATTTCTTTTAATTCTTTTTCTCTTAAATGATCCTGTTTTGATAATAATATTTCTTTTAAGTTTTCAAAATTTATATTATCCTTTACTTTTATTGTATTAATTCTTATAGATTTCTTTAATAATTTAAAGGACCATTCTAAAAACAATTCATATTTATCTCCTAATAATTCTTTAAAATGTTCTTCAAAACTCTTTTTAATTATCATCAGAAAAACATAGTTTCATCATTTTTTCAGAAGCGTAATGCTTCTTCACTAAAAAAATATTTACTATTTCTTATTTTTAAACCTATCTATTGCTTCATTAATTATCTTTAATGCTTCTTCCTTTCCTTTAAATTCTTTAGCTTTAACAAATTTTCCAGGTTCTAATTCTTTATAATGTTCATAGAAATGCTTTATTTGATTTAATATTGCTTCTGGTAAATCTTTTATATCCTTTATATTTGAAAATCTTGGATCTATTTTTTCATGTGGTACTGCAATTATTTTTCTATCAATTCCATTTTCATCTTCTGTTATTAATACACCAATTGGTCTTGCTCTTATTAATACTCCAGGAACAAATGATTCATATGTAATAACTAAAGCATCTAATGGATCTCCATCTTCTTCTAAAGTTTCTGGTATAAATCCATAATTAAATGGATAAAACATTGCGGTATATAATATTCTATCTACTTTTATTACTTTCTCTTCTTCATCGAATTCATATTTTATATTGCTACCCTTTGGTATTTCTATGAATACATTTATATCTTCTGGAGGTTGTTTTCCAGCTTTCATTTTATTATAGTTTGCTATCTTTTTATAAATTTAATTTTTATAATAAAGAATTATGGGTAGAATACTTCATGGTAAATTTAGAAGGGAGGCTAATAAAATATTAGAAAAATATGCAAATTTATTTACTGCAGATTATAAGAAAAATGTAAAAATATTAGAAGTTGTAGCTGAAGTTCCATCAAAGAGATTAAGAAATATGTTAGCTGGATATATAACAAGACAAATTAAGAAATTACAAAGCTCATGATGGCAGAGCAAACAATAATATATATAGGAAATAAGCCATTTATGAACTATGTAACAGCGGTAGCAATGCAATTTACAAGCCAGGATGCAAAGGAGGTTGTAATTAAGGCAAGAGGAAGATACATAGCTAGAGCAGTAGATGTAGCAGAAGTAATAAGGAAGAAATTTATGGCAGGACAGGTTGATATAAAAAGTATAAATATAGATTCTGAGGAAAGGCAGGTAGATCAAAGTGGTAAAAAGAGAAGGATATCAAGTATAGAAATTGTACTTGTTAAGAAACAGTAATCTTTTTTATATTTTTTGATAATTATTTATTTAATATAGCGGGGTAGGGCAGCTAGGAGTGCCCGGGGGGCTCATAACCCCCAGGTCGGAGGTTCAAATCCTCCCCCCGCTATTTATCAAAAAATTTTCTAATTTTTAAATATAGTTATTATTAAATTATAATGCAAATAGGTATTACTGGAAAACCAAATGTTGGAAAATCTACAATGTTTAAAGCAATAACATTACAAGATGTTGCAATTGCAAATTATCCATTTACAACGATAGAACCAAATAAAGGTTATGGATATGTTAGAGTAGAAGATATCGGACCAGAATTTAATGTTAAATCAAATCCGAGATATGGTTTTATAAAGGGAAAATATAGATTTGTTCCAATAGAGATATTAGATATAGCAGGATTAGTTCCTGGTGCACATGAAGGTAGAGGGTTAGGTAATAAATTTTTAGACGATGTAAGACAGGCAGATGCATTGATACATGTAATAGATATTTCAGGTTCAACAAATGAAGAAGGACAATATATTGGTCCTGGAAATTATGATCCAATAAAAGATGTAAAATGGTATGAAGAAGAAATAGATTGGTGGTTTTATGGTGTAATAAAGAAAAATTTAGAAAAAAATATAAGAAAAATAAAGAATGAACATTTAGAATTAGATAAAGAATTGGCAAAATTAATTTCTGGATTAAATGTAAAAGAAGAGCATGTATCAAAAGCATTTAATGAATTGAAAATTAATCAAGAGGATTATGATATAATAAATGATGATAAAAAATTATTTGAACTTGCGTCTGAAATTAGAAAAATATCAAAACCAATTATTATTGCAGCAAATAGAGTAGATATAAATATAGATATTGCAAAGAAAAACCTTGAAAGATTAAAGAAAGAATATCCGGATAAAGTTATAATACCTACATCTGGTTATGCAGAATTAATATTAAAAGAATTGGATAAACAAGGAAAAATATTTTATATACCTGGAGAAAGTTATTTTGAAATTAAGGGAGATTTGAATGATAAAGAAAAGAAAGCTTTGGAATTTATTGAAAATTATATATTTAAAGAATTTGGAAGTACTGGTGTTCAAAATATTTTAGATATAACTGTATTTGATGTTTTAAAATATGTAGCGGTATTTCCTGGAGGAGTAGATTCTTTAGCAGATAAGGAAGGAAGAATATTACCAGATTGTTTTTTAATGCCTCCTGGAAGTACTGTAATAGATTTTGCAAATAAAATACACTCTGATTTGGCAAAGAATTTTGTAAGAGCTATAGATGTTAGGACAAGAAAATTCCTAGGAAAAGATTATGTATTAAAACATAGAGATGTAATTCAAATAGTTGCAAATGCATAGATTTATAAAAATGTTGTAAAATTCTAATACTATGATAATACCTATTAGATGTTTTACATGCGGAAAACCAATTGGACATTTATATGAAAGATATATTAAATTATTAAATGAAGGTAAAACAATGAAAGAAGCTTTAGATGAATTAGGATTGGAAAGAGCTTGTTGTAGACAGGTATTTTTAGGACATGTTCAACAAATAGAGATAATTGCTAAGTTGAAGAAATTTTAGTTTTTCTTAATTGAATTATTTTTCTTATACTTATTAAAAATATTGAAATACCAAAGAACAATATTATTGGGTTTGGATATATACCATAATTAGATGCTACATTTCTTACTGCTATATCTATTATATTATTATAATTTAATGTAAAAGAAGAAAATAAAATCAATATTGATATAAACAATGAAATTATATAACCGTATAAATTATCTTTTTTTATTAAATAAATTGAAAATATAGATAATAAAAGAATTATAAATAAGAAAATATCAACGGAAATATTAATATAATTTGGAAAAATTGATGGATATATAATAAATGATAATAGGTCTAAGAATGTTTCTATAGAAAATAACAATAAGAGCGTGTATAGAAATTCTTTTGTTATATCTATATTATTCATATTTTTTTGAATTATAGAAAAATTTAAAAACTAATTACTATGACTTCTTAAGTATAATTCTATTGTCTTTGATGTAATTTATCTATTTTCTTAAAATTAGTCTTTCTATGCTCTATAATTAAATATTTTTCATTTAAGAAGGATTTGTAATTCTTATAGATACAAAAGAATTAAGTATTTTTAACATTACTTATTTTTAATTTTATTTCGCATGCTCTGCATATTTCTCTAGTAGTTGGATATCCGCAAATTTTACATTTTCTTAATTTTATGATATTTTCCTTTTTATAATCAATTTTAGCTTTATATATTATTTCTAAAATATTTCTTAAGAAATTTCTATGAAATCCTGGATATTCATCTTCTAACTTATATAACTTTGATCTAATTATATCTCTAAATTCACCAACAATAAAAGGACATTCTCCAAATGGTGGTTCTAAATTATTTAATACTGAATATAACATATTTTCTTTTTCTGTATTGAAATAAAAAGGTTTAATTCTAGGAATAAAATCTTCTTCAACTATTCCTACATATGGTCCTTCTTTTAATAGATCCTTTAAATTTCCTTCAAAAATATTCATTAGAATTGTTTGAACTTCGTCATTTAAATTATGTGCAGTCGCAAATTTATCTAAATTTAAATCTTTTGCTGCTTTCCACATTAACCATCTTCTCCATACACCACAGATTGTACATGCTTTATATTCTTTTGATATTTTTACAACTTCATCCAATCTAGTATTAAAATATTCAGTGAATCTATATATTTTTACATTTAAATTATATTTTTTTGAAATTTCTAATAATTTTTCTGTATCTTTATCTCTATATCCTTTTATTCCTTCATCAATATGAATTCCAAAAACTTCAATATCAAAATATTCTTTATATTTATTTAAGAAAAATAATAATGCATTTGAATCTTTTCCTCCAGAGACCCCAACACCAATTCTTTCTCCAGGTTTTATCAATTTATATTTTTCAATTGTATTTATTGTTTTTTCTTCAAAATATTTTATAAAATGGTCTTTGCAATAATAATTTCCATCAATATCTCTATATATTGCATTATTATTACAAAAACTACATTTCATTTATTTATTTCTCTTATGAAATAATCTTTTATTGCAGGTACAACATCATATACGAATTTACCTTTTACTTTTGTCCTAATTAATATTTTACTTTCGGTCATTCTTTTTAATATATTTGATATTGCATGAATTGTTGTATCAGAATATCTTTCCTTAAATAATTTTAATAACTCATTAACTGTTTTTGGACCATATTTTGTTATTAATTCTACTATATATCTTTGTTTTTCTGTTAATTTTAATAAATCTGTTGGAGGTTTCTTTGCTTCATATATTTTTTCTACAATATCTCTATCAATAATATTTTTTCTTTCTCTATATGCAATTAATAGTGCTTCGTATGAATATTTTAATATTTCTCTTGGTAAACCTCCAGATAAATTATATATTTCTTCTATTGCATCTTCTGTAAATAGATTTGGATTACCTGCAAGCTCTAATCTTTTTTTAATTAATAATTTACCGCTTTCAGGATCAAGAGATTTTAAATATATTTTTGTGATAATTCTTTCATATAATGTTCTATGTTCTTTTAATAATCTTTCTTCAAACTCCGGTAAACCTGCTAATATAAATGTGCAATTTGTTTGATCTGACATAACTTTTATCCATTCTAAAATATTGTCATCACAAAAAGTAGCTTCATCTAAAAATATTATCAAATTTTTCTTATTTAAATATTCTACTATATTAAATTTCTTAAATTTGTATATTAATCTTTCAAAAAATGATAATCTATCAATAAAATATTTTTCAAATTCTTCTCTTTTTTCAAAAGGCCTATAAATATATATTTTATTCTTTGTTTTAAGATTATTGTATATCCATAATAATAATGTTGTTTTTCCTGCTCCAGTAGGACCAGAAACCAAAACAATTTTTTCTTTATTATTTATTGAATTTAATAGTTTTGTTCTTTCTAAATTATATCCAACAAAAGTTTCTAAAATTACCTCTAGTTTAAAGGGATTGTCTCTTAATTTAAAAAAATTAAGCATTTCAGTATCATTCATATAAAATTGTTTAATAAAAATATTATTAAATTTAAAGAATATGATATGCTATATAGCCCCGTCGTCTAGTGGTCTAGGATTCAGGGTTTTGGTCCCTGAGACCGGGGTTCGAATCCCCGCGGGGCTACTTTTAATTTTTGAAAGTTATGTTAATTTTAGGAGGACTATGTATTTATAAATTATCATTTTTTTAGATAATATTATGCTGGAAAGTATTATCAATCTTATATTTCAGATATTTAACTATAATATATTAAAAATAATAATAATTTCTGTCTCTATTATTATAATTGGATATTTTATAGGAAAACTTACAGCATTAATACTTAAGATAATACTAAAAAAAATTCTTGGTCTAGATAAATGGCTACATGATAAACAAATAATGACAGCATATTCTCTTACAGATCTACTAGTAAATATAGTTAAGTTCTTTATATACTTTTATTTTATTGGATTTTCATTTTACATAGTTCCATATGTTAGAAATATAGGAATCCTAGTTTTTAATATATTAAACAGTCTATTGATAATAATTGTTGTAATAATAATTTCATATGCAATGATGGAATTTATATTGAGATCTTTTTTATATCCATTAATCCAAAATTTTAGATATGCAAACTTTATATTAGGCTTAATAAGATTTATTGTTTTATTTTTTGTATTAGTATTAACACTTAGCTATCTAAATCTTTTATCTCCAGTTCTTCTCTATATGTTTATAATACTTTTTGGTGGAATAGTTATTTCAATTTCAATTGCTATAGGCATAGCTTTGGCAGATATATTAAAAGAAAAATTTAGAGATATAATAAAATGAATTATAAAGAAAAAATTATTTTAATTAGTAATAATCTAGTTGGGGGAATATTAAATAGTTTATTCTTTGTTTACCCATATTATTTTAATTTCCCATCTAATATATATTATTCTTTAATTTCTATATCTTATATAGGATCAATAATAAGTTCAGCAATATTTGGAAATATTAGAATAAATGAGAAAAATTATATTAATATTGCAATGATTGGTGTAATAGGGCCTCTCCTATCTTCTCTACTATTAGTTTATCCAAATATTTATTTACTAATATTATCATTCTTCTTGTTTAATATTACAACATCATCTACATATTTTTCATTTTTACTATATTATAGAGATGTAGGCTTAAATTTCTATTTTAATATTTATTGGACTTTTGGAGAAATAATACCTCAAATTTCTCTTATTTTTCTTTCCCTGATTTATAACATATATATAGTTTTTATTTTATTGCTATTATCTACGATAATTATTATATATAGGAAATTATATTTATTTTTATTTTCATCCGCATATGAATTAAATTTATTGAAAAGAATTGATAAAATGTTTTCAATTGCAGAAAATAATATAGATAAATTTGGAACTCTATATCCTATATTTGAAGGTTTAGTATTTCCATTAAATATAAAAAAGTTAAGAATAGGATATTTAGAATTATATAATCTATTTGTTTTGATTGGATTTTCATTAGTTTGGGCATCTTTAGTTTATTCTGTAAATGTATTTTCTTTATCTACAATTTTTCCATTTTTATTATTTATAAATGGATTGTATACTTCAATATTATATAAAATATATAAAAGGGAAATTAATTTTAGAAATATAAAAATTGGAATATTTTCTAGATTTTTTATAGGAATAATAATATTATTGTCTTTAATATTTTCTTTATCAAAAATATATAATGGTATAATACTAACAGTATTATTTATATTAGCTGCATTTTCATGGACAATGTTTCAATATTTCTTTGATAATTATATAATATTAAATTATCCACAAAAATTTGGAAATATATATTTATTTAGAAATTTGGGTGGTGCAATAGGATCTTTGTTACTTTATTATATTTCTGTTCAATATGGTTTGTTTTTATCATTTATTATTTTAGGAATTTCCTTCCTTTTCTTAAATTATGTTTTAAAGAATTATAATAAATAATATTTTATGGATATAAAGTTAAGAAAAATATCTGAAAATATATATGAAATACCTAAAGAAAATGGAATGAATGTTCCAGTTAGAGTATATGCAAATGATAAGTTAATAGAAAAGATGAAAGAGGATAAAACATTAATACAAGGAAAGAATGTTGCTAGTTTACCTGGAATACAAAAATATTCTATTATAATGCCGGATGGGCATGAAGGCTATGGATTTCCAGTTGGAGGAGTTGCTGCATTTGATATAAATGAAGGAATAATTTCTCCAGGTGGGATAGGATATGATATAAATTGTGGTGTAAGATTGTTAAGAACAAATTTAAAATATGAAGAGATAAAACCAAAATTAAAAGAAATTGTAAATGAAATATTTAGAAATGTACCTGCCGGAGTTGGAGAAACTGGAAAGATTGTTTTATCTCCAGGACAATTTAAGGATGCTGTAGAAGAAGGTTTAGAATGGAGTTATAGAGAAGGTTATGCATGGAAAGAGGATTTGGAACATGTAGAATCTTATGGTAGATTAAAAGATGCTTCAATAGAGCATGTATCAGATTTAGCAATTAGAAGAGGAATAGATCAATTAGGAACTATAGGATCTGGAAACCATTTCATTGAAATACAGGTAGTTGATAAGATATTTGATAAAGATATAGCAAATAAATTGGGAATATATGAAGAAGGACAAGTAACGGTATTAATTCATACAGGTTCTAGAGGTTTTGGACATCAAATTGCATCAGATTATATAGATCTAGGATTGAAAAAATATAGAGAAGAAATAAATAAATTACCGGATAAAGAATTAGTATATTTACCATTTCAATCTGATGATGGAAATAATTATTGGAAGTCAATGAGTGCTGCAGCAAATTTTGCATGGAATAATAGACAAATAATAACATATTTTATTAGAAAGTCATTCCAAAAGATATATAATCATCCAGCAGAAGATATTGGATTAAATGTTATATATGATGTAGCTCATAATATTGCAAAAATTGAAGAACATAAAGTTGATGGTAAAAAGAAAAAATTGATTGTTCATAGAAAGGGTGCTACTAGAGCATTTCCATCAGGTTCAGAAGAATTGGTTGAAGATTATAGAAAAATTGGACAACCAGTATTAATTCCAGGTTCAATGGGAACAGCATCATATGTATTAATAGGATCTGAAAAATCTATGGAGTTATCATTTGGATCTTCTGCACATGGTGCTGGAAGAAATATGTCAAGAGCTGCTGCTAGAAGATCATTTAATTATAATGAAATAATTAAAAATTTAGAAGAAAGAGGAATCTATGTAAAATCTACAACAAAAGAAGGTGTAGTTGAAGAAGTACCTGAAGCTTATAAAAATGTTGATGAAGTTGTAAAAGTAACTGACGAATTAGGTATATCTAAAATTGTTGTAAGATTAAGACCAATAGCAGTTATAAAAGGTTAAACTTTAATTAATATTTTACAATAATTTTTTATGAAAGTATTTGTATTAGATTTTGATCATGATAAAGAAAAAGTTTATATTTATGGAAGGGATGAAAATGGAAAGAAGGTAAGAATAGAGTATGATCAACCATTTTATGTATATTTAATATTAAAAGATGAAAAATATTTAGAAGAAATAAAAAATAAATTGAAAGATGAAAAATATGTGAAAAATTTTGAAATTCTAAAGAAAAATTTTATAGGAAAGGAATATACTGTAATAAAAGTTTATTTAAGTCAGGATGATTATGATAAAATAAAAAATTTTGCTGATAAATTAAAGGAAGAAGGAAAAATAATTGGAAAAAAAGAAGGTGATATAAGTATAATAAAAAAGTTTCAAATAGATAATGATATATATCCATTATATACATATGATTTGGAATTGGAATTAATAAAAAAAGGAGATAATATAGATTATTACAAATTAAAGAAAAATAACGGGATGGTTGAAAATAAATATAAATTAAAAGTTATATCATTTGATATAGAAACAGCTTCTAATAAATCTATAATATCACCAGAAAAAGCATATATTTACATTATTTCAATATATGATGGAGAAAAATATTATTCAATATATTGGGGAGGGGAATCAAATGAAGGAATAAAAGTAAATAGTGAATTAGAATTATTGAAAAAATTTAATGAAATAATTAAAAGTTTGGATCCAGATGTAATTGTTGGATATAATTCAAATAATTTTGATTTATACTTTTTATATGAGAAAGCAAAAAGATTAGGATTTAATTTTGATTTTGGATGGGATGGAAAAGGAATAGTATATACTAAAAAAAGAGAAGAAGATAAAAAATATAGGGTAGTTGGAATACAAAATGTTGATTTATATGATATTGTTACAACAATATTTGCACCGCAATTAAATTCTGAAACATATTCTTTAGATGAAGTTGCTATGGAAATACTAGGAGAAGGAAAATTAGATATGGATTTAGATAAAATGTCAGATATAATTTATAATAAAAAAGATTTCAGTTATCTAATAAAATATAATAGAAAAGATGTGGAATTAACTTATAAATTATATAAACATTTTGAAGGAATTTTATTAGAGTTAGCAAGATTGGTTGGAATTACATTATATGAATTATCGGGAAGTACATATGGAATACTTGTAGAAAATTATCTAATAAAAAGGGCAAAAGAATTTAATGAAATAATTCCAAATAGACCAGATCCTGAAGAAGTAGATAAAAGAAAAAGGGTAACATATACTGGTGCTATTGTATTGGAACCAAAACCTGGTTTATATAAAAATATTGCTGTTTTTGATTTCAGATCTCTATATCCTTCAATAATAATTAGATATAATATTTCTCCAGATACATTGAAATGTGAGCATGAAGAATGCATGAAAGATAAAATAACTATTGAAACAAGTTTAGGAAAATCTGAAGTATGGTTCTGTAAAAAGAAAAAAGGATTTATATCTGCAGTATTAGAAAAAGTATTTGAAGAAAGAGCAAATTTAAAGAAAGCTTTAAAAAGTTTAGATAAAAATTCTGAGGAATATAAAATAATTGATAGTAGACAGACAGCATTAAAATATATAATAAATTCCACATATGGTTATTTGGGTTTTCCAAATTCTAGATGGTATTGTTTAGAATGTGCGGCTGCAGTAACTGCTTTAGGTAGAAAACATATATTAGAAGTAAAAGATTTTATTGAAAAAAGTGGATATAAAATATTATATGGAGATACAGATTCTATATTTGTTATTGTAGATAATAAAGAAAATGCTCTAAATTTATTAAATAAAATAAATAATATTTTGCCAAAACCATTGGAAATGGAATTTGAAGATTATTATATATCTGGGATATTTGTAGAAAAAAGATCTGGAGAGGGTGGTGCTAGAAAAAAATATGCATTATTATCTGAAAATAAAAATATTAAATTAAGAGGTTTTGAAGTTGTTAGAAGAGATTGGTCAGAAATTGCTGGGGAAGTTCAAGAAAATGTAATTAGATTAGCACTAGAAGGAAAAATAAGAGAAATAAATGATTATCTGTCAGAAGTTATTAAAAATATAAGAAATCATGTTTATCCTAAAGAGAAATTTATATTAAGGGAACAATTAAGAAAAGATTTATCAGAATATGAGGTTACAGCTCCACATATTATAGCAGCAAAAAAATATAAAGAAAAAGGTTATGATGTTAGAAGGGGATTTATAGTTGAATATATTATAGTAAAAGGTGGTGAAAAAATTTCTGATAAAGTTAGAGTATTAGATGAGGTTAAAGATAATGAATATGATCCAGAATATTATATATATAAACAGGTTTTACCAGCTATAGAACCTATATTAAAAGCATTAAATATATCCATGGAAAATATAGGAAAAGCTCAAAAAGATATATTATCATTTTTTAAAAATGGATGAAATAAATGAATATGAAAAAATCATAGAAGATTTAGAAAATAAGATTAAGGATTTAAAAGAAGAATTAGAAAAAAATAAAAAAATAAAAGATGAAATTTATGAGAAATATATGAAATTAAAAAATGTATTTGATAAAGATAATGAATATAATAAATTATTGAAAGAATTAAAAATGCTTTTATTGGAAATAAGGTTAAAATTTAAAGATATAGATGATATTAAAAAAAGATTATATAATTTAGAATTGAAATATGATATGATAAAGAAAGAAATTGATGATATAAGAAAAGAATTATTAAAAAATATATAGTAAGTTTAATAAAATTTATTATACATAATTAGTTTATGGATTTAAATAAAGATGAAAATCTAATTGATGAATTTTTTTCATATGTAAAAAATTTTAATAATAGAATATCAGAAATAAAAAGAAGCTTGAATAATTTTGTAAATAGAGAAGAATTTAATAATCAATTAAAAGCCTTGAAAGAAGAATTAGAAAATGTAGAAAAAGTATTAGATAATTATAAAGAAATATTAAATGAAGATTTATTGGATAAAATAAGATATTTAAATGATTTGAAAATAAAAGTAGATGTATTAGAAAATAATCAGAAAAACTTTGTTGATTATTCTACTATAGTAAATATAAAATCAAAAATAAATAAATTAGAACTTGATATAAATTCTCTAAGTAATAAAATAACACAATATGAGGATGTTATAAATAATATAAAAGAATTAAGGAATAAATTAGAAGATTCAATAGATAGATTAAATAAATTAGAAGACTCATATACAAGTATTAATGATTTTAATGATCTAAAAGCAAAAGTTGATAATTTGGCAAATTTAGTATCCAAAACAATAGATAATTTATCTAAAGATCTATTGCAATATAATAAAATATCTGAAATGATAAATGAAATAAGGGAAAAAGATCTATATAATGTTAATAGTAAATTGGAAGAGATAGAAAAGAAATATGAAGAAAAATATTCTGAAATTAATAATAAAATAAGTAATATGAATTACTTATTACAATTAACAAATGATGATATTAAAAATGTAAAACAATTTAAAGCTTATGAAGAATTATATAACAAATATATAAACTTTGAAAATAGATTAAATAGTATATATGCATTATTTGAGGAATTAAATAATTTGGTTACAGATTTGAGATCTAAAATAAACGAAATGGATAAAATAGAAGAAATTAATGAAAAATATAATAAATTGGAAGAAAGCCTAAATAATATTAGGGAGGAAATAAGAAAGGTAAAAACAGAATTATATGATTCTAAAGATATATTAGAATCTGTATTATCAGATTATGAAAATTTAATGAATAAAATAAAGAAAATAGAGAATTTCATTGATTTATCTAATTTTGAATATATAATAAATGAAATAGAGAAAATAAAAATATTAGAAAATGATATAGAAAATATAAAGAGATTACTATTATCTAAAAATATAAAAGAAGAAAACGAATACAAATACTAATAGATTTTTTTAATTTTATCTATTATATCTGTAAGTCTACTTACTATATCATACAATTTTATCAGTTTCTTCTTTTCTATATTTTTTTGATCTAATTCTTTTTCTATATCTAAATAATCATATACTTTGTCAGATTTAACAATATATAATTCATCAAAGAAATTTCTCCCTTCCAATTCTTTTAACATTGATATAAATTTTAATGATTCATCAACATTATTTAGGTCTATTTCTTTTTTTAATACTAAAGTTATTTTTCCACTTCTTTCTTTTTCCAATTTTTTAATTTTATTATCAACTTGTAATATTTTCCTTCTTTTAGCATATTCTGGTGATGGTATTATTAATGGCATAATAAATAATAATATATAGGAATTTAAAAATCAGTAGCTACTCCTTTCATCATTAATCAGATTGTGTCCACATCATCATAATAATTATTTATAAGAATTGTATTTTTTATTTTTTATATGAATGAGATGCTTCCTTTATTGATATTTGATATAATAATATTGGCATATTCATCATATCAGGATATAAAATATAAGTCTGTAGATGATATAATAATATATATTTTATTGATATTTAATATATTCTATTTCTCATATTTAATTGTTCAAAATATTTATCCAGTGAATTTTATATTTTCATATTTTATTCTTCTATTTTTTATATTATTGTATTTATTTAGATTGCTAGCTATTGGAGATCTATTTATTTTCTTTTCAATATTCTTTCTATTATCTTTCTTTCCTCTATATAAGATATTATTATTTTTATTTTATCTAGTATTGTTCGCATTTGTATTTCATAATTTGGAAGCTATTAAAGTATATAAAGAAAATAGAAAAAAGTATTATGTTTATATTTTTAATATTATCCTAATATTAGTTTCTATATTTTTTATCAATCTTTTCTTTTTGTATTTTGATATTTATTATCTATTAATTTCTTTAATTTTAATATATATCCCATATTTTCTATTTAGATATATATCAAAGGATTTAGATGAAAAATTAACATTTATAAGAAATGTAAATGAATTGGTTGAAGGGGATTGGATAGAAGATAGAATAGAAATTAATAGTATAAAGGAAGAAGATAAAGAAATATTAAGTAAATATTTCGATATTTATGAAAATGGGAATAAATATATATTAAAATTTAAGAAAAATAATAAATTAATAAATTCTCTTGTTATCTTAATAATTGCAATTTTGCCACTAATATTTTATTTTTTAAATGAAGTTTTATTTTATTATTCTATGCCATTTATTATAATATTTTATCATATATTTCAAAATAAACTGTTTATTGGAAGGTTTGGTCTTTCAAAAGAAGAAGTTAGTATATTAAGGAAATTGGGAGAATATAATGATATAAAAGTAAAAGTAAAGGAAGGAGCACCTTTTGTTCCTCCAATATTTCTTTCTTTAATATTCTTACTAATATGAAATATGAAATAATAGATAAGAAGACAATAAAAATTAAGATAGAAGATGAAGTAGACTTATTGTATTTATATAAAATAGTTAATTTAGGAGATATTATAGAAGGATATGATTATAGAACATTAAAATTTGAAAATGAAAAAGAAAAGAAGAAAATAAAAATAAAAATAGAAGTTGAGAGTATAAAATTTTCTGAATATAAAGATTCATTAAGGATTTCTGGAAAAATAATTGATTCAAGTGATAAAGATTCTATTGGACATTATCATACATTTGATATAAGAATATCTACAGAATTTACATTATATAAAAAGGAGGAAATAAAAAAATATGAAGAAAAAATATTGGAAAAATCTTCTAGAAAAAAAGAAAATATCTTTGTAATATCTATAGATAATAATGAGATAGCTCTTGGTATAATAAATAATGGAATAAAAATTATAAAAGAGGAATATTATAAGATAAACAAAGGAGATCCTGAAGAAAAAGCAAAATTATATAAAATATTTTCAGAATTTTTAGATACACTAAAGGATTATGATATTAAATTTCTATGTATAATTGGTCCATTATTTTATCCTGAAGAATTTTATGATTATATAAAGGATAAATTAAATATAAAAAATATAAAAATATATAAAGTATCTAGCGGAGGTGTAAATGGAATATATGAATTTGTTAGAAGAACAGAATATTATGAGACATTAAAAAATTTAGAAATTTTAGAAATAAATAAATTAATAGAAGAAATATTATATTTAATGCAAAAAAATATGGTAGCATTTGGATATGATGAGGTATATAATAATGCAATGTATAATAATATAGAATATATTTTAATTTCTGAAGAATGTTTTAAAAAAATGAAAGAAGAAAATAATATTGATAAAATTATAAATTTATTTAATATTTTGGATAAAATAAATGCTGAAATATATTTTGTAAATAATAATGTCAGTAATTTTGAATTAATTGATAGATTCTGTATTGTTGGAAAATTAAGGTATAAATTATAAATATTAAAGAATATTCTATTAAAATATGAAAAAATTACAAATGACAAGTTTAGGTATATTCTTTATATTATTAGGTATAGTAATTTTTGTATATTGGGCTATTATTCCATATCAATATAAACAATCCTTAATACAACAATTGTTTAATGGAACTAATGTAACATTATATCCTTCTTCAAATTTTTCAAATACAAGTATGAGAAATCAATATATCTTTCAAAATATACAATTATCGGAGAGTCAGAATTATTATTATATAACAAGCAATTATACAATAGGAAGTTATATTCCAGTATATTATATTAATTTAGGAACTTTGAATTTTGAAACAAATATATTTTATGGAACAGTTAGTAAGAGCTTATATTTCTATTATTCTAACAATTATGATGGAATAAATATTACTGCTTATTCTACATGTAATAATGGTAAGTTCGATATATATGTAAATAATTATGAAGTATATTCTGGATGTCAAAATGGAGAAATAGGTATTTTTGTTTCTCCAAATTATTTATATAATGGAAATAATGAGCTAAAAATAGAGTTTTCTCCAACTAGTATAATATTTAATGGAAATGGAATATTAAATAATATAAATATAAATTATCTAGAGTTTTCATCATTAAATTTTAGCTATTATTATATATCTGGAGATATATATATGTTCTATGATTTTTGTCCATATTCTCCTCAAAATGTAGAATTAATTATAAATGGATTGTCAATTCCTTTATCTTCATGTTCTAACTTATTTTATTTAACTCCATATTTAAATATTGGAGAAAATAGTATCAGTTTGATATCATCTTATCCAGTTAATATAAATAATCTATATGTAGAAGCAAAGAGCAATATATTTTATATAGCATTTCCAAATAATTTAACAAATTACATATTGGATATTATAGTAAGTCAGGGCTCTGGAGAAGTTATACTAAATAATAATTGTATATATAATATAAGTTCGTCTGTTGGGGCTTATGTAGTAAATATATCTAATTGTTTATTGCCAGAGAATCTATTAGAAATAAAGACAGACAATTATCTTAAGATAGATTATTTGCAGATATCCTAAAACTTATAAATAAATAAATTTATAATTTGTTTATGAAGAAAGGAAGAGCTAAAAGCTCTGGCGGTGGATTGATTTTTTTATTAATTCTAATAATTTTAATAATAGTAGCTTATTTATATCGTAATCAAATTCTTGCATATATGGAAAATAATGAAATGTTCCAGAGTGTCGAAAATGGTATAGTACAATTTATCAATGATGCCCAACAAGCTTTTAATATTATTCAAACTGCCTTAAATGAAAATGTTAGTTTAAATAATTTATATACATCTAATAATCAAAATAATTCAAATACTTCGGGCTAATATTATGATAAAGTTTATAATTAATAAAGTAAAAATATAATTAATGAAAGCTGGAAGATTTATATATTTGTTGCCTATATTATTTGCAGGTACTACTCTATTTTATTTTTCTACATGTCCAATTGGTAACATTGGATTTGGAAATTCAGGATTTTTTAATAGCGGAAGTTCAGGTTCTAATTTATATCAACCTTCATGGGCAGTAAGTCAGCCAGGAAACTTATATATATATGTTCAAGCACCTTCTTCGTTAAATTATAGTGAATCAAGTGGTTTAAATTATACATTGCCTCTTATCTATGTTAATAATATTTATACAATGTCAAATTCTCAATTAGAAGTTTCATATTATGTAAATAGTTATACTTTATCTTCTCCTTACTCAGGTAATTTTAATGCAGAACCAGCAACTTATAATTCCTCTTCTGATCAACTTATTCCTTCAAATTCTACTATTGGAAATATTGAAGTTTCTTTAAGTCCTGGTATTCTGGCTGTGCCTTCTCAAATACCAATAGTTGTAGAATATAATGTATCAAATGTTGTTACGAATGTATTAATTCCACTACAATTAAATTATTCTAATAGTTCAATAACATTAAGTGAGCCTGTATATTATTCATCATCTCCAATAACACCAGTATCTTCTAATATCAATGTAAATGAAATTGATGGAAATATATATTTCTCAATATCTTTCCAAGATTCTGTTGGATGCTTTAGTAATGTATATTCTAATAGTCAAGCTACCTTTAATGTAAATGCTGAATTACGTATTATCGGAACAACTCCAATAGATATACCAAATGGGGGAGAAGGTTTCTCATGTAGTCCAACACAAAATGTTCCAATAAGTTCACCTTCAATATCTTGTATTATAAATCTTCAACAATTAGCACAAAGCAATCCAGAAATTCAAAATCTTCTTAATTCAAATATAGGAATACCAGCATATATTTTAATGAATCTTTCATATAATTGTTATGAAGAGGTTACATATAATATCCCAGTAACTAAAACCTAAATCGTATATAAATTTAATAAGTATTTTTTAATATATTTTAAAGATGTATAAGAGAAAAGATCCTCCAAAGGTGAATGATTATGTTATATGTACAGTAAATAATATATCAGATGTAGATGTAAAAGTTAGCTTAGATGAATATGAGAATTTTAATGGAATAATTCCAATAGACGAATTATCAAATAGAAGAATTACAAATCCAAGGATTTTAGTTAGGGAAGGTAAAAAGATTGTATGTTTAGTATTAGATGTAGATGTACAAAATAGATTGGCTACTTTATCGTTAAAGAGAGTTGATAAGAATAAACAAAAAGCAAAGATTTTTGAATATAAAAGAGAGATGGCTGCTTATAATATATTGAAAATAATGAGTGAAAAGGAAAATATAGATATGGATAAATTAGAAAAAGAGATAATATTTAAAATTGTTCCAGAAAACAAACTTTATAGTGTATTTTTAGAAGCTTATATAAATGGAAAAACTGTTTTAGATAAATATAAAATAAGTAAAAAATACTCAGATCTATTATACAAATATATACTTGATTATCTAAATCCACCAAAATATGAGTTTACATATATAATGCAGGCATATTGCTTAGATGGTGATGGAATATATAAAATAAAGGAATTTCTTAAAAAAATAAAGGATCTAAATATAATGATAAAATATCTGGGAGCTCCTACATATATGCTAAAATATGTTACTATAAGCCCATCTGATTTACAAAAAAAGGAAAAAGAAATGCTAGAATTAATTAATAAAGAAGCTAAAAATTATAATGTAATTTATGAAATAAATAAATATGAAAGAGATTAGAAAATGTAAAAATTGTAAAATATATACATTTAAAGAAATCTGTCCGATTTGTGGTAATAAAACATCTAGAGTAATACCTCCTAAATTTTCTCCTGATGATAAATGGGGTGGTTATAGAAGAAAAATGAAAAAAGAAATCTTATATAAAAATAATATACTATAATATATTATGGAATTTATAATAGATAAAGAAAAAATAAAAAGTATGAATAATATAGTTTTTCTTTATTCAATAGGCGGAGGATTTGGAAATTTGTCAAAAATAGTTGGAAAAAAGTTAATAGAAACTTATAAAGGAAAAGTTGTTGGAAGAATAATTACAGATTTCTTTCCTGATGTAGTTAAAGTAAATAAAAATGGATATATAGCAGATAATATAAGTTATAAATTATATTCTGTTCCAATTGGTAACTATAATTTTCTAGTATTATATGGAGATTTTCAGATAATGATTTTAGAAGATCCTGGATTGTCTTTATACTTTAGATATAGATTCATGAATAAGCTATTTAGAATAATAAGTAAATTTAATCTATTAGAGTTAAGTATAATTGGTGGAATAGGTTCACATCAATTAGAACCAGAAAATCCAAATTATTTGTTTGCACTAAATAAATATTATGATGTAAATAAGATAAAGGAAAAATTGGGAGAACTTAACTTATATAAATCAAATACTGTTGTTGGAATGAGTGGATTATTTTTATATTATTCTCAATTATTTAAAAAACCAGCTTATTTATTATTAGTTGAAACATATTTATCAAATCAAGTTAATGGATATTTTGGTGCTTCAAAGGCATTAGAAATCTTAGGTAAATTATATGACTTTCAAGTTGATACAAGTGATCTAAAGGAAAAGGGTAAAAAACTAAAAGAAAGATTAGAAAAAGATTTAGATATGATTAAGAAGTTAGAGGAAGAAAACAAGAAAAGGGAAAAAGGTTCAGGATATTATTATGGATAAAATTTTATTTTATTTTTAAATTTGTTAATGATTGGTTGTCAGGTCCTTTAGAATCTTTTTTAACTTGTGCAAGATATATATTTAACAATGCAGATACTTTCATATTTATAGCTTGTGGTATTTGATTTAATAATAGATTAACTTTTTCTTTGTTATATTTTATTTCATTATCTTTTGTTATAATTCTCATTTCTTTTATATCTTCTATATCAATTCTTGATGGTGTATAAAATAGTATAAAATCTATTAATGAATCGAAATCTTTAAAATCTGCATATATTTCTAAATAGGATGACCATCCATTTATAGTTTTTCCGTCCGGGGTTTTTATATCTTTTGTTATAGGATCAGCAATTTTTTTATCTATTATTTGAAAATTTTTGAATTTTGATATAGCATCGAATGTTTTATTTAAAAATTCAGTTAATTTATCTTTATCGTTAGAAAATGCTTCAAAATATATTTTTGACTTCATTTTATAGCAGTTGATAATTCTACTTTTTTGTATCTACCTTTTATTTCCCATATAGTTTGTTTCTTGCATATGCTGCATTCTAATCTTATATCAACACCTTTAGAAGATTTTATAACACCTCTTTTTCTTTGTGATAATGGTCTCTTACTATATTTTCCTTTATTTCCTCTACCTTTTTTTCCTTCTCTAGCTCTTCTAGCACCCCAAACTAATCCAGTCCTAGCTTTTATACTTTTTACAATGATTACTTTATGTTCAGTAACTTTTTTACAATATGGGCAATATTTGTTAATAGTCTTTGGTAATTTCATTAAAGATAATAATATTAAATAATTTTATAAGTTTAATCAACTGTTTTTCCTATTCCAGTATTTTCTAATTTTTCAGCGAAGTTATTATTTAGTATTATTATATCTCCAACTTTAAAAGGTCCATATATTTTTCCATTTGGTCCAACAATCTTTGGTAATTGATTTTTAATAACAACAATTTTCTTATCTATTTTATTTTGATATAATGAAACATCTATATTTATATCTGAAAAAAATTTATTGATATCTATTTCTTCTCCATTAATAATCTTGCTTTGTATATTTTCTTTATATGATTTTAATATTTTTTTAACAAGAGAATATAATAATTTTTCTTCTTCTCCCAAAGTATCTTCTGATATTATATTTAGATCTTCTTTAACTTCTAGTACTGTATTACTCATTATTTTGCTAATTCTTATATTAATTAATTCTGATAATGATTCTTTTAGTCTATCTATTGTTGCAATAACTTCTCTATATTCTTTACTATCAGATTTATATGCTTCTAATTGTTTTTTGTATTTTTTTAATAATTCAGATACCTTAACATAAAAATCTTTTTGTAAATTTTGTAATGTTTTTTTCTCTTTTTCTTTTTGTAAGTAAGTGATTATATCTGATATATCCATAATAGAATATTTTTAAATTAATTTTTAAAATAAAAGAAAATATGGAATATATTCCTTTATATATAAAAAATTTATGCTTTAATTGTAATGGTACAATTTCTTCCTATAGGCTTTCAAATGGTCTTCCTTGTGAAAATGATTTAGATGATAAAGAAATATTAGAATTATTAAATATAAAGGATGAAAACACTTTTAGAGAGCTTCTATATAAAAAATTATCTGAAAAGGGGAAATTAAAAGATTATTCAAATATTTATAATTTATATAAAGAAATTACTAAATTTTCTGAATTTTTTAAAAAATTATTAAATTCTAATCCATGGAAAGTACAAATAATGTGGTTTGAAAGATTATATAAAAACAATAGTTTTTCTATGATAGCGCCAACAGGTGTTGGAAAATCAACATTTATTATAGTTTCTTCTATTTACTTTTCTAGTGAGTACAACAAAAAGATACTAATAATATTACCAACAAGATTGCTTGTAAAGCAATTTAGCGATTTGTTTGATAAATTTATAAGTAGTCTAAATCTAAATATAAAGTTTATAGCATATTATGGTGGTAATAAAAAAGAAATTAAGGAAAAAATAAAAAATGGTGAATTTAATATATTAATTATTTCAAATCAATTTTTAACTAAAAATTTTGAAATATTAAAAGATAAAAAATTTGATATTGCTTTTGTAGATGATGTAGATTCTTTTTTTAAAGGATCAAAAAATATTGAAAAATTATTTGTTTTAATTGGTTATAGCGAAGATGATATAAATGTTGCTAAAAAAGTAATAGATTTAAAATTAGCTGGTAAATTAGATTTTAATAGTGATTTATATAAAAAGTTTTTAGAAATTAAAAATAAAAATCATGGAATAATTGTTTTATCTTCAGCTACTGGTAGTTTAAGAGGAAAAAGAGTTAGATTATATAGGGAGCTGGCTAACTTTACCATTGGAACTGGAAGTTCAAAAATTAGGAATGTTGTAGATGTATATTATATTCCAAGGAGAGATATAAAAGAAGAATTATTGAATCTATTAAAAGAATTAGAAGATGGGGCATTAATATTTGTTCCAAAAGAGAAAGGGGTAGAATATATGATAGAAATTTACAATTATTTAATATCAAATAATATAAAAGTTGGTTTAATATATTCAAAAACAAAGGCAAGAGAAATTGAGAATATATTAAATGATTTTTATGAGGGAAAAATAAATTTCTTAATTAGTATCGCAGATCCATATGGAATATTAACTAGAGGGATTAATATGCCAGAAAGAATAAAATATGCAATATTTTTGGGTATACCAAAGATAAAAATAAATATTACAAATCTTGAGAAAAATATAACGAATATAATTATTTTATCTAATTTAATTTTACCATATATATCTGAGATAGAAAAAAATAGAATAACAAGAATTCTTACAAGATTAAGAAAAAATATGAAAAAGCTATCTTCTGGAGATCTGAAATTAATTTCTGATTTTTTAAATGGAAATAAAGTTGAATTAGTCGGATATATAAAAACCTTTGCTGATGATATATTAACATTATACAATATCTTAAAAATTTATCTTGATAAGTCAGAAATATTAGATAAATTAAAAGAAAATCCAGATGTTTCTGTAGAAATAGATGAAAATAAAAATATATATTTAAATATTGTAGATCTTAAAACATATTTACAAGCTTCTGGAAGAACTTCTAGATTATATTCTGGAGGAATATCAAAGGGACTATCTATAGTTTTTGTGGATGATCAAAAATTATTGAAATCTCTTGATATGAAATTAAGATATTATTTACTTTAGTTTAACATATATTTAACATGTTTAGTTAATGATTTAACGTCACTTAACTAATGTTTGTTTATTGTTTAATATTCTATTAACAAAATGTTTTAATGTTTTAACGTCTTTTAATATAGCTTTAACAAAAGGTTAATATTTCTTAATGATTATAAGTAATTGGTTGATATTTTATATATGGATATATTAAATGATTATAATAAATTATTATGCAAAATAATTAGAAATAATCATAGAGGAATTGTTGTTTTATCGGGTAAGGATTATTTTGATATTTTATCCAATTTGTTAAAAATATATTATGAAAAAATTAGGAATTTTAAAGATAAAATAAAAGTTTTATATGTCTCTGAAGATTTTAATGGGGATTATTTATATAGATTTCAAAAATTAAAAGAAAAAGTAGATTTTTTAGATATAGAAAAAATTAAATATAATGATTCTAAAAAAATTTTGGGAAAAACATACGATATATTAATTTTAGATATGTATAAATCTTTAACTCCAGATCATATAGGTAGAATTGTTGAAACTTTATCTGGAATTGGTATTGCATTTTTCTTAATTAAAGATTTTGAACATTTTGAAGAAAATTATACAACTTTTCATGAACATTTATTAACGCCTCCATATAAATTGGAAGACGTGAAAAAATATTTTGAACATAGATTCAAGAACAAATTACTTCAATATGATAATATAATTATATATGATATAGAAAAAGGATTAATAAAGGGAATAAATGATGAATGCATATTAGAAGAAGCATATCCACCTGGAAGAAAGAAAATATTATTGCCAGATAATAGAAAATTTTCAGACAGAATATATAAATTATGTTTAACACAAGATCAAGCAAATGTTCTTTCTCTTTTAGAAAATTTATTAAGCAATGAAAAGTCAATATATTTAATTATTGCAGATAGAGGAAGGGGAAAAAGTGCATCTCTTGGTTTAGCGATTTCTGGAATTTCTGAAATATTATTAAATAGTAAAAAAGTATATGATATAGGTATAACATCACCAGAATTTAATAATGTAGAAACATTATTTGAATTCTTAAAGTTGGGATTAAATAAGAATAATATAAAATATAAGGAAATAAGTGAGAGGAAGATAGTAATAAATAATAGGATATATATTGAATATAGAAAACCATCTGAAATATTGAGAAAAAAATATGATATTTTGTTTGTTGATGAAGCTGCAGGTATTGGTATAAATATATTATTGAAATATACTAAGAAATATGATAAAATTGTATTTTCTTCTACGATTCATGGATATGAGGGAGCTGGTAGATCTTTTTCTGTCAAATTTTTGAAATATCTAAATTCATTGAAGGATTTTAAGATATATAAATATAATATGGTTGAGCCAATTAGATATAATGAACAAGATCCAATTGAAAAATGGCTATATGATACATTGTTATTAGATTCTGAAGTTTCTGAAATTAACGAGGATGATAAAGAGTTAATAAAAAATAAAGATGTAAGATTTTATAAAATACCAATGAAAGAATGGTTTTATAACGATGATTCAAAATTAAAGAATTTTGTTGGAATATATATTTTAGCGCATTATCAAAATAAACCAAATGATATAGCAATGCTTGCTGATGCACCACATCATGATGCTTTTGTTTTAGAATTATCAAATGGAAAAATTGTAAATGGAATACACATTGCATATGAAGGTGGTATAGATGATGATACAATTAATAAAATGTTGAAAGATTATAAACCAAAGGGAAATATAATACCAGATATAATAGTTAAACATTATAGAATAAAGGAATTTGCTAAATTAAAGGGATTAAGGATTGTTAGAATTGCTACAGTACCAGAAATCCAAAGTATGGGTTTGGGATCTTTATCATTAGATAAACTATATAATTGGGCTAAGGAAAATAATTATGATTGGATTGGTTCTAGTTTTGGTATAACTTATGAATTATTAAATTTTTGGCAAAAAAATAATTTTGTATTAGTTCATTTATCTCCAGAAAAAAATAAGGTTTCTGGAGAATATTCTGGTATAGTAATAAAACCTTTAAATGAAGAATCAGAAAAGATAGTTAAAAAGTTAAATTATGAATTTAGATGGAGATTAATAAATCAAATATCAGATGTATATTTTGATTTATCACCAGAACTAATATTAAAAATGTTAGAAACGCCATATAAGTTTAAACCACATTATAAATTAAATTTGACAGATAATCAAATAGAAAGATTGGAAGGTTATTTATCTTCACCTATGACATATGAAGCTGCTGCAGATGTTGTAAAATTATTATATATCTATTATTTATTATATACTGAAAAGGATAAACCAAAGATAGATAAAGAAGAATTATTGATTGGAAAATTTTTATTATCATGGAGTTTTGCAAAAATATCCGATTATTTTAAAATAAAGAAGTTTGAGGCTAGAAGAGTAATAAAGAGAGACATAAAAATAATATATAATTGGCTATTTAAGTAATTAGCCAAATCCCCCAATTTCTTCTAACTCTATTTCTAGAAGTTTTTTAATTCTCATTTGATAAGAGGGTGGAAAGTTTTTTAGAATATCGTCTGCAAATCCCATATATATTAATCTTTTAGCTTTCTTTTTATCTATACCTAAACTTTGTAAGTAAAGTACTTTTTGATCATCTATTTTTTCAGTTTTTGCTTCATGATTATAATAATTTTTATTATTGTAAATTTCCATTCTTGGTATAGATTCTGCTATTCCATTTCCTTCTATTAAAGAGTCGCATTTAGATATAATCTTTGAATTTTCAGAATTACTAAATATTTTTATGTCTATTCTATTTACTGCCTTTCCATTTATTGATATGGATTTTGTTACAATATATCCTCTGGAATTTTTTCCATTTATCAATATTCTTCCACCAGTATCTATTATTTGATTTTCATTTGCAATTGATATTGTATAAATTTCCCCTATAGAATTTTCTTCTAAAATTAATCCCGGATATAGCATTGTTACTTTACTTCCAAATTCAGCAGATATCCATTTAATTTTAGCGTTTTTATATACCTTTGCTCTTTTTGTTACTAAGTTATATATATTTCTAGACCAGTTTTGTATTGTAGCATAAGTAACTTCTGAATTTTCTTTTGCAAAAACCTCTACTACTGCTGCATGTAATGAAGATATATTATATATTGGAGCAGTACATCCTTCTATATAAGTTACTCTAGAATTTTTATCTGCTATTATCAAAGTTCTTTCAAATTGCCCAAGATTTTCTGTTCCTATCCAAAAATATGCTTGTAATGGGAAGTCTAATTTAATATTTTCTGGTACATAAATAAATACACCTCCACTCCAAACTGCTGTATTTAATGCTGCGAATTTATTATCTCCAAAAGAGATAACTTTTCCAAAATATTCTTTTACAATTTCTGGATAATCTCTTACTGCTTGTGATAGGGGCATAAAAATAATACCTTCTTGATCTAGATATTTCTTTATTTCCTTATATATTGAAGAAGAATCGTGTTGATATAATAATCCAGATAAAAATTCTCTTTCAAATTCTTTTCTTAATCCCAATTTTTCTATTCTATTTCTTATATCTTCTGGTAGATCTTCCCACCTCTTTGGTTTATTTTCTTTAGTTATACTTCTATAATATATCATATTATCAAAATCAATATTTTTTATTTCAGGTCCAAATTTTGGTAAATCTAATTTATTAAAATAATCTAATCCTTTTAATCTTATGTCTGTCATCCAATCTGGTTCATTTAATATTTCAGATATTTTTTTGATTTTTTCCTCATTCAAAGGACCCCTTATAGTTATCTCTTGCATATTATCTATAAATTATATATTATATTTTTAAATTCATAACATTGTTATAAAATTTAAATAAAACTTTTATAATATTATTTACAAGTAAAATAAATACGCCCCCGTCGTCTAGTCTGGTCTAGGATATAGGGTTTTCGTCCCTATGACCCGGGTTCAAATCCCGGCGGGGGCAAAGTTATCATTATTGATTAACAAATTCCTATAAATGGGAAGAGTGTTTAATAAGGTATGAAAGGTCAAGGAGGATCTGGTTTTTCAGCAATGGTATTATTTATAGCAGCAGCATTGACAGCAGCAATAGCAGCATTAGTAATTATTGGAGCAACAACTAGTGCACAAGGACATGCAGCAGCTGCAGCACAACAAACAGTACAAACATCTGGTACAACTGTAGAAATTGTAAGAGTAGAAGGTATAAATGTTAATACATCATCACAAGCAGTACAAGAATTCTTAGTATATACAAGATTAGCACCAGGATCACAGCCAATATTATTCAATCAAACAGCAGTAATATTCTATTCTCCAGCTGGTAGAGAAATATTTGCATATGGAGGAGCTGTAGCAAACTCTTCATTAGTAACAGGATATACAGGATATTATTATATTGATCAACATGATTCAGTAGATAATTCAGGATTATTATACAATGGAGTATTGGGACCAAATGATTTGGCAGCACTATTAGTATATGCTAATGTATCATTAGGAACATCACAAACATGGGAATTCTCTGTAATACCACCAAATGGACAACCATATGATCTATCAGGTGTAACTCCGGCAGCAATGATATATCCAACAGTAATATTATATGGCTAAAATGAAAGGACAAGCCTTTCAATCAATTTTTTTGTTTATATTTTTGGTTGCATTAGCTGCAATAAGTACATATATCCTTGTTGATGTTTATTTAAAAAGTGCTGGATATTCAATTACAAAATTGCAATTAAATCAACAACAATCTGCAGTACCACAATTTACAATTCATGATGTTGAATATTCTGAATATGGAAGTGTAGCAACAGTTACATTTACATTATATAATTTAGGACCAACAGATATACCATTAAATGGATGGTTTATTGACTTTACAACTCCAAATGGTGATGTAATATGTACAACTCCAGTATTTGAAAGTGTAGCTGATGCTGCAAATATTGGTATAGCAGAATCTGTATATGATGCAACATATAATGAAACATTAAGTTATGGACAAGCAATACCAGCACAATCGGTAGCAAATGTTAATTTAACAATTATTGGAGGACCATGTTTAAATGCAACAATAAATTATTCTGTAAGTAATTTACAAATGGGATTTAGAGTAGTAATCCCACCAACTCAATATTATGATATAATGCAATGTTCTGTAAATCCAAATACAGGTTATTCATCATGTAGTTCTTTAGGCTATCAAGCATATCAATAGATTTTTGATCTTTAAAATTTTATTTTTAAATATTCTTAATGCTATGTAAGCATTTTCCAAAATGTGGTGGTTGTCAAATTCAAAATTTATCATATAATGAACAAATAGAATATAAAATAAAGAAATTTATTGATATATTTAAAAGAGAACCTGATGAAGTTATAAAATCACCAAAAATAATTTATTATAGAAATAGAATGGATTATGCTGTTGGTCCCAATTATGAAGTAGGGTTAAAGGAATATGGAAAATGGTATTCATATGTAAATATCGATGAATGTTTTTTACAATCCCCAGAATCAAATATAATAAGAAATAAGTTTAGGGAATTTATAATAAATAAAAATTTAAAACCATGGGATACAAAAAATTATACAGGTTTTATTAGATATATTGTAATAAGAGAAGGAAAATTTACAAATGATAGAATGATAAATATAATAACTTATAAAACAGATAATTTAGAATATTATAAAAATATATTTTTAGAATTTTATAATGAGATTAAAAATTATATTAATTCATTTTATTGGTCAATAAATGATACAATTTCGGATGTTTCATATGGAAATATAAATTATTTATTATCTGGAGAAAAATATATTAAAGAAAAAGCTTTAGATAATTTTTATTATATTTCACCAAATAGTTTTTATCAACCAAATAGTTATACTGCAGAGATATTATTAAAATATGTAAGAGAATTTACAGATCCAAAAGAAAATGATATAATTTATGATTTATATTCTGGTTCTGGTTTTTATGCAATAGAAATTGGAAAATATTCTAATTATGTATATGCTGTAGATAATAATAAGGAAAATTTTGAAATGTTTAATTTGAATAAAGAAATAAATAATGTAAAAAGTGTGAAATTTTTATTATCTAATGTAGAAGATTTAGAAAAAATAAATGCAGATAAAATAATTGTAGATCCACCAAGACCTGGATTACATAAAAAAGTAATAAGAAAAATATTACAATCTAATGCAAAGAAAATTATTTATGTTTCTTGTTATCCAGAAACACAAAAGAGGGATATCGATATTCTAATAAATAAAGGAAATTATAAATTGGAAAACATAATTTTGGTTGATCAATTTCCCCATACATATCATATGGAAACAATTGCTTTATTAAATAAATAACTACCTTTTAGGTAAAAATTTATAATGTTTAAAATCTTTTAATTCATTATGGTAAGGGCACAGTTTGGTTTGTCAACATTAATTATATTAATAGCAATAATAGTAACGGCAGCAGTAGCAGCTGGTGTAATAATATATACAGCAAGTTCTTTACAATCAAAAGCATTACAAACAGGTGCGCAAGCTGAACAAAGAATAACAACAGGTATGCAAATTACACAAGTATTTGGATATCAATATGATCCATCAAGTGGTCAACTAAATAATTATTTACAAAAAATAACCGCCTTAGGACCTGTTGTATCATTAATGCCAGGTTCTAATCCAATTAATTTTGAATATGTAAGTACTTTAATTACAGATAGCAATGGAGATGTATATTCATATGCACCTTCCCAATATGAACCTACAGCAATATATGGTGTATTACAAGGAGGAAGCTTTATAATAACAGGATTTATGTTTGATAACCAAGTAAATGTACAAAATGTAACAATAAATGATTCACAGGTATGTTCTGCATTAAATAATTTCACAAATCAGTATATATATACAAACTTTACATATGTAAATGGAACTTTAGTTTCATGTACAATAGGATTAAATTCTTCAATAATTGGATATCCATTAAGTATAAATCAAGTATTCCAAATATTGCAATCAATGAATGAAGCTGGAATTCAAAATCCATATGCAATAATTGGATTATCTATAAGTCAGGAAAATGTATATTTAACAACTGGAGAATTATATGAGATAATGTATTATCTACCTAGTGGATTATCAGTAAATGAAAATTATAATATACAAATAACACCAGTAAATGGATATACATCGCAATATGGTGGGGCTATACCAGCTGTTCTATCTCAATCAGTGGTTTCTCTAGGGGGAAGCTAAAGATTTTAACTTTTTTTGATTATATTATATTTTATCGCCGCCGTAGCTCAGTGGTAGAGCGGTGGACTTGTAATCCACAGGTCGTGGGTTCAAGTCCCACCGGCGGCATTTTTATGTATTTTTTATAATTTAAGATTTAGATGAAAAGAGTATTATATAAAGATAATGTATTTTTATCAGAAGATAAGATTTTATATTTCTATGAAGTTTTATATTTATTAGAAAAAAATGAAATTGAAGTTTATGATGAGAAAAATAATAAATTAGATATAAATTATTTTTTAAAAGATGAAAAAATTAAGTTATATTATGATATATATAAATATTTTAGAGAGAGAGGTTATTATTTAGGTACAGGATTAAAATTTGGTGGTATATTTAGAATATATGAAGATATTAAGCAACATTCAAAATGGGTTGCTATTCCAATAAATATTAATGAAAAAATAGATATATATGATTTTTTAGCAAAAAATAGAGTTGCACATAGCACTAGAAAAAGAATTTTATATTGTGTAAAGGATAATAATAATTATAGATTTCTAGAAATAAGATGGAAAAAATTTTAGTTAGAGAATTTAATAATAAATTTATTTTAAATAAAGAGTTTTATGATAAAATAGGAAGAATTGGAAAGATGGATAAAGATTACATTATTTTAGAACCTGAAGAGGCTTTATATTGTATAAAAAAAGGATGGATAAAATTAGAAGGAATAAATAATTTTTTAGATTTTATTAAAAAATATAAAAATATATTAAATATGAAGAAATTTTATGTATTTGAAGATTTAAGAAATAAAGGACATTATCTAGATACAGAAAATGACTCAATTATTTTATATACAGATTATAAAAAAGAAAAGATATTATATTATGTTTATCCAATATATGAAAATGAATTTCTATACATTAAAGATATTTTAAATTTCATGGATTCAAAGAATTTAAATAAAATTTTATTGGCAATAATTGATATAGAAAATGATATAGTTTATTATGAAATAAATGAATTATTTTTATAAAACTTTTAATCACATTTTCTTTAATGGAAAAAGATCATATAGATATTGGAGATGAGATGGATATATTAGTAAAACATGACAGGAGGGTAGAAAAGTTAAATAGGAATTTTGGTGATCTACTGGGAAAGGGTTTACAATTATTTTCCTTAGGAGGTGGATTAACATATTATATATTATCCCAAATATTGACAGATTTTCATGTTAAAAGGGGATACTACTTGGTAAGAACGCCACTTATTACAAATACATTATTATATCAAATTTCAGGTCATCTTTCATATTATAAACAAAATATGTATATATTTAATATAGAAAATGAAGAATTTGCAATTAAACCAATGAATTGTCCACACCATATATTAATTTTCATTAATTTATTAGAAAAATATAGAAAAATAAAATTACCATTTAGAATATTTGAATTGGGTACTGTACATAGATATGAACCTTCTGGAAGTGTTTATGGATTATTAAGGGTGAGATCTTTTACACAAGATGATTCTCATGTATTTATTACTCCAGATTTATTGGAAAAGGAGATTGAAAAATTAATGGATGAAATGATTTTATTATATGAAAAAGTATTTAATATAAATTTAAGGTCATCAGAATTTAAGGTAAGATTAAGTTTACACGATCCAAATAAAATGAATGAATATTCTGGTTCTAAAGAAGATTGGGAATATGTCGAAGATGTAATGAGAAATGTAATAAATAAATTATCAAGCAAATATAATTTCTCTATTTATGAAGGGGTTGGAGAAGCTGCATTTTATGGTCCTAAATATGATTTTACATTGAAAATTGGGGAAAAAGAATGGCAATTGGGTACTATGCAATTAGATTTTAATTTGCCAAGGAACTTTAAACTTATTGAATTAGTAAAAGATTATTTCGGAATAGATAATTTATATATAATTCATAGAGCATATTTAGGATCTATAGAAAGATTCATTGGTGCATATTTAGAATCATTTAAAGGAAAATTACCATTTGTATTAACACCAATTCAGGTTGCAATATTAGATATATTTACTGGAGATAAAGAAAAAGATAATAAAATAAAAGAATATGCAATGAGAATCTATAATAATTTGAAAAATAAAGAAATTAGGGTTGTAAATATTGAAACTACAAAAACACAATTGAGTAATATGACAAGAATATTAGAATCAACATATAAACCATATATTATAATATATATTGGAGAAAAAGAGGTAAATGATAATATATATTCAATAAGATATTATAATATAAATAGTAAAAATATGGAAGAAAAGAAAATAAGAGAAGAAGAATTATATAATTTGATTGAGGAATTTGAAAAACCATTAGAAGAATTAAATAATAAGAAATATAGATTATTTGAAGATTTTAACTTTATATTTGAATGAAAAAGATTGATGAAGGTTGGCATTCTGAAATTTTTTTAACAGAAAATGGTACAATAATAAAAAAATTTAAGGGTAAATTATATAAAAACTATGAAAAAGAAAAATATTTTTTAAATCTTTTAAGTAATTATGGTTTTGTTCCAAGAATTATTTCTCATAATGATAAAAATTTGGAAATAGAAATGGAATATATTGATGGTAAGAAATTTGAAGATTTAGATTTAGAAGAAAAGAAAAAATATTTAGATAATATTTTAGATATTTTGTTTTTATTAGATAAATTAAAAATTGAAAAAGAAGAAATGAGAAGACCTTATGAACATATAATTATTAAAGATGATAAAATTTATTTAATAGATTGGGAAAGGGCAAGATTAAAAAACAATCCTTCAAATTTAACACAGTTTATACAATATTTAATAGATGATAAAATAATTGATATTGATCAAGAATTAATAAATTTATTAAAAGAATATAAGAAATTTTATTCTGAAGAAATATTTAATAAAATTAAAGAAAAAATTAAAAGTATATTAAATAATAGAGAATATTAAGCCTCCGTGGTGTAGCGGCAGCATACGGGACTGTCGATCCCGTGACCCGGGTTCAAATCCCGGCGGGGGCGTTTTATTAAAAAAATATTAAAATTCATTTAATATATATTTCTTAGCAATTTCATTTGCAAAAAGTAATCTATCTTTATTATCTAGATTATTTAAATATCCATAAAAATTTCCAGCATTCCATGTATCTCCTGCGCCTGTTAATATTATTGGTTTAACTTTCTCAATTTTTATATATACTTCTGATGGTAAAGAATAAACAAAATCTGGAGAATGAATATCTAAATGTTCTACATTTAATGTTTTATATAACTTATTTGCTAAATCTAATAGATTCTCATAATCTAATTTAAGAAAATTTCCTAAATATTCTAATTCATATTCATTTAAACTTAAAACCCATATTCTTTTTTCTTTTAATATTTTAATTAATTCATTTAAATTTTCAATATTTATTGAAGGATCTCCTATATCCAAATATATTTTTGCATCTCTATTTAAATTAATTATATATTTTAATAATTCATTTGACTTTTTATTATTATTCCAATTTCCAAAGAATATATATTCTTTTTTCTTTAATACTTTTTCATATTTTTTAATTTCATTAATTCCAATTTGAATTCCTTTTGGATCTGTTATCATAATTCTATCATCATCTTCTAAACTAATAGTAATAGAAATATCTGTATATATTGGTAAAAATCTTATCTTTAATTTTTTATCTTTTATATATTGTTTAAATATTAATTCTGAAATTTCATTACATCCGGCTATTAATTTATTTTTAATTCCAATTTTACTTAATGCAATTGAAAAATTTGCAGCATTTCCTCCGATTTTTAATTTGATCTCCTGATTTATGTTTCCGGTATTTTTATTTATATCTATTTTCTTTGTAATTATATCTAAAAATAGATCTGGAAGGGATATTATTGAATTTTGTTTCATATATAATATAACTTATTAGTCCAATATATGTATTTGCTAATATTGCTGAAGCAATTGCTCCAGATAATTTAAATTTTGATATCAATATAATATCTGTAATTATTGAAAGTAGAGCAGTTGTTATTGCATATATTGGATAATATTTTTCCATATCCCTTCTATATAATATTAAGTTATATACATTCAAAGAATTTATTATTAAAATAATGGAAAGATATTTTATTATATTTGCTGATAATTGATAATTTTTTCCAAATATAATTAGTATTATATAAGGACCAATTAATATTATTAATCCAGTTAATATAATGTTAATTAGAAATTGTATTAATATTAATCTATTTATGTTTCTAATAACTTTTTCTTTTTCCCATCTTAATATTCTTGGTAATGTTATATTACCTATAGTGAATATTCCAGATAATGTATAGACAATTACTAATGCAGAATAAAATTCTCCAACTATATTATAGCTTGTAAATGTTCTTAATATTTGTATATCTATTGAAGAATATAAACCTAGTAAAGTTACTGGCAGACTAATAAGTATGGTAGATTTTAGATATTTTTTAAAATCATTAAAATTAATTTTTTCTTTTAATATTGATACAAAATTAATTTTATTTTTCTTTAATTTATAAAGATAAACAAAACTTAAAATAAAATAGGTTAAAAATAAACCAAATATAAAACCAGTATTCCTTATTATGATTGTTAAAGAAACTATGAAAATAAATTTAAGTAAAGCTTCTAATATGTATAGATTTTTAGCAGATTCTATATTTAATTGCGAATAAAATATAGAAAAATAAACTCCGATTAAAGATAATAATATTGCAGTTATGTATATGATTAAAACATCTATAAAATTATATCCATAGAAAGTTGTAGATAAGAAATAATTTGGAAATATGAAAATAATTAGAAGGATAAATAATGAAAAAATAATTTTTAGATATATATCAATTTTAATATATTTATTATCTTTATATTCGGATAAATATTTTGTTAATATTATATTTGAGGATCCTATTATTCCAGCAATCAATCCTAAAAAATTATATATTGATACATATGCTCCATAGAATGTATCTGTTAATATTCTAGCTAAAATTACTAATAATAAAAAAGTGATAGCTTTATATGTTATTAATCCTATTTTTTCATGTATATAATCTTTGAAATATTTTAGATTCAATATTTTATTAAAAGTCTTAATTATTTTATCATAATATATTATTAAATTAATAAATAATTCTTCTAAGAAAAATTTGTTAATTTTATATCTTTCATCTATATAGAATTTTTTATTTCCTAAATATGTTAATAAAAAATTTTCATATATTCTAATGTTTTTTCCAAATATTATATATGGGTTTATTAAATTGAAAATTAGGAAATTCTCTCTTATTAAACCAATAAGATTATCTATAAATTTTCTTTTTCTATATATATCATATATATTTTTATTTATATTATTGTATATTATTATATTATTTCCTTCAATTTTTAATTTTCTAATTTCTTTTTTATTTTCTAATAGATAAAATGTTAAATTATAATTTTCTTTTATTTTTAATGCTATATCTTTATATTTCTTATAAGTTATACAAATTAGATTTAAATTATTTTTTTGGCAGAAATTATATAATATTTTAATATTGTAAATTAATTTTCTTGTATCTTTATTAAAAAAGATATAGATTAAGTTATCCATATATAAAAGCTATTATTGTTATTATTATTTGTAGTAAAATTATTGTATATACCACCATTTTCTCTGTTGCTTTCTTAAATATCTTTCTATTTATTTTAATTGCAAGATGAGTAACACTATATGTTTTATCATATGGTTCTTTTAGATTATTATTTTCATCAGGTATTCCAAAGTTTTCTTTGTATATATGATTTAATAGTCCTCTTATAAATAATATCAATTCCAAGAAATATAATGTAAACAAAATTAGTCCAAATTTTTCAAGGTTTCCTAATATTACTATTGCACCAAATAGAGATCCAATACCATATGTAAATGCATTTCCAGGAAATACTTTTGCTGGATACCAGTTAAATATTAGAAATGCTATTATTGAAAATATTGTTATTAATGATATTTCTGCTAAATAATAATTACCAATTAAATATGACTCTAATCCTATTGCACCAATTAGTAAAATACCCATAGATCCTTCCAAACCATTATATCCAGCAAGCATATTAAATGCATTTGATGTACCCATTATTGCAATTGGTACTATTAATAGTGGATATAATATTCCAAAATTTACTTCTCCTACAAATGGTAAATTAATATATGAATTACCTGCAGATATTATCATTAATGGTAGTGCTAATATAAATGATAGAATTACTCTATGTAAAGGTTTCAATCCTTTTTTCCATCCTAATATATCGTCAAATAATCCTAATATTGTAGTTAATGATAATAATGTTAATATTGAAAATACTTCTACTAAATCTTCTGTAGTTCCTAATATATATACTTTTAATCCAATATATAATAATATTCCAAATATTGTACCAATTATTGCATATAAACCACCAATTTCTGCTACTTCAGGTTTATTATACTTATTCATATCTTTTCCTATATATCCTTCTTTATGAGCAATTGGTATCCATTTTTTTATTAAATAATATGAAACAAAAAAAGACAATATTAGTGGTAATACAGCAATTAAAATTTCTTCATACATCATAATAATTTTTCATATTTTCATAATAGGCTAAATTATATATTTTTCCACATTCATTTATTTGTTGAATATTTGTTGCTAGATAGATACAATATAAATAATCTGGAACTGTGAAGTTCTCTGGGAAATTAATTTTCCATACTTTTGCTGGAGGAATATCATAATATATTATTGAAGGAAGGCTATATAATTCATTTGAATAAAATACAGGATTAAATGTTCCATTATAATCATTGTTTAAGAAATATAATTGTACCCAATCATATTGGGTAGCTTTTTGTGATATAAAATATGCATATAAGAACAATCCTAATGGATTATTTTGCTGTAATAATGAGTAATCTGGGGTTATATATAATAATCCATCATATTGAGAATTATTAAATGTAATCAATTGTCCATCAATATCTATATATTTTAATGAAAGTGAATATTGTTGATTATTTAATGGATAATAAATATATACATATGCCCCTATTAAATTATCTGGATTAATATTATCTATATTTAATGTCTGATATATTCCAGATCTTTCTACTATAGATTGATTAAATAATAATTGGACTCCAGTTATTATTCCACAACTATTTTGGTTAATTATACCCTGGTTCTGTACATATATGCATCTATTTATTATAGTTCCATTAATATTCAAATCTTGATCCAATGGTTCTTGACCAAAGTAGAATAAACTATTATTTGTTGCAAATATATAATATCCATCATAATATACTGAAGGTATTGTTGGTCCCGGATTTTCTGTTGTTCCAGATGCAAATTGAGATATCCATGATTCTTTATCATAACTTTCATTTGATCCTAAAAATTGGAAAGCAAAGGATTTTCCTATATCTGTAGGATCTATATATAAATATGCTGGTTTCAAATAATTCATATTATACAATTTTTCTAATAGTTCTATATCTTGTTGAGATAAGTTATATGATGAAATTGATTCTGGAGATCCATTAAATTGATATAATAGATTTATCCAATTTTTATATCCTAAGGAATCTTTTAATTCTTCAATTTCATTTACTTCACTTTCATTAAATCCCAAATATTTATATAAATAATTATAGAATATTGAATTTTCATTGAATAATTCCAATGTTTTAAATGTTTGATAATTATAATCTGCATGTACATAGAATAATTGTAATGTTTGTGTTATATTATCTGAAGATAAACCATATCTACCCATTAAATGATTCCAATATGGATATGCATTTGCACCATTTATCCATGCAGTTCTATTTCCCAATACATAAATATAATATCCATAATCCCACCAAGAATTTATAATAGAATTTTGTGGAGTATTTTGACTTATCCATAAGAAAGTATTTATTTCATAATCTGGAGTTCCATATTGACCAGCACTTGAAAAATAGTTTGCTATATATCCAGGATATCCATAGATTTTATTGCTTATAGAAAATAAAGGACCAAATATTGTAAATAAAATTAAACTATATTTAAATAAATTAAATAGGTCCAAATTCTTATCTAATATATATTCATATAAAATATATATTGCTAAAAATATCAGTGGAATTAAGAATAAGAATATGTTTGTTGATATAAATAGAGATATTCCTGAAATAGATGAAATTAATAATAATATTAATATTAAATTTTCTTTTATAATATTCTTTAATTTGGAAAATTCATCTTTAAATAAATTGAATATTTCTATACCAAATATATATAATAATGGGAGAGCCAAACCATTATAATAAACTAATTCATATATATATTTTCCTACAATAAGTGCTATAAATGATAATGATAATACAAATATTTCTCCATCATTTAGATTTCTATTAAATAATGAAATATAGACTGCTAAAATGAGAAAAGTAACCCAAGATATAAATATACTTATATATATTCCATTAATTACTAAATCTGAAAATATTACAAATTGAATGGCAATTGATAATGTAAATGTTTCAAATATTGTCTTTATAATATCATATATATTACTTTCTTTATTATATGATATTATAAATATAGAATAAATTAATAGATAAAATGTTAAAAGATATATAGATGGGCCAATAAGAAATTCCGATATAGTTAATATAAATATAAACAAAAATTCAGATATTAAAAGATTTTTAGACTTATTTTTATCAAATATTAGATATCCAAGACCCAAATAAGTTAATATTAAACCAATTGGTCCAAATAAACCAAAATAATATCCTGCAGTAGTTGGTTGAAATTCTGCAATTGTAGAACCCATTCTTGCATATGTAAATGGATTATATAAGAAAGATATAATTAATTTATCAATTAAAAATGGTAAGGATATAATAAGGATTATTAGAAATATTGTATATTTCTTTAGTAATTTATTATCTTTAGTATATTTATTTATAATGAATATAGGTATTCCTGGGATTAATCCAGACAAAATAGATAATATTAGCAGATATGTTTTACTTTCAGTAATTTTTTCCAGTATTTTATTATCTTTTAATATTTCATATAAAAATATCAAAATCATTGAAAGTTCTAAAAATAGATTGTGATAACTTAAAAATAAACCAATTCCTAAAACCCCAGGTGTTAATAAATTATCTAATATTCCAGTAAATCCAATATATGGTAAATAGAAATATATATCTTTATAATCTCTATCATAGAAATATCTAATTAATAATGTTAAACCAAATACAATTGGTATTATTATCCATCCACCCCATCCTTTTCTAGTTAATGCAGTAGTAAATATTAATAATGTTAAATAATAAGCTCTTGATCCTTTGAATACTGGATATAATAATAATAATATAAAGAAGAATACAAATAATTCAATTGTTAAATATACATCTGGATTTGGTAATAAAGATGTTTTATAAAATATTATTAAGCTAATAATTGAATAAAGAATTAAGAATAATTTTTTGTATTTATTATTCTCAGGTTTTGCATTAAAGTATTTAATTATAAGGTAGAAAGATAATACTAGGAAAATAATTGCTCCTAATTCAGTATCAAATAAAATTAGTCTTGTTGTCAAAAATGGATTTATAGCAAAAATCATAGAAGAAAAAAGTGCTAAATATTTATCTTTGAATATATTCCTTGCTAAAAAATAAAATATAATTGAAGCAATTGCAGGAACATATACATTTGTAAAGTCTGCTGCTAACCATAAAATAATATTTGATGCTGGATGTATTTGTAAAATATTTAATAATGCAATAATTTGATTACCAAAGTTTTGGAACATCAAATAAGATAAAAATGCTAAATATGATACAAGATCTTTATTGTATAAATAAAATGGTAATGGATAATTTAAATTATATGTAAAACTATTTACTGTATGATTAAATACTAAAGATTCAAAATATTTAAACATTAAGTATGCATCAGGTCCTACTAAAGAATAATTTCCTAAGAAATTAAGTAATAAACCTTTTGATCCCAAAGTAAATAAGAATATAAATATAATTAATAATACATCTATTAGTATATTCCATGAGAATATTTTTCTTAATCTATTAACTTTTGTTTCTTGTTTATTATTATTTAAATTAGAATTTTCAGATGTCATTTTTAGATATTTTAATAAAAGATTTAAAAATTATTTTACAATTACTTACAGTATGCCTAGAAAAGTTGTATCAAAAACAGGTGAAGAAGGTATAAGAAATGCTGAAGAAAATGTTGTAAAAGAAAATATTGTAACATGGACTAAGGGATACAAGGCAGAAGTATTAGATGTCGTTGGAAGAACTGGTATGAGGGGTGAAGCTACGCATGTTATTGTAAGAATACTTGATGGTCCAGATTCCGGAAAAATTCTTAGAAGGAATGTAATAGGACCTGTTAGAAAGGGGGATATAATATTATTAAGGGAAACAGAAATATCGGCTATGCCAATTGAAAAGAAAGATTAAAAATGGTTGTTAAGAATAAGTGTTCATATTGTGGGAGAGAAATAGAACCAGGTACTGGAATTATATATGCATTAAATAATGGTACTATTTTATATTTTTGTTCAAGAAAGTGTATTAAAAACTGGGAAATGAAGAGAGACAATAAAAAGCTAAAATGGACGGTATTTTATAATAAAGTATGAATGGAAAGCATTTAATACAGAAGACATTGGTAGTATTAAAACCAGATAGTGTTAAAAGAGGAATTGTTGGAGAAATAATATCTAGATTTGAGAAAGCAGGTTTAAAAATTATAGGATTAAAAATGATAAAATTAACAAAAGAACAAGCAGAAAAATTTTATTATGCAGATGAAAAATGGTTGGAAAGTGTTGGAAATAAGACAATAACAAGATATAAAGAGATGGGATTGGATCCTGTAAAAGAATTTGGAACTGATGATCCAAAGAAAATTGGAAGTATAATAAGAGGATGGCTAATAGATTTTATAACATCAGGTCCAGTAGTTGCTATGGTATTAGAAGGTGTTAATTGTGTAGAAGAAGTTAGAAAATTAGTTGGACCAACAGAACCTTTAAAAGCTCCACCAGGTACTATTAGAGGCGATTATGCTCATGTATCAATAGCTTATGCAAATTGGAATAAGATTGTTTTAAGGAATGTTGTTCATGCATCAGAAACTGAAAAAGATGCAGAAAGAGAAATATTTGTAATATTTAAGCCAGAAGAAATCTATAATTATGAGAGGAATATTGAGGAAGTCATCTATTAGAGATAAAATTTTGATTTTTTTAATAGTATTTTCAATTTTTATGATTTTAGCTTCAATAATATATAGATATTTATTTTATCCAGTATATTCTCTTAAATTACCATATGTTTATAATATTTCAGATAATGAAACTGAAATTGGGTATTATGGATTAAATTTAACAACTTATGATATAATTAAAATGTCAATAAATGGTGTACTTAATCAAAAAAATCTTAATTTTACTAATTCAAATACTTCTGTAGAATTTATTAGTGAAATAGACGATTATTTATTAAATAATTCTCTATATATGGAAAATTATGAATTATATTATACAAAATTAAATATTATATATCCTCAATATTCTTTTATATTATGTATAAATGACTCTTGTGGAGCCTTTGTATTTACTAGTAAGGGAATTACAAACATACCAATTTCATATATAAATAATATAAATAATACATTGATAATCTATCTTTCATATTCAATATCTGAAAAAATTTTGAATTATTTAGAATATCAAAATGGAAATTTTGTAGATATAATTAAAAATGGGTTAGAAAATGGAGAAATTAAAGTAATAAATGATAATCAACTGATTCAGAATATTCTAAATATATATAATCTTAATATTAGTGCAGGATAAAATTATACTATGTTTCAAATGGACTAATTGCTTTTAGTAATATAATAAACATAACTGTACCCATTGGCAATATTATTAATATACTCATTAATTGTATAAATTCTATGTATTGAAAGTTTGTTCCAGAAATAGATCCCATCAATGTAGTTAATATAATTACAAATATAACTCCTACAATTATTAATGTTATATATATTTCTAAGAATACTTGCATATTATTTGAATATTCTATTATTTTTCTTTTATATTCATCAAATAATTTCTCAGCTTCATTATATAAATACTCCTCAAGATTTCCACCCTCAACTATTATTGATTTCATTCCATTTAATATTGAAGCCCATTTCTTTGATGGAGAATATTCCGCCTTTCTTTCTAATGCTAATGGTAGTGATAACCCTACAGTATCTATTAAGTATATTATTTCAGATGCTTCTTTTTTTATTTCTGAAAATTCGCTATATTTTGATAATAATTCGAATAATGCTTTTGGGGTTGCACCAGAAGAAACTAAAGAAGCCATATATAATACGGCATAATATAAAGAATTATCTATTTTTTTAGCTCTATTTTGTTTTTCTATTGAAGGATATTTTTTAAATAAAAATAAAGATCCAAAAAATCCTACGATACCAGTAAGTATTCCAAATATTATTGGAAAAGTTGGATTAAAAGATCCATATACTTTTATATTATACATTAAAAGGGAAAAGAATGTTAATATTGATACAGATATTGATATTCCTATTGAATACATTTTAGCTTTATATATATACTTAGAAGGATCTTCTTTAGAATTAATTATTAATAGATCCCTTTCTATACCACTAAAAAATTGATCAAATATACTAACCATATATTTAAATATTGACATCCAAAATTAAAAGTATAATGATAACTAATACATATAATAAAGGGGTAAATCAAAAAGGATTAACTGAAAGATTTATAGATCAAATTTTCAATATAAAGGATCCATTACATTATAAAGAAATAAATGTTTTTGGTTCATATATTAAGGAAGATAGATTTATATTATATATATCTATTTTGTTTGCATCAATTATTGGAATATTTGGAATAATATTTAAATTATATGAAAATTATGTAGCACTTTCAATATTAATAATAGTTATATATCTTGTGGGAGGAGTTCCATACCTATTTTACAAGTATATTGAAAGTAAAATATATGAAAATATATCTAATAACTATACATATTTTTTATCTTATTTATCTGAAAGTTTAGCATCCGGAATGACATTATTGGATGCTCTGGCATATCTATCTTCGGTAGATTTAGGATATTTATCTATTTTAGTTAAAAAATTATATAATTGGATTGCTTGGGGTATGCCATTTGAAAAGGCATTTACACTATTTAATATGTATTTTGAAGAACTTCCAAATATAAAGATGATTAATTATGTAATATTAGAAACATATAAGGGTGGGGGTGATATTTCAAAGGTTTTAAAAAGGTTATATAATGATCTAGAGTCCGTAAAGGAATTGGATGGACTAAAGAGAGCATATATATCACAACAAATATTGGTTTTATATGCTATATTCATTATATTTGTTGGATTATCAATTTCTATATTAGATACAATTAAACCATTGATAATAAGTCAAATTTCAGTTTCTACCATTCATACAACATTTAATTTCTTTTCTTCTCAAATAAATTATTCATGGTTAAAGTTTATTACATCTTTATCAATAATTATGGTAGGAATTTCAGCATCAATTATAATGGGCATTGCTGAAAGTGGAAAATTAAGATCTTCAGTAAAACATTTAGCAATAAACAATTTAATAGGATTATTATCTATAGTAATTTTTGTTCTACCCTCTTTTGTATCATTTAATTTACAAGTTTTTCCAACAACTGCTTATGTATATACTCCAATAAATATACAAGTATATGGATATATTGATGCACAACCAATAACAAATGCCCCATTAACAATATATGTAATAAATTCAGCTGGAAATTATGTTTACCAGAATTTTCAAATATTACAGAATGGATATTATTCTCAGTCTATCGAATTAAATAGCACTGGTACATATATTGTAGAAGCAATATTAAATTATAATGGGAAAAAATATATACAAAAACAAAGTATTAATGTAACAATATGAAATCTCAAAGCTGGATCGAGGTATTGATTACACTTGCTGTATTTTTATACATTATAGTTTATATGTATCAAGATATAGTCAATGGATTATCTCAATATTCTTCCGGATTATATAAAATATCTGAATATCAAAAATTATATACCAGTTCTTTTTATTTTTCTCAATTTTATGATCCACAAATAGTATATAATTATACAAATTTTTCTTTTTCATATTATTATACTCCAGATGTTATATTTCTATCTACAAACTCATACATTTGTAATAATTGTATAGAATTTTTTTATAATATGAGTTCAAACAATATAGAAATAATTCAGAACTCTAATATAAATGTATCATCTATTTTACAAGTTTATATATATGGAATAACACAAAATATTAATATAACAAACAATTCTGCATATTATAATTGTGATAATTATTTAAGTTCTTCATTTTTTAGTGTATATACAAGAACTTTCCTATATTGTAATTTTAATTTAATTGGAAATTCTAGTATTTATATAAATACAAATGAAAAATTCTTAATTATAAATAATTATAATACAGTACTATACTTGTATAATGGGGATAAAATTGTTGGTCTTCCAAACATATTAATGAATATTTATCCAACAGTATATTTAAATTATTTTCAATATTTCAATGGATCTATAAACTATATATCTTTATATGGATAATGAAAAATTTATATAAGAATCATAAATATAAATTAAATATTGTTGGGCCCGTAGCTTAGTCTGGTAAAGCGTCGGGCTTTTAACCCGAAGATCGGGGGTTCGAATCCCCCCGGGCCCGGGTTCGATTATCATAAATGATTAAGGTTATTAACAATCATAATTTTATATTGGGCAATGTTTTCTAATATCTCATGGGAATAAAAAGAATATTATATTTTGCTATAGTAAGCCTTCTATTGTTAATTTCTACATTTAATATATATTCACAGGTTGGAGCAGATGTTGTTGGAAGTAATAGTGCTCAAGCTAAGAGTGTAACATTATCTACAGCAAATATATATTATTGTGTTGCTTCTTCTGCAGGTTCAACCCTTACTCCAAGTTTTAATGTAATGGTAAATAATGGAAATTATGCAGTAATTGGAAATTCTAGTACAAATACCTGTTCATTTACTACTACAGCTAATAATTATGCAATTGGTGGAGTTTCTATAAATAATTATTCTGTTCCAGTTATTTTAACTACTTTTACAAATACATATAATAGACCAGGTCCAGTAACAGTTTCATATACTGTTTCAGGGCAAAATGAAACAGTATTAATATTAATATCCTCGGGAGGAACAAAGAATGGAGGTAATATTGGTGGGGTAACATTACCTAATGGATGTTCTCAATTATTTTTAACATCTTCACCTCAAATAAGTGTATATGCTGCGGAATGTAAAGATTTAGCTCCAGGTACTTATAGTGTTTCATTTAACGTTGGCCCTGGTCCAGGATCAACGGAATATGTTTCTGCATTAGTATTAGGATTTCCAGTATTTACTTTTGATATTACAGGACCAAGCAGTATAGATGTTTATACAAACTATAGTAATTCTACAACAATATATGTAAATCAATTAACAGGAAACACACCTTTGCCAGTTACTCTTTCTTGTTCAACAAGTAATTCAAATCTACAATGTTCCTTATCTAATACTACTGTTACTCCAAATGCATCAGTAACTTTAACTGTTACTGCTTCATCTTCAATTACTCCAGGAACATATTCAGTAACAATTTCAGGTACAGCGCAAAATGGAGTTACGAATTCTACTACTATAACAGTTAATGTACAGCCATATTCATTCTCAATACAGGGACCAAGTAGTATAGATGTTTATACAAATTATAGTAATTCTACAACAATATATGTAAATCAATTAAATAGTGGGTCCCCATTATCCATTACTTTATCTTGTTCTACAAATAGTAGTTATTTATCGTGTTCACTATCAAGTACTCAAGCTACTCCAAATGCATCAGTAACATTAACAGTAAGTGCAAATAGTAATATACAACCAGGTACTTATAGTGTAACAGTAACTGGTGTTGCATCAAACGGAGTTACGAATTCTACTACTATAACAGTTAATGTACAGCCATATTCATTCTCAATACAGGGACCAAGTAGTATTAATACATATGTGGGTTCTTCTAATTCGGCAACAATTAATATTACTCAATTAAATAGCGGATCTCCATTACCAGTTAGCTTATCTTGTTCTACAAATAGTAGTTATTTATCGTGTTCACTATCAAGTACTCAAGCTACTCCAAATGCATCAGTAACTTTAACTGTTACTGCTTCATCTTCAATTACTCCAGGAACATATTCAGTAACAATTTCAGGTACAGCGCAAAATGGAGTTACGAATTCTACTACTATAACAGTTAATGTACAGCCATATTCATTCTCAATACAGGGACCAAGTAGTATGTATGTAAATGCTGGTTCTTCGAATTCTACAATAATAAATATTACCCAACTAAGTGGTGGAACTCCTGCATCTATTACTTTATCTTGTTCAACAAGTAATTCAAATCTACAATGTTCCTTATCTAATACTACTGTTACTCCAAATGCATCAGTAACATTAACAGTAAGTGCAAATAGTAATATACAACCAGGTACTTATAGTGTAACAGTAACTGGTGTTGCATCAAACGGAGTTACGAATTCTACTACAATTACAATAATTCCTATAGTTAATCCACAAATATATATTATATCCCCATCTAATAATTCAGTATCAAATTATTATCAACTAAATATATCATTCTATACAAATTATCCAAATGTAAATGTAACAATAAATGGACAAACATATAATATAAATGTAACACCAGGTAATAATATTATTCAATTAAATTATGAAAATTCATCATATAATTTACCAGGATTATATAATATTATACCAAATGGAGGAAATATTACAATAGAATTATCAACATCGAATCCTGAGGGAATAACAAATTCAACAGGAATATATGTTTATACATTACCTTCACCAATATTTAATGTATCATATACATATCCTACACCATCAAATGGTACACAAGAAAATATATGGTTATTAGAAGTTAGTGCAAATGTATATGATAATACTTTAGGTCAAGATTATTGTCAAATACAATTATTAAATCAAACAAGTAATCAATGGGTAACAATAATTAATTCATGTTCAGATATATTATATAATGGAATATTACAAGAATATGCAAAATTAAATAGTAATGGATATTATTCAATATGGTATAAAGTATATGCATATAATAATTATGGATTAAATCAATATACAAATCCCCAGGTAATATATATATCACAAAATGCATATAATGTATCAGTAATAAATCCAACATTAAGTAATACACAAATACAAGGAATAATAGATTCAGCAATTAATAGTTCTATACCTGTAGTAGTATTCTCTCCAGGAGTATATTTAGTAAACTTAATAATAAACCCACAAGGTCAAAATATAACATTATTAGGACAAAATACAATATTTGAACCTGCAAATCCAGGATTACCTGTTATAGATGTATTATCATCAAATGTAACAATACAGAATATAAATATTAATACAAATCTATTTGCAATAAATGTAGAAAATGGAACTATTAATTTAATAAATGATAATATAAATTCAGGATTGTTTGGAATAGATGTAAAGAATCCATCAGTAGTAAATGTATATAATTCTACAATAAATGGAAATATAGGAGGAATATATGGTTATATACAAAATTCAACAATAGAAAATACAAATATTCAATCATCAGTATGGGGAATATATGATGACAATCCATATAATGTAATAATAAATAATTCAAATATAAATGGACAAATATTTGGAATAGATTTTGATGGAAATGCAGTAAATAATGTAATAGAAAATAGTAATGTAATATCTAACATATTTGGAATAAAGATAAATAATGGAAATAATAATAATATAATAAATAACAATATAGAATCAAATATATTTGGAATATATTTAACATCTTCAGGAAATAATATAGAAAATGATTATATAAAAGTAGGACAGGTATTTGGATTATATGAAACTGCTTATAATAATATAATAAATGTAACAACAAATGGAGGATTATTTGGATATTATTTAACAGGTAATGCAACAAACATATCATTATATAATTCACAATTAGGTATTGAAATATATGGAAGTGGATATATAGATAATTTAACAACATCTACAGGAAGTGTAAATGTATATTATAATAATTCACAAGGATTCATAAATAGTTTAAGTAGTGTAATATCTAGTACGAATGTAAATAACACATTATATAATTATTATGAAGGAATATCAATAATAGGAAATATAAATGGAAATATTACATTTATTAATCTATTATCTGCTACTAGTTATATTGTAGAAAAGATAGTAGGAGGTAATGGAAATATAATATCTACAAATAATACATTTATACCACAAGGATTTGGAAATTATGAACTATTTTATTCATAAATTTTTTTGATAATTTTTCTTTATGAGTTTAGATACTTTAATATTAGCAGGTGGTTATGCAAAGAGATTTAAACCATTATCAGATTATGTACCAAAGCCATTATTTCCAGTAGGAGGTGTACCTTTAATATATTATATAATAGAAAAAGCATTGGAAACAGGTTCGGATGAAATAATTATATCAACAAATAAAAAATATGAAAATCATTTTAGACATATTCTAGCAGCATTATATTCTTTTTATGAATACTCTCAAATTGGAAAAATAAGATTAGTAATTGAACCATCAAATTCTGAAGAAAATAAGCTAGGATCAATTGGGGGTTTACATTATGCAATAAAAGAAATGAGCATAAATAATAATCTATTAATATTATTGGGAGATAATTTATTTAGCTTTAATTTAAATAAAATAATTAAATTGGGAAATGAAAATAATTCTATAGCTTTGGCAGTATATGATATAAAAAATTATAATGATGCAAAAAATTATGGAGTAGTAAAAATGGAAAATAATATAATAAAAGAATTTTATGAAAAGCCCCAAAATCCATTATATACTACAATATCCACTGGAATATATTATATTCCAAAGGGAAAATTGCATTTATTAGATGAATATATGAATTCTAATTATAGTAAAGATTCCATGGGAAATTTCTTCGAATATTTAATAAAAAGAGGAGAAAAAATATATGGATATGTATATGATGGTAATAGTGAATATTGGTTTGATATTGGTACAATAGAATCATATCAAAAAGCAGATAATTTTGCAAATGAAAAAGGTTTATATAGAAGATGGATATGGCCATAAATAAAAGTTTTTCTTATAAATTATTTTTAGATGATAAGATCTCCAATAATTGTTGTTTTAGGTCATGTTGGAGCTGGTAAAACTTCTCTATTAGATAAGATTAGAAATACATCTTATACAAAAAAAGAAGCTGGTGAAATGACTCAGCATATTGGAGCTACTGAAGTATCGATTGATGTAATTAAGGAAATATCAAAACCATTATTAAATATGTTTAAATTTGATCTAAAAATTCCTTCTTTGTTATTTATTGATACTCCTGGTCATGAAGTATTTAGTAATTTAAGAAAAAGGGGTGGATCTGTTTCAGATTTAGCAATTATTGTAGTAGATATATTGGATGGGTTTCAAAAGCAAACATATGAAGCAATAGAAATATGTAAACAATTAAAAGTACCATTTTTAATTGCATTAAATAAGATAGATAAAATAGATGGATGGAAACCTTATGAAAATAAACCATTTTTAGAAAGTATAAAATATCAAGATCAAAAAGTAATAAACAAATTAGAAGAATATACATATAATATTGTAACTAAATTATATGAATTAGGATTTGATTCTGATAGATATGATAGAGTAAAGGATTTTAGAAGACAAGTTGCAATTGTTCCAATTTCTTCAAAAACTGGAGAAGGTATTCCTGATTTATTATTATTAATTGCAGGACTTTCTCAAAGATATTTAGAAGAAAAATTAAAAATAAATGTTGAAGGAAATGGTGTTGGTGTAATTTTAGAAGTAAAAGAAGAAAAGGGTTTAGGTAGTGTAATAGATATAATATTATATGATGGTAAAATAAGGAAAGGTGATAAAATTGTTTTTTTATCAAGAGATGGTATTAAAACAGCAAAAGTAAAATTAATATTAAAACCAGCACCTTTGACAGATATTAGATTCACTAGTAGAAGTAAATTTAAAGAAATAGATGTTGCATATGCTGCATGTGGGATAAGAATATCAGCAGATGGATTAGATAATGCATTACCAGGTTCTACAATCTATGTATATAATGATGAAAAAGAATTAAAGGAAATAGAAGAAAAATTGAAAAAAGATATTGAAAACATAATATTTCAAACTGATAAGGAAGGTATTATTGTTAAAGCAGATACTTTAGGATCACTGGAAGTATTAATAAAAATGTTAAGAGATAGAAATATACCAATAAAAAAAGCTGATATAGGGGATATAAATAAAGAAGATGTAAATATTGCATTATCTATGAAAGAAAAATATCCTCAATATTCTGTTATAGTTGGATTTAATATTGGAATAAATAAGAATGATGAAGAATATGTAAAATCTTCAAATATAAATTTAATAATATCAAGTGTTATATATGATTTGATTGAAAAAATTGAGAAATATATTAATGATATAAAATATAATAAAGAAAAAATATTAAGAGAATTACCACCAATAGGAAAGATAAAAATATTAAAGGGAAATATATTTAGAAGATCAAATCCTGCAATTGTTGGAATTGAAGTTTTAGGAGGAGAAATAAGAAAAGATGTATATTTAATTAATTTAGATGGAAAAATAATTGGAAGAATTTTGACAATACAAAAAGAAAAGAAGAATATAGATGTAGCTATAAAAAATGATAAAGTTGCCATATCTATAGATGATGCAGTAGTTGGAAGAAACATATTTGAAGATGATATATTATATACTTTTATATCTGAAAATGATTATAGGAAATTTAAGGAAAATAAAGATATTTTAAATGATGAGCAAAAGGAAATATTAAAAGAAATAGCAAATATAATAAGAAAAGAAAACCCTGCTTGGGGATTATAATTTTTTAATTTTACTAAATTTTCTTTTATATTCTCTGTTTGTACTTTCTAAAATATGGATTGGTTTTGATAATGAAGGTATAGTATCTACTTCAAAGAAATCCTTTAATATATTTTCAATACTATTCTTATCTATATTTATACTTTGATCAGGTAATTTTGAATAAACTATGTTTATTGTAATATCTTTTGGAACTTTAAAAAAGTATAGAGGTTCTAATTTTAATAAATTAAATATATTAAATTTTTTGTCTGAGAAAAAAGAGAAAAATAATGGATAATTATCAATAAAAGTGCTAGGAATAAATCCAAAATAGAAAGGATATGATACTTTTAAATTTGTATAAGTATTTATATTCAAATCAAAATCTATTACATTTATTGCATTTGTATCTGGTAAATTTAATATTATTCCATTAAAAAAATTTGGAAATTCATCATTTTGTTCAATATGTAATAGCTCCTTCATAATAAATTTAGAGTATTTATTATATAAAAATTTTTCATTAAAGAATAAAAATATTTTCCTTAATTGATATAAAATGGCAAACAAGAGAAAGGAAATTATATTTAAAGTTGTAGTATCGGATCCAAAGACTGGAAAGTCTATTCAAGTACAAACAAAAGATGAATCTTTAGTAGGTAAGAAAATTGGAGATATAATTGATGGATCAATAATTAATTTAGATGGATATAAATTAAGGATAACTGGTGGTTCTGGATTTGAAGGTGCTCCAATGGTAAATTATGTTGAAGGAATGAATAAAAAATATGTATGGTATGATGAAAATAAAAAGGTAAGAGTTAAAAAATTGGTTAGAGGAAATACAATATCTCAAGAAATTGTACAAATAAATACTAAAATAGAAGAATATGGAAATAAAGATTTTAATCAAATATATGAAGAATTTAAATCTCAAAAATCTCAATGATAATTTCTCTAGGAATAGAATCTACTGCTCATACTTATTCAATTGGAATTGTTGATGAGAATGGAAATATATATTCTAATGAGAGAATAATATATAAAAGTGAAAAACGAGGAATACATCCAAGAGAAGCTGCAGAATTACATTCAAAGGAAAGTATTAATATTTTAAGAAATTCTGTATGGAAGGCTGGATTTATTTTTAAGAAATTAGATGGTAAATTTTATATTGTAGATGCATTATATGAAATAAAAAATAAGTTAGAAGGATCTGAAGAAATATTTTCTGATGAACCATGGAATAGAAGAAGGTATATAATATATAATAATAATAGAATATGGATTGAAAATAATAAAATAGTTTCTGATAATAAAGAATTAGAAAATAATTTAAATTCATATATAAATAATTTAAATGATTTTGAAAGAAAAATAAATTTAATTTCATATTCTGCAGGACCTGGTTTATATCCAACATTAGTTCAAGGATATTTTAGTGGTAAATTATTTTCTAAGATATTTAATTCAAATTTAATTGGAGTAAATCATTTAATAGCACATGCTGAAATAGTTAAATTATATAACAAATTTACTGATCCTTTAATTTTATTGGTTTCAGGAGCAAATACAATGCTATTATCATTTGAAGGAAATAAATATAGAATCATTGGAGAGACTTTAGATATGGGTGTGGGAAACTTTTTAGATAAAGTTGGTAGATTATTAAATATTGGATTTCCTGCTGGTCCAAAAATTGAAGAATTATCAAAAAATGGAAAAAATCTAATAAAATTACCATATTCTGTTAAAGGAATGGATATACAATTGGGAGGGATATATACGTATATAAGAAATATAATAAAAAGGGAAAATATTAATATAGATGATTTAGCATATTCTATTCAAGAATACGTATTTTCAATGTTAGCAGAAATATCTGAAAGGGGATTATCTTTATTGGATAAGAAAGAATTTGGATTAACTGGTGGAGTTGCAGTAAATAAGAGGTTACAAGAAATTTTATATTTAATGTGTAATGAAAGAAATGTGAAATTTGGGACTGTTCCCTTAGATTTAGGAAATGATAATGGTGCAATGATTGCATGGACTGGAATTTTATGGTATAAAAAAGATATGAATATAATTGATGGAATTAATCCATATTGGAGGCCTGAAGATATTGAATATAAAATTTAAATATTATATTGAGAATCATTATATTATAATGGTGGATCAGAACACTTTGTTGGAATTAATAAAATTGAGAAGCAATGCAAGAAGAAAAAATTTGGGAAGTAATACAAAAGCAATAAGAAATCTAAGAAAGAAAATGGCCAGAGAAAACATTGTTGTGGGATGAAAAAGAAACTTTTCTCAGGTCTTCCAATAGATCTAGAAAATACAACAAAAGAAATAGAGAAGGAGTTTCAGAAGATTATCGTAAGGGCTGAAAAAAGGAGTTATGGAAAAATTGTCACAATTATAGAAGGTATAGATCCATCTATTGCAAAAGAAACATTGAAGAGTTTAAAACAAAAGTTGGGATGTGGAGGGACATATAAAGATAATTTAATAGAATTACAGGGAGATCATAGAGAAAAAATAAAGAAATTATTATTAGATTTAGGTTTTAAGGAAGAAAATATAGAAATATCTAATGAAATTGAATAAATATTTTTTATCTTATGAATTTATTGGATTAAATGTAGAAGTATATGATTGCAAAATAAAAAGTTTAAAAGGTATATATGGAGAGATAATAGATGAAACAAAAAATACATTTTATATAAAGAATAAAGATAAAATATATATAGTTCCTAAGAGCATATCAAAATTTATTTTTTATTTTAATGATTATTCAATTTTTTTAGATGGAAAATTAATAGATAAAAGACCATGGGAAAGGTTAAAAGCAAATATAAAGAAGAAGGTATAAGGTTTATATATTACTAAATTTTTAAATATATTATGAAAATAAAAGCTGTATCTCCTTTGATTGCAACAATTATATTAATTGCTCTAACAGTAGCTTTAGGTGCAATTATAGTTGGGTGGGCAAGAAGTTATGTTAGTAGGCAAGTTACAAATTTAGGTGCTCAAGTTGAAATACTACAAGTAAGTTATAATGACTCAAATGGCAATATAGCAATTTTAGCCCAAAATATAGGATCTACTCAATTAGTTACAAATAATCTTTTAGTAGAATTTTCTTCTACCAATGGAGAAAGTCAAAAATGTCCTTTAGCTTTAAGTGGAAATGCTGGAGGATTTTTGGCATGCTATATATATAATATAACAGATCCTTCATCTGGTAATTCATATATAAATGGTACAATACCTTCAAATTCAATATTTCTAATAAATATGACAGTCAATATGAATAGTTTTGGAATATCTTCTCTAGCCGGTTCTACTGTTTATGTATATTATTATGATAATCCAATATCTAATGGATATACACTATCGTGATTTACTTTTTAGTAGTTAATTAAAAGAATAAATGACTTCTATAAATATTTTTATTTATGGAAATTAAATCTGCAAAAGCAAGAGTAGTTTTAAATTCTAGAGGAGATCCTACACTAGAAGTTGAAATAAATGGTTATTCAGAAGCTGCTCCCGAAGGTGCAAGTAAAGGTTCCGGTGAAGTTACATATTTAGATCCAAAAAAAGCTGCTGAATTATTTAATAATGAATTAATAGATTTCCTTAAAACATTTGATATAACTTCTTTGGAAGATTTAAAAGAATTTGAAAATGAATTCGAGTCAATTGGAGGAATAAAAAGATATGGAGGTAATACATTAATTGCTATAGAATACGCTATATTAAGAGCATGGTCAAATTATGAAGGAAAACCAATTTATCAATTTTTTAATAAAAATCCAAAAATAAATATAAGGATATTAGCAAATGTTGTTGGTGGTGGTGCCCATGCAAAAGGTAGAAGTACAAATATTCAGGAATTTTTAGTTTCTCCAGATACAGATAATTTACCTTTATCCATCTTTGTTGCATCATATATACATAAATTATTGGGAAAAAGATTGGAATTATTGGATGATAAATTTTTATATGGAAGGAATGATGAAGGTGCATGGACAACATCTCTTGAAGATGAAACAGTATTTAATATAATAAAAATGGTTTTTGATGAAGTTAAGATGGATTATAATATAAAAGTTGATCTTGGAGTTGATTTTGCTGCAACTCAATTATATAAAGATGGTTCTTATAGATATAAAAATAAAGTATTTTCTAGAGAAGATCAGATAAGATATGTAAAGTTTCTTATAGATACATATGATCTATTTTATGTTGAAGATCCATTATATGAAGAAGATTTTGAAGGATTTGCAGAAATAAATAATAGTACAAAGAGTTTAATTATCGGAGATGATCTAACTGTAACAAATATAGAAAGAATAAAGAAATCTTTAATATATAAATCAATTAAGGGTGTTATAATAAAACCAAATCAGATAGGTTCGGTTGTTAAAGCATATGAAGCTGTAAAATTCTGCAAAGAAAATGGTCTTATACCAATATTATCTCATAGATCTGGAGAAACTGAAAGTAATATATTAGCACATTTAGCAGTTGGATTTGAAGTTCCATTTGTAAAGTTTGGAATTATAAATGGAGAGAGAATTGCAAAGCTAAATGAATTAATTAGAATATATGAAAGTTTAAATAAATAACTTAAACCATTTTTTATATTCTTCAGGTACTTCAATTAATTTTAAATTAATTAATGTATCTAGAATTCCCCAAATATAATTTTCCAATTCAAATGCTTTTACAAAATCTTTTTTCTCATAAAAATATTTTAAATCTTTATAATAAGATATAAGGAAATCTTCGAACCTATTATCTAAAAACTTTATATTCTTAAATATTAGTTCCAATTTTTTATATTCTCTATCCAAATAATAAAAGAATTCCTCTTTATTTATTTCCATTTATATAATTTATTTAAAATTTTAATAAATGGATCTTATAGATATTTTATCTAAATTTAGTATTGAAGAAATATTATATTTTGAAGAAAATTATGATTTACAATATAAATATCTAAAATTTTTATATAAAAATATAAAAAATCAGGATTTATTTTTGAAGCTTATTGTAATAAATTCTTTATTAGCATTTCAATTATCATATAAGGGAGAAAAATTCTGGAAAATATTTTCTATATATTTTTCTAAGCATAATGATGATATATATAACAATTTTTTATCTTTTATAGATTTATATAATAGAAGATATAAAGAAATAAAGATAAAAAGATTGAATAGAATTTATAATTGGATTAAAGACAAAGATTTATTAATTTATAAAGATGATTTAGTTAAATTTAATTCAGAAATTGCAAAAGTAATGGTACAAAATATTTATGATAAGACGATAGTATTTTCAACAAAAATTTATGGTTATGGATTAAGAATTATCGGATATAAAATAATATTCCCATTTGAAATATTTATACCAATAGATAATAGAATTGGGAAAATTAGCAAAGATAAAAATTATTGGATAAAATTATCAAAGGAAACAAATATACCATTACTACATATAGATTCATTAATATGGATTACTATGGGACTAGATAATGATAAAATAGAGAGGATAAAAAATGAAAAACTTAGAAATAAAATTAAATTATTAAAAAATTATTTAGATAATATTATTAATAATTAAAAGACCATCTGTAATATATAATATATCTCTAGCAATCTTTTCCTCATTTATTAATTTTGAATCAAAATCTGATCCAATTTTTCCATTTCCAATAGATATTTTTTCAGTTGGAGATATTAAATATTTATCGAACTTTAATATAAATTCTTCAGATTTTTTTAATAAATATCCTAAATATATTAGTTGATTTAAACCATAAATTTTATTTTTATCACTTAAATCATTAAAATTGTATATATATAAATTTACATTACTTTCCATTAATTGTATTTTATTATCTTTTATTAATAATGTAGCCTGCCAATTCTTTTTATAATCTTTATAATTTGATGATGATAATATTTTATTATTATATTCTAATATCATCTTTTCCTTTTCCTTTTTTATTGTTACCTTACCTTCTTCTAAAGATAACTTTAACCCTATACCCAATATATCCATAAACTATTTATAGAAAGTCAGATATAAAAAGATTATTAAAAATTTATTAAGTAATTTATATATATGCCGCCGTAGCTCAGTTGGTAGAGCAGCCGGCTGTTAACCGGCAGGTCGTGGGTTCAAGTCCCACCGGCGGCGCTATTCATTATAATATTTATATAATAATTCTCTATTTGCTTCTAGTTGTATATTCTTAATATTTAAGTAATCTGCAGCAGATAAAAATTCTGTACCATAATTTTTTCCAATTTCATTTAAATTTCTTAATATTTCTATATAATTCAAAGATCTGGCCATATGATGGTCAATTATTATTTTACTAACTTTTGTATTTTCTAATAAACTTTCAATATTTTTATAGAATACTTCGTTATATGAAATATCCCATTTTATATGATAAAAAGGAGGACCAGATAATATTATATAATCTGGATTTTTTTCTATTATATAATTTAATGTAGAATTAGTTAGAATACCTTGTATATCAGATCCAAAAAATAAAGATTTATTTTTATATTCAATATATGCACCAATTACATAACCTAATTTTGAATTTTCTATTCCATGAAATAATGGAGGAGATATTTCTATATAAGTATTATTAAATTCAAATACTTTATTATCTCCAATAGTTATTTCAGATTTATCTTTAATTTTTTCATATATCCTTCTTCCCCTTTTTCTTTGAGAATTATTTATATAATTATTAAAATCCTTTATAATCAACTTTTTATTATATAATATTTTGAAATGTTCTTCATTTGGATTTGGACAATGATCCCAATGATAATGTGTAATAATTATCAAATCTATATCTTTTGATAATTCAATTATTTCTTTTTTCCTTTTCTCTAACTCTTCTAATTCAATTCTATGAGGTTTTAGATTATATCTATAAGGAGCAATTGCAATAGATGGATCTATAAATATCTTAATATCAGTTTTAACAATTGTTGCCATAGATCTTGTTGAAAATGAATCATAGGCAACTGGTATTATTATCATTAAAAAATATTAATAAAAAAATTAATAAACAGCTTTTCCTATTTCTTCAATAAATTCCTTTTCAAGATATTCAAATGCATTTGTAATTTTTGATGGATTTATTCCATATAATTTAATTATATTATTGTTATCTATTTCAAATATAAATCCAGAATATTCTTTATATTTTCCATTAATAATTTCAACAACCTTCTTTACAAATATTTCTCCAGGTATTTTTGGATATTCTTTTAATTTACTTCCCATTCCCTCTTCTCCAGTTTTTATTGTATCTGGAAATAGAGCTATAATTCTTCTACCATTGCTATTAAGTATTTGAAGTTCAGCATGTGCTTTAAGGGCAGCTTTTGTTTTTTGATATTCATGATCCCAATTTCCTCTATAAAATGCAGATATAGATACCATATAAATTGTATCTAAATAAAGGTCATTTTTTTCTAGTTCATTATCCATTTTTTCTATAGACTTTACATTTATTTCATATGAATCATCGATCATTTTATTTGTATAATTCTTAAATTCACCGGGATAATCATATAAAATTCCTATATTGTAAAATACTGTTACTTTATATCCTTTATTTACATATTCCTTTATTTTTTCTATTATCTTTTTTCTATCTTCATCATTTGTTAAATCTCCAACTACGTAATCATCTATCTTTCCTTCATTTTTCATACTAATTAATACATTTTCCTTTCTTCCGTTTCCAACAATAATATATTCATTTCTTTTTAATTCTTCAGCTAATAATTTACCAATTCCGCCAGTAGCTCCTAACAAAAATATAACTTCTTTCTTTTCTTCATTCATCATAATATTATCAAGATTCATAGCAAGGATAAATTATCAATATAATCTAAAATGACATTTTTCATATTCTCTCTTTCTAAATCATTAAAGAATTTTTCAATTGGTTCTTTTACATTTTTATCTACTTTACTAGAATATGCATAAATTATCTGACCATTATTATATAAAAATCCTGTTAAATAATATTCTTTTTCTTCATATTCTTTTATATTTGTTGTATATATTAATTTTGGATATTTTTCATTATTTTCTTTTCTTCTATATTCAAATGTATAAATTTTACAATCCAGATTATTTAATATACATAGATTTTTGAAAAATTTTTCAGAATATTTTGGTATCTTTAATTCTAATATTCTATCTTTTGATCTATGTCCAATAATTGTTGTATATAAATTATTTTTGCTATCTTTATGTATAAATGATGAGGCAAAACCTGAAATTTTTATTCCATAGTTTTCCCATATCCTAAATATTTTACTTGAAGTTGGTAAATATATAACAAAATCCGCAGCTGCAGGTATATCTTGTTTTAAGAAATAATGATAAAGTTTTTTTGCAATTCCCATCTTAGAATGATTTCTATCAGCAACAGTATAAAGATTATATAATATTCCATATTCATATGTCCAATGGGATAATCCAGCTATTTGATTATCTTTTATATATAAAAGAATGATATCTCCTTTATCTAATAAGTTTTTTACATAATCTTCTTCATAAATTTTATATGAATTTTCTCCATTTTCTTCAAAATCAAAATAAAATTTATTTTCTTCAATATTTCTTCTAATAAATTCTACAATATTTTTAATATCATTATAATCAGCCCTTTTAATATATTCATTCTCATTCATGATATATTACATATTAAGGGAAAGATATATAGGGTTAACAGAGTTATATATATTTCAATATTTTTGCAGTTTTTTCATCCATATAATATGCTTCTATTCCTTTATCTCTCAATCTTTTAGCAAAGTACCTAGATAATATTCCATTTTTACATATTAATAAATATTTCTTACCTTTTTCAAAATTATATTTAGAAAATTCTTCAGATCTTATAATTATTAGATCTTTTTTATCTGGAATCTTTAAATTGAATTCTTCAATATTTATATTATTAATTTCCCTAATTTTTTCAATTTCTTTATCAAAATCTATATTTAATTTATTTAGTTCAGAAATTACTATATCAATTTTTGGTTTTGTTACTGGATGATTTTCAATTTTACATATTTCTGGTGCTCTTATATCATATATGTCAATTTTCTTTGATAAATCTAATATTTCACTTTTATTAAATCCGATTAATGGTCTTAATACTAAAATATCTACAATACTATCTAATACTTTTAATGAGTCAATTGTCTGTGAGGAAACCTGTCCCAAAGATTCTCCGGTAACTATGCAATCATAATTGTTTTTCTTTGCAAACTTTTCTGCAATTTTATACATTATTGCTTTAAATAATATTTGTCTATATCCTTCTCTTACATTAAATAAATATCCTATATCTAAATCATATACATATAATTTTGAATTTGGAAAATATTCTTTCAATTTATTATATACATTGTATATATACTGTAAATAAATTTCTCCTGCAATATTAATAAATAAAAAATCAATTTTTAATCCTCTTTTTGAAATTAAATATGAGGCTACTGATGAATCAGATCCACCAGAAAATAATAAAATTCCTTTGCCTTCAGATCCTTCTGGTAATCCATCAGGTCCTTTAATTATTTTATCATAAATAAATGTATAATCTTTATGGATTTCAATATATAATATTTTTTCAGGATTTTTTACATCAACTTTTAATTTATATTTATTTAAAATTTCTTCTCCAACAATTTTATTAACTTCTATAGATTTATAAGGAAAGTTTTTATCAACCCTTTTTGTAGATACCTTAAATCTACTAATATTTCCAATAAAATTATTAAAAAATTCTAAAGATTGTTTTTTTATATTTTCTATAGATGTTTCAAAATAAATAGCTGGATATATATTTTTTATTCCTGGAATATTCCTTAATATATTTATCCATTCATCTTTATAATCCCATATTATTATTCTACCTCTTCTATTTTCTATTTTATCAAAATTTATCCTATTTTTAATATCATTTATTAACATATTTATCATTTTTTTCTTTATTTTTTCAGATTTTGTCCATATTTCATCAATACCAATTAATATGCAATTATACATAAATATTTTTATTATAAGAAATTATTATAATGTTATGTTGATATTATATTCAAAATATTTATTATATCATAATGATCCAAACCATATAGAAAATAATAGAAGATTGTTAGTAATAAAAAGATTGATAAAAAATAATTATAAGAAAATAGGAAAGGTAAGGAAAGATATATATAGATATATAAATTATGCACATAGTTGGAAATATATTAGAATGATAAAAAGAATTTGGAAGTATTCATATAAAAATAACAGAATTATTTACTTAGATTCTGATACATATATATCTCCCTTGTCCTTTTATTCAATTCTTAAATCTGTTGAGGGTGTATTAGAGAGTATAGAAATAAATGAGAAATATATTTTTATACCTACAAGACCTCCAGGTCATCATGTTCCAAGAAACCCATTAAATAATGATAAAACTTTAGGATTTTGTATATTTAATAATATTGCAATTGCTGGAATGTATGCAAGAAAAAGATATAGAAATGTATTAATTTTTGATATAGATTTACATCATGGAAATGGAACTCAGGATATAATTGAAAATAAGAAAAATATTTATTATATATCCACTCATGCAAAAAATATATATCCAAATACTGGATTAGAATCTGGAAATAATTATTTTAATTTTCCATTAGATTTTAATATAGACGATAATTATTATATTAATTTATTAAAGGATAAAATATTTCTACTAATTGAAGAAATAAATCCAGAAATTATATTAGTATCTTTGGGATTTGATATGCATAAAAAAGATCCTCTATCAGTATTTAATATTACATTAAAATCTTATGAATATGTTTTTAATTATTTAAAAAGGTTCAATAAGGTTATATATATACTAGAAGGTGGATATAATGAGAGGGTAATTTATAATGGTATAAATAAATTATTAAAAATATATGGATAAGTTCTATTTAGGATTTTCAATATCATCATTTCAAACAGAGGGAAATTATAATAATCAGGATTGGTATTATTTTATTAAAACGGGAAAGTTACCAGAAATAGATAATGCATGTAATTTATGGGAAAGATATTTTGATATAATTCCAATATTAATTGATCTAAATGCAAATGCTTTTAGATTTTCAATAGATTGGGCTAGAATATATCCAAGTGAAAATAAGATAGATTATTACAGTATGAAAAGATATGTAGAATTTACTGATAAATTAATAAAAAATAATATAGAACCATTTATAACCTTGTGGCATTATGTCAATCCTCTATGGTTTTATAATTTGGGAGGATGGGAAAATAAAGAAAATATAGAATACTTTATTGATTATTCATATTTTATAATTGATACATTTTCAAAATTGGGGGTTAAGTATTTTATATCATTTAATGAACCATGGATATATATATTATCTTCTTATATTTTTGGTAAATGGCCTCCATTTAAAAAAATAAATTCAGTAAAAGATTTAAAGAACACAATAGCGATATTAGATAATATATTTTATGCAAATAAGGAATTATATAAAATAGCAAAAGAATTTAATGTTTATTTAATATATACAGAAAATTTATCATTATTAAAATTACCATTTAACTTTTTATTAAAGGATGTAATAAGTTCAAATATTCATTTATTATTTCCAAAAGAAATAGATTTCTATGGAATAAACTATTATGGTATATATAAAAATATAAAGGATATAGATGAGAGAAAATCATCTTTTAGTGTATCTATATTAGATGATATTTTAAAGAATTTGGATAAGCCAATATTTATAACAGAAAATGGAATAAATACTGAAGATGAATTTCAAAGGGTTAGAACTATTAAAAGATATTTACATTATTTTTTAAAAAATAAAGAAAAATATAATATAAGAGGATATTTTATTTGGTCCTTGATGGATAATTATGAATGGGATTTTGGATATAATGCAAAATTTGGAATATTAAATAGAAATTTATCAAAGAAAGATTCTTATTATGAAATAAAGGAAATATATAGAAAACTAAATCAGAAGCTTAATATATCCAAGTAAAGGTATCCTTAATATTCCTATTCCAATAATTCTATTTGGATTCATATTATTTTCTCCTTCAAATATTATTGGTCCAGGATTATTGTCACCCATAATTATAAAGTTACTATTATTATAACCAACAATTCTATGAAAAATATCTTCATTTTTATATAATGATATTCCTTTATATAGAATAACATCACCAATTTCTAAATATTGTGTATTAATTGGTAAAATTACTATTATATCACCAACATATAATCCATTTGGATATGGAAATTGAGAAAATTCTTGTTGTGTAATATTATATTGTTCATATTTTTGGAAATTAAAATAATAATGTTCCATGCTTGGAGATACTATTACTGAAAATAATGGAGGATATACAATTTGAATAATAAAATATACAACAAATATAAATATTATAAATAGTATATCACTTAAATAATCATCTCCAAAAAATATTCTTACTATTAGTTCTTTTATTTTTTTAATCATATACTCTCCATGTATATCCGCACTTTACACATCTATAAAATTTTGTTTCACCTTCATCTCCAGCTCTTGTTTGAATAGACCAGAAATATGCTCCCTTATTTCCACATCTAGGACATACAACCTCATTATCAATTGGATATAATTTATAATCTTCTTCCATAATTGTAATTTCTGAAGATTTATTTATATTTTCTGTAAGTAATAAAGAATTTTCATCTTTTATTTTTTCTTTATATCCGCAATTTGGACATACTAAATAGTTACCTTCTTTTTTCATTAAGCTCCCACATTTTGGACAAAATTTCATAAGAATATTTTATATCATAGAAATGTTTATAAACCTTCCGCTCTTTTATTTATTTCTAAAAATATTCCAAATATGGTAATAAAGAATAAAGCAATTGATATGTTTATTTCAAGTGAAAAACTGTTTATAATATTTTCTAATTTATAATTAATAGTCTGATTATATTGATTTAGATATTCATTTAGTGTTGAATTTAAGTTATTTAAGAATGTTTGATTTACATATGTTAAATTATTATATAATATATATGCTCCATTTATATCACCTTCATTTTCTAAAATACTCATTGCTGTTTCATAACCACTAATATATGTATTCAACAATTGGTATTCATACATTTGATATAAGTCATTTATATTAGAAGTATAAAGACTTTCTAACTTATTATGCATAAATTGATTTACTATATTTATAAATACTGAATTTTTAAGAACAAGGAATAAAATTGATAAAAAATATATTAACATTGCAAAAATAGAATATTCTATTTTTATTATTTTAAATATAAAGAATAATGAAATAGTTATATATATGTTTATAAAATTCTTAAACAATAGAAGACCAATAACATAATATATAATTCCAATAATTAAATAGAAGGCTTTATTTTCTATTTCTCTTGAGAAATATGTTCCTAAATAGAATGTTATTAAAAAGGATAATAAAATAATTGATAAGATAAATAAAAGACTATAATTTATTGTTGAAGATATTAGATTTTTTATTAAATCTAAAGAATATATATAAGAAAAGTATAAAGCTATAGAAGATGCTATATAAAAAATTGATGACAATATATAATTTTTAATCATAAATTAGTCTTTTTAATAAAATTTTTAAAGGTATTCAATAATGTATGAAAAATGAATTTATATCCAATAATATTGGGAATAATTCAAGGTATCAGTGAATGGTTGCCAATAAGTAGCAAAACACAAATTCTAATAGCTTCAAATTATTTACTAAATATTAATCCTTCAATTGGATATACATTTGGATTATTTATGGAAATTGGAACTGTATTTTCTGCTTTATTATATTTTAGGAAGGATATATATCAAATATTGAAGGATAAAAAAATGTTATATTATATAATTATTGCAATAATTTTTACAGGATTGGTTGGTGCTCCTTTATATATTATTTCTGATAAATTGTTAGAAAATGCATATAATGTATCAATACCAATGATAATTTTAGGATTAATACTTATTTTAGATGGAATATATATATATTATACAAGAAATAAAATAAAAATAAAGGATAAAAAAGATCTTAATTTAAGGGATATAATTATTATTGGAATTGCACAGGGACTTGCTGCTTTACCTGGTGTTAGTAGATCTGGAATTACAGTATCTACTATGTTATTAATGGAATATGATCCAAAATTTTCTTTTTCTCTTTCATATATTTTATATATACCAGCAGCTCTTGGAGCATTTTTCTTAACCATATTAGCTTCTAAATCTAACATTATGTATGTAGCATCTACTATAGGATATTATGGAATTCTAACTGCAATAATTGTTTCTTTTATAGTTGGTTATCTAACTATTGGTATTTTGATGAAATTAGCAAAAAGTAAAAAAATATATTATATAGACTATATACTTGGTAGTATAGCAATAATAGTTAGTCTAATAGGTTTGATATACACTTAATATAATAATTTATATATTTAAATTAAAACATATTATACATGGATTGGAGGAAGCTTTTGTTAGGTATTTTGATGATACCAATAATGTTAGAAGTTTATTCACAGCAACCAATAGTTGGATATCCAACGGTAATAAATAACCAGATTAATATATCAAATCCAAATAGTTATGCAGTATATGAAATAAATATATACAATCCTACAAATTATACATACTATTATGATATTTCTCCACTATCTTCTCAATGGTTCTTTATTATAGGAGAAAATAATACAATGATTTCTGGATATATATCTCCTGGTCAATTAGAAAATATAGAAATATATATGAGACCTTTAGGTTTTATTAATCAAATACCTGAAATAGTCGTATATTTACATAATATAAATATTACATCAGAATACTATTCAGATATAATTCAATTTACTCCAGTATTGTATTATAGTCAACCAACAATAACAAATTCAACTATTATTTTGCCATTATCTATAAACTTTGAATTATCTAGTTCAACAGTAGCTCAAAATAGCTTTATATATTTAATAGGAATAATAAATAATCCAAATAATTTCAGTCAAAATTTATCAATTAATATATCTTCTGATATTAATTTTTCAGCATTCTATAATGAGACATTGAGTCCTGGGGTAAATATATATCAGATTCCAATATTTATATCAAATAATGTTTCTATAGGAGAGCATCAATTGATAGTATATTCAAATAATAATACATATTATCTAAATTTCACAGTTTTTCAATTAAATACAACTCCAATAATAGAAATAACTAAAAATGGATTAGAATATATAATAAATATAAAAAATCCATATAATTATCCAATTAATTATACATATTATTTACAAATTTACTATGGAACATTTTCTACATTTTATCCAAACAAATATTATATTGGTAATATAAATGGCTCTAAATATGCAATATATAATGTATATTTATTACCAGGACAATCTTATACAATATATGAAAACTTCAATTATCTATTATTAGCTGAAATTATAGTTGCAATATTGATAATATTGTTTATAATACTGTATGTATTCTTAAGAGATAATGTAGAAATATCAAAAGAAATATTAAAGATTGATTTGGATAAAGAAACAATAGATGTAACAATAAATATAAAAAATAAAAGTGTATTTTCATTAAATCAAGTTAAATTAGTAGATAGAGTAAATGCACCATTAAAAGTAAAAGAATATAAAATTGTAGAACCATCTTCAGTTTATAAAGTAGATAATAACTATAGCTTTAACTGGAAATTTGAAAATATAAGAAGAAATGAGGAAATAGTTATTTCTTATACATTAGAAGCTAAAGATATAAAAGAATATAAAAATATAGAATTACCAAGAGCAGAACTAAGATATAAATATTTAGCTTGGGATAGAGTTAAATATTCTAACGGATTAATTATAAGAATTACAAAATAATTTCCACTTTTTAGTTAATCTTTAACCTTTTATTTTTAGGTATATATTATCTATATCATGGAAGATCTAAGGACTGGTTATCAAATTACATGGTGTCCTGGTTGTACGAACTTTGGTATATATACAGCAATAATCTCTACTTTAAAAGAATTGGAATCTGAAGGTAAAATTGATAGAAGGAAGATTGTATTTACATCAGGAATTGGATGTGCAGCAAAGATACATAATTATTTAAATTTGAGTTCATTTAGTGGATTACATGGAAGAGCATTATCATTAGGAGTTGGAATAAAGATGGGAAATCCAGAATTAACTGTTTTAGTATTTCAAGGAGATGGGGATACATATAATGAAGGAATAGATCATTTTGTTTCTTCATGCAAAGAAAATGCGGATGTAAAGCTATTTGTTCATAATAATCAAGTATTTGCATTAACAACTGCTCAACATACATTTACTACTGAAGAAGGATTTTATTCAAAATCTTTAGGTATGAAAATATTTGAAAAACCATTAAATCCAATTGCATTAGCATTGATATCTGGTGCTACATTTGTTGCTAGAGGATATGCATTATGGGTAGACCATTTGAAATATATAATGAAAGAAGCAATATTACATAAAGGATTTGCATTTGTAGATATAATTCAACCATGTATTGTTCAACATGATACAAGGAAATATTATGAATCACATATGTATAAATTAGAAGATATAGGACATGATCCAACAAATTTTGATGAAGCATTAAAAAGGGCTTTAGAATATGATTATACATTAAGAGAAGATGCAAAAATTCCTGTTGGTATATTTTATAGAGGATCGAGAATTACATTGCATGAAGGACTAAAAGTACAACCATTTTATAAAATAAATAGAGAATTAAATTTAGATGTTTTAAATCAAATAACTGTATAAAAATTTTTACAATATATTATTTTTATGTATATATATGAATTTGATATAAAGGATATAAAAGTAAATGAACTTGAAAATTTATTGAAAGAGAGAAATATAAAATATAATAGAAATAAAAATAAAATAATTGTCTATTATGAAGACTTCTATTTCTTATATAAATTTGATAAATTTATAAAAGGATTAAAGGCAGGTTTTGATATTGAAAAATTATTAAATATATTAGATAATGATTGGGATATATTAGAAATTGATTTAAAACAGGTATTTGAAAAGAAAATAAATCATATAATTAGAGTAAAGGGAAGAATTATTGGAGAAGAAGGAAAAGTGCTAGAAGAATTGAGGAAAAGGACAAATGCTGATATAATTATTAAAGATAAATATATATACATACTTGGAGATAGTATTTCTTTACAATCAGCATATGAAGGAATAAAAAGAATAATAAAGGGGGAAAAACATAGTACAGTATTCAATTATTTAGACAAATATATAAAAGATTTGAGGAATAAAGATAAAGAATTTGCAAGATATATTAAATAACATTTTAAAATATTAAAAATAAATATTTTTTAAATGAAAGAAAAAATTAAACAAAATGTTCAGGAAGCTGAATTATATAAAAAATTTAAAAGAATATCTGTAGCAGAATTTTTTGAAAGAAATAGACATCTATTGGGATTTGATAGTCCTAGGAAGGCACTACTAATTGCAGTAAAAGAATATGTTGATAATTCATTAGATGCATGTGAAGAATATAGAATACTTCCGGATATAAAGGTTGAAATAGATAAATTAGAAGAGGATACTTATAAAGTAACTGTAGAAGATAATGGACCAGGTATACCATATGAGAGTGTTCCAGAAATATTTGGTAGTTTTCTATTTGGTTCAAAGTTTCATAGATTTATATCAACAAGAGGAAAACAAGGTATTGGTGCCTCGGCAGTTACTCTATATTCACAACTTACAGCAAAAGAACCAGTAGAAATTATTACAAAAATGAAAAATAAAGAAAAAGGAATAAAATATAAGATAAAGATTGATGTAAAAACAAATACCCCAATAATTTTAGAAAAAGAAGAAGTTGAAGTGAAAAAAGAGAGTGGAACAATTGTAAAAGCAAAAATAATAGGTCAATATATAAAGGGTAAACAATCTGTTGATGAATATATTAAATTAACTGCTTTGATAAATCCACATGCAAATATAATTTATAAAAATCCAGATGGAGAGAAATTTGTTTATAAAAGAATAATAAATGAAATTCCAGAATTAAAAGAAGTAAAGCCACATCCATATGGTATTGAATTAGGATATTTTGATAGATTAATAAGAGAAACAAATCAAAAAACATTATTAAATTTTTTAACTAAAACTTTTTCATCTGTAGGACAAAATACAGCAATAGAAATACTAAAGAAAGCAAAATTAGATCCGGATATAGATCCGAAGAGTTTAAATGATGATCAGATTATAAAACTATATAATACATTACAAAATGCAAAATTAAGGGCAATTCCATCAAAATATATTGTAACTCTTGGTAGAGATATAATATTAAAAAGTATGGAAAATATACTTAAACCAGAATATATGGCTGCAATAAAAAGGAGACCATCATTATATAGAGGAATACCATTTATAGTAGAAGTTGGAATTGCATATGGTGGAGAAATAAATGAATTTCAATATTATAGATTTGCAAATAGAGTACCATTATTATATAAACCAGGAGAAGATGCAATAACACATGCATTAAAAGAAATTAATTGGAAGCATTATGGATTTGAAGTTGAGGGAGAATTTCCAAAAGATCCAATGGCAATATTAGTTCATGTTGCATCTGTTTGGTTACCATTTACCTCAGAATCAAAGGAAGCAATTGCGCCATATGATGAAATAGTAAAAGAAATAGAATTGGGAATTAAAAATGCATTAAGAGAATTATCAATATATATTAAGAAAAAGAAGGCTTTAGAAACAATTGGCGATAAATATAAAAATTTATATGGATATGGATTAGAGGTTATAGATTCTTTAAGCTCTATATTGGATATTGAAAAAGAAAATGCAGAAAAAAGAATAAAAGAAAGAATAAAGAAGGAATTGGTAAATGATATATATGAAATATTAAAATCTGTTAGAGAAGTAAAAAATCTATTAAAAGAGGGAAAAGAAGATAGAGCAGTATCATTAATTAAAAATATGTTAAAAGATGCAGTAAAAATTAATCTATTAAGTGAAAAAGAATTAGAAGATACAATAATGGAAGTAATAAATGATGTTAAAAAGAATAAGTTGAGCTTATTAAATTAACTTATAATAAAATAAAATGGTCCAATATATAGAAAAATTATCTAAAGAAGAAGTTTTAGATAGAATAAAAAAATTAGCTGAAGAAATTTATAATGAATTTTCTTCTGGAAGTCCATCAATAAAACTTGCTGTAAGAGGTAATATAAAAAATATTGAATATGATGAAAAAAGGGATATAATTACTTTAAAAGAAAGAATTGAATCTAGAGAATTCTTTAATTTGGGTCATGTAAGAAGATTTATGCAAACATTATTAGTTGCTTCTTTAGCAAAAAAATTAGTAGAAACAGATAAAACTGCAAGCTTAAGAGAAGTTTATTATCAATTAAAGCATACAATACCAATATTAAATGTAAATACAATAGAAGAACAAAGTGAATCTGATGCTGTAATTGAAGATTTAGAAAGAGCAATAAAAGCAATAAGAGAGCAATTTCATATAAAAGCTGAAGGAAGAGGTGCGATATATGGGGATATATATTTAAGGGATAAAAAGAGAGGTGATGAATGGAATTGCTCAAAATTGGGAAGAGGCGGATGGAGTGTTCCATCAACAATTGAAGATATAGAAATTGGAGATGTAAATGCTGATTTTGTTTTAGTAGTTGAAAAAGAAGCAATGTTTGATAGGTTAATTGAAGAAAGATTTCCAGAGAAATATGGAGCAATATTAATTACTAGTAAAGGTCAATCTCCAAGAGGTGTTAGAAGATTAATACATAGATTAAGAAAAGAAAAAAATTTACCAGTTTATGTATTTACAGATGGGGATCCATGGGGATTCTATATATATTCTGTAATTAAAAGGGGATCTATGAATCTATCACAATTTTCCGAATTATTAGCAACTCCAGATGTAAAATTTATAGGAATGACAATTGATGATATAGATGAATATGATCTAAGAAAGAAAGGAGCAGTAATAAAATTAAATCAGAGGGATATAAAAAGATTAAATGAAATAGCTAATTATCCTTGGTTTAAAAAATCTAAAGATTGGCAAAGACAATTTAGAAAAATGTTAGATTATGGAATAAAAGTTGAACAGGATGCATTGGCAGCAAATTCATTAGAGTTTGTTGCAGAAAAATATTTACCAGATAAATTAGAACATCCTGAAAAAATATTAAGCTAATGTATAAATCTTATTTTTGGTTCTCTTCTTTCAGATAATTTTGATAATATATTTTTTAATAATTCGTCATCTATCTTTTTTATTTTACCAGATTGAATATATTGATATAGAATCAAAACAGTCTGCATAAATTTTTCTGGATATACAACTTTTATGTTCGATAATCTATCAATTGCCTCTTTTGTAAAAAATGGCAATATCGATTCATATATTTTTTCTATTTCTTTTAATTTTTTATCATCCTTGCTCATAATTAAAATATTTTTAGATAAGTTTTTAAGCAAAATTAAGATATTTTTGATATGGAAGAATATAGCAATATGAGACAATGGGCAATATTTTTTATACTATTATTAGTGTCATTTTTGTTAATAAAGTTTCTTGGAATATTGGGAATAATATTTGGAGTACTAATAATAATATATACATTAACTGGAATAAGAATAATATATAACTATGAAAAGGCAGTAATATTTACATTAGGATATTATTCAGGAGTCCTTTCTGGAGGTTTAATATATATTTTGCCAGGTTTTCAAAAATTAATTAAAGTAGATATGAGAATTATAAATTACGATTTACCTGAACAAGTATTATTAACTGCAGATAATGTAAATATTACAGTAAGAAGTACAGTATTTTATAGAATAGTAGATCCTGGAAAAGTTATAATGAATGTAAGAGATTTAAATAGGACAATATTAAATTATGCACAGACAAATTTAAGGGATATATTTGGAAAATATAATTTAAATGATATATTACAGAAAAAAGAAGAAATTGGAAATGAATTGAAAGATATAATTCAAAAAGAGATTGGAGAATGGGGTGTTGATATTATTGCAATAAAAATACAGGATCTAATTGTTCCTCAAGAAATATTATCTGCATTAACCCAAAGAGCAATTGCTGAAAGACAAAGAGATGCAGAAATATTAAAAGCACAAGGATTGGCACAGGCAAAAGTAATTGAATCTCAAGGAGAATTACAGGCTGCAGAGAACTTTAAGAAAGCTGCAGAAATATTATCTGAAAGTGATTATGGTATAACATTAAGGTTTTTAGATATATTAAGAAATAGCCAGAATGAAAAAATAGTTGTAGTACCACCAGAAATATTTGATTTATTTAAGAAGCATAGTAAGTAGAATATTTTTTTATTAAAATATAGATATTTTTATATAAAATAATAAATAAAATTATTGAATAAATTGAAAGGAATATTATATATTCCCAAGATTGCATAATATTAAAAATTCTAAAGAAAATATTTAATACATTAATTATAAAATAGAAGAAGTTCAATATATTGAATATATTATAAAAGATTAAAATTTTAAAAAATGATAAAATTTTGTATAAATCTTTGTAAATTAAATAATAAATTAGAAAATATGAAAAAGAAGTTATTGAAAGGAAAATATTATATATTATAAAGGGATATCTAAAGAGTAAAAGAAAATTCGTTAAGATATAAATTAATAAAAATATAATTATTGCCAAATTACGTTTAAAATTTAAATACATTATTATTGATATTAAAAATAGGAAAATTGTAATTAATAAGAAAATAATATTATATAATTTATTAAGTAATATTAATGGATTATAATAAATAATTAAATATAGAATAAGATTAACAGAATTATAATATATAGAAAATAAAGAAAAATATAGTAAATTATTAAATTTTTCAATATTTTTCTCCATACCAATATCCTTTATATGTTTCTTTTGATTCTTTTTCCAATTTAATAAATATTAATTGCACCCATGCTTCATTTATATTTATTTTTGCATTAATTGGAAAATAATATGTCTGAGTAAATTCTCCTTTATATCCTGGATCAAATAATGCACTTTCAAACTTTAATATTCCCAATCTATTAAATGTAGACCTTGGCAATGCTATTGCAATCATATCATTTGGAATTTCAACTTCAGGAAATACTACATAGTATAATCCTCTATTTAATATCCAATAATCATTTTTTGGTTTTATTTCAATAAATGAATCAGGAATCTTTTTAAATGAATTTTCTAATAATTCTTTTCTTTTATTTTCATTAATTGCAATTTCTAATAGATCTTCATAATCTAAATTATAATCAAAGAAATATCCTCTCTTATCTTTATCAATTAATATATATTTTATCTTTTTAATAGGTATTTTATATATTTTTTTAGGTTTTATATCAATTCCTGCAGGATTTACCTTTACATATTCTTTTACAAATTTCTTTGCATCTTCTCCATTTATAACACTCATATAAATATATTAAATAATTATTTATTTATGAATATAGAAGAATACAAAGATTATATAATTGATTTATATAAGAAATTTATACCAATTAAATCTATTGGACCGGATAATAATGGTGAAGGTGAATGGGAAAGAGCAAAAGTATTATATAATATTGTAAAAGATTTGTTTGATGAAATTAAAATAATTGAGGCACCTGATGAAAGGGTAAAAGAAAAATCAAGACCAAATATTATTGCAATAAAATATGGAAAAAATAGAGAAAAAACATTTTGGATAATTGCACATATTGATACTGTACCAGAAGGAAGTTTAAATCTATGGAAATATGATCCATTTAATGTTACAGTTGAAGATAATAAAATATATGGAAGAGGAGTTTTAGATAATGGAAATGGAATTGTTTTAGGAATATTATTAGCAAAATATTTTAAGGATAATAATATTTTACCTAAATATAATTATGGATTAATATTAGCTTCAGATGAAGAAACCGGAAGTAAATATGGATTAAAATATATATTAGAAAAAGAGTCGAATTTATTTAAAAAAGATGATTGGATTTTAATACCTGATGCTGGAAGTTCTGATGGATTGGATATTGAAGTTGCTGAGAAAAGTATATTATGGATAAAATTTAAGGTTATTGGAAAACAGGCACATGCAAGTACTCCAGATTTAGGTATTAATTCAACAAAATTAGGATCTATGTTAATTTTACAATTATATGATTCTTTACATGAAAAATATGATAAAGAAAATAATTTATTTAGACCTCCTAAAAGTACATTTGAACCAACAAAAGTTGAAAAAAATATAGATAATGTAAATACAATACCTGGAGAATTTATATTTTATTATGATTGTAGAATATTGCCAGATTATAATTTAGATGAAGTATATCAAACAATAGAATATATATGTAAAGAATTTGAAAGAAATTATAATTGCAAAATTGATATTGAAATTGTAAATAAAGATTATCCATCAATATTAGAAAATATTTATAATAATGAATTTTTAAATGAATTAAAAGAAGCAATTAAAAAATATAAAAATAATGAACCAAGATTGGTAGGAATTGGAGGAGGAACATATGCAAAATATTTAAGAGAAAGGGGATTGAATACAATTGTATGGAGTACATATAATGAAAGTGCACATATGCCAAATGAATATATAGATATAAATGATATAATAAATGATGCAAAAATATTATTAGAAATTCTTAAACCTTAATGTTATATTAAAATAATGGTTGGCATATTTGATCTTGCAAAATTAATGACTGGTTTTAATTTATTTAAGAAAGTACCTCAAGAAAATATAGAATATTCAAAGGAATTAATAGAGAATGCTAAGAAAAATTTATCAGATTCGTATGATTTATATAATAAGAAAAATTATAATTTGGCAATATATTATTTAGAACAATCATTATATTCTTCTGTAAAAAGTTTAGTATTATTATTCCAAATGATAAAATTAAAGGATGTAAAAGATAAAAATTATGATTCATTTGAGGATTTTATAAATAAAAATAAGATATTTGATAAATTAAAGAAAATAATCAATCAAAATTCTACAATGTATGAAATATTATTATCTGAAGAAAATAAGAAAAAATTTAAAGAAGATTATGAAAAATATAAAAAAGAAGTAGACGAATTTTTAAAAAAATTAAAGGATAAAAATGAGAGAAAAAATATTGTTAGATATAATGAAAATGATTTAAATAATTTGTTTTCAATTAATGAATTGGTTAATAAATATCAAATGTCTGAAGAGGTTGTTGAGAGTTTAATTAATTTTGCTATGAATTTATTTAGTAGAATGGGTGGAAAAGCGAGTAATGTATTAAATGCAGGAATGGCTAGAAGTTTAATTAAAAGAGAATTGGAAAAAAATAAAGACACATTAAATATATTTGGAAATATATTAATATTGACTGGAATCTTAATGTTACATGAAAGGTCAACAAAAGAATATGATAAAGATTTAGATTTCTCTCCAGATAATTATAATCAAGATTTAGGAATTGTAAAATTATATAATAAAATGTATGATATGGTTAATGGATTAATCAAATTTAATGAAAACTTCGTAAATGTATTAGAAAATAAAGATAATCTAAAGCTATTTTAGATTAATTTTTATTACTTTGTTTGGATCAAAAGGTTTGTTAACATATTTTAGAAAGTTCATAAGATACTTTTCAATTGTTTTATAATCATAATAAATTATTAAATAATATCCTGGTCTTCTTTTTCTTCTCACTTTATATAAGTATATATAATCATAATATTTTGATAATTTTTTTATCATTTTCATTAAGTATCCTGGATAATATGGAATAATTAAAAATAGCAGATTTTTATCTAAATCTAGTTCTGGAGGTAATAAAAAATCTTTTAGATGTGTATGTAAAATTCTTTCATAGTCTTTTATTGAATTAAATTTTATCCAAATAGCTAATAATTTATGTAAAGCATAGTCTTTAAAGTAGATTTTAAATAATCTATTTATATATTTTAATCCTTTTGCATATTTTCTTTCTCTTTTTGGTCTTTCCTGATTAAAAGATAATGGCAATCCAAGGATGCATAAATCAAATCCTTTATGAATTATATCAATAATATACATAAAATCTTCAGCGACATTCATATCTCTCCATCTTACCTTTGCTAATATTCTTTTATAAGTATCTAATGAAGCAAATCCTGAACTAGAACCAAAACCAATAATTGTATTTTCTTTATATATCTTTATAATTCCTTTTATTAATTCATTTAAATAATCAGGAAATATAACATCAAAATCTATATAAAATATATAATCTACATCAGGATGATTCTTAATCAAATTTTCTAACGCATATTGCCTTCCTAATCCCCTTGTAGATTCTTTTTGAAATGCATCAATAAAATCATATTCTTTTAATATTTCAAATGTTCCATCTTTTGAAAAATTATCACAAACAGAAATTACAAAATCATATTTTAATTTTTTCTTTAAATCTTCAATTGTTGTTCTAACAGTATCTGCAGAATTATAAACAGTTCCATATATACCAAGTTTTACCATAAAAATATCTTAATTAAAAAATTATATAAAAATTATTGCTTTACAAATCTTATATCTACAGCATATGATTCTTTTTCATTAATTAATAAAGGATTGATTTCAATTTCTAACAATCTTTCTTTTTTGTATAATTCATATAATTTCATTATATTTTCATATAATAAATTAATATTTACTTTTGGTCTATTTCTAAATCCATTTAACATTGGATATAATTTTAAATCTCTTAATCTTCTTTCTAAAATATTTATATCAAAAGGTAAAGATAGAATAATAAAATCTTTTAATAATTCTGTATATATTCCGCCAATCCCTATTAAGCATATATCTCCAAATATTTTATCATACTTTATTCCAATTATTACTTCATTAAATTCTCCAATTACTTGTTCTTGTATAATTATATCTGTATTAAATTTTTTCTTAAATTCTTCATAATATTTTTTTAGTTCACTATAATTTTGTATATTTAATTTTACTGCACCCAAATCTGTTTTATGATTTAAGTCTGCCTTTATTACTAATGGAAAATTTGAATGCAACGGTACTTCATTTACCCAATATTTAGGAATCTTTATTCCATATTTTTCTAATAATTCAAAGCCTTCTGATAACATATTTTAAAATAAGTTTATTATAATTTATAAAGAATTATAACTATCAAAAACTGATAATTCATATAATTTCCTTATAATGTAATAATGATAAAGTATAATATACAGCTTCTTCAGTTCTAATGGTTTCTAATTTTTGGTCTGGGCATATATTTATTGATATATCAAATTTTTCTTTCCAATTTTTTATCATATCTTCAATACCTCTTGCAAAAGATCCAAAAGCAATTGCAATTTTATCCCTTTTCTCAATCTTTATATTTTTTATATCTTCTCCATATCTAGATGTTGCTATTAAATAAAAATTTTCTTCTTTTAATTTTTTAATTAATTCTTCTAAAGTTTTATTATAATAAAATACTTCATAACCAAAATAAAATTCTGTTTCATATGGATACAATAATTTCTTATTTACTTTATCATAAATTAATATATTTGTTTTTCTATATTTTTTATTTACATTTGCATAAAATTTTTCTTCTCCATTTGTTACATAAAATTTATCTTTTTCTCTTTTTAATATATAAACATATTCATATCTTGTTCTATCTTTATGATAGTATACATTTAAAGGTAAAGCAGAACCAATATATTTTAATTCTTTATCAATCGGAAATGCAATTTTTCTAATATATGGTGGGGTATTTAAATATTTTAATACTTTTAAAATAAATCTTCCCAAACCATGTGAATTAAATTTTGGATCATCATCATAATATATTCCTACTTCATTTATCCCAAAATTTACAATTGCTCTTGCTAATTGTGATATTAAAAATATTCTAATCTTTTGATCTCTTTTTTCTCCAGTAAATGTTGATGGAATTAATAATAATTTTCTCATATATAATTGTTAAAAAATAAAAATAAAAGTCCGGGCGGTGGGACTTGAACCCACGACCTGCCGGTCTCTGCGGCCAATTTAACCACTACAGCCGGCCGCTCTACCAGGGCTGAGCTACGCCCGGTATTTATTATAATTAATAAGATAATATATATTAAAAAATTTTAACTTTTATAGATTATATCCCAAAATTCATATTAAATATTTTGTTTTTTATAATTTTGTTAATAAAAAATTTGTGTATGTTATATTTTTTCTATTTTTATAAAATCCGTTCTTCCGATTTCTGATTTAGGATCTCCACCTAATATTAATATATATCCATTATTAATATATTTCTTAGCTATTAATTTGGAATTATTTATTATATCAAGTATATCTTTAATTTCTACACTTTCTAGTTCAGGATATACTCCATATAATAAGTATAATTTCCTATATAATTCCTTATTTGGTGTAATTCCTATTATAATTTGTTTTGGTCTTAATCTTGAAACTCTTATTATGGAATTTCCAGTTCTACTATGCGCAACAATTAGTTTTATATCATTATCAAATTCCGAAGTACTTACTGCACCTACTGCTATAGAATCATTAATATTATTCGGAGGTAACAATTCTGGCTTTACTTCTTTTTCTACATTTAATATTATTTCTTCTAATACTTTTACAGAATCTATTGGATAATTACCTATTGCTGTTTCATCACTTAACATTATAGCATCTACACCTTCTAATACAGATACAGAAGCATCTATTACTTCAGCTCTAGTTGGTATTGAATTATTTACCATAGATTCTAATACTTGTGTAGCCAGTATAACAGGCTTTCCATATAATCTTGATGTTTTAATTATTCTTTTTTGTGCAAATATTAAATTTGAAAATCCTATATCTACTCCCAAATCTCCTCTTGCTACCATTACACCATCAGATACTTTAATTATGTTTTCCAAGTCATCTAAAGCTTTTTTAGTTTCTATTTTAGCAATCACCCAGGCTTTATCTTTTACTATTTCTTTAACTTTTATTATATCTTCTTTTGATAAAACAAAAGATACTCCTATAAAATCTGCACCCAAATCTAAAGCTTCTTTTAATAGTTCTAAATCTCTTTGGGTTACTCCAGTATCTAAATTTAGATCTGGAATATTTATTCCTTTTCTAGATGTTAATATTCCTCCAGTTAGAACAGTTCCTTCTACCTTATTATTATTTACTTTATCTATATGAACTTTTATATTTCCATCATCTAAATATATGTCAGTATTTTCTTTAACTACCTTATAAAATAATGGATCCTCTACTGGAATACCATCATCTTGAGAAAATATTATTTTATCTCTTGGTTTTAATAATATTTTTTCTTTTAGATTTCCTATCCTTAGCTTTGGTCCTGGTAAATCTACTAATATGGGCTTTTCGCTATTTTCTCTAATTATTTTAAAATATTCTTCATGACTCTTCTTATCTCCATGTGAAAAATTTATCCTATATACATCTACATATTTATCTAATTCTTTTATCTTATCTATACTACTTGGACCTATTGTAGCAACAATTTTTGTTTTCTTCATAAAAGATATATAAAAATTAAGATTTTGAAACCTTTAATTACAAAAAATGAAAAATATTTATTTAACCTTTAATATATTATCATAAATTCATATGTTTGATAAGATATTTAAATATCAAAGATTTAAAGTTAATCATGAGTGGAGTATTTAAATTATATGATATCAGAGGCGTTTATGGACAAGAACTAACAGATGAACTATTATACAAAATTGGATATGCATTGGGAAGATATTTTAATAACTATGAATCAATAGGAATTGTAAGAGATATAAGATTATCTTCTCCAAGAATAAGAGATATTTTAGTAGAAACATTAGTTTATACACATGATGTATTAGATTTTGGAATTGGATCTACACCAGAAGCACATTATTTGGCAAAAGTGTATAATATTCCAGTATTAATGATAACTGCATCTCATAATTCTTTGCAATATAACGGGATAAAACCAATTAATAGTAATGGAAATGATCTACCAAAAGAAGAAATCGATAAAATTGAAAAATTAACATATGAAGATATAAGGCCAACACAAAAAGAAGGAATGCTAGAAGTTATTGAAGAAGCAAGAGATATTTATAAAAAACATCTAAAAGAGAAATTTAAGGGAGTGAGTGGATTTAAAGTTGGTTATGATCCTTCAAATTCTGTATTGACTTTAATGAAAGATGTATTAACAGATTTAGGAAATGAAGTTATAGCAATTAATGATAATATGGATGGAACTTTTCCAGGGCATAATCCCGACCCTTCAAAAGATGAAAATATTAAATCTTTACAAGAATTAATGAGAAATAGAAAGGATTTAGATATTGGATTTATGTTTGATGGCGATGGGGATAGATTGGGTGTAGTAGATAAATATGGAAATAGAATTAGAATGGATAAATATTTAATACCTTTTATTAAAAAAGACAGAACATATGTATTAGAAATTTCATTACCAATTTATTTAAGAAAATTGGTTGAAGAAAAAGGAGGAAAAGTAATTATAAAAAGACCTGGCCATACATTTATTAAATTTGCAGGTCAACAAAATAGAGCATATTTATGTATTGAATATACTGGTCATATTTATTTTGCTGAAAATGATTATATTGATGATGCATTATTCGGCGCATTGATGTTATTAAAATATATGAAAAAGGGTATAGATATAAATAATTTAAATATTCCAGAATTTACATGGTTAGAGAAAGATATACCAAGAAATAATCCAAATTTAATTGATAAAGTAAAAGAATATGGAAAGAATAATGGATTTATATTAAATGATTTAAATGGAGATTTAGATGGTATAGAATTATTAAAGGATAACTTAAGAATATTGGTAAGATATTCAGAAACAGAACCATTATATAGAGTTGTGATAGATTCTTATGACAAAAGTATAGATGTTAATAAAATATTTGAGGAAATAGTAAAATTAAATACATAATTGTTTTTTATTTAAGAGAAATTTTTATATTAATAACATTATTTTTTATTATACAATATATTATTATCAATTCTTATTTAACACCCTTCAATAATTTTATATATAAACTTTGCTTAATTTATCTAAATAATTTACTATAAGTACTTTAATATTATAAATGATTATCCTTTATCTCTTTTTTCTTAATTATATTAAATTAAAATATAATAATAAAAATTTATAATTTCTATTCATTTTGTACATTTAGATCTGTAAAAGTATATGTTTTCAAATAATATTTTTTTAGATAATTTCTAAATAATTTATATAAAATAATCACTGATAATCTCTTAATATAATCTTCATCAAATAGTAATAAACCTCCTATATATTCTTTTAATGATATTTTATAATTAGCGTTATACATAGTATTTAATTTAATTTTAAAATTTACTATCCTATCTATTATATTTTTACATTTTGTTTTTTCATAAATATATTGAAAATCTTGTAAATTCATTTCCAACATCTGTCTACTAAATCTAATACTTGTGTTTTCTCCGAATCTTCTATAGTAAGTTAATGAATCATTCAATTTTATAATTTTTTCTTTAAAATAGCATAAAAGAGCTCGATCTACAGCATAATATATTTTTCTTATATAATCTATTAATTTATCTTTATCTTTAATATTTAGAACTATGCTACTGCTGTTATATATATGTTTGTGCTCTGACTTTTTTAATGGCCTACTTTTTAAATCTTGAGTTATTATAGCCTTATTCCAAATTACATATTCATCATACTTAATATTTTTTACAACCTCAAATATTCTACTAATTTTATTTTCGGTAAACATATCGTCATCATCTAATAAGAATATTAAATTACTAGAAGCCTCTTTTATTCCTATAGCAAGTTCACTACCAATATAACGATCTGGACCATTTGGATCTAAATTTATTATCTTATAATTAGGAAAATTTTCTTTAATATAATTATCTATTTTTTCATCTTGATAATATTTTACAACAATTATTTCAATATCATTTAAATCAATTTCTTTCTGATTTTTAATACTTTTTAATGCATCTAGAATATATTTTTTTCTTAAATAATCCATTACTATTACTGAAGCTTTCATAAAAAAGAAATATAAAATAAAGATTTAAATTTATTTTTTTCTTATACAATATACTAACCCTATATCTTTCGATTTCTCTTTTATAATCTTACATTCAAAATCTTTATTTAATTTTTCTATTAATTTACTAACAGGTATTTTAGTATTATAAGCATGATATTCAAATCCAATTTCATCAAATTCTTTTATAGTATCATAATCTTTCAAAATTATATTATATTCGCATCCTTCACAATCCATTTTTAATATTTGTGCATCTATATTATATTTATCAATAATATCTCTTAATTTACCTGCGGGTACTTTAATACCATTACCTTCTGATTTTAATAATGTATCTTGCGTACTTACTGTTGTTACAGGAATAAATATATAATCTTTTTCATAACTTATTCCTACATTTATTGGAATAATTTTATTTTCCATATTATTTAATTTTATATTTTCTATCATTTCTTTATAGGCATCTGGATGTGGTTCAATTGCATATACTTTTTTAGCACCTTTTAGAATAAAATATATTGATGAATCTCCTACAAAGGCTCCTATATCTAATATCGATTTATTTTGAACATTAAGAAATTTATAATCTTCGCTTTCAAAAACATCATATATTGAACTATATGCATGCTTAAATTTTATGTTATTTTTCTCCCAGTAATTATTATTATAGAACCACCCTAATTTAATTATACGCCAAAATCTCATAAGTTCGATTTCTTTAAAAGGTACTTGAAAAGTTTTATTATTTACTTTAAAATATATTCCATCTTTGCTAATATCAGCAATATATCCCAAGTAATAATAATATATTATTTTAGGATAAAAAGATCTAGGTACTATTATGGTTTCTCCGTTTCTTAATTTTAATTTAATATTTTGCTTTTTTAAAATTAAATATTGATATAAACTTGAATATATATTTTTAATTATTTTCCTTGAATTATATATCACTTTAGGTGCAATTAATATCTTTCTTATTTCATTCATTATTGTAAAATTTTTTGAAAAAAATTTTTTAAATATATAAAGGTATCATTATACTAATAGAAATCAATTATCAATTATTTATATTTTCTAAAATATCTTTAAGTTTATTATCCAATTCTTTTGTAAATCTTTCCCATGATAAATCATATTTTTTAACAAATTCTATATTTTCTTTTCCTTTTTCTATTAATTCATCTTTATTTTTAACAAAATATTCTAATGAGTTATATATTTCATTAATCATAGGTTCTTCATAAAATCTTTCTTTTATCCAATAAATTCCGTGTGCATTCTTTAATAATTCATAACTTCCAGAAGGATAAACATTAATTAAATACTTTCCAGCAGCTAATGATTCTAAAGGAACTATTCCAAAATCTTCCATATATGGTATATAGATACATGCCAAAGATTTTGCATATAATTCTCTTAATTTTTCATCGGATAAATTTGAATATAATTTTATATTATTTTGTAAATTATAATGCTTAATTAGTTTCAATATTTTTAAGTAATATTTTTTATTTTCAACATTTCCAACTAAATATAATTTATATTCTGAATATTTTTTAATAAACTTTGCAAATGCTTTAATTAATATATCTTGTCTTTTTGATAACCCAATTCTTGCTACATATAAGAAATAATCTTCCGGATTATCATTATAAAAATTTGACAAATCTGCACCAGGATATATAACATCTGTTTTTTCTTTATCTATTAAATTTTTATCTAATGCTCTCTTTTTAGATAGTTCTGAATTAAATATTGCAAAATCTATTTTCTTCCAAGCTTTTCTTTCTAAATAATTATAAACATTCAGAGCTACTTTATAAGGTAAATAATAATATTTTCTAAATCTATATTTAATGTTCCAATAGATATCATATTTATATGCAGCCCTCAAAATTGTATGATTATATGTAACTTTTGATATATTAAAATTTTGATTTGTTAATATTAATTCTGCAATACCACCTGTAGATATTAATAACAAATCAAAATTATCAATTTCATATTTTATTAATAAATTTAATAATGAAAATCCACCTCTAATTAAATATCCTCTAAATATTCTTTCATATTTTTTATCATATAAACTAATTATATCTTCTTCTTTAAAATCATAAGTTTTTTCTTTAATATAATTCCAAGTTAATATCTTTATTTTATGTTTAGATCTTTTATAGTATTCATAAACAACTCTTTCTGCACCACCTTTTGATTTTAACCATGGATGAAATAATAAAATTTTCATAATAAAAAATAATTATGAAGATTCATAAACTTTCTTAAACATCTCTTCTATTTTTGGCAATATTATATTCGAATCAAATTTACTTGCAATTTCTCTGGCTTTTTTAGATAATTCTTCATATTTATCCTTATTATTTTTCCATATTTGATAATATTTTAATATTCCATTAATATAATTTTTTACATTATTAAGTTTTGCATAATAAATTGATTCAGATTCTCCAAATGCACTAATTACATCTGGTAAATTTGATACAACTACAGGATTTCCTACTGCTAAATTTTCTAATACAGAAAATGAAAATGTTTCAATCCTTGTAGGTAAAAACATTAAATTAGCTATACCTATAAAATTAGCATATTCATCTTCATTTAACATTCCTAAATATTTAACATTAGATGGTAAATTATTATATATTGGCTTATTACCGGCGATATAGAATTCTATATCATTATATTTCTTTAAAGTTTCAGCAACCTTTATTAAAATATCTATTCCTTTTAGTATATTAATAACACCTGGACAAATTATCTTAAATTTATCATAGCTTTTTTCCTTTGGTTTATATTTATCTAATTCAACAAAATTCGGAATTATAAATATTTTCTTAAAACCCCTTTTTCTATATATATTTGCTCTATATTCGGTTAAAAAATGATGATAGGAATATTTTATTTTTCTGGCAATTATATTTTCTAATAAAGAATAATAAATTCTTTGAATAGGTTTATCCAAAGGAGAATGATGTCCGAAAATAACTTTTTTTGAATATTTTAATATATCAATTTGCGTTCCAAACCAAACATAAAATGCATATGTTATATCCGTATCTTTTAGATAATTTTTTATTTCACTTATATCATGCAATAAACCAAATCTTTTCTTATGCTCAATTACTATATATTCAAAATTTAAATTATTTAAATCATATTTTTTATTAGCATTAGTAGTTATAACTCTAACATCATACTTTTTAGATAAATAAGATGCAACTTTTATTATCCATTTTTCATAGCCTCTATTATCAGATAAATGTGATATACCATATAAAGCAATTTTCATTAACTATTGAAGATAAAAAAGTTTTATAAATTTTTAGACATTTTGATATTTAAATCTATGTATATATTTCTAAAATAATTTTTGAATAATTTTCTAAATAATTTATGTAAAAATTATTTTTAATAATCTCTTAACAAATATAACATTTTATTAAATAAGTTGTCACTATATGCAAAAGCTCTGATAAACACTTAAGTTATTATAAACTATTACTTATTTATGGTAAAAGCAATAATACTTGCAGGTGGATATGGTAAAAGATTAATTCCATTAACTTTAGAAAAACCAAAACCATTGATAGAAATAAAAGATAAACCAATTTTACAATGGCAAATAGAATGGTTAATTAAACAAAATATAAAAGAAATTGTTTTAGCTGTAGGATATTTAAAATCTAAGATATTTGAAACTATAGGTGATGGTTCTAAATTTGGAGTAAAAATATATTATAGTGTTGAAGAAGAACCTTTGGGAACTGGAGGAGCTATTAAAAAAGCAATGAGATATATTGATGAAGATATATTTATTGTATTAAATGGAGATATAATTACAAATCTTTCACTAAAACCTTTAATAGAAAATATAAATAAAGATGTTATTGCATCAATTGCTTTAGTACAAATGAGAAGTCCATATGGAATAATTCAAATTGATAAAGAAAATTATATAACAGAATTTAAAGAAAAGCCATTATTAGATTATTTAATTAATGCGGGAATTTATGTTTTTAATAAAGAAATATATAATTATTTACCAGATAAAGGTGATATTGAAGTACATACTTTTCCAGAACTCGCTAAAGAAAGAAAAATAAAGGGTGTTATTTATAAAGATATTTATTGGAAATCAATAGATAGTATAAAAGATCTTGAAGAAGTTAGCAAAGTAATTGATCAAATATATTCTTTATCATAAATTAGCTAGGTTAATCTATATAATTTTTTATTAATTTCAAAATAAATATGCAAAAATGTCGTATAACGTTAGTTATCCGACATTTGAGTAGATAACCTAAATAATATATATATTATAGATCGTTAAATTTTCAATAAAACATTTTACTTTATTATATAATTTTTTATTGTATTTATGATATCTTTTTCAGACAAATTTTTAATTTCTTCTATTATATCCTTTATATTTATATTTGTTAATTGTTTGTTTTTATGTATAATAATATTTCCATAGCATCTTCCAAGTTCATATATATTTAATCTCTTGTTTTCTTCTATGTATGTTTTACATACTTTTATATTTTCTTCTATAATTTTATATACTTCGGAATAATTGTAGAATTCATTTTTATAAAAATATACTAGATACTCAAATGCTGAAGCTTTCCATTCACCCTTACTACCTATTGAACGAATTACGGCATGTCCAATTTCATGATCTATTATAATATCTGTAACAGTCTTCATTATGTTATTTTTTATATTTTTCATATCTAAATAAAATGGATATGATATTATACTATTTTTCGATAATTTTATACTAATAATAGAAGAATCTTTTATATTATTATTACTTAGCTCATCTAATATTTTATTTGCTGTTTTTTCTAATTGTTTTTTTATAATAAAAATTTTTTTACTGGGAAAATAAATCCCTAGATTTCCTTGATATACAAACAATAATATGAATATATCATAAAATGACCATAGTGATTTTACTATTCTTAATCTTAATCCTTCAATTTTTATACCATTCTTATTGAAATATTCTATAGCTTCCTCAAAACTACTTTTTATAATGTTGTCTAAATTATATCCGTCTTCTGACATTACTATATGATAGTAGCAAAAGTTTATAAATTTTTATTATTTCAAAATTTAAAAATCGTCCAACAAATTTAATATATGTTCATAATTAATCATATTAATAATGAATATATAATAGCTAAAAATATCGGTAAATTACTTTCATCTAAAATTATTATATCTCTCGGATAATTTTTAGAGCTCTTTTAGATTTAATTTCTATTTTTAAATTACCCGAAATAACATCTATCTCATAACTATTTCTATAATAATATACTTCTCCAAATCTCCTTTTTAAATGCGATTGCACAATCCATTCATACAATGCACTTTTTAAATATTCTGTATTAGTCCATAAACTTAAAGATTTTGCCAAATATGGATCTAATATAAAAAATTTCTTTCTTTTCTTCAATTTATTTGTTTTTCTTTAAATAATGTGTAATCTAGTATAGTAATCCATCATTGATATTAGAATTGATACTTCTAATATATTTATAAATCATTAGAAGTTATACTTCTAATACTAGGACCCTATATAAAAGTTTTATCTGACCTTTACTACTTAATTTTTATCAATAAGATAACAAAACTACAATGCAAAATTATTATTAATAAAATTATTAGAAGCGTACATTCAGCATTTATTAACTATTTTTAATTAGAACTTATTTTTAAATTTCTAAAGATTTAAATAGAATATGGTTTCAATACCAACCTGGTTTATATATGCATTATTAGGAGCAATATTTGCAGCTTTTTCTACTATATTTGCTAAAATTGGATTACAAGAAATAAATTCTATTACAGTAACAACCTTAAGATCAATTATTATGGCAATTATTATATTTATTATATTTATTTTAGAAATTGGAAATATAAACAATTTATTTAATTTATCTAACAAAGATTATATATTTGTAATATTGAGTGCTATATTTGGTGCTCTTTCTTGGATAGCCTTCTTTTATGCATTAAAAATTGGAGAAGCTAGTAATGTTAGTATAATAGATAGATCTAGCTTTTTATTTGTTGTTTTATTAAGTATTATAATATTAAATGAAGATTTAACAATTCAAAAAGCTATTGCCAGTATATTAATGTTTATTGCTTTAATATTATTAGTTGTATAATTTTTAAAAAGAACTTATTATATATTTTCTAATATTTTTTTAATTTCCAATAATTTATTTTGCAATGATTTATATTTATTAATTATTTCTTCTTTTTCTTTATTAATTTTATCTAAGTCAGATTTTATTTTACCAATTTCTATTTGTAAATTTTTAATTGTTTCATCTTTATTATTTATAATATTTTTTAATTCATCTCTTTCAGCTTTTAATTTTTCTATTTCTTCCTTAAGATTTTTTACCTGATTTTTTAGATCATCCAATTCTTTATTAGAACCTCCAAATGATAGAATTAAATTTAATTGACCAGATTTTATTTTTTCATATGTTTCTATTACAAGAGAACCTGCCTTTGTTTTTCCACTAATATGATTTCTTATAGTTTCTTCAGATCTACCCAATTCATCTGCAATTAAACTTATTGGCATTCCTGCTTTATATCTTGCATAAGCTGCTGCTGCAATTGCCAAACTATCAATCCATGTAGATCTTTCATTAGGATCTTTTATTAATTCTAATATTTCTGGTCTATATAGAGTACCTATAATTAGAAATGTTTCTAATTTTTTTATATCATTCTTTCCTAATGGATTTAATGGTATACTTTTAAAGTCTATATCTATTTTTTCATCCTGTTGTGTAGAAACATTATCTACCATAACAATATAGTTGTAAATTAACTTTTATAAATCAAATAAAAGGAATATGAAAAATAAATATAAACTCCGGAATAAAAGGTATTAAAAAATCATTCCTTATCAATTTTCCAGATAGTAAGTGCCAATAATATTTCTACTATATCTATTATCAACGCTATCTCAGCCAATACATTTGTAAATAAAGCATTTATGTTACCTCCTCTAATATATTGAACATATCCTACAAACAGTGCTAATAGCATTATTAACCAAAATATAATGTTTGGCAAATAATATTTCTTCCAATTTAATAAGAATACTAATCCAGATATTATAGATAATGCTACAAACATTCCTACAAATGCTCCAAATATTAAAGATACATTTACTGCTACTGCTCCTGCTACTAACATATGTACTCCAGCCCAAAAAGTTGCTAATAACATTCCAATCCAACCAATTATTTCTTTTAATTCCATCTTATAACTTTGTTATAAAGTTTTATAAAATCTATAAAATTTATATTTAAATAGGTATTATAAATAAAAATGAGGGGAAAAATTTTTGATGATCTTATGATGTTTATAGGATATTATCTTCCAATATTTATTATAGTTCTTGCAGGAGTTATATTTGTTTTAACTTCAATATTTAAATTCTACCATATTAATAATCCATCACAATATTATATTTCAATACTGAATCAAAACAATCAAAATAATCAAAACAGTAATCAGAATACAATAAATTCAACAATTATGGTAAATATATATTATCAGAATGGATTTGATATATATTATGTTCCATCATTTATTGAAAATCTAAGTAATTGGAGTATATTTTATAATATTACAAATACTTATACTAGTAGTAGTAGTGGTAGTTTATTACAAATAAATCCTCCAAATATAACAAATACTAATTCAACATCATTTGATATAAATTCATTGGATGTTGAATTAGAATCTATAATTAATCTATCAAATAATACTTTTGAAGGAAATGATGTTATATATACATATAATGAAAATACATATGAATGTAAAATTGTTGGAAATAATGTTTTAGAATATCAGGCAGGTAGTTTTGCATATTTTTGTATATTATGTGAACCAGTGTCAGGAAATAGTCAAAGTATACAATATTACTATTTAAGTGAACCTGAATATATAAATATAACTCCAGCAATATCTTTATTAGGAAATTCTTATCCAAATACTCAATATTATGATTATACAGTAAATAATATAGAAATAGTTAATGGAACATATTTAGCTATACCTTTATCAAATAATGGAGGATATTCTATGGAAGATTTCCAAAATATATTAGTTACAATTGGTCCTCCTTTAAGTGATTATATTCAAGCATATCCATATTTTGGGAGTAATGTTGTATTTTTAGTTAATTATGATGGTAAATATTATGCATTACCTTCATGGTATGCTGGTCAAGATAGTGAGGGAAATTATTATTTCTTTATTAATCTATTAAATATTCCTTCATTATATAATAGTAATTTTGGTTGTAATATTATATCAATATTTGTTGGATTTAGTAATGAAAGTCTATTATCATATTTAAATGGAACAATTGGTGGTGATCCTTATGCATTAGATCCAAATAATGCTTCTAATGCAACTATTTATGATAATGGATTGAATGTATTTCCAATATATGTTAACTTTTATCCATATAATGGAAATATAGAAGAAAAAGAAATATCCTGTAATAATGGATACACAGCATGTTTTATCAATAATCAATCTAGTGATGTATTACCTACGTATAATAATATAAGTATTTATGTAAATGGAACAAATATTATTCCACAAATTATATCAAATGAATATTTCGAAGGACTAATGATGGATAATGGGACAAATCAGGGATCTTATGCATTAATTACATCAAATGTTTTACAAAAGACTTTTAATCAATTATCTCAATCACAAAATGGATTGGGATTACAAACATTTGCATATTTTTCTGGAATACCATGGGAAGATACTCCGGGTACTGTTACAACTCCATATGTTTCAGCTGCTGTAGTATTATCATATGTTAGTTATAATAATCAATTCCAAGCTGATACAGTAAATGATTATAATTATAAAGATTCAACAACGAACTGTATACATGGTCTTAGAGGATGTGCTCCTGTAGGAAATCAAAATATAGGAATAAATGTTGGAGGTGATACATATTTACCACTTAATTTCCCAATATTTATGTATGAATATGCATGGGCATTTGGTGGTCCAGGTCCAGGCTATTCTTCAGGATATTATGTTGGAATATTGCAATATAGTGATACATTAGGATTAGGATATTTCTTAACTACTCAATATACAAATAATCTAAATCCAAGTGGATATTATGATTATTATTATTCAGGATCTGGATGGTATTTTAGTTGGAATCCTTCTTCTTTTGGTTGGAATCTCAATTATTATTTCTTAGAAGATAATAATGGAAAGATATACGGACAAAATGGAGGATCAAATTATTTTGCCTTTATACCTCCAGATCAGCAAAATAATAATCATTATTCTCAATATGGAGTGTTTTGGATGTATAATTGGTTCCAGCCAGAAAATAATAATGAAAATAGTAATATGAATATATTTTTCTTAATGAATGGAAACATTTTCAATTATTCTCTTGCTTCAGAACCATATAGTTGGAGTTGTGGATGGGGTTGTAGTCATAAGGCACTTGCAATACCACCAGCACCTCCTGGAAATATAAGTACAATAACGGGAGAACCAATATTTGTACAATCATACATAAATGCATATAATACGGCGTTTAATCAACCTGTAAATTATCAAAGGACTTTGATTAATTATTATTATTTTACTCCTAACGATACAAATGGAAACTTCGTACCTGGAACATTTGGATCCTTTGAAGAATATAATAATGGAGAGAGATTTAGAGTAAGACATTTGGTAGATAACCTTAACAATTATGTTGGGATACCTTATTTATTTATTTCAACAGGTTCTGGAGGGGGATCGGGATTTATGTATCTAAATTGGATAATAGCAACCTATGGAGTACCTTATATAATAAGCGTATCTTAAAAATTGCTAAAAAATTAGCTAGAAGAAGAATATACCTGAGATGGGGAATCAAAAGAAATAGCTGAACCAGCAGGACTAGCAGGGGTACCGTATGGAATTATGGTTTTATTTGGTAAGATTAATACAACTCCTCCGGCAAATTGTCCATAGTGTCCATATAGCATTGTTTGGTATGCTACTGTTCCTGTTGTGTTTGTCCATTGGAATACAGGAGAATTTCCTGGTATTACTGCTGCGTATGTTCCTGGTGTATTCATTGCTGCTACGAAGTTGGATACCCATTTATCATATGTATAGAATCCTGCAATGTCTGCTGGATTTATTTTATTTGCCTCTATTACATAATATGTCTGTCCATTTATTGTCGCCTGCTCAACTGGCACCTGGCCCTTAATTACATATAAATCCTTTAAGGGGTCATATGGTTGATGATTTATTGGATCAGTCTGCCCAACAAATTGACTATTCAATTGAACTATTTGATTATGATTATTAATTATTGTACTTGCATACTGGCCATTCCATATTACGTCATGTACTGTAGTTCCATTGTTTAATATTAAATTACCTGTAGGATCTGTCTGTCCATTATAATTTACTGTTTGACCGTTTGGTACAAATGCTTCATAACCATTTTGAGATCCTAAATATTGTATATGTTCATTATGTGAAGGTAATGCATGTATTCCAAATAATGCACCTATAGCAGCAGCAGTAACAGCAACACCAATTGCTATTGATGCATATTTTGCAGCTATACCTCTACGACCACCAAGTCTTCCTTCTAAATATGATCCTACTGAAAGTGAAGCTCTTGTATAAGGAGATAATGATAATGCATAACCTGCTATTACTGGCCCATATTCTTTCAATTTATCATCTAGATATTCTTTAGATTCTTTCAATTTATCTTTAATTTTTCTAATACTTTTTATATTTTCTAATCTACTAAAAAATAATATCTTCTAAAGTCATAGGCTTTTTCATATAATATATTTTTAGTAAAGCTTTAAAAAAGGTAATTATTTTTATAATTATTAAATAAATAGACTTCTTCATATAAGTTTTATAAATATTCCTAATCCCCTAAGAGAATATAATAACTATCAATGAAGCCTAATTTCTATATAAAAAAGCTCACTGCCTAATTATAATTTAATGAGACTTTGGTCATTACATCCAAAATATTTAGATAAACTTGGTCTTTTAGGTTTATGGAGAGAAGGCTTATTAGCCCAAAAAGTATTATTAGGAAAAACAAAAGGATATAAAAATCATCCTCAATTAATAAGATTCAAGAAAACAAATGATCCAATATTATATATAGGAACATATTTATATTATGTTTATTTAGAAGGAAAAAGAAGAGGATACAATTTTAATAAAGATAAAATAATAAAGTATGATTTAAAATTAAAAATGCCAGTAACAATTGGTCAAATAAATTTTGAATTTCAACATTTACTTGAAAAACTTAAAATAAGAGATAAAGAAAAATATGAAGAAATAAAAGATGAAAAAATAATAGAACCAAATCCAATTTTTTATATTATTGATGGAGATATTGAAGAATGGGAAAAAGATAAAAAAGCTTTAAATAAAAAGTAATTATAGATTTTTTATATAATCTAATATTTCCTTAACAGAAAATGGTTCTCCAGAATGCTTTAATAATTTATTTTCAATTTCAATTCCTAATTCTTGTTTTATTAATTTTGATAATTGTCCAGTTAAATTATGTTCAATTGATACTATTTCTTTAGATTCTTCTAGTAAATATTTAATTTCTTTTGGAAATGGAGATAAATAAGATATATGCAAATATTTCCAACCTTTTAAATATTTTAATGCTTCTAATATTGGCATCTTATTAGAACCCCAAGAAACAATTAACTTGTTTCCTTCTCCATATATTTGATATGGTTCAAATTCTTTTAATTCCTTTTCAATAGATTCTAATTTCCTCATCCTTTTTTCACTCATTTTTTGTCCCATTTCATGATTTTCTGTTTCTATACCTGATTCATCATGCTCATAAGATGAAGCTTTTACAATTGCATCAAAACCAGGTATTGCCCTTAATTGATATCCTTGATCATTTATTTTATAATTTTGATAATTCTTTGGAGGTTCCAAATCTATATATCTCGATATTTCTATATTTGGTACATATATATAATCGAAATTCATCTTAGATTCACCTAAAAATAGATCTGATAATAATATTACAGGATTATTAAATTTATATGCAATATGAAATGCTTCAATTGTTCTTTCAAAAGCTTCTGCAGGATCTCCAGGTGCAATAACGACTCTAGGAAATTCTCCATGACCAATATTTAATGCTTCTAATAGATCTGATTGATCTGTATGTGTTGCCATACCTGTTGAAGGTCCATATCTTTGAGCCCAATAAATTACTAAAGGAATTTCTGCCATACCTGCTAAACTAATTGCCTCTGCCATTAAATCTATACCACCTCCAGAAGATCCAATCATTACCTTTGCACCTGCATAAGATGCACCTAAAGCAATATTAATTACACCAATTTCATTATCAGGTTGATATGTTACAATATTATATTTATCCCTTAGAGATGCTAAAATATGCAAAACGGGAGACGCAGGAGTCATTGGATATGCAATATATATATCCAAACCTGCAGCAATTGCTCCTAATGCAATTCCTTCAGAACCAGATAAATAAAATTGTTTCTTATAAACTCCCTTTTCTATACTTTCTTTACTACTAATATTTAAATCATTATAAATAATGTCAATTAATTTTAATTCTTCAGGATCGCCTATTCTTTTTTCAAATACATCTTTAACTATTTCTTTATCAATATTTAAATATTTAAAAAACGCTAATAGAACAATTGTATTTTCATATTTTTTATTAACATTATATTTTTTATAATAATAATCTAAATCTATATCAACTTTTTTATTATATACAACATTTTTTGGTCCAATTATTAATCCATTTTCCTTTAATTTTTTACTATGTAAATTTACCGTATTTTGATCAAATGCAATTATATAATCAAAATCTTCAAAATATGGTGCATATATTTTTTCTCTAGATATACTAACAATATTATAATTATGTCCCCCTCTAATTAAACTCATATACCATCTATAATTAAATACATTATATCCCAATTTAATGAATACTCTTGATATTATATCTGCAGCAAAATCTATTCCTTGACCAGCCTGACCACCTATTAAAATATTTAGGTCTACCATTATTTTTTAATAAACTATAGCATATTTAAAATAATATTTTACCAAATCGGTGGTAAATTTCAATATAATGTTTTTTCCAATAAATTTTCTTCCTTTATTTCTAATAATTCACCTCTTAAATCGATTGGTGTGATATTATTAATTTTTACTTTTATTGTTTTTCCCAAAATATTTTTATCAGATTTTACTATAATTTGTTTATATGCATAATTTCTAGCAATCCATGTATTTTCATATTTTCCTTTTGATTCTACAATTGCATATCCTTCCCAATTTAACCATTGTTTATTTCTTTCATATGAATATTTATTAAATATAATTTTTAGTTTTCTAGATCTTTCCTTTACAATATGACCAGGTAGTTGTTTATATAATTTATATGATAATGTTTTTGGTCTTGGCCAATATTTTGATATATTTATTATATCAAATTTTACATTTTCAACTAATTCCAATGTTTTTCTAAAATCTTCTTCAGTTTCTGTAGGATATCCAACAATTATATCTGTTGCAATTGTTCCTTCATAATATCTTTTCCTTATTTTTTCAATTAATTCATAGAAGTCTTCAATACTATATCCCCTACCCATTGTTTTTAATACATTATTTGATCCTGATTGAACTGGTATATGAAAGAACTTGAATATATTTTCATTATCATAAGAATCTAATAATTTATCAATAAATTTATTTAAAATTCCAGGATTTGCCATTCCAACCCTTATATAATATTCTCCCTTAATATCTTTTAATCCAAATAATAAATCTGCTAAATCAATATTTAAATCATATCCATATGTTGCTAAATCTGTTCCTGTAAAATATATAATCTTTAATCCATTTAATTTTGCATCCCTTAATTCTTTATAAATATATTCTGGAGGATATGATTTTGCATTACCCCTTGCCAATTTTGTAGCACAATATAAACAATTCCATAAACATCCTTCTTGCAATATTATTATCTTTATTGGATATTGATCCACAGAAGGCAATAATTTTTTTGTATTTTTTCTATCAATTAATACATCTATTTTTCCATTTAAATAATCTTCCAAAACTTTATCTACTTCATCTATATGATCTAAACCAATTAATGGATAACCATTAAATAATTCTGGTTGATGTTGTACTAAACAACCTGCCAAGATTAATTTTTTATCCTTATATTTATTTACCAATTTTATTGCTTTTGATTCTGTTGGTCCTTTAACAGTACATGTATTTATTATTAATATTTCACTTTCATCAGGATTTTCTGTATATTTATATCCTTTTTTAATTAGTATATCTTTCATTATTTCTCCTTCAGCTTTATTTAATGTACATCCCAAAGTAATTATACTAAATTTCATAATTCAATTTTTCAAAAAATTTTTATATATATTCATCAAGCCTTTTGTTTTTATATTTATTTAAATATTCTTTATATTTTTCTTCATTATATTTTACCTCTATATTATCCAATCTTTTAATTGGTTTTAATTTATCATAATATTTAATTGCTATATAATAAAATACATATTTTGATGATACATTTAGGAAATGCGGTATAACTAAATATAAACCATTATTTGGTATTTCTTTATTCTTAACTATTAACCAAAATAAATCTTCCAATATCCTTATATTTATTCTTAAATTATTTAATTTCTTTATTTCTTCATCATCTATATCTGAAAAATCTATAAAATTCTTTATTTTTTCTTTACCAATTTTTTCCAATTCTTCTGCCTTTTCTTCAATATATACTGCATATTTTAAATATTTTTCATTTTCTTCTGGTTTGGATATCAATAAATATATATTATTTAAAAATAGTCTAATTATTTCAAGAACATCATCATTTATTTTTGGAAATTCATTTAATGTCTTCTCTATATATTCATAAAATATAAACAATCCCACTCTTTCTCCTTTTTTTATATAATCCTTCTCACTTATACAATATGTATAAAAATGCTTCTTTTCAAGATCATCTTTTGGATTCATAAAACATATACATTTTTCAGAATTATTAAACATATGTCAGAAGAAATAAGATTATTAGCAAAAATGCTAAAAGATGATCCCGATTATTTTAAAGTTCTAAATCACTTAAAGATTGCGAATTTGGATTATGCAAAAAACATATCAAAATATACAAAAATTGATATTAATAAAGTAAATAAGATATTAGAAGAATTAAAAGAGATTGGATTGATTGAAGAAGTACATAGTAAAACTGTTAAGAGAACAAAAGCAAGATTAAAGAAACAATTTCAGGTTAGAATGCATCATACATATTATAAATTAACATTATTGGGAAAACAGGTATATAAGTATTTAAGGGATAATAACTAATATGCCCATACTATGCTTAATAAGGCATGGCGAATCATTATGGAATAAAGAAAATAGATTTACTGGATGGGTAGATGTACCATTAACAGATGAAGGAAGAGAACAGGCAAAAAGAGCTGGAGAAATATTAAAAAGTTTAAATATAAAATTTGATATTGCATATACAAGTTTATTATCAAGAGCAATTGAAACATTAGAAATTATTATAAAAATATTAGGATATAATATTCCAGTAATAAAAGATATTAGTTTAAATGAAAGACATTATGGAGATTTACAAGGATTAAATAAGGATAAAGTTGCAGAAATATATGGAAAAGAACAAGTAAGATTATGGAGAAGAAGTTTAAAAGTAAGACCTCCAAATGGGGAAAGTTTAGAAGATACACAAAAAAGAACTATACCATTTTTTGAAAGAGCAATAAAGGGAGACTTAGAATTAAATAAAAATGTTTTAGTTGTTGCACATGGAAATAGTTTAAGGTCAATTGTTTCATATATTGAAAATTTAAATGAAGAACAAATATTAAATTTAGAAATTGAACCTGCAGTACCTATTTTATATGATTATGATATAAATAGTAAGAAGTTTTATAATAAGAGAATATTAAAAATTTAATATGCCGCGGTGCCCGAGGGGCCTAAGGGGGAGGGCTGCAGACCCTCTTATCAGGGGTTCGAATCCCCTCCGCGGCTATTTTGTTATAAAATCTTTTCCAATATATTGCCTTAATATTCCGGGTATTAATATTCTATTATTTTTATAATCATAGTTATTTTCTATTATACATGTTAATGTTCTTTGTATTGCAGATAATGTACAATTTAATGTATGTACGTAATCTAAACTATTATCCTTTTTTCTATATCTAATATTTGATCTCCTTGCCTGCCAATCTGTTACATTCGATCCAGATACTAATTCCCTATATTTATTTTGTCCTGGGAACCATCCTTCAATATCATATTGTTTATAATTTCTCTTTCCCATATCCATTGATGCAATTATAACTGTCCTATATGGTATATTCAATTTCTCTAAAAATTCTTCTGCATTTCTTATTAATTCTTTATGATATTTTTCAGAATCTTCTGGTTTACAAAATATATATTGTTCAATTTTATGGAATTGATGCAATCTAAATAATCCCTTTGTATCTTTACCATGTGCACCAGCTTCCTTTCTAAAGCATGGACTCCATCCAACAATCTTAATTGGTAATTGATCTTCTTCAATAATTCTATTATAATATAATGCAGTTATTGGATGCTCAGCAGTCCCTATTAAATATAGATCTTCTCCATCAATTTTATACATCATATCTGCAAAATCATCCAATGTTATTATTCCATCCAATATATCTTTTTTTAGCATATAAGGAGGTATTGTAAATGTATAACCTTTATTTATCATATATTTTACACCTTCCATACTCAATGATAAATCTAACAAAGATAATATATTAAATTCAAAGTAAAATCTTGAACCAGAAACTTCTCCAGCAATATCTGTATCTGCTAAATTAAATTCTTTTAATATATCATATTGATGCTTTAATTCATGATTTACCTTTTTATATACTACTATTTTGTCATTATTTAATTTATCAAAATCTAATACATCATTAAAGTTTATTTCTTTAAAATCTTCTTCATCATTTAATATTTTATTTAATTCTTCAAGTAATTCTCTATTTTTTATATATTTTTCATATTCCTTATTATTTAATATTTCATTTAATTCAACAATCCTCCATCCAAATCTTTCAGTCTGTTCTTTAAATAAATTTATATCATATACTCTAGGAATTCCCCAGAATTTTACTGGTGTATTTTTACTTTCATCTCCAACAGGAACTTCATTTGATAATAGATTTGGAAAATTCCATAATAGGTCTATTAAATTATTCTCAACATTATTAAATTCTTCTTCTTCTTTCTTTATTTCTTCATCTAAATCTTTTATATCTTCCTTTAATTTATTTAATAATTCTTCTGAAATATTTCCTTCATGTATATCATATCCAATATCTATTGCAGCTTTAATTAATGTATTTCTATCTATTTTTCCATTTAAATATTGAATAACTGATCCATAAAATTTTGATAATAAATTTTTCTTATATCTTAATTTATCTAACTCCCTTTGTAACTCCCTTCTCTTATTATCTAACTCAATTACTTTATCTACAATATTTTCATCTAAACCCCTTTTTCTAAATGTTTCTTTATATAATTCTATATTATTCCTTAAAAAATCTATATCAACTGGAAACCCCATCTGACCGATATACCATTATAAATTAATAAAGTTTTACCCTTTTAAATATTTAAGATTAAAAATTTTATCCTAATAATATACGTTTATGGCAAATATGATAATATCAAATAATATAAAACAATGAAGAATAAGAAGTATGAATATGTACCTTGTTATTATTGTGGAAGAATGGTGAGATTGGATAAGGCAATTAAACTAACAATATCACCAAAACTTAAACCAGATGTTTCTGCAGAACAAAGTCCCATGCTAATTTTATCCAGTCCTATAAAAATATATATTTGTCCTGCATGTGCAAGATATAGGGGAATTTCTAAAAAAGATATAAAGAATAAAAATAAAGAACAAGAAATTTTAAAGAAATTAGGAATTGAGGTTTAATGGTTGTTTTAGATGTATCTTTAAATGAATTATATAAACTATTAAATAAAAAATTATCTGAAGAAGAATTAAGTGAATATTTATTAAATATAAAATGTGAATTAGATGAAATTAATGGAAATAATGCAAAAATTGAAGTAAAAGATTTTAATAGAATTGATTTATATAGTTTAACTGGAATTGCAAGAGAATTAAAAGGAATATTAAATATTGAAAATGGAATTCCAAAATTTGAAATAAAAGATTCTCCCTATAGTTTAATTGTTGATAAAGAAATATCAAATGTAAGACCATATATTGTTGGTGCAATTGTTAAAAATGTAAAATTAAATGAAGACAGATTAAAAGATTTAATACAATTACAAGAAAAAATATCACAATCTTTTGGAAGAAATAGACAAAAAGTTGCAATTGGGACACATAATTTTGATTTAATTGAATTTCCTGTTTATTATAAATTAGCAGATCCAGAAACAAAATTTATTCCTTTAGGATTTGATAAAGAATTATCATTAAGAGAAATATTGGAAAATACAGAACCTGGTAAAAAATATGCAAATATTTTAAATAAATATAATAAATATCCAATATTAATTGATTCAAATAATAATATTATTTCATTTCCTCCAATAATAAATTCAAATAAAATTGGAAAGCTAGATATTAATACAAAAAATATTTTCATAGATGTTTCCGGAACAGATTTAGAAAAAATATTATTGGCATTAAATGTAATTGTATTGGCATTAAAAGATTTTGGAGGAGAAATATATTCAATTAATGTAATATATCCTGATAAAAAAATTAAAACACCAGAATTAAAAATTATTAAAAAAGAAATGGATTTAAATAAAATTAAAAAATATTTAGGAATAGAATTAGATGATAAAAAAATTGTTGAATATTTAAATAGAAAAAGAATGAATGCAAAAATTGAAAATAATAAATTAATTATTGAATATCTAAATTATAGGGATGATATATTATCTGAATATGATATAATTGAAGAAATATTGATTTCTTATGGATATAATAATTTAAAACCAAGAGAAATTAAAATATATACAAAGGGAGAATTAAGTAAAGAAAGAAAGATAATAAATAATATAAGAAAAATAATGGTTAATATGGGATGCATAGAAATATATACTCCAATATTATCTAATAAGGATATAAATAGCTTATTAAATGAAGATAGAGAGATTATTGAATTAATAAATCCTGCATCATCATCTTATAATTCAATTAGAGTATATTTATTATCTTCTTTCTTACAATTATTATCTGAAAATAATGAATTAAAATTCCCTGCAAAAATATTTGAATTAAATAGGGTTTCATATATTAAAAATAATAAAATAATTGAAGATTTAGATTTATTATATATTTATTCTAATTATGAGGTTTCTGTAAATGATTCATTAAAGGTATTAAAGAGATTATTTAAAGAATTAGAAATTGATTTTGATATAAGAAATTCAAATCATAAATTTTTAATAGATGGAAGACAAGGAGATATATTTGTAAATAATGAAAATATTGGATGGATTGGAGAAATTGATCCAAATATATTAGAAAAATTAGATATAAAGTATCCATTAACTGGTTTTGAAATAAGCATAAAGGAATTAATGAAATATATTAAATATGATATCTGAAATTGAATATAAAGTATTATCTATATTAAATGATAATTGGAAAAATTTAGATGAAATTTCAAATGAATTAAATATTGAAAAATATAAAGTATTAAGAACTTTGGGATTTTTAAAAGAAAAAGGATTAATAGAATTAAGAGAAGAAAAAATAAAAAAATATGAATTAACTGAACTTGGAAAAAAATATTTAAAAGAAGGATTACCTGAAAGAAGATTATTAAATTTATTAAAGGAAAGGAAAGAAATAAATCTAGAAGAATTGAATAAATATTTTAATAAAGATGAATTAGCCTTTTCTTTAGGATTCTTAAGAAAAAATGGTGCAATAAAGATCGAAAATGGAAAAGTAATATATATTAAAGAAATAGAAACATATGAAAAATATTTAGAAAATATTAATGAAAATACAATAAAATTATTTAAAGGAAGAAAAGGAATTATTGAAGAAAAGGAAGAAACAATTTATTATGCAAAAATAAATGAAAAAGGAAAAGAAATTTTGAAAAATTATAAACCTGAAGAATATATTGAAAAATATACAAAGGAAGTTATTGATAAAAAAATATATAAAAATAAAAAATTTAGGCCATATGATATAAGAATTAATATTGAAGAAGAAAATATTGGAAGATATAATCCATATTTAGAATTTTTAGATAAAATAAGAGAAGAATTAATATCAATGGGATTTAAAGAAATGGATAAATATAATATGATAATATCACATTTCTGGGATTTAGATTGTTTATTTATACCACAGGATCATCCTGCAGGAGATATTTCAATAATGGATGCATTTTATATTAAAAATATACAATATATAGAAGATTTTCCAAAAGATTTATTTGAAAATGTTAAAAAGACACAATTAAAATATTTTAAAACATTTGATGAAAATATTTCAAAAAGAGCTATGTTAATATCACATGATACTGCTATATCTGCAAGAACATTATTAAATGCAGAAAAACCTGGTAAATATTTTTTAATAGAAAAAGTATTTAGATATGATACAATTGATGCAAAGCATTTTATTGAATTCAATCAACTTGAAGGAATTGTTTTAGATGATAATTTAACATTTTTAGATTTATTAGGAATATTAAAAGAATTAGTAGTAAATGTTGTAAAAGCAAAAAATATAAAATTCTATCCAGCATATTTTCCATTTACAGAACCTTCTGTTGAAGTATATGCTGAGCATCCAAAATTAGGATGGATTGAAGTTGGAGGTGCAGGTGTATTTAGGGAAGAATTACTAAAACAATTTAATATAAATTATCCAGTATTGGCATGGGGTCTTGGTGTTGATAGACTTGCAACAATATATCTAAATATTAATGATATAAGAGAATTACATACTAGAAATATTAAAAAATTACAAGAATAAATATTCTTTATGGATAATAATTCTAATGATATAATATTGAATTTTTCAAAAGATTTAATTGAAAAAGTTGATGGATTAGTAAAATCGATTGTCTTATTTGGATCATATGCAGAAAATAAAGAAAATGAAAAATCAGATATTGATTTATTAATAATAGTAGATGATATATATGCACAAGACCTAAATATAACAGTTCCTTTTTATTTTGATAATTTAAACAAATTATTGGCAGATGAAAAATATAAAAAAATTCATGTAACAACACTAACATTATCAAAATTCTGGGAAATGATACTAAATGGGGATCCATTAGTTTTTGGATATATTAAGAAAAGGCGAGCCAATAATAGATCCTGCAGGAATCTTTGGTTCTCTCAAAAAAATGTTAGAAAATGGATTAATAAAAACATCACCTGAATATTTAGAAATAATGAAAAAAAGAGCTGAAGAAGGAATAAATTATGTCAATCTAATGTTAATAAAAGCATTTGAAAGTTTATATAATTCAGTTATTACAATTTCTCAATATTATTTAATTAAAAATAATATAAATGTATATAGTCCAGAAGATATATTAAATAAATTTGAGGAATTAAAGAGAAAAAGAAAAATTTCTTCAGAAGTTTATAATTATTATAAAGAAGTTTATGAATATATGAAAAAAATAGAACATAAAGAAGTTAAAAATATTGATTTAGATTTATTAAAAGAACTTTTAGAAGAATTTGAAAAATATAAAGAGAAATTAAATATTTAAAATGGAATATAAATTAATTGGACATGGAGCAGAAGCAAAAATATATTTAATTGAAAGTAATAAAAGAGAGAATGATAAATATATATTTGAATTCGATAAAAATTTTTTAAATAAATTAGAAATTGATTCTGAAGAATTTAAAATTGAAAATGATAAAAATAAAATAGTATTAAAGTATAGATATAAGAAAAAATATAGAAATGAATTAATTGACAGAGAATTTAGAAAATATAGGACTAGAATTGAGGCAAGAATATTAGAAAAATTATATAATTATATTAATGTACCAAGATTATTATATAAAAATGAAGAAGATGGAATTATTGTAATGGAATATATTGAAGGATATAATTTAGCAAAATATTTGGAAAAATTGAATTATGAAGAAATATTATATAATATTGGAAAATATATTGGATTAATTCATAAAAATAAAATTGTACATGGAGATTTAACTACTGGAAATATGATATATAATAATGGAAAAATATATTTTATTGATTTTGGATTAAGTTTCTTTTCTAATAGAATAGAAGATTATGCTGTAGATTTACATTTATTTAAAGAATTATTTGAATCTAATCATTGGAGAATTTATGATAAATTTTCTTTAATATTAGAAGGATATAAAGAATCCTTTAGTGAAAAATATGATGAAATTTTTCATAGATTAAAAGTTGTAGAATCTAGAGGTAGATATAAATCAATATTATTTTAGATCATTGATTACCAACATTATTTAAAAATAGTTTAAATATACCAAAATTTCATAATACAATATGGCAACATACATATGCCCAAGATGTCATTCAACAAATATACTACCATTATTCGCAAAAGATAATAGTTGGGTATGCTTAGATTGCGGATACCAGGGCCCTGCACAATTGATAAGTAAAGATCTAGAATATTTTTGGAAAGAATATGAGAAACTTGAAAACGTAAATAAGGTTGAAGAATAAATATTTTTTATGTATGATTTCTGTTTACCAAATGATAATGAAGAAGAGCTAGCAAGTGAATATTATAAAAATAAGATAAAAAATATTGTTTTTTGCTATGAAGTTTTTGATAAAAATGATCTAAAATATTTTAAATTAAATAATATTTTATATTATAAAAAATTAAATTTATTTTATTGCGCATTAATAAATAATGAAGATCCTAAAAAAGCTTTAGAAATTGCAAATGAATTATTCTATTCTGATAAATATTATAATGATTTAGTATTTGTTATTGGAAGAGATTTAAATTATAACGATAAGATTTCAAGTAAATATTTTTTAAATGGATTATTTGATCCTATTAAATATGATAAAAAATTCCTTTTTGGAGGATTAAATTATGTAGATATTAAAAAAATAAGAGAAAATAATTTATCTATACTTTTTTCAATAAAGAATTTAATTAATGATATAGAAAAATTTTATACAACTAAAAAATTTTTAGAATTTGCACAGAAGAAATATTTAAATATTCTTATTGGATCTTTTGCAGAAGATAAAAATGAAGTTCCAAATAGATATCATATATATTCTTTTTATAAAGTTCTAGGAATTTATTATAGTTTAAATTACTTAAATAAAATATTTAGGGAACAAATAATTAGGATAAGATTAGCAAAAAGAAAGGATTATTTTACAAAAGGATTTTATATAATATCTTATCCATACCAGGATTGTAGAGAATATTAAGGCGGCCAGGAACTTTCAGATCCTATAGAAATTGAAGGCATTACATCATTTGGTGGCAATGATCTTAATAAAACCCAATATAAGTATATATTATTACCTGATTGCTGTTGCGCTACTGTTATTGGTAAACTAAATGAACCAGGTATTGTTGTAGTACTTAATATTTGAGTATAATTTACTAAGAAATAAGTATAACTACTAGAAAATCCAATTTCATATATTGTTGGAACATAACTATATGGTGTACTTCCTACATTAGAAGTTCCTACAAATAATTTAAACTCACCAGCGGTTCCTATATTATTATATGAAAATGCGGCACCATAACTATTACCACCAGAAACAATCCCTCCACCACTGCCGAAATACGTATTTCCAGTTGGTGGATTTGTTCCACCTACTCCTAAATCTATAATGTCCCACATTGTACCACTAGTAGTTGGAATAGAAACATAGATTTGTAATATATTATTTTGCATAGTAAAGTTTACTATAGTAGTAATACCATCATTATAAACCCATTGAAGTAGTAGGCGGAATAATTGTATAATTTGTAGAAAAAGAAACACTATACTGATTACCACACACATATGCCCAATTTGGAGGTAATGAACTTAAATTTCCAAAGTTTTGATAATAATTAAATACATAATTACCATTATCATATTGAGAAGTACCTAAAACTTGTATAGGTGCACCAACATATGTATAATATTGAGAATAATAGTTTGTATTATAACTTCCAATCGCCATATAAATTACAAAATTACCATTAGCAGGTATTCCATTTGGAATATTTACCCACCATACATCACAATATGTATTTCCATTAACTAATTGACCTTCATACCATGAATAAAATAATTGTCCGTTATTTGGATTAAAGAACATTACATTTTGTCCATTTGAATTAATTTGATTAAATAATATTATATTATTTACATATGCAAAATTATTACCAATATTAATTGTTCCATTACATATTGCTATATCTTGTTGGAAAGGTTCGGGAGTTGGAATGGGTTGAGAATTATATAATGTTATTGGAACATAATATTGTATTGATAAATTATTAATTGGTGTACATATCTCATTACCTAAAGATTCTAAACAAAAATATAAATCATCATTATTATATTGATAATATCCAACAATTTGCTGACCTGGATAAATTAAATAACTATTAGAAGATGTATTAAAATTATTTCCAAATGATGGTATATTATAATTATCATAATATATCTTATTTAAATCAATTGGACATATATCATTATTAGTAATATTTACTGATATTATATTATTATTCAATTGAGCGTTTGATATATTTAAAAAGTTCACAGAAATTCCATTTAATATTTTCTGAACACTTAAAGACTTTATTTCTCCAGCAATACATTTATAATTATTCAAATATTGAAAAATCACATTTTCTTCCAAATTATATAAATTATTTAAATAATTATCATTTATAGTAAATATACTTTGTGGATAAAATACAACATAATATGGCAAATTACCAGTTCCTTCAAATTGATTATTAAAATATGGATTATATACTTCATATCCATTAAATATACAATATCCAGTACTAGAAGAACTTATAGAATAATTATCTATTATTTTAAATACTACAAAATTATTTGATGCATATGAAGGTAATACATTATAAACATTATCTACTACAATTACATGTGTTGAATTAAAATAATTTGGAACTTGTATAATATTATATGAACAATTATAATAAACAGTAAATGGAATTAATGTAGATCCATACAAATTTAATATATTTTCAAATATATCATTTCCATATAATAATTTATATATTTCTCCATATTGAGGATAAGTATCTGAATAAAACTGAAATTCTTTATCTAATAAATCTAAATTAGAAACAAAATAAAATAAAATTAATAATAATACAACAATTGTATATAAATATAATTGACTACGAGCCATATACAGAGAATTTAGAATATCCTAAGCCATATGGATAAACTATACTGCTACTATATTTATATCCACTTGGTACTGGATTTACATTAAAATAATTCCAATAATTATACAATATTATTGGTATTAATTGATTTGAATAATAAACATTTACAGGATAACATTGGCTAATATTTATATTTGAAGATAATATATTATTCTGATAGTTTGGAGGGATTGAATAATCTATTATTAATTGAGAATATGGTTTTACAAAATTTATAGATTGAGGATTATTATATGCTTGCATATTATAATTTGGCCCATTTCCATATAATATTCCCGTACTTGGGTTATAATTTTTGCTATAATAAATTAATACTGGATTATAATAATTAAAATCTTCTGAATAATATATATTTTCTAACTGATTTATTGTTAATGGTTGATTGTAAAATGCAATTACATATATATTTCCTAAAAATGTACATTGAGGAGAATACATTGTTGTAGGGGTTCCTAAATATAATGTTTCATTTGGTGGATAATATAAATTTAAAGGTTGTAAAGATGAATAACCAGGATAAGGTACCAATTGACCATAGTATATTCCACTTTGATTTATAAATCCTCCATAAAATTGTCCATTACTATTATTATATTCCCAAAAAACAAATACCCATTGATCCATTGGTAAGAGATAATTTGGTAAATATCCAACATCATAACTTTCGTCTATTCCCAAATAATATTGGCCATTATTTGGTATTATAATCTGTCTAAATGTAGAGCCAGCATAATCATTTAATCCAGGTAAATGAACTATTGCACTTATATAATTTTCTCCATCAGCACAAGAAGAAGAATAATAACTATTTATATAAATCCAGGCAACAACTGTTATTGAAGTATTTCCAGATAGTACAGGAGGATAATATGATGAATTTGTTAAATTAAAATATTGATTATTATTTGTAAATGATATAACATTAGATTGATCTAAACATTGAGGAGAAATATATAATGTTTCCCAACTAAATGGAAATACAGCATATTGTACTAATTGAGCAGGTAAATTATTTACCAATTGATAATTGTTTGTTAAATTTAAATAATTAAAATTATTATTTTCAGCCCTAAATAATATTATTATTGGTTGACTATATCCATTTGGCAAATTTAATGATATATTTATTAAAGGAATATATCCATTAGATGTATTAACATATGATACATTTAAATATTGAATTTGTATTGGATATAAATCATTATTATATGCATAAAATGAATATGGATCAATAGTATAATTAACAAAACTTGTTACATTTGTTAAATTTAAATATATAGATAAATTATTACTAGAATAACTAGATATTATTACTCCATACCAATCATCACTTGATGCAATATTTCCACATATTTTTCCTTGAGAATTATATATTAAGAAAAAGTTATTAACCTGCTCACTTATATTTAATGAATATAATAAATTGTTTCCAAGATATGGAAATGGAAATAAGAATTCATAACATGTTGAATTATAAGTATTATAAAAATTTAAACTATAATCTATCGTTTGTTTTAAATCATAACTATTGAAATAATTTGATAGCATACTATTATATATTGAAGCCAATACATCGAATTGATTTGTTTCTAAAAAACTAAGAAATTTATTATTATAAGTATTTGCTAAAGCTGTATATAATGTATATTTTTTATTAAATGAATTTATATAATATGAAGGACTTTGAGGAAATTGTAAGTTTGTTAAGAATACCAATATTAAAGATACGGTCAATATTATTTCTACTAAATAGTTAAATGATCTCATATACCTATTATGAAAAATATAAGTTTATATATTTTTTTAAGAATATGTAAAAAATGAGCCTATTAATGAAGATCTTATCATTTATAGAAAATAATTATAAGAAGTTTCTATTAATTTCCATAGTAATATTTGTAATATTTGCTGGAATAATATTATTCAATTATTTTAAATATGGATATATAATTAATAAATCTATTACAATTTCTGGAGGTTATGTAACATTAATAAATAATAATTATCATATAACAAATTCAGAAATACAAAATGCATTGAATCAAATGAATATAACAGATTATGTATTATATAATACACCAAATATTATTTATATTGAATCTGGAAATCAAATAAATGAAACATTATTAATTAATTTATTAAATCAAGATTATAATATTAGTTTGCTACCTACAGATATATCAATACAACATTATAGTTCTTTAGTAGGTAATCTTATATTTAATCAATTTTTATTTTTCGTATTTTTAGCAATAGTACTTACAGCATTTGTAATATTTATAGCATTTAGAGCTTCTAGGATTACCCTAAATATAATATCTACAATATTATTTGATATTATTGGATTGTTAGCAATATTATCTATAACAAAATATCCTATAGGAGCAAATGGATTTATTGGAATGTTAATGATTCTAGGATTTGCAATTGATAATAATGTAGTATTATCAACAAATATAGTAAAGGAAAAAGATAAACCATTTATTGAAAGAGTAAGAATGTCATTTAGAGTTGGAATGCTAATGGAGATTATCGCATTATACACATTACTTTTATTATATTTTATAGTACCAGAACCATCTGTTGATGAATTTGCATTTGTATTATCTATTGCAATAATATTAGATCTATTATATTATTTAATTGGAAACATACCATTGTATAAATATTTTGAAGCTAAAAAAGAACAAGAAAGCTAGACATCAACAACAATTTCTGTACTCCAATAGGTTTTCATTATTTTTGTAATATTTATATCATGTAAAGTGACTGCTTTAACTTCTTTTTTAAATCCATGCTTTTCTTTATCATATTTCTCTCCATAAACTTCAAATCTACATACCCATTTATATTTCTTGCTTTCAACTCTAACTTTCTTTAAATTTTTTACTCTTATATCTCTTACAGCAAACTTATCTTTATAAAAAACATCCTCTAAACATATTTTAGCAACATTATATATAATTTCTAATATATTTTTTCCTTCAATTATAAATTGTTTCGATTCTTTTTTCTCAACTTTCTCATTATCATATATAATATTAAACATTCCCAATATTAATGCCTCAATTGCTCTCTTTGGTGTATTCCCGTAACCAACAATCTTTATATCTGCAGTATGATCTTCATATTCATATTCTCTCAAAACAGTCATATTAAAAATATTTTTAAATAATTTTATAAATCAGTAGACCGACAACTCATCATTTTTCAGATTTTAGATTCTCATCATAAAAGATAAATATATTAAATTTTTAAATAAATATATTTTATGGAAATATTGGATATAAAAATACCTGACAATGCAATAAAAGTAAATATATATTCAAGTTCCTTTAGAGATTTAGAAGCAATACCAAAGGATTATACATGCGAAGGAAAAAACATATCATTTCCAATAGTAATTGAAGAGATACCAAACAATTCAAAAAGCATGTTATTATTTGTAGAAGATCCCGATGCACCTGGTGGTATATTTAGACATTGGATTGCATATATAAATAAACCAATAAAAAGTATACCTCCAGGAATTAAGAAAGAAAGAATTGTTAAAATAGATGATGTACAAATTATTCAGGGTAAAAATGATTTTGGAAAAATTGGATATGATGGTCCATGTCCTCCAAGAGGTCATGGTAAACATAGATATTATACAATAATATTATTTCTAAATAAAGAATTATATATAGATGGATGGTTTTTTGAAGATTTTATTAGATATGCAAGAGATGAAAATATTGTTGGATATGGATACTTTATAGGTACGTATGAAAGATAATTTTTTTAATATTTTTATCATTTAAACTAGTATGGAAAATAATCAAATATCAAAAGAACAAATTAATGATATAATAAAAGAATTATGGAATAAAGGGTATACTCCATCACAAATTGGAAAAGAATTAAAAGAAAAATATAATATAAAGGTTAAAGAAATATTAAATAAAAAGTTAGTAAAATATGCAACAAAAGATTTAAATTTAAAACAAGAAATACCAGAAGATCTATTATATTTATTCAAAAAAATAAATATGATGCTAAAACATTTAGAATTACATAAAAAAGATATTAAAACAAAGAAAAAATTAGAAGAATTAGAAAGCAGAGTAAAAAGTTTAATAAAATATTATAAGAGAAATAAAAAATTACCACAAACATTTGAATATAGTAGAGATATAGCAAAGATGTATGGATATTCATGAACAATAGATTTTTATCTTATATAGAAGAAATATCTAATAGAATAAATAAGTCAGTAGAAAATAAGCAAAATTTTTTGATTATATCTTCATTAAATCCTGATGGTTTATCTTCATCAATATTTTTATTAAAATATCTATATGAAAAAAATTCTGAAGTTCATCTAACATTTTTAGATTATATAAGTAAAAAGGAAGTTAATAATTTATTTTTAGGTGAAAGTGGGTATGAATATGATAACATAATATTTTTAGATACTGGATCCATATTTTCAGATGATGTAATAAAGTTAAATAAGGATTTAAATAAAAAGATATATATAATAGATCATCATTTTACAACAGTAAAAGATATTGAATTAAATAATGTTGTAAATCTTAATCCAAATATTTTTAATTTGGATGGTTATAAAGAAATATCTACATCAAATATATTATATTATTTATATCAAAGTTTAAATCCATATGATAAAAATATTTTATATTTATCATTAGTTGGAAATTTATATGATTTTGATAAACCAAATAATGAAATACTAAATGAATTAATTGATAGGGAAATATTATCAAAATATACTGGAATAAATATTCCAGGTATATTTACAAAACCTTTATATAAAGTATTAAGCTCTCCATTTAATTTCTATATTCCAAACATTTCTGGAAGTGATGAAAAAGCTTTAGAATTAGTAAAAGAATTAAATACAAAGGATAAAGGAATTGCAGGCATATTTTACAAAGATTTATCTGAAGAAGATATTAAAAAATTAGTTAGCAGTATAATAAAATTAAAGTTAAAATATAATTTACAAAGAACAGATGATCTAATAAGTGAAATATATAATATTAATAAAAATGAAGAGATTGGAGATTTATTAGAATTATTATATGATATTGAAGGATTAATTGAGAATAATAAAAGAGAAGGGATATTATATTTCTTTAAAAAATATAATATTGATATTTTAAGAGAATCTGAAAATAATTTGAGATTACAATTTTCAAAATTATTATATGATATAATAAATAATAATATACAAATAAAAGATGAAAATGGATTAAAGATAATAAAAATTGAAAAAAATTATGGAAATGGCTATTTCTTATCTCTATTATTAAATCTTTTAATTAAAGAAAATATAATAAATGGGAGGGTTATTGCTTTATTATATAAAGTAAATAATTTTTATAGAGGGATAATTAGAACAAATAAAGATGAAAATAAAAAATTAATAAATAATATATTGAAAAAGATGTTTGATAATAATTTAATTTATTATTCTAGTTTTGATAACTTTGGAGGTTTTTTATTAGATATAAATAATTATGAAGAATTTATTAAAAATTTAAAAATAAATTTAAGACAAGAAAATATTATATGATTTTCTTTTCCCTTAATCTATAAAATCCCTTCTTTAATATTTTCCTAATTATATATCTTTTATTTAATCCTCCTAATTTAATTGCAGCCTTTCTTAAACTCCCACTTTCAATTAAAATATTTAATAGTTTTCTTTCCTTTTCATTTAATTTTTCATCATATTTTAATATTAATTTTGCTAATTCGATTAAATCAATCTTTTTTCCACCCCATGCAAATTCCTCAGAAGATATATTATTTATTATTTCTATAGGTTCAAATTCTATAATTGCAACCTCTCTATTTAAATCTAATCTTTTATATATTCTTTTTAAATCATTTATTAATTCTTCTTTATTATTATAACCATCTCTTTTTGCTTCTTCATCTGTTATTTGATATAATTTTTTTGTATATATATTTTTTACCTTAAATTTTCCAATTACTTTTCCCCCAGCATGTAAAATAAAAATATCTCCAATCCTTAAATTTGCCTTTGATAATCTTATAGTTAAATTTTTATTCCCCTTTATTATATCATCTATATATTTCCCCAAAAATTGCAAATGCTTCATTAACTTTCAATTGGTGATGGTTGTATATATGATTTTTCTACCTTATATACAGAAGCTTTACCATATTTAAATGCTCCATATACCATAAATACTGCAATTAATACTGCAGCAATTATTATTAAAATAAATACTCCTTGAGAATTTCTTTCTTCATTACCAAATTGGTTTCTTAATATATTAAATGCTGTAGAAAATCCTTCTATATAACTATATATATCCCAAATAACAGCAATACTATTATATATTGCAATAAATATATCAAAGAACCTTTTTGTTTTTGATGCAACAATTATACTATTTACAGTTACAATAATTCCAAACAATATTATTAAAAATCCAAATACTAAAAATGAAAATGAAAGAACTCCTAATAATGTATATATATCAATATATCCTAAATAATATGCTACAATTGATAATAATGATGCATTACCATATGCTGCACCTGCAAATGATAATACCAATGTAGAATATGCAACCATTCTTGGCCAATCACTCTCTATATTATTTAATTTCATATATTCCAAAGCTTTTCCAGCATTATATGCATTCCATATAGATATTAGTATATCAAATATTACAATCAATATATATAATATATCTAGACCCATAATCTTTATTCTAAAATTTATATTTAAAAATTAATATTTTAATATTTCAAAATTTTTTACTTATTATAATGATAGATATAACATCAATATTTCAAGCATTCTCAACAATATTTATATCTACACTTACAAATATAGAAATTATATGGGTTACATATCCAGTTTATATAACATGGTTTGCAATGGAATTCTTAGTAGAAAGAAAAGAACTTAGGTATTCACACTCTTTAGCAAATAGTATTATATTTTCATGGGTTTCTATAGATTGGTTAAGACATTTATATTTAGATAATGAACTTAATGATTATAATAAATTAATTATAACATTATTTTTCTTATTTTTATCCTTATTTATATTAATAGCATCTATAAAAAGAAAAAAGATTGCAAAAATACTTGGAAAAACCGGATTCTTTTCATATTTCCAGATTATGTTTACACCACTTATATATGGAATAATAGAATTTAATTATATAGATTTTCTTTCAATAATAATTTTCTTCCCATTAATATATATAACAGTATATGTAATAGATAAATTATTACCAGAATTCGTTGAAGAAGAAGAAAAATTCGAAGAAGAAAATGAGGAAAATAATGAAGAAAATATTGATAATTTCGCTGAAAATAATTTACAATATAACCAACAAAACTATAGTAATTATTATAATTATTATGGATATAATTATGGAAATTACTATGGAAATTATTATAGATATAGAAGATAGCCCCGACCGGGATTTGAACCCGGGCCTGTGGATTACGAGTCCACCGCTCTACCACTGAGCTATCGGGGCTTCTATATTTTTAAATATTATTGTATTTCAATATTAAATGGATTTTTCAGATATAGCAAAAGAGATAAAAGATTCAAATGAAGAAATATTAATAGTAGCAGATTCTGATTTGGATGGAAAAATGGCATTGGGATTAATGAAAATAATATTAGAAAAATTAAATAAGAAATATATGGAATATTTTAGAATTGCTGGAGAAAATAATTTAGATCTAATAAAGATATTGGATGGAATAATATTTAATAAGAAAACAATAAATACAATAATATTTTTAGACACGCCAATGGATGATAAATATTTAATTAATTTTTCTAAAAGACATGAAAAAATAAAAATAATATATTTGGATCATCATAAAAGAAGGGTTCCAAGAATTTTACCAAAGAATTTAATATATTTTGATGTAAGGGCATTATTTAATTTAGAAATATGTACAACTAGTATATCATATAGAATTGGAAAAATATTATTCGGTGAAGAATTTTCAAAATATTCATTATTGGCATCTATTGGGGCTGTGGGGGATTTTATGTTGGAAAACGATAAAGAATTATTAAATGATCTATTAAAAAATTACAAAGGATTTTATAATGGTAAATATTTTTATATTCCATATATATTATATTTTTATTTATTTTTAATATCATATCCATATAAAATATCAAAAAATATTGATAAAGCATTAAATATTGAAGAATTTATAAAAGAATTTGACTTAAGAAAATTAAAGAATGAAGCAATAAAATATTACGAAGGATTAAAAAGCGCTAAAAAAATATATGAATCTGAAAAATTGTTAGTATTTAAAGCGAAGAAATCTTCAGTTATATCTACAATATTATCATCATTTTATCCTGAAAAAATAATATTGGTACTATCTTTAAAAGAAAAATTATTTGGAAGATTATTTAAGGGAAAATATAAAAGATATAGTATATCTTTAAGGAATCAATCTGGAAAATATGATTTAGGAATATTAATGAGAGAATTTGCAAAAGAATATGGAATAAATGGCGGAGGACATCCAAAGGCAGCCGGTGGATTAATATATGAAAAAGATATAGAAAATTTGATAAAATTTTTAGAAGAAAAAGCAAATGGAAAGAATTAAATTTTATTTATATGCAATAAAGAGAGTAATTAAGAAAATATTAATGAAGATTTTATAAAAAATTATAATCTTCTTCCTCTCTTTCCTCCCTTCCTTCTACAATGATCATGAGGTATTGGAGTTATATCTTCGACAACCCCAATCTTTAATCCTGAAGTAATTAATGTTTTAATTGCAAATTGTGCAGATGGTGTAGGAACCCAAGGACCATTATGTCCACCAGGAGCCCTTACCCTAACATGAACAGCATTTATACCTCTTTCCAAAGCTTTTTGAGCAGCTTGTTTTGCAGCTAAAATTGCAGCAGTTGGAGTACCTTTTAATCTTTGAGCCAAAACAACCCTACCACCAGAACTAAATGCAATTGTTTCACTACCAGTTATATCTGTAATATGAATTATAGTATTATTTTTACTTGAATATATATATGCAATACCCCATCTTTCTTTTTCAGCCATTAAATTTAAAATTATAAATAATCTTATAAAATTAAAAATAAGGAATTTATTAAGCCGCCGTAGCTCAGGGGTTGGAGCGCCTGGCTCATAACCTATAAAATCGATGAGTTTGTGAGAAACCAGGAGGTCCGGGGTTCAAATCCCCGCGGCGGCATTGGTTTACTTTAATATCTTCTTTTCTATATATTCTCTTAATGCAATTGCATTATTATATGGAGATTTAGAAGCATAAAGCAAAGTAATATTTTCATTTTTTCTAATTAATTGTAAAAGTTCATTAATTTTTGGATTTTTATCTAATTCATCAAAATATCTTCTTTTAAATTCTTCCCATTTATTAGGATCATGATTATACCATTTTCTTAATTCATTACTGGGGGCTATATCTTTAAGCCAAATATCTATTTTATCTTTTTTAATACCTCTTGGCCATATTCTATCTACTAAAATTCTAACTTCATTGTCTTTTTCTATAGGATCATATACTCTCTTAACTTTTATCATATCATATTATTTAGAAAACTTTATTATAAGCTATTATAAGCTAACATAAATATATATTTTAAGAGTTTATTTATCTCAGCATATTTTAGAAAGATCTTATGTATTTAGAAATGCTAAAAATTAACTAGAAAATATCCTTAACATTATTTAGAAAGAATTAATAAAAAAGGTATTATAGCATCACTATTAGAGATAATAATTTATATTTCAAAAAGTAAAGGTTTCTTATGTAATGGAAATGCAATATTATATATTTCAGTATTATTTATCTTTGTTCTATAATTTTTCGAATTATGAGCATGTCCATGGAATCCATAAATAATTTTATCAGAATATTTTCTAATCAAATTTTCTATATATTTTGAATATAATGACCATTCTGGTGCAGGATCTCCAAAAACAGTATCTCTAGATAAACCATAATGAGAAAAAACAATTATTTTTTTATTTAAGCTATTAAATATATTTTCCAATTTCTTAGAATAATATTCTTTTATATTTTCAATATTTATCATTTTCCATGTTCTCTCTGGAAAACCTTCAAATCCCAATAAATAATATTCACCCAAATCATAATATTCATAATCTAACCAATTAATAAAATTATATTCTTTTCTATAAAAATCTTTATCCTTTTCTCCATTTAATAAAAAGGATGCTTCATTATTACCAAAGGTTGAAAATATTTTTATATTTCCGAATTTACTGTTTAATAAATAATATAGTTTTTTAATATAAATATGTTCCTTATTATCAATTATATCTCCACATAATATAACAAAATCTATTTTTTCATTAATTTTATTTAAACTCTCATAAAACTCTTTATAATACGTTGGCAGATGAAGATCAGAAGTTACCAAAAATTTCATTGATAATCTATAAAGAAAACTTTTATATATTTAATATAACTATTCATAATGGAAATATCCATAGAATTATTAAGGCCCGTAAATCCTACGGGTAGAAGTTTTATTACAAATGTATATGGAGCAATAGCGGCAAATAATAGAGAAATAATAGATAAATATAAAAAAGATGTAACAAAATTAATACAAAGGCTTGGATTCAAAATAGAAGAATCGATTGGAACTGGAAAATTAATAACTGGTACAATCGTCATTGTATTAGATGACAATACAAAAGAACCAAAGAAAATGTATACTAAAGATATTAAAATCTGGAATATTGAAAGAGAATATAATGAAACAGTAGAAGTAAGCTTATAAATTCCAATGGTTTTTTATTTTTTATGGATCCTGAGAGAGATGCAATAGATCATGATAAAAGCTTAAATGAAGAAGAAATAAAAATTATTAAAGATATTAAAAGAAATGTTAATAAACTAAAAGATAGTATTAATGAATTGGAAACATTATTAGAAGAATTAGAAGAATTTAATAAAGAAGAAATTAAAAGACCTTTATTAAAAGAAGATGAATATAGAATGTTTATTAGAATATTGGATATACAAAAGATTTTACATAATAATATTGTATTAATTACCCAGGATCTGTTAAGATATAAAATATTACTTGATCAAGAAATATTTTAAATGATAATTTCTTTAGATTACGATGGAACACTTGTAGATAGCTACTCAATCATACCTTTAATTTATGAAAAAATAAGAGAAGAATTAAATTTATATGAAGGATTTACTGAAGCAATGCTTGCAGTAGAAGATCTTGGAGATTATTTTGGAATTTTTGAAAGAGGAAAATGGATAAGATTCTTAATAAAAGACAATCCTGATGAAATAATAGAATATTATTGGAAAATTAGAACAGAAAATCAAATGATATTACCAGGAACAATAGAATTTTTAGAGAAATATAAGAATAATGATTTATATTTAGTAACATCTAAAGATGATACAAAAGACATTAAAATAAAAAGAATTAAGAAAACAAATTTGGATAAATATTTTAGAGATATATTATTATATGGTACTGAAGAATTTAAAACAATTATTGATGTATTTGAATATTTAATAAATATAGATAAAGATATAATATATATAGATGACAAAAATACAAACTTATATCAAATAAAAAATAAATTAAATATAAAATTATTTAAAAGAATATATTATCCACCATATCCATTAAAACTGGCATGGTACTATCCAAAAATAGATGTTCCAAAGATAATAAATATTTTTGAAATTGAAAAATATATTGAGTTATGATAGTTAAATTAGAAAATGTTGAAAAAATATATTATGTTGGAGGATACCCTATAAAAGCATTGGAAAATGTAAGTTTAAAAATTAAAGAAGGAGAATTTTTATCAATAGTTGGACCATCAGGATCTGGAAAATCCACATTATTAGCAATAATGGGATGCTTAGATAGACCAACAAAAGGAAAAGTATATTTATTTGATAAAGATATATCAAAATTAAATGATAATCAATTATCAGAATTAAGAAGAAAATATATTGGATTTATATTCCAACAATATTATTTATTTAATTATCTAAATGCATTGGAAAATGTTCAAATTGGTTTAAGGATTTCTGGAAATAAAAATTTAGAAAAAGCAAAAGAATTATTAAATAAAGTTGGATTAGGCGATAGATTATATAATTATCCAAATCAATTATCTGGAGGACAACAACAAAGAGTTGTTATTGCTAGAGCATTGGTAAATGATCCTAAATTAATTTTAGCAGATGAGCCTACTGCAAATATTGATGAGAAATCAGCAAATGAATTATTAGATATATTAAAAAAATTAAATGAAGAAGAAAATAGAACAATTGTAATAGTAACACATGATTTAAGAGTAGCAGAAAGAACTAATAGGATAGTAGTAATAAGAAATGGAAAAATATTAAAAGATAATGCTACAATAGACGAAACATTAGAATTATTAAAGTAATTTTATAAATATTTTTCAAATATAATAATCTCATGAAAAAATTAATCTATACATTTTTGCTAACCCTTCTACTTTTTAGTATATATTCTTTACAAATAAATATTACAAAAATATCACCAGTAATAGTAAGTACTAATAATAATATAAATCTAGAAGTTTGCATAATAAATAATGGATTATCTGAGGCAAATACAATTAATTTAAATATATATTATCCAAACTGCATATATTCAAATCAATCCTCAATTTATATTCCATATTTAAATCCTGGAGATTCATATTGTACTTCATTAAATTTATATGAAAGTTGTAATCCTGGAAGTTATAATATAATAATAAATGGAAGTTATACAAACAATAATGGATCTGGTGAAATTTCACAAATATATCCAATAATTGTAGAAAATTTACCATATATAACAATTAGTAATTATTATTATTCAAATAATTATTATGGAAGCATTGCAAATCTAGTATTAAATATAACAAATTATGGAGAAGAAATATATAATGTATTAATTCAATCAAATTTCTCCGCATGTTCATTAGAACCATCTTCAATATATTTATCTAATTTATCTGGTTCTACATTAATTAATTTCCAATTATTAATTCCATCAAATTATGCAAATAATTATTGTACAATACCTTTATTTATAATTTATCAGGATCCTTTAGGAAATATTAACAATTATACAACAACAATTAATGTACCAATTTTACCATCAAATAATAGATTAGAAGTTTTATATAATGTTGGATATCTAAATATTGGAGAAAATATAATTAATTTAACATTATATAATCCTACAAATTCAAATATATCTGATATTTCATTAACATTTTTAGGTACAAATATTTCAATTGCAAATAATAACATTTATATCAATAATATATTGCCAGGACAGGAAATAAATATTCCAATAACAGTAATTGTAAATAATAATCTATATGGGACTGTAACTATTCCATTTAATATTCAATATTATTCAAATTCAATATTATATAGTTTAAATGGATATATTGTTGAAAATATAAATGCATATCCAAATATAACTTTATCAGGATCATATAGTTCTGGAACACTAACATTTAATATATTCAATTATGGAAATGCACCAGCATATAATATGTATATGAATGTTTATAGTTCTAGTAAATGTATAATTTCACCAAATCAAGGATATATTGGAGAATTAGATCCTGGAAATTCAAATTCCGTTGTATTTACATTAAATAATAATTGCTATCCAAATACAACAGTATATATACAAATATATTATAATGATATTTTTGGAAATAAATATACAATACTTTATAATACTTCTCTAGAAAATCTTGGATATAATATTTATTATACAAAATCTTCTAGAAATATTTTAGTTGGTATAATAATATTAATTTTGATTTTTGTAGGTATAATATATTATATAATGAAAAGAAGAAAGAAAAATGAAAATAAATGATTATTTATTTTTAATATTAAAATATTTAAGGACAAAAAAAGTAAGGACTTTTTTAACGTCTTTAGGAATTACAATTGGTATAGCTACTATATTTACATTAATTGCATTATCGCAGGGTTTACAATATTATGTTCAAAGCGAATTAAATAGATTTGGAAATAAGGCAATATTTATCTTTCCAGGTGCAAGGGCTGGTTTTGTCAGTTCCATTTCAGGATATTTTACAAATAGTTTTATTGAAAATATTCAAACATTACCTGGAGTAGAAAGAGTTATAAAAGCATACTCAACTTCTACAATAATTAAATATAATAATTATCAAATACCTGCTAATATATTAGTTATTAATACAAACAAAGTCAATTATTTAACATATATAGATTATAATATTTTTGAGGGGACCTTTATAACAAACAATAATAATTGCCAGGTTGATTTAGGATATCAAATTGCAAATTCTCCTTTATTAAATAATCAAAAAATAAGTGTTGGAGATTATATAAATATATTTGGACAAAGATGTCAGGTAGTTGGAATATTACAACAGACAGGAGGAACCCCTGATTATAATATTTTATTCCCAGAAGGAGAATATGAAAAATTATTTGGAAGTATAAATTATAATTATCTAATTGTAATTACTTATAATTATAATATAGCATATAATTCGATAAAAAATTATATAAATTCATTAAAGGGTCAAACATATACAATAATAACTGCTCAATCTATTGAACAAATTGCAGATCAAATTATTGGAGGAATATCCATGTTTTCATTAATAATTGCATCAATATCTATACTAATTTCAGCAATAAATATTGTAAATACAATGTATACATCTATTTTAGAAAGATATAGAGAAATAGGATTATTAAAAGCTCTAGGAATGAAAAATATAGAAGTATTAATTTTATTTTTATTAGAATCTGGATTTATAGGATTAATAGGAGGAATTTTTGGAATAACACTTGGATTTTTTACAGCATATATAGCTTCTTCTGTATTATCATTTTATGGATTTATTGGACTACAACCATATATTAATGTACAATTAATAGTTTTTTCTTTAGTATTTCCATTCTTTATAGGTATTTTATCTGGAACATTACCAGCAATAAAAGCTTCTAGAATTGATCCAATGGTTGCATTGAGATATGAATAATTATTGCAAATATTTTTTAATTTCCGCCTTTTTATATCTATCATCTATAAAAAATATTTTAACATGATCATTTGGAAATCTTATTGCCCTTCCAATTACCTGTTTAATATTTATATCCTTTAATACTTCTGCTAATTCATTATAATCCAAATTATTATCCTTAATCATTTTATATATTAATATTGATGCATTTGGTGGAGGTGGATATGGTTTTCCAACAATTACAATTACCCTTAATAATGATTGGTTATCTTTTACCAATTGGATTCCTTCTATAAATCTTGATCTTGCATATGTAAATATTATATCTTTATCAGTTTTTAATATCCTATTCAATGGTTTTTCCCCATCATCTAAAAATATTCTATCCTTTATATCCAATTTTTCATATATATCTATCATAAAAGAATATGAAGGGAACATATATAATTGATATTTTTCTAAATTATTTGCAATAAATTTTATATCACCTATTAAATTTTCTATATTATTTTTATCATTTCTTTTTGAATATCTTGAAGAAAAATTATATAATACTTCATAATCCTTTTTTCCATATTTTACATCAACTTTAATATATTCTACATCCTTTATTTTATATAATTTTTGGAAACTTTCTTTTGTAAAATTACTTCCAGACATTAATATTACTGATTTATAATTATCAAATACTTTAATTATTTTTTCAAATTTTGTTATATATCCTTCTAATTTAAATAAATTTAATATCCAAAAAATATCCTCAGAATTTATATAATAATATAGTTTTAATATTTTATTTATATTCCATCTTTTCTTTGGTAATTTAATATTATTTTTTGAAATATATCTTTTATATGTTTCCCAATAAAATGATAAATTATCCAATAATTTTTCATTTGAATCAAATATTTCCTTTAATTTTTCTCTATCTACATATATTTCCTTTGAAGATTTTTCCATTCTTTCTTTTATTAAATATATATCCCTTGTATTAAATTTTTTTGCAATTATATTTTCTATAAATGATAATAATTCATCTGAGAATTTCATTAAATTATATCTTATTAATTCAAAATCCTGTTCAGGTATATTTAAAGCATTTTTTATAATTTCTAATTCTTTTACTAAATCCTGGAATAATAAATTTTCTTCATTTCTTTTTCCAATACCTTTTTCTATATATCTTTTAAATGATATTGACATAGGATTTATAATTGATGTTAATAAATTATGAGATTCATCCATTATTAAAAAATCAGGTTCCCCTTCTAAAGATAATACTTCATTTAAATATTGATTAAAAACATATGGATATGTTGAAATATAAATATTTGAATCAATTTTCTTAAAAGAATGATATATGCATTTTACATTTTTCTTTTTTAAATATTTCTTATATTCTATTTTTGTCAATTTAATAAAATTATAATTATATTTCTTTAATCTTTTATATAATTCTTCTGGATCATATAAAGATTTTTTATATATACAATCTGCACATATTATTTCTTCTCCAGATAAATTTGATTTAAAAAATATTGGACATGTTTTCTTTTTATTTGGATATACCCTTAATATTGTATTTATTTTAAATGAATCTTCCAAATATCTTTTTATTTCTTCAGTTGTTCTTACAGCAATATGAGTTATAAAATCTTCTTTTGCCAAATAATCAGAAATTACTAATGCAATAATTGTTTTACCTGAACCTGTAGGAGAATCTAATAAAATAAATTTTCTATTTTCATTAATATAGTTCAATATTTTTTCTACAACATCAATTTGAAATGGTCTATTATTTAATATTGGATAATATTTTTCTATCATTATAAATTAAAGAATATTTTATAATTTGAAAAATTTAAAAAATAAATAATAAAAAATATTGATAATTAAAGGGGCGGTAGCTCAGACCGGGAGAGCGTCCGGCTGAAGACCGGAAGGTCGTGGGTTCAAATCCCACCCGCCCCAGGTTTTAATATTACAGATAGCATTAATGAACTGAAAGCAATATTATATTGAAAAAATAAAAGAAATTTAACCAATATAAATTGAAGGCATTACACCATTTGGAGGATATGATCTAGCTATTACCCATTCTACATATTGGTACGAATAAGCTCCACCAGTTCCAGCACCTATTTCTAATGTACCATATTGGAAAGGATTATAATTTAAATTATAATATGTATATCCATTATTATTTACTGTATAAGTATCTAATAATGTTAATGGAGCCCATACTTGATTAGAACTATAAATATAATATCCTGTTTGTGCATATGTAGAATTAACTATTAAATATGAATAAACTGTTCCGCCAGATGTTGGGAAAGATGTATAACTTAAATATTGATCTGTTACTGCAGATTTTAACATAGTTGCTTGAGAGTTTGGTGGAGAATTACCAGGCCAATATTCAAATTGTACAAATGTGGATAAATTAGATGTTGGTGTCCAACCACCATCAGTAGATCCAATACCTGCACCAATTTGTTTACTTGTATTTCCAAATAATGCTATTACATTTGCATCTGCATTCGGGCTTCCCCCTCCATAATACCAAGCTTCCTCAACAATTAAAGGAATTTTAGGAATATTCCAATTATTTGGAGGTAAAATATAAGTTCCTTCACCATATTGATTATTTATCATTTCAATACCATTTGAAGTTGCTGTAGGAGACCAGGATGCAGAAGAAACATGTCCACTCCATCCATTAAATGTATTATTAAAATATCCATATGCTATAAATACTTTTTGTCCATTATCATATTGCATAGTTCCTATAACTTGCTCATTAGTTCCTACATATGGATAACATAATGGATAATAATTGGAATTATTGGATCCTATATACATATATATTGTTACATTTGAATTAGCAGGAACTCCATTTGGTAAATTTATCCACCATACATCACAATATGTACTTCCGTTAATTAACTGACCTTCATACCATGAATAAGATAATTGTCCGTTATTTGGATTAAAGAACATTACATTTTGCCCATTTGGATTAATTAAATTAAATAATGTTGCATTATTTACATATGCAAAATTATTACTAATATTAATTGTTTCATTACAAATAGCAATATCTTGTTGAAATGGAGATGGGGTTGGAATAGATTGAGTATTATATATTATTATTGGATAATTAATAAGATTGTATATTATATTAAATTTATTATTACTTAATATCTCATAATTATAATTTATTCCATTATATACAAAATTAGTAGTTTTTATATAATCTGTATAATTATAATAACAAATATAATTTAATACATAACATAATTCATTACTTCCAATATTAATTATATTTCCATTATTACATACAACATTACTTCCATTTATTGATATAGTATTTCCATTATTATCTGTAAATATAATTTGAGAATTATTTATATTAATAGGTATATTTCCTTTATTATATATATTAAAATATAATATATTATTTGAACAATATACACTATTTATTGTAAATGATATTATTTTTGATTGTTGATTAACTAAATTATTTGATGAAGATATAATTGAATTAAACATACCTGAAGTAAATGCATAAAATAATCCAGCAATTGCAACTGTCATAACAATAATTAATATAGTTCCTACTATTGGAGAAATAGATTTCATATTATATTTATTATTCTTAGGTAATAAATATTTTATGGTAATTATATAGATAGTTAAAGTGCGGCGGAGGGGATTTGAACCCCTGACGGGACTAACCCATCGGGTTTCTTACCAATTGGGTCTTAAGCCCGACCCCTTTGACCGCTCGGGCACCGCCGCGTATTTTATTTTTTATTGCATTTTATTTTTTAAATCTTTTTTATCATAAAAATAAAATGGTAAATATATACAAAAAAGGAGGATTATCCGTTTACCAAGGTAGAGATTTAAGAAAGGAAAATGGTAAAGTAAAATCTCCTAATAGTAAAAAAAGAAAAACAAATTATGGAAGATATCTAATTCTAACAAAAATATCAAAGAGTAATGATGAAATAAGATATATATTTAGAACAAAGGGTGGAAATTATAAAGTAAAATTAAAAGGTGCTTTATATGTAAATGTTCTTAATCCAGAAACAAAAGAAGTTAAAAGAGTAAAAATATTAGGTGTTATTAAAAATCCAAATGATAAAAATTTAGATAGAGAAAAAATAATAACTAAAAATGCTATATTAAATACTGAAATAGGAAAAGTTTTAGTAACATCAAGACCAGGTCAAGATGGAATTATAAATGGAATATTAATAAAAGAATAATTTTAAACTAATTTATAAAATAAATTTATAAAATCTTTCTTGTATATTTTGTTTATGGACATAGTAAGACCATTAGATATAATAACACAGTCAAAAGGAAAAGAAATAATAGTAGAAATGAAAAATGGTAAACAATATAGAGGTAAATTAGTAGCTTCTGATGTTCATCCAAATATGGTATTAGAAGATGTAACAGAATTAGATACCAATAAAAAATTACCTTGGATATTCTTAAGAGGTGATAATATATCTGTCATAAAACCTACTGAATAATCAGAATAAGCTATTCTATTTGAATTTTATTTTTTATTAAACCATAACATTACAGATAAAAGATTCAATTACAAGACCTTTTTTGTTTTAATATAATAAATTAAAAAGAAATTATACTAAATCTTCTTCAGAAACAACTACATAATCACCAATTGCTTTTACTGCCATAAATGGTACTAAAAATCCATCTTTTGTTTTTTCTAATCCCAACCTTTCAGCATTCTCAGTAGGATTCTTTAATATAATATTTAATACTTCTCCTGTTTTCTCTTCAAATTGTAGATCTGCAATTTCTCCTAACTTTCTACCTTTGTCTGTAACAACTGATTTGTTTAATAAGGATGATGCTTCATATCTTTCCATATATATAAAATAGAAAATATCTAAATATAAAGTTTATACATCCCTAATACCTTCTTCACTTATTTTAAATATTGCCTCCCTTTCAGGTAAGTGAGGTGCATCAATTAATCTAGCAATTCTTGTCCTTTCCTTACCTTTTCTTAAGAATATTCTATATGTAATTGCATGAGCTAGAACATGTCCTCCAACTGCCTGTTGATCTAAAGAAAAATATCCTTCAGGTTTTGCCATAACCTGATTTGTTACATATACTGCTAAATTATAAACTGTAGCTAACTTCAATAGATCTCTTAAGTGCTGATTTAATTTTTGCTGTCTCTCAGCTAAGTTACTTCTTCCAACATATTCTGCCCTAAAATGTGCAGTAATTGAATCTATAATTACTAATCTTATATTTCTTCCTTCATGAATTAAACTTGGTATTTTCTTTACAATATTTACTTGATGATCTGAATTATATGCCCTTATAAATATTATATTCTTTAATACATTATCTGGGTCCAGTTCTACACCTTTTGCCATTTGTACAATTCTCTCTGGTCTAAATGTTCCTTCAGTATCAATATAAACTGCCTGAGCTGGTTTATCAGGTTCGCTTAATCCACCTTTTTCCTTTGGTAATTGAACATTAACTGATAATTGATGTCCTAATTGCGTTTTTCCAGAACCAAATTCACCAAAAGCTTCTATTAATGCCTGTGTTTCAATACCTCCACCAAGTAAATCATCTAGAGCTTTTGAACCTGTGGTTATCCTTTCAACAGCTTTTCTTGAGCTATAGAAATCATATGCAGATATAAATCCTTGTCCAACAATATCTTGAGCCATTTCTACTAATTTTTTAGCAGTTTCTTCTCCAAGTCCAACTTTTTCTACTAATTCATGAACAGAAGATACAGCAAGATCCTCTAATGAAAATATACCAGCTTCTCTTAATTTCTGTGCAGTTTTTGGACCTACACCAGGTAAATCTTCCAAATCTTTAATTTGTTTCTTTTCTTCCTCTTCCATTAAAAGAATATATAATTAAAGTTTATAATTTTATATAAAGTTAAATTCTCTCATTAAAATGTTCTTTATTTCTTCTTTACTTATTGATAAATATCTTAGATAACTTTCCTCTTTTTCAGTTAATTTTAATATTTTAGATCCATGAAATCCTTTTGATTTATTATTTTCTATATCTAATATTGGTAATAAAATTGATATACCATTTTCTTCCAATAGATATTGAGATAATTTTCCTTCAGAATTTTCAGAATTTTTATCAATAAATATTTTAGATATTAAAACAATATTATTTTTATTATATATCTTTTCTATTGAATCTGAATAAGAATTACTATTTATTTTATATAAATTATATATTTTTAGATTTCCAGAATTATTAATTAAAATATTTATTTTTACTTTTCCAATTATATTAAATTCATTATACATCATTGAAATATCATTATTATTAATTCTTATTTTTATTTCAGAACTATTTATATTAAAAACATTATAATAAATATTCTTATCTAAATTAATTTCAATATATTGATCTTTATTTATATTAAATTCATTTTTAATTATTTTATAATTGTCAAAAATTTTATCATAATACTTTTTAAATAAATCTTTAAAAAATATTAAATCCATTTTCTTCAATCTTATTTAATATATTTTTATCTCCAACATATTTTATCTTTCCATCAATTAATACTATTACTTTATCAATATTTAATTCTTTTACGAATTTTAAATTATGAGAAATTAATATTATCATTTTATTTTCTTTTTTAAACTGATCTAAATAATATTTTAATTTATTTAAGAATTCTATATCTGCCCCAGAATCTATTTCATCTAATATAATAATCTTTCTATTCAATAATATTGATAATAATAATGAAAATCTTTTCTTTTCACCTCCAGATAAATTGTAATTAATTCCTCTATCTAAAAAATCTTCAGGTAATCCTAAATCTTTTCCCAAATTTAATATCTTTTTTTCATCAAAATTATCCAAAATATACATTAACAATGTTCTTGTTCTAATATTTTCTATTTCAACAGGATCCTGAAAAGAATAAAATATATATTTTGCTATATTCTCAGTTTTTTCATTTGTTATATCTATATTATCTAAAAATATTTTTCCCTCTTTTTTTAAACTTTCATCATTTAATATTGCTTTTGCTAATGTTGTTTTTCCGGATCCATTTGGACCAAATATTAAATATAATTTCCCATATTCAAATTCTAAATTTATATTTTCTAATATTTTTTTATTATCAGAATAAACATTTAGTCCTTCTATTTTTAGCATTTAAAAAATATATTACAAACACTTATAAAGATAACTATGTTATACTTTTCTAGAGGATTTAAATCCAGGGGTCAAACCCCTTAAAGCTCTTTTTCTGTTTTTACTATTAAGCAACCATGAATATTCTTCTCTATTATATATATTTGGATTGTTCGGATCTGCTAATATAACTTCATACCATTTATATTTACCATCTTCCCCAACATAATATGAATTTATTACTTCTAAATTTTGATATTTTCTTTGTACTCTTTGTTCAGCAATTGCCCTTAAACTCATATTTAATGATCTATAATAATAATAATTTTTTGTCTTAACATGTCTTGGCATATCTTTTCTTTTTCTCCATCCTTTCTTTACCCTCACTCTAACTAATATAATTCCATTTATTGGCTTCCATCCCAATTTTCTAGCTTTATCTAATCTTGTTGGTCTTTCTATCCTAACAATTTCAGGTTCCATTCTCCATTTAATTAATCTTTCTTTAATTAATTTCTTTAAATTTTCATCTTTAAATCTTTTTTTCCATGTTTCAAAAATATAATTATATGCAGATTTCATTGTTTATTTTGATTATCTTGATTTTGCTCTTGCTTATTTTCTTCGCTAAATTCTTTTTGTACTTCCTTTAATTCTTTATTTAATTTTATATCTTCATATCCAATCCACAATACTAGTATACCCAATATTAATATTACTAATCCTATCAATCCCTTTATTACTAATATAGTTTCTCCTAACCAATAATATATTAAAAATCCACCTACTATTAATAATAATATTCCTAACAAACTTTCTTTTATCCAATCATCCATTTTGTATATTTGTTATAAATAATTTTTTAAATTATATATTATGAATGAAATTATAGAAGAATTAAGTAAATTAATTAATAGTATTCCATATGGTAAAGTAACAACATTTAAGATATTATCAGAATATTTGGGAGATAAATATTCAATAAAATTTATTATAAATTATTATAAAAAATTAAATGGACCATGGTGGAGGGTTGTAAATTCTGATGGGATAATAAATAATAAAATACAAGAAGAATTATTAAAAAATGAAGGAATAGAAATTATAAATAATAAAATAGTAAATTTAGAAAAATATTTATTTGATAATTTTAATGTAAAAGAAAAAATATTATTAAAATATAGAAAAATACAAGAAGAATTAGCTAAAAAAATTATTTTAGAAGATAATATAAATGATATAAATTTAATTGGTGGTGTTGATTTAAGTTATAGAGATGATATAGGTTATATAGTATATGTAATATTAGATAAAAATTTAGAATTAATAAATAAATATATATTCAAAGAAAAAATTGAATTTCCATATATACCATCCTTTTTAGCTTTTAGAGAAGGAGAACCAATTATAAAAACATTCAATAAAATAAAAGAAAAAATAGATATATTATTTGTAAATGGACATGGAATTTCTCATCCATTTAAAATGGGTCTAGCATCATATGTTGGAGTAAAATTAAATATACCTACCATTGGAATAACCAAAAAATTATTATCAGGAAATGTTGTTGATAATAAGATTATAATAAATAATGAAGTAAGGGGATATAAAGTAGAAAAATTTGGAGAAACGATATATGCATCACCAGGAAATTTAATATCATTAGAAAAAACAAAAGAATTATCTGAAAAATATTGGATAGAAGGAAAATATCCAGAACCAATAAGATTAGCAGATATAATTAGTAAAAAAATTAAGTATATGGAGTAACCCTTTTAGCTACTTTTCTAAATTTATCATTCTTATAATAAAGTGTAGAAATAATTATTGAAGAAGAATATCCTAAGGCTACATATAATAAATGATCAAATATATAATTATTGCTTAATAATCCTAATAATAAAAAAAGTGTTCCTGTATTTACTAAATATGATCCATAAAGATCTTCTATTGTTTCTGGAAATGAATATCTCAAAGATGATTTTATATATTTTCTTAAACTTTCTGGAGTAATATCTTCAATAAACTTTGATATTTTTAATTTTTCACTTTCATCATCAAAAAATATGTCTATACTTTTATCTCTTATTTTATACTTAAATTTATCTATAAGATCTAATAAAGCCATTATTCTCTAAATGCCTGTACAATTATTCTTTCTCCAACATCCCAAACTAAAACTTTTTGTCCTTCCTGTATCTTACCTTTTAAATTCTCATCCAATACCTTTGCATCAAATGTTTCATATGTATCTAAATCCATTATTGTATATTTATCATCCGATATTTTTGCAATAACCTGTCCCTTTATTTTATTTATAACAGGAACTTCTATTGGATCTTGTGTTGGTTTTACTAACTCGGTAGTCTTTCCAGATACAACAGATCTTATTAAAATTCTAGCCTTTGCAGAACCATGCTTTCCTGTCTTTGCAGTTTCCATTTCTAATACTTCCCATACTTCATTATTATACCATATATATGATCCTTTCTTTAAATCAATAACCTTCTTAACTTGTATCTCTGGCATAAAATTATTATTAATTTGAATTACTTATATATATTACCATTGAATATTTTATCTAAAAAACATAAACATAATACTAATAAATTATATTAATGGTTGATTATGAAATCTTGGATAATGGAATAAAATTATATAAAGTACCATTTAGAAATGAGAATATTGCAATAGGAATATTAGTAAACATTGGATCAATATTTGAGGATAAAGAATTTAGGGGAATTTCCCATTTACTGGAACATATGATGTTTCAATCTAATAAAAAATATAACAAAAATCAAATACATCTATTATTTGAAGAAAATGGATCAATTCATAATGCAATGACTTATTATAATTATACTCTATATTTTGCTGCAGTAATGAAAGAAGGATTTGAAAATATTGTGGACTTATTTTATTGGATGTTTGAAAATGATAAATATGATAATAATGAATTTGAAAATGAGAAAAATGTCGTAAAAACAGAAATAATGATGAGAGAAGATGACCCAACAGTAAGTTTGAATGATAACTTATCAAAATCTGTTTATGGAGATTCTGATTATGGGGATCCTGTAGGAGGATATATTGAAACGGTTAATAATATAACAAAGGATACATTAGAGGAATTTAAATATAAATACTACTCTCCAAAAAATATTTCAATATTTTTAGAAGGGAATATAAGTGATAAAGATATTGAAATTGTCAAGAAATATTTTTCCAGATTGGAAGGAGATAATATAAAATTGAAAAATCCAAATAAGGGAGAAGGAAAAGATATAATAATAAAAATGAAAAATATACAACAAATATATTATAGTATTAATATAAATAGTGATATTAAAAATATAATATTAATTGATGCATTAACAGAATTTTATAATTTAGGAGCATCTTCAAAAATATTTGAAATATTTAGAAATAAATATGGTATAGGATATTCTCCTTCGCTTTCTTTATCGAATTTCTATGATGATGAAATTATATATTCACTAATAATACCAGGATTTCAAATCGATAAAGAAAAAATAATAAATAAAGCAATTGAAGAATTTTTAGATAACTTAAAAAATATAGATGACAAATATAAAAAAGCAAGATCAAATATATATAAATTTAATTATAATCTTAGAAAGGAAAACATATTAAAAAGGATAGAAACAGATCCATATTTGATAAAAATATTAAATATGGATTATGATCAATATTTCAATAAAGTATATAATTTATTATCAAATATAGATAGAGATTTTATTGAAGAAAATAATAAATATATATATGATTTATTTGAAAAAGGCAAAAAAGTTATAATTTATCCTGAAGATTATGATAAAAGAAATAATTAATGGAATTGAAGAAACATTAAAGGAAAATAATATAAATGAAAAACTTGCATCCCCATATATTTGGGAAAAATATAAGGATCCATTTAAGGTATTAATAACATATTATTATCTATAAGAGTAAGGGAAGAAAAAACATTGGAAGTTTCTGAAAGATTATTTAATAAATATAATAAAGTTGAAGATATTAGAAATGCATCTTTAGAAGAAATAAAGGATACAATAAAGGATATTGGATTATATAATAATAAAGCAAAATGGATTAAAGAAATTGCCGAAAAATGGGATTATAATAAATATTGCGATGAAGAATATATTAGATCTTTACCTGGAGTTGGAAGAAAGATTGCAAATGTATATTTAATAATTGTATGTAATAAAAATTATATTGCAGTAGATACACATGTTCATAGAATATCAAACAGAATTGGATTAGTAAAAACAAAAAATCCTGAAGAGACTGAAATGGAATTATATAAGGTTATACCAAAAGAATATTATAATAAAATTAATTTTTTGTTTGTTTTATTTGGAAGAAATATATGTAAACCTATTAATCCAAAATGTAATATATGTAAAATAAATAAATATTGTAAATATTATAAATCTTTATTTAAATCTAGATAATTCAGGCATTAATCCTTCTATTAATTGCAATCTACTCAAAGTTCTAATCCATACAAAACCTGGTCCTTCTAAATGTGCAAAGAATAATCCTTCACCACCTAGAAACATTGCTTTAATTCCTCCTACTCTTTTAAATGATACCTTAGTACCAGCAGTATAAGCTAAAACATGACCTGCCTCTACATCTATAGATTGCCCTGCATTTAAATTTAATTGTAAAATATCTCCTGGAGCATGTAAAAATAATTTACCAATTCCTGAAAATTTTGCCATTAATAGTCCTTCTCCTGCAAGTATTCCAAATCCCAATCTTGTTAGAGCTGCATTATATTTTACACTAGATTCTGCAGCCAAAAATCCTCTATATTCAACAAATATTTCATAATTATTTAAATTTATTTCAACAATCTTACCAGGTACATATCCAGTTAAATCTACCATTCCAGGGCCTGTTAACTTTAGAACAAAGAAAGAAGAACCTGTAAGCTTTCTACCAATACCAGAAAATATTCCTCCTTGAACAACTGCATTTACATTTACTGTAGAAGATTTCCATATTAAATGCCCCGGATTAACATATACAGATTCTCCTGGATTTAAATTGATTATAATATGTTGTATACTATTTCCTTCAATTTTATATTCCATTAATTTAAAAAATATATTATAATTTATAAATATTAAAAAATTATTTGGGAGGAACAGATTTCTTTAATAATTCTACATGCTCATCTGTAATTTTTTCTTCTGCATATTTTTCTAATTTTATTTCATTATCTATCTTTACTTTATGAAATATAAATAATTTATTTTGCAAATCTGCTGTAAATACTCTTATTTCTTTTAAAGATTTTAGATATTCTCTTATTTCATCATTCAATATTTCTGATAATTGTTTTGTTGCAATCCAAATTCTTACATGGATTAACAATGAATTTTTATATCCAGCATTTTTTAATGCCAATATTGTTTTCTTTGTTATTTCTGATACATATGATATCTTTTGTTCACCACCATATGCAATAAATACAGAATCAAAATTATTTTTTACAATATCTTTTGCTATATCATTCAACTTATTATCATCATATAAATATATTTTTGCTATTTTATCTCTATATCCTTGTTTTGATATTAGGGAAGATACTAAAGAAGATGATAGAGAAGAACATACTCTATCTGGATATGTTATTATTGCTATATTCTTATATCCATCAAATATTCTTTTTGCTACAATATATCCTGTTAATCCTCTCAAATATATTTCTTCTTCTAAAGAAGCTAAGCTCATTGTTTCCATAAAATATTATAACAATTTATATTTAAAAATATAGAAGAAAGAAAAATAAAATTATTATAAAGCCTTTACATCTTCTTGAATATTTGTTTTGTTGCTAATTGTATATCTTCCCTCTTTACAGTTGTCCTTTTTCCATGATTTGCCAATGAAACTGCTTCTTTTGCAACTTCTAATGCTATATCTTCTAATTCTTGTTTTAGGTATCTAATTGCTTTATCTGATACTCTTGTTACTCCTGCTTGTTCACCCTTTTGCTTTAGGATCCTTTCAACTACAGCCATTGGAATTCCCCTCTCTCCTCTTGCCATAAAATATATATTATTAAACTCCCTTATAAATTTTTCATATTTTGACTGATGAGAACGAGATCTTATCGTAAAAATACTTTGAGATTTTAATCACACGCATTTTTATTTTACAATATTACATACCCCATAGGTATATATCCAAAATATAGTATTTACCCAACAAATTTAAAATTGGGGCAAATATTAAAAAAACAGATTATTCTCTTGGAGCTAATACAAATCCAAATCTAAATTTATCAGTTGACTTATAATCAATCCATATTGGCTTTCCAGAGTCCAATTTAAATGTTAATGTATCAGATATTCTTGCTACTTTAGATAATTTATATAAATAATCTATAGAATATCTTGCCATTGCTTTTGATGGAACTTCCATAGATAATACACTTTCATCTTGTGGAGTTAGATCAATTCTCATATCTTTTAATTCACCTTCAGCAATAAATGATACCTTTGGACCATCAGGATCTGCAACAACTTTTACTTCATCTGCAATTACTTTTGCAGAGTCTATTATATCATAGAATGCTTTTGAATCCATCTCAACTTTTACAGGTAATTCTAAGTTTGGCAAATCCATAAAAGATCCCTCAGATTCTATTAATGGCAATGTAAATAATTTTTTAGCTTTTCCATATACAGTTAAAATAAATTTATTCTTTTCTTTATCTATTTCCCATGATATTTGATTCTTTAATGCAACTTTTGTCATTATTTTCTTTAAATCTTCTAAATTTATTGTAAATTTTTCTTCATCTTGTACATCATATTCTGTAAACATATTTGGATACATATCCAATAATATTACTGCAACATTTGCTGGATCCAATGATGATAAAAATATACCATCCTTATTTGCTTTAAATGTTCCTTCTGATAAAAAGCTTACTATTGCTGGTAATATATTTTTAATCTCTTTAGCTTGTGGAAAGGTTACCTTCATTCATTATAATTCCAAAAAAATTTTAAATATATATTAGTATGCCTTACCCTGAAGATATCCAATCATTAGTCCTATAATAAATATTATAATTGCCTGTATAGGATAACTTTGGAATATTGTTACAAAATCATAAAATCCTCCAATAAAATTATGATATATAAAATATGAGTATCCAACCAGTAATAATACTGCTATTAGTAATGCAGCTGCAAATGCACTACCATGTGTCAATCCTTTCATAAAATCAATTAGATTTTTTAGTATTTAAAAATATTTTATATATAAATCTTCCAGAATATTTATCTAAATATTCATTATAATTTCCGCATTTAGAAGAATATACACATCTAGGACATCCATCAATACATTTACATTTATTTAAAGATATTATAGATTTTTTAATTAATTTTTCTATATTATTATATAATATTTCTGCTAAACCAACACCAGATTCATATCCTTCATATATAAATATTGTTGGTTTATTTGTTTGTGGATGAATTGGATAAGAATATCCGCCAAGTTCTTGCGAATCTACAAATGTTACAACAGGAGATATTTTTATTATATTATGCTCTATTGCATGCAATCCTGATCTAAATGAAGATTCATAATCAACAATTTTCTTAACTAAAAATACTAATATATTATCTTTTATTCCATAATTCCTTTCTAAAAATTCTCCAATTATTTCTTTTATTTTTTTACTTGCTAACCCTCTATATTTTTCATAAAAGAAATCTTTACTTATAGTAGAAGAAAAATTTAATATTTCATCAACATTTATATTATATTTTTTCTTTTCAATATACTTTTTTAATTTATCTAAAAAGAAATTATAATAAATACTTTCCAATTCCCTCTGATATCTTTCTGGTATTACAATCCATATTGCTTTTGTATTAAATTCATAATTTATGCTTTTTTCATAATAATTTATATTTTGTGCATAATTTTCTCCCATTTTATATTTTTCTATATATCCAACAAATTCTTTTTTTACTTTTATTTCTCCTAAATATATTTCCCAATCATTTATTACTTTTTTATCTATTGTATTAATTATTTTTACATCTTCATAATATATTGGACTTGTCTCTATATTTGAAAATTCTGGTCTAAAGAATACAAATGTAACATTATCTATACTATAATAATCTGTTATTCTAATTGATTTTCCTGAAGAGTAATATACCATTCCAGGTAATAAATAATCATAAAACGCAGGTTCATCCATTTCTTCTAGAATTTTTCCTTTACCTTTTAGCATATTTATTATTCTTATTAATCCTTCCTTTTTCTTTATTCTTCTTATCATTTCTTCTTCTTCCTTTGTTAAATCTACAATATAATATACTTTATCTGAAATATTTCTTAATCCAGAATATATTACTTGACCATTTAATTTATAATATTCTTTTCCAAATAATGGATCCTTTATTTTTGATACAATATTTTCTCTTTCCAATTCTTCTAAATATTTTTTCTCCAAATCATTTAATATACTTTTATCAATTCTTCCAAATTCATTTATTAAATATTTTAAATGTTTTTTAACAACTTTTTCATTATCCAAATTTAAAGGAATACTATCTAATTTGTTTTTTTCAATCCTATCTAAAAATTCATTTATATTTGTTGAATAATAAAAATCTAGTGCATCTTTTTTAAATATCATTAAATCTATTGAATCGGAAATTCTTCCAGATCTTCCAAATCTTTGGATTATTGAAGAAATTCCGTCTCTAGGTATTCCATAATTTACTACAGATCTTATTTCCCCAATATCTATTCCAAGTTCTAATGCAGATGTAGTTAATAATATTAAATATTCTCCAGATTTAAATTTTTGTTCAATTTCTTTTCTTTTTTCCCTTAAATAACTTGCCTTATATGTAAAAATCTTATTATATTTATCTAAATCTTGTGATTCTAACCTTAATAATTCAACACCTTTCTTTGATTCAATAAATATTAAAGACTTTATATTATTTTCTAATAAAATTCTTATTGACCTTTTTAATAATAATCTTGAACTTGAATTTTTTGGATCCAAACAAATTATATATTTTCTATATTTATTACTATAATCTTTATCAATTAATTCAAAATCTAGATCAAACATGTTTTTTGCAAATTCTATAGGATTTCTTAATGTTGCAGATAATGTTAATATTTTGAAATTATTATTTTTATAGAAATATTTTAATAATCTAATTAATCTCCTAAATGTATATGCAGCATTTGTTCCAAATACTCCTCTATATGAATGTAATTCATCTACAACAATTAAATCTAAATTCCTAAAGAAATAAAATAATTTATCATGATTTTTTAATATATATAAATGTAAATTATCAATTGTAGTTAATATTAAATTTGGTCTTTCCCTTATTATTTTTTCCTTTTCACTATATGTTAAATCTCCCAAAATAAACTTCATCTTAATATTTAATTTTTTATTTGTATAATTTTCAAAATCTTTTATTAATTCTTCAAATTTTTCATACTGATCATATAATAATGCTCTCAATGGATAAATTAATAAAAATGTTTTATTTGGATATTTTAATATATTATCAATAATATATAATCTAAATATATGAGATTTTCCAGAAGCTGTTGGAGTTGTTACAATTAGATTTTTATTTTTATATAATAAATTTAATGCCTCAGCTTGATGTTTATATAATTTAAAGTTTCTAGAATTTAAATATTCATTTAATTCTTTATTATAAAATTCAAAATTATCAAATTCAGCACTTTTATTATTAATTAATTTAATTCCAACTATATAATCTTTAAACTCTTTTTCAAAAACATTTTTTAAATCATCAATATTCATATTTGATATATAAGATTAAACATTTTTATATTAAATATAATGAAATATTTCTACGAATTAGCAGAAGTATTAGAAAAAGTTGAGAAAATTAATGAAAAATCTTTGAAAATTGATGTTTTATCTAGATTTATAAAGTCTTTAGATAAAAATGAATTAAAAATAACTATTTGGTTAATTTTGGGAAATACTGAAGAAGAATGGATTGAAAGAAAATTAAATATATCTATAAGTACAATTGTAAATGTATTAAAAAATTTAGGAGTAAATATTAAGGAATTAAGTTTATTATATAAAAAATCCGGAGACTTAGGAGAAGCTGTTAAAATTATTTATGAAAAAGGAAATATAAAATTAAACAAATGGTTTGCCAAAAAATATACAATAATTGATATATATAATGAATTAAAGAAAATTGAAAATTTGGAAGGGGAAGGGTCTAGAGAAAAAAGAATATTATATCTAGAAGGAATATATAAAAATTTATCACCTTTAGAAGCAAAATTGTTAACAAGAATTTTACAAGGAGATATGAGATATGGAGTATTAGAAGGAACAATTGAAGATTGTTTATCCTATATATATAGTATTGATGATGAAAAAATTAAAATTGCGCATGCAATAATTGGAGATATTGGAGTTCTATCAGAATATTTATTTGATAATCCAAAAAATATTGAAAATGTTAATATTAGATTATTTCACCCATTTAAACCAATGCTTGCAGAAAAGGCAAATAATTTCCAAGATGTATTTAATAATTTTTCTCCTGCAGCATTTGAATTTAAGTTTGATGGAATAAGGGCACAAATACATAAAAAAGGAAATGAGGTAAAAATATTTACTAGGAGACTAAAGGATGTAACAAAATCTTTTCCAGATATAGTAGAATTGATATTAAATAATATAAAAAATAATGAAGTAGTTGTTGAAGGAGAGATTGTTGCATGGGATTATAATAAAAATCTACCATTACCATTTCAAGAAATTTCAAAAAGAATAAAGAGAGAATATGAAATTTCAAAATATATAAAAGAAATACCTGTTAAATTATTTTTATTTGATATAATTTATTTAGATGGAAAATTATTAATAAATGAGGAATATATAAATAGAAGAAAAATATTAGAAAAAATTAGAGGAAATATTGATTTAACTCCAATGATAATTACAAATAAAGAAGATGAAGCAAAGAAATTCTTTGAAGAATCTATTAATATGAAAAATGAAGGTCTTGTTGCAAAGAAATTAGATTCAAAATACATTCCTGGAAAAAGAGATAAATCATGGTTAAAAGTAAAGGGACATCTAGAACCATTAGATTTAGTAATAATTGGAGGAGAATGGGGACATGGGAGAAGAAAAAATTTTATTTCAGATCTATATTTAGCTGCATTAGATAAAGATACTGGAGAATATTTAATGGTAACAAAAACATTCAAAGGATTATCTGATAATGAATATGTTCAATTAACAAAGGAATTATTAAAATATAAAATAAAAGAAGAAGGAAGAATTGTATGGTTTAAGCCAAAGATTGTTGTAGAAGTTATATATGATGAAATACAAAAAAGTCCAAAATATAAATCAGGTTTTGCATTAAGATTTGCAAGAGTTAATAGAATAAGATGGGATAAAAGTGAAAAAGATGTAAATACAATACAAGAAATTAGAGAATTATATGAGATACAAAAGAAAGAAGAAATATAAAATATATATCTAATTTAAAGCAAATAATGAATTTAATTAAATGGGCCCGGGGGGATTCGAACCCCCGACCTCCCGGTTATCAGCCGGACGCTCTAGCCCCTGAGCCACGGGCCCTAAAATTTATGATTATTTATCTTTTATAAAAGTTTTTTTAAATTAAATCTAATGGATTTCATAGGTCAACTATTATTAAAGATTTACCAATCAATAGGAGAACCTATTTTAGGATATCTATCAAATATTCAAGATTATACAGCTTACTTTATAATTTTTATAATATTTGCTACAATTGGATATATAATAGCAAAAGTTATTGTATTCATATTAAGAATTATATTTAATTATACAAAATTAAATGAAATTCAAAAGAAAAATCCACAATTATTTTATGGAATAAATATATCAAATCTAATTTTAAGTTTAATAAAATATTATATAATATTATATTTTCTAATATTGGGAATTGTTGTAGATTTTTCTTCCTATTATTATTTATTCTATATCTTAAATTTAATCTATACTGCAATAATAATAATTGTTGCTGGTATAATTATTGGAGATATTATTGCATATCTATTTAATATAAAGAATAATGTTGCAAAAATTGTAAAAGGAACTATATTATATTTATTCTTAATTATTGCATTATCATATTTAGGGCTAAATTCAACAGTATTAGTTCAAGCTCTATATTATTTATTATTATCTGCAGCAATATCCTTTGGAGTAATGATTGGTGCTATAATAGCATTAGAATATAAAGATGAAATAATAAAAATAATAAAATGAAAACATGTGAACTATGTGGAAAAAGTACGGATAAACTATATAAAGTATATATAGAAGGTACAATATTAAATGTATGCGCAGATTGCTTAAAATATGGAAAACCTGTTGATGAAAATGGAAATATAATAAAAGAAAATAAATTGGAGATAAAAGAGATTGTAGGAGAAGTTATAGATGAAAATTATAATAAAATATTGATAAAATATAGAGAAGAACATAAATTAAAGCAAGAAGATATGGCAAAACTGTTAGGAATAAAAGAAAGTCTATATAAATCAATAGAAAATAAAAAAATTATACCTGACATGAATTTAGCTAAGAAAATTGAAAAAATATTAGGAATAAAAATAACTAAAAAGGAAGTATTAACTGAAAAAATAAATAATAAAGATAATAAAAATTATATAACTGTTGGAGATATTTTAGAATTTGAAGAATGAATATATATTATATATTGTACATATTTTTTGAATCATTTTTATTAAATTCTTTCCCTCTATTCGGTGCCCCTTTTGTTTTATTATCAATACCAGTATTATCAATTGTTGGAATAAATATATATAATATAATTTTAGTATCTATTATTTTAGGTATAGGCGCATCTACTGGAAAATTTGTAATGTATATTATTGGTATTTTTCTATCAAAACCACTAAAGAATAATAAAAATTTACTATTCATAAAAATAATATCAAATAGTAAAAACTTCTACATGATTTTTTTCTTTTTAGTTATATTACCATTTTTACCATTAGATGATCTATTATTTTTATCATTTGGAATTGAAAAAATAAGTATATTAAAATATTATTTAATAGCAATTCTAGGAAAAACATTAAAATCCTTTTTAGAATTATATGCTGAAATATTTATTTTAAATAAAATAAGTTATATATCAAAAATACCTTTATTACAATTATCTATAATATCTTCAATATTATTTATTTTATTGAGTATAATATTTTTTAAATTAGATTGGGAAAAATATTTTAATAAATGGATATCAAAAGAGAAATAAGAATATTAGGAATTGACGATGGATATTTTGATAGAAATAAGGATAAATATACAATAATTGTTGGAGTTATAATGAGGGGATCTTTACAAATAGATGGAATATTATCAAATAAAATTGAAATAGATGGATTTGATATAAATGATAAAATAATTGAAATGGTAAAAAGGACAAAACATTATGATCAATTAAGAATAATAGCAACAAATGGAATATCTTTTGGTGGATTTAATTTAATAGATTTTGAATATTTATATAATGGATTAAAGATACCAATAATATCGTTTGTAAGGAAAAAACCAAATATAAATAAATTTATAGAAGCAATTAAACATACAAAAGATTATGAAAAAAGATTAGAAATAGTTAAAAAATATCCAGAACCAAAAAGTTATAAAACAGAATATGGAACATTATATTTTCAATATTATGGATTAGAATATAATGATGTAATAAATATAATTAAATTAACATCAGTACATTCTAGAATTCCCGAACCAATTAGAGTTGCACACTTAATTGCAATGGGAATAACAAAAGGATATTCAAGAGGAAAACCATAAAAATGTTTTACATAAAAACATCAATATGGACATTAAGTCTTTAATAAAAAATTGGAGAGTTTTAATATTTATTATAATTTTTATTGCAGCTTTAGTATTTGATGCATATGCATTAACTAGTAATAAAGTAGAAGTTACTTCTAGTGTTATTTTACCAAATGGTACATACATATATTCAATAAATGGTTGCCAAGTAAATTCAATAAATTCTTATTATACATGTATATATAATAATATTAATTCTCCATTTTTACAAATAAGTACAAGTAATGGAAATATTGTTTTAGAACCATCCCAATATCAATCATTAATAAATGAAACAAATATTACACAATCTTCTTTAATATCTTATGGAATAGATATTGCCGGAGGTTATTTATTAATATTAAATTCTTCAAAACCATTAAATCCTCAAGAAATATCTATTGCAGCACAAGTAATCGAAAATAGATTAAACTCTTTCGGTGTTAAATCAATAAATATATATCCAACATCTGAAGGATATATAATTGTTGAATTACCATATTCTGAAGGAGATTTAATTCCATATATAATTAGTCAAGGAGAATTTTATGCAAAAATTGGTAATACAACAGTATTTACTGGTTCAGAAATAAAACCATTATTTGGAGGACAATATTCTGGCTTATTAGGATGTTCTCCAGCAGGTAATCAATACATATGTACATATTATTTCACATTATTATTATCATCACAAGCTGCTAATAGTTTTGCACAAGCTACACAAAACCTATCTGTAGTATTACAAAATGGAGGAGCATATTTAAATGAACCAATAGTATTCTATTTAGATAATCAAAATGTATCAACATTATTAATTGCAGCAGATCTAAAAGGTTCAAATACTCAACAAGTGAGTATTCAAGTATCTGGAACAGGAAATTCTATGGCACAAGCACAATATAATGCATATAGACAAGCATATGATTTATATATAATATTAGAAAATGGACAACTACCTTCAAAATTTAATATTGTTCAAGAATCAGTAATTCCACCAATATTTGGATATTATATATTAAAATCTTTCGAATTAGTATTATTATTAATATTGATTGGCATATTTGCAATATTATATTTAGCATATAGAAATTTAAAGGTACCCGCATTAGTTACATTAACACTGGCATCTGAATTTTTAATAGCATTTGCAATAGGTATTGCAATACATCAGACATATGATATTCCAGCATTCATTGGTATTATATTTGGAACTGCTACAGGTATTGATGATCAATTAGTTGCTGCTGAAGAAATATTAAGAGCAAAGAAAGGAGAAAATGTTGAAGTAAAAGAAACAGAAAGATTGGATAAAGCAATTAAAAAAGCTATGTTTATAATATTATTAGCAATTATATTAGAAAGTTTATCAGTATTCCCAGCATTTGTAGCAGGTTTATCATTATATAAAGGATTTGCAGTTATGGTAATAATTACTGTTTGGATAGGATATTTGATAACAAGACCAGCATTTATTAATTTAGCAAGAAATTTACTTTAATTTTTTATAATAATCTCTCATTCTAATTGCATCCTCTTCAATATTTGGAGATTCTGAAATTACAATACCTTTAACCTTATATTCTTTTAATAATTTTAATATATCTTTCCAAGGCATATCAGATTCTTCCAAATTTAAATGTGTACCTTTCTTATCTAAAGTTATTCCAGACATATGAATATGCATATTATTTAAAGCCTCTCTTCCAAGTTCATTTTCTATTTTATCCAATATTTCTATAAAATAATCCACATCATTTCTATTATTTCTATACCTTAAATGGGCAAAATCTACTGCAGGTAAAACATTTTCTATATCTTGTGATAATTTTATTATTTCATCTACATCCCCAAATTTTTTTGGTAATTCCATTGTTTCTGGTCTTATATAAATATCAATACCTTCATCTTTTAGTTTATCCATTAATTTCTTTAGATTTTCCTTTACTACATTATATGTTTCCTCTTTTGAATTATTTAAATACCAACCTGGATGAAAAACAACAGAATATCCTCCAGATAAATATAATAATCTTGCAGCATTATATAGCATATCTATTGATTTATTTATTTTTGATTCTTCTGTAGAATTTAAATTAATATAATATGGGGCATGAGATGTTAATATAAATTCTTTATCCTTTATATATTCATTTATATTATTTGCAACATCTTCTTTTAATTTTACCCCATATGTAAACTCTATTTCAAATCCATCTAAATTTAATTCTTCATATGTATATATAATTCCATTTAATGTATCCCTTTTTTTAGAAGACAAAGGAACTCCTGCAGGACCGAAATGTAATTTCTTTGGATGCTTTACCATAATTTTATTATTATATTTTGAAAGTTAAATTTTTCGGTTAATAGCTAAAATTATTTATACCTTTCTAAATAATACTAAAAATTCTGTATGAACCAATTCTAAATTTCTTGGCCTAAGAACTTTTCCTTTTTCATACATCCATTTTCTATAAAAATTCTCATATACTCCAATAAATAAGAATTTATCATTTGAATCCAATAATTTTATTACAGAAGTTATATTTGGTAAAAAAGATACTAAATATCCACCAAATTTTAATGAATTATATGCATGATCTAAAGTATTCCATGGATCTGGTATATCTAATATTATTAAATCTATATCCTTTTCATCAATTCCTTCATTAATATTTTTTAATTTTAATTCAACATAATCCAATAATTTTAATTTTTCCAGATTTTTCTTTGCAATATTATAAAAGTCTTCCCTAATTTCATATGAATATATTTTTCCATTTGGTCTTATAGAATTTGCTAAATATGCTGTTAATATTCCAGAACCAGTTCCTCCTTCTACAATTCTCATTCCTGGAGAAATATTTACTAAAGAATATAATAATCCTATATCTTTTTCATGAATTGACTGAGGTCCCCTTTTTAAATATCTAACTAAATCATTAAAATTATCTTCTAATATTAAGAATTCTTCGTTTAAATGTGATTTAATTATACTACTAGGTTCCTTATTTAAATCTTCTTTTTTTATTATCCCAAAATGCGTATTAAAATCCTTATCTTTATTTTCTATATAAAATTTTTTACCAGTTTTTCTATGAATTATTATCATAAATTTCATATATAAAAAATACATATGAAAATATATAGTTATCTTATAATAGTAACTACAAAGATTCAAGAAAAATAATATTTTTTATAGCATTTTTATTCCAGATATAATTATATCTATTGCTATTGCCAATAATATTAAACCTCCCAACTTATTTAAAATAATTAAATTCTTCTTTCCAGCTTTTTCCAATATTAAAGTACTATTATAAATTATTATATAAGAAATAAGAAATGCTAAAGACATTGATAAAAATAGATATATTAAATTAAGACTTTCAGATGTATAAATTAATGTTGTTGTAATAACACCCGGACCTGTAATTAATGGAATAGCCAGGGGGGTTGCAATAATATCTTCTAAAGATTCATTATTATCTTTTATATTTACATGAGATGGAATATCCTTTACCAATATTTCAAATGCAATATAAAATAAAAATATTCCTCCAGCAATTCTAAAATCTATTAAATTTATTCCCAAAATTATTAAAAACCAATTACCAAATAGAAATATTATTAACCATAACAAATATGCAATTAAGAATGCTCTATTGATTGCATATCTTTTTTTATCTATATTTAATCCTAAAGAATCAAAAATAGATTCAAATATAAATATATTCGGAATAGTTCCCAATATAATAAACATAGTAATAAATACATTGATATATTCTGTTATCATGAATTATGTATAATTTTTGAGAATTTTAAAAATTAGGAATATGGTATAAAAATACTGAATTTTTAAATAAATAAAAACTTATAAAAAATTGTTATTATTATGTAGTAATGAATGAATATATGTATAATTTAGATTGGATTATAAAAAATAGTTTTAAAGATACTATAGAATACCTTAATAATAATGGCATAAAGACTGAAAAATTAAAATTGATAATAGCAAAACCACCATATTTTAGCAGACTATTAGCTTTGCTCATCTCTTTAACATCCATTTATGGATTCTCTTTTTATGAAATAATTTCTAATATGACTTATCCTACTTCTTTTAAAACATTCTCTTTATCATTTTCCATATCAACACTTCCTATAGCATCATACTATAAAAAATTAATAGATCAAACATCTATTGGGTTTTATTCTCCAATAACAAGAGAAGTTTATATTAAAGAAAAAGCTTTAAGAAAAAATATAGATAAAATATTGAATAATTTGAGTTTTATGAAAATAATTAGACCTTCTATTATTGGTCTAGAGTCAGATATTAGTAGATTAACATATCCAGTATATATAAATGGTAATAATATAGAAAAAGATATAGCAAAAGCTTTCATAGATATTATAGTAGACCATGAAATTGCACATTCCTTACCTTATATGGATGAATGGGAAGCTTTTTTAATAAAAGAATGTAAAACTTCTGCTTTAGAATTTTTAATATACTTTTATAAAAATGCATATTATAGATATCCAGAAGCGTATAAAATTATAGAAGGAAATATAAGAACATGTAAAGATTATGTTGAAAATAAAAACCTACTAAACATTGAAGAAGAAAATCTATGGACCTATGATCTCGGAAGATGTTATGCAAATATTATTATAGATAAAAATAAACGATCATCAAAAGTAAATATAAAAGATCTAATAGAAGAAATTAAATATTTATCTGAAAAGGATGTTATAAATATAATAAAAAGTTATAATATCAATTAGAACTCCAAAAATTTAAAAATATTTTTTAAATTAGTTTATGTATGAACCTGAATCGGAAGACTCAATAATAAGGATTTTTCTATTAATATCTATAAATTAAATTCTACAATTAATTATGCTATGGAGAATAAAGACCAACCTAAAACTGGTTTAGAGATAGATATTGTAGATAGATTAAAAGTATTAGAAAAAATGAAAGAAAAAGGATATAATCCATATCCATATGAATTTGATAAGTCGAATGATGTAAAGGAAATAGTAAATGATCCTAATAAATTTATGGATAAGTATGTTAAAATTACTGGAAGAGTTTATTCAATTAGAAAACATGGTGGAATTGTATTCTATGATATAAAAGAAGAAGGTTATAGAATACAGGTTGTTATTAAAAAAGATATAACAAAAAATTTTGATGACGCATTTGAGTTTATTCAGAGAGGGGATATAATTGGAGTATATGGAAAAGTAGGAAAAACAAAAGCTGGAGAATTATCTGTATTTGCTGAAGATTGGATTATATTAACAAAAGCATTAATTTCTTTACCAGATCAATGGTATGGATTCTCTGATGTAGAAGAGAGATATAGAAAAAGATATTTAGATTTATTAATGAATGACGAAGTAAGGAAATATTTTGAAATAAGATTTAAAACAATAAGTTATGTAAGAAAATATTTTGAAAATTTAGGATATATAGAGGTTCAAACACCAGTATTACAACCAATATATGGAGGAGCAAATGCAAAACCATTTATTACATATGTAAATGATTTAAAAGAGAATTGGTATTTAAGAATTGCTACAGAACTATATTTAAAAAGATATCTTGTTGGTGGATTTAATAAAGTATTTGAAATTGGACCAGATTTCAGAAATGAATCAATAGATATAACCCATAATCCAGAATTTACAATGTTAGAAGCATATGAAGCATATGCAAATAGAGATAAAATGATGGAATTAGTAGAAAATTTAATATATGGAATTGCAAAAGATGTTATTGGAAGAGATTATATTGAATATAATGATAGAAAGATATCATTAAAACCTCCTTGGAGAAGACTAACAATGTATGATGCATTAAAAGAATATACAAATATAGATGTAACAAAATTATCAGATGAAGAAATAATGGAAATAATGAAACAGAATAATATTCAATTAGAATTAAAAGAATATAATAGGGGTCTAGCAATTACTGCATTATTTGAAGAATTGGTTGAAGATAAATTAATTGAACCAACATATATTATAGAACATCCAAAAGAGAGTACACCTTTATGTAAAATAAGTAGAAAAGATCCTTCCTTAGTTGAGAGAGCAGAAGGATATATCTTAGGAGTAGAAATTACAAATATATATTCTGAATTAAATGATCCAATATTACAAAATAAATTATTATTAGAACAAGCAAAAATGAGAGAATTAGGATTTGAAGAAGCACATTTATATGATCAGGACTTTATAGAAGCATTAATGTATGGAATGCCACCAACAGGAGGAATTGGAATAGGTATAGATAGAGTAATAATGTTATTATTAGGAATAAAGAGTATAAAAGAAATTATACCATTCCCAATGATTAAGAAAAAAACAGAAAGCGAGGCTGTAAATATTTTAACAAAATATACAATAGAAAATCCGATTGTAAAAGGTTATGAAAAATATTAGGCCCTTCCAATTCCAAATCTTTTTAATAATATCTTTATATTATCATTTACTAAAAATATAAAGAATAAACTGTACAATACCACAAGTGAATAATAGTAAAGATTTATTGGAACAACTATTCCAAATCCAAATAATGAAATAATAGATGCAATTATTAATCCTGCAATTGTAGATATTAAGAAAGATTTACTAGGTTTTGATTTATAGAATCTGTCTTTTTCCCTAAATATATATGGCATTAATAGACCAAAATATGTTATTGCTATAAAGAAGAAAGAATGTAAAAGATGAACATTATTTATCTTAAATATATTTAATGCTATATATAATAATAATGACATTTCAGAAAATGTAAATACACCCATTGTACCTGCATACTTTACCAATTTTAATATATTCCATTTTTCAGGATATTGAGATCCTCTTTCATTATCTACAGATAATGCTATTGTTTGAAAATCTATAATAAAGAAAAATAATAATACATCTGTAGACGATAAAATATATAATGGACTATGATAAAGAATCGTAGTAAATAGAAATACTGATAAAACAAATAATGCAATTTCTATTGTTTTATTTATTTTTGTTAATATCCATGTAACAACTCTTTGATATACAGATCTCCCAATTGTAACTAAATCTACAATACCTCTTAAACCTTCTACTGTTAATACAACAGAAGCCGCAGATTTTGCAACATCTGTTGCATTATATACTGCTATACCAACTTCAGCTTGTTTTAATGATGGAGAATCATTTACACCATCTCCAGTCATTCCAACAATTTCTTTTTTATCTTGTAGATTTTTTACAATATAATATTTATCTTCTGGATATATTTCTGCAAATATTTCAGATTCATTAATTAATTTCCTTGCTTTATCTGGATCACTTTTTAATAATTCTCTTAATTCATTTCCAGATACTGCTTTATTATAATCTAATCCAATTTCTTTTCCAATTTCTTTTGCAATTGGTAATGAATCTCCAGTTAACATTTTTACTTTTATTCCAAGATCTTTTAATTTTTTAATTAATTCTGGAGTATCTTTTCTTGGAACATCATATAATGCAACAAGACCAACAGGTTCCCATTTATTATTATTATTTATTGCAACTGCCAAAGTTCTATAACCCCTTGATGCAAAATCATCAACTATTTTTGATACTTCTTCAGGTATATTTATTTTGCATAAATCATTAAATATAATATTTACTGCACCTTTTGATACATAAAATACTTTATCTTTATATAATACTTTTGCTTCTGTTCTTCTAGTAGAAGGATCAAATGGTTTAAATTCTAATACTCTATAATCATCTTTATTTATATTAATTTCTTTCACTTTATTAATAAATGCCATATCTATTGGATCATTATTTGATTCTTGTGATGCTAATGTTCCATATAATATTACATCTTCTTTTTTATAATTATTCAATTCTTTTATATCGGTTATAGATAATTTATTATAAGTCAAAGTACCAGTTTTATCAGAACATAATGTTGTCATTGTTGCAGCATCTTCTATTGCAGATAATCTTGTAATTAATGCTCCCTTTTTTGATAATTCCATAGAACCAACTGCCAATGTAACTGTTATCATTGCAGGTAATGCTACTGGAATTGCAAAAAGTAATAAAGATATAATTAAAGGCAATACTGTAGAAAGTATAAATTCTAAATTATGAACATATAAAAATGAAAATAGTAATGTTAATCCTCCAAATATTAATACAATTATTAATAATGCAAAAATAACTTTATTTGTTATTTCCTCAATATGCAATTTTGGTCTTGCTGTAGATACTAATTCTACTGTTCTTCCAAAATATGTATTCCTTCCAGTTTTATATACAATACAATTTGCTTCTCCTCTTCTTATAATTGATCCTGAATATACAATCTGTCCTTTTTTCTTTTCAACTGTTAAAGATTCTCCCGTTAATACTGACTGATCTATATCCAATATATCATCACTAAAAATTATACAATCTGCAGGAGATATATCTCCAGCTCTCAATCTTATTATATCTCCAGGAACCAGATATTTTGATTCAATTAATTTCCATTGTCCTTCTCTTAATACCCTTGCCTGTATTTGTAATTTTTCCTTTAATAATTCTAATGCTTTATTTGCTTTTTCTTCATGTATAAAAGATATTAATACATTAATAAATAATAAAGACAAAACTAAAGATGCATCTATATATCTTCCAAATATTAAATATAAGACTATAATAATTTCCAACATTATTGAAGAAAATGAAACAAATTTTTTCAAAAACTTAATCAAATTACTTTCTTTCTTTTCCTCTACTAAATTATATCCATACTCTTTTAACCTTCTATCAACTTCCTCTTTTGTTAACCCATAATTTAAATCCGAATTTAATTCTTGGAGAACCTTTGATAAATCTACATTATCATTCATACTATAAAAACCCCTTTATTATTTAAAAAGATAATAACAAAAAATCCTTTATTTCTATCTATTATCCCCACTACCTTGTAAGGTTCCCCTTTCTTTTCTACTTCTAATTTTTTTCAAATTATATTCTGCAACTTCTTCTAAAGAAATATTAAAGTTTCTTGCAGTTTCTGAAAGATACCATAAAATATCCCCAAGTTCGGATATAATTTCTTCTCTTGGTATTTGAATATTATCTCTGGCAATTTTCTTTATTTTATTTAATAATTCTCCAACTTCTCCAGCCAATGCTAATGCAGTATAATAAAATCCTCCATCCAATTTATTTGGATATATTGCAGTTTCTTTTGCCCTTTCTTGATATTCATTAAATTCCATTAATTACATTTATAGAAAATTTATATAAACGCCGCGGGTGGGATTTGAACCCACGCCCCCTTTCGGGGATATGGTCTCAAGCCATACCCCTTGGACCACTCGGGCACCGCGGCATATAAATAATTTTGATCTTTATACAATTTTAAAATATTTGGGTTTTAGATACTCTAATAAATCATGAACAATATTGGATATATCAAAATTATTTGAAGAAATATATATAAAACAATAATCAATTCTTTCCCAATAATTTAATGCAATAGTAAATTTATTTGTATCAAATAAAAATGAAGAAAATTTTTCTTTATCAGATATTATTATTTTTTTGTTATTTATTACCAATTTATATTTATCAATCAAATAATCAAAAAATTTATATATATCTTGCTCAGAAAATAAGAAATTATTTCCTATTCCATTAAAAATTATTTTTACTTCCATAAAATATTCTCTCTCTTATTATATTATCTATATCTTCCTCTGTTCCACCAACTTCTACAGATTTTATTACTTTTAATATTGCAGGATTTTTTAATGCTAATCCAACTGCTAGACATGAACCAGTTTCTAATTTTGTTAATGCTTCAAAATATTCTCTAGATAAATATGGACATGTTTTTCTTATAAATTCTAAGTCTTTTGGATTAATTATCTTTAATAAAATAAATGTATTTAATTGAGATGTAATATCTTCAATAATACTAGAAGGTACCTGAGATATCAAAATTAATCCCAAACCAAATTTTCTTCCTTCTCTTGCAATTAAAGATATTTTTGAAGAAACTTCACTATTTTTTGATGCAAATCTATGTGCTTCTTCAATTACAATTCCCAAAATATCTGTTTTATTACTAAATTTCCAAGATTTATATTTTTCATAAACACTTTCTAATAATATATCTATTAATATTCTCTGTTCTTCTATTGATAATGGATATAAATCAAATATAATTACCCTTGGAATAAATTTATTAGATTCTTCTAAATATACTTCTCCATTTTCTTCTTTAACTATATTATAATCTGAAATATTAAAGTTTCTAATATCTTCTAGCAATTTATTAAATAATTCATCTACATTTTCACCCATATCATCTACATTTTTTGGAAACAACATCCAATCTTTTATCCTTAATAATCTTGATTGTAGAGATCTTATTACATCTTCTCTATTTTTATATTTTTCAAATACTTGCGGAGGATCTCTTTTATTTACCATTTCTAATAATTTATCCATAAATTTCGGTGCTTTTCCTTCTTCTAATGATAAAATTCTATATAATAAAGAATATACATGAGGAGCCTGTTTTCCAGATATTCCCAAAAAACTTTCCATATAATCTTTTATATATTTTAATGGTAATTTTGCATTATATACTATTACATTTTTCTTATTTCTTTCGCTTACTAATTTTTCAATAAATTCTTTTTCTCTTTTACCAAATGTTATTATTATAGAATTTTCAAATGATAAAATATAATCTCTATGAATATCAAATAACAATATTGGTATATTCTTCTTTGATAATTCATTTACTATATGAGCAACTGTTGTACTTTTTCCAGAACCTGTTATTCCAAATATACCTGTATGTCTTATAATTAAATTCTTTATATTCAAATCTACAATAAATTCTTTATTTTGTAAATTTATTTTTCCCAAAGGTATTGATAATTCTTTTTCTTCAAATGAATATATTTTACTTACTTCTTCTTCTTCTGGTAAATATACTTCATCCCCAGGAACTGGAGGTGTTTTTGGTTTTTCTTGTAATATTTTTCCATTTTTTATTACTCCAATAAATATTGCCTTTCCAATTATTAAATATTGCAATTTTTTCATCTGTCCATATAATAATTCTATTGCCTCATAATCAAATAATCTTTCTTCTTCAATAGCTTCAGATTTTAAATCTTCAATTATTCCAAAATAAAAGAAATCACCTATTTTTACTTTAACTATACTTCCAATACCTACTGAATATCTTTCCTTTGGATCAACAACAAAATAAAAATATTCAGATGTTGCCTCTTTTATAACATATCCAACTTTCATAGATGTATATTTATAATATACTTTTAAACATTTTTTATCTAAATATTTTAATGCCTGGTGCACTTAAAGTAATAATACCTGAAGGAAGTACACTAAAGGATGTTATACGTATTGTAGGAGTAGAATTAGATGGACATAAACCTATAATTGTAGAATTAAGAAAAATACCTGGTGTAAACTGGAGATTTGCTAATGCTGCATGTAGTGTATTAAAGATAAATAAATGGCAAGCTTTAGGATCTTTAACAGATGAAGAATTAGAAAAATTAGAAGATTGTTTAAAAAGACCACAAAATTATGGTATACCTTACTGGATACTAAATAGGAGAAGAGATCCTAAAGATGGTCAGGATAAACATTTAGTAGGACCTGATTGGGAAATTCAAGTAAAAATGGATATAAAGAGAGAAATTGAATTAAAAACATGGAAAGGAATTAGACATACTTATAGATTACCTGTTAGAGGACAAAAAACAAGATCACATCATAGAAAAGGTTCTACTATTGGTGTAGTAAAAAGTAAAGAATTAAGGGCCCAACAAAAATCTGAAAATAAAGAATAAAATGTGGAGAAATAGAAAAACTTGGGAAAGTCCAGGACATCTATGGCAAAAGGATAGAATAGAAGAAGAAAGGCAATTATTAAAACAATATGGATTAAAAAATAAAAGAGAAATATGGAAAGCTTCTACAATCGCTAGAAGAATAAGATTCTATGTTAGATATCTAAATGCTAAAAAAGCTGCTGGAGTAGATGTATCAAAAGAAGAAGAAAAATTAAAGAATAGATTAATTAAATTGGGATTATTAAATAAAAATTCTGATATAAGCGAAGCTTTAAACATAACAGTAAGAGAAATATTGGAAAGAAGATTACAAACAATTGTATTTAGAAAGGGTTTAGCAAAAACAATAAAACAAGCAAGACAATTAATTGTACATAGACATATTGTTATAGGTGATAAAGTAATATCTTCCCCAGGTTATTTAGTAAAAGTTGATGAAGAAGATAAAATAGGTTATAATCCTTATTCAAATATAAATAAAGAAAAACTATTAGGTCAAAATATAAGTAAGGAAGAAAATAAAGAAGAAACCACACAAGAAGTTAATCAATCTTCACAATAATTTTTTATTCTTCAAAATTTATCATTTCTACTGCCTTTTATTTATATCTAAAAGCTCGTATATTATATTTTTAATACAAAAATACATCCATATCATAAAATAATATGACAATCCATTAGTAATAAATAGAAAAATTTATTAATAAATACATAAAAATTCAAAGTTGTATATATATGAGTTTTTATTATCAAAATCTTATGGTAGAATATTGTAAATTACCATATGAAAAAGAAAAATATGAAATCCTTGTTAAAAGAGAAGAAGAAACAAATGAAAAATATGGTTATGATCCATGGAAAAGACCAATAGATGAATTGTTAGATTTCTCAATTATTAATTTAGATAAACCAAAAGGACCTACATCACATCAGGTTTCTGGATGGATAAAAAATATTTTAAATAAAAAAGCTGGACATTCAGGTACATTGGATCCAAAAGTAACTGGAGTATTACCAATAGGAATTGGAAGAGGAACAAAAGTATTAAAATTATTGCTAACTGCTGGAAAAGAATATATAGCATGGATGCATATACATAGTGATATTGATGAAAATAAAGTATATGAAGTACTAAATAAATTCCAAGGAAAGATTATTCAAAAACCTCCATTAAAATCTGCAGTAAAAAAAGTTCCTAGAGAAAAAAATGTTTATTGTATAAAAGTATTAGAAATTGATGGTAGGGATTGGTTATTACAAATTGCAACAGAGGCTGGAGTATATATAAGAAAATTAATAGATGATATAGGAAAAGCTTTAGGAACAAAAGCACATATGCAGCAATTAAGAAGAATCAGGGTTGGAGAACTAAAAGAAGATTCTGAAAAATATCCTTTATCTACTTTACAAGATATAGTTGACTCAATATGGTTTTGGAGAAATGAAAATAATGAAAAATATATAAGAAGAGTCTTTCTACCAGCAGAAGTTGCAGCAGATCATACAAAGAAAATTTGGATATTAGATACTGCAGTAGATGCAATTGCACATGGAGCAAACCTAACAGTAAAAGGAATATCAAAATTATACTCAAATATAAAAGAAGGAGATTTAGTAACAATATTTACATTAAAGGGGGAAATAGTTGCATATGGAACTGCATTAATGGATTCTGAAAAAATTTTAAATTCTGAAAAAGGTATTGCAGTTGATATTGATAGGGTTGTTATAAAAAGAGGCTTATATCCAAGAGTATGGAAAAAATCTAGTACACAATGAAATTAATATTAGGAATTGATGAAGCTGGAAGGGGGCCTGTAATTGGACCAATGGTAATTGCTGGTTATTGTATTGAAGAAGAAAAAATTGAATTATTAAAATCTTTAGGTGTTAGAGATTCTAAAGAATTAACAAGAAAACAAAGAGAAGAAATATATAATGAAATAATAAAGTTAACAGATAAATATAAATATATAATAATAGGTCCAAAAACAATAGATTATTATGTATATAAAAATAGATTAAATTATTTAGAATTTGAAAATATGATAAAGATAATTGAAGAAATAAAACCAGATAAAGTAATAATTGATTCCCCAATGGTTAATACAAAAAAAGTAATAGAATATATAAAAAATAATTTAAAAATAAATGTTGAAATAATTGCAGAAAATAAAGCAGACAAAAATTATCCTATAGTATCTGCAGCTTCAATTATTGCAAAGGTTATAAGAGATAAAGAAATTGATAAGATTAAAGAAAAAATACATATTGATTTTGGATCTGGATATCCGGCTGACGAAAGAACAATTAAAGCAATAAAAGAAAATTATGAGATATTAAAAGATTATATTAGAGAATCATGGATGACAATTAAAAAAATAAGAGGAGAAAATCAAAAAAGTATACTTAACTTTTTATAAAAGTATTTTCATTATTAAAAGATTATAATAATTTATAAAATTAAAAATGGTAAAATAAACATACCTAATGTTAAATTAATTATTATGATTGTTGATAATGCTATATATAATATATTATTTTCATTAAGATATTTCTTTAGTTCCATTAAAACTTCTATAAATGGTACAGAAATCAAAATAAAATAATAAATATATGATAATAAGATATTTTCTGTTAATAAATAATATATTATAGCTAAAATATTTAGAATAAATAATACTATGAGTGCAATTTTTTGAAACTTATACATTTTGTTAATAAAAACATCATCTTCTTTAATATATTTTTCAAAATTTAATTTTTCTTCTTCTTTTTCTTTAAATTTTACCTTTTTTAATAATATAAATGAAATTAAAGAGACTAAAAAAGCAACCAATAACGAATAAAGTAGATTATTAATATTCAAACCTTCTAATAATAATCTTGCACCTAAATATGATATAAATGTTATAAAAATGAATCTTATTATATTATCCTTTAATTTAATTAATAATCTAGTTCCGATCCTTGAACCAATTAAAACCCCTAAAGTAAGGAAAGGCAATAAAATAAAGTCTATATAACCAGCTTTGAGGTATAAAATTGAAGATGTATCAGCAGTTACTCCTATCATAAAATTACTAGTAGTAGTACTTACTTTTATTGGCAAATTCATTATTAAATCCATTCCCAAAACTTTTAATATCCCTGAACCAATTCCTAATAAACCAGAAACAAAACCTGCAAATAACATAACAATCCATCCATAAATCCATCTTACTCCATCATAATATATTATTTTTCCTTTTTCTTCATATTTTCCAAATAAATTAAAGAAATATGTAGATTCATCAGGCTTTGATGGATAATATTTCTCTTTTAAATTCTTTATTATCAAAAATGTTGAAGATAATAATAATACAACTCCAAATATTATATATACAATAAAAAATAAATTATGCGTATATAAATAGTTATTTAAAAGAAATCCAAATATAGCACCAAAAGTTGTAGCTGTTAATAAACTAATTGCTATATTATCATTAGTAATTTTTTTCTTTATATATGTTAAAGATGAAGATAAAGATGTAGAAATAGTAGATAATAAAGATATTCCAATTGTCAAATATAATGGATAATTTAGGAATATTGTTAAAATTGGAGAAATAATCGCTCCGCCACCCAGACCTGTTATAGAACCTACAATACCTGCAAAAATACCGATAAGTAATATTAACATTAGATTAAAAAATTTATATATCATGTATAAATAAAATTCTTTAAAATATATAGACCTTCATATTTGATATATTTTCTTACTAATATAAGAATATATTTCTTAGCAAATCATATAATATAATAAGATCAACAGATAATCAAAAAAGATATTTAACCTTTTTAATTATTCTTCTTCAAATTCTTGAACATTACTCTTTTTATATTCTGAATATTTCTCAACTTCTTGCATGGCTTTATTTATTTCTTCAATCATTTCTTGAGGTATATTGTCTATTTTTACATTATTGATTCCTATTCTAATATATTTATCCCATTCAATTTTTATTCCATTTTCATCTATTTGCATTGGATGTCTTAATAAACTATGTTTTGTATCTCTCATCTTCCATACAATAATTGATCTATATAATTTTCCATCTATCTCATCTAAATCCATTCTCACAATTCCATCTACTGCATGTTCAACTCCAGGTCCACCAAATCCTCTCTCACCAACAGAAATTTGTGAGACAAATATTGCAGTACACCCTAAACCTGCAATCAATCTTTTTAATGACATTACTATAGATCTTGCCATTGCTGGTTTTGTTAAATATAATGTAGAAACAGAATCTACAACAACTCTTTTTGCATTTGTATCTTTTATTGCTTGTCTTACTACATCTAATAATTCATGTATATTATCTAAATCTTTTACTAGATATTTTTCTCTTTGAGCTGCGGTACCAGTTCCACCAGTAAATGCATCTACAATTGCTATTTTTCCTTCTTCCTCATATTTTGATATATCCCATCCAAAATTCTTAAAACTCCTTCTAACAGTTACTGGATGCTCTTCCAATGCAACAAATACTCCATTTTCATTATTTTTTAATCCATTATATAAAAACTGTTTACCTAAAATAGATTTTCCTGTACCAGGTCCTCCACTTAATAATACTACATTTCTATCAGGTATTCCTCCATATAATATTTCATCAAATCCTTGTACATATGTTCTAACTTTATATATCATTATAATATTTTGAAATAAACGCTTAAACATTTATAAATAATAACATTGTTATATTTCTATGGCAAAATATTTAATATTATTGACAAAAGAAGATAAAAGTACAATAGAAATGGCATTAGAATTTTCAAAAGTATTAAAAATGAGCGGAGCAGAAGATATAAAAATTTGTTTTACTTTAGAAGGAATTAAAGCATTAAATAAAGAAAATGAAGAATATAATTTAATTATATCTAAACATTTAGAGGATATAAAAAATTTAAATATAAACATATATGCATGCGAAAAATGTATGATGAAATTTAATATACCAGAAGAAAAATTAATATATAAAGATAAAATATTTTCATATGAAGAATTTAATAAATTAGTAGATCATGGATATGCAATAATTACCTTTTAATTTCGATTATTTTTCCTTCAACATTATCTTTAAACAAATCATCATGTGTACATAATATTACTTGATAATTATTTAAGCTAGATATTAATTGGGCTAAAGATAATCTCATATTCTCATCTAAAGATTCTGTAGGTTCATCTAACAATAGTACATTAATATTTAGATTTAGTATAGAAGCAATTGCTAATCTTAATGCCAAATCCAATATTTTTATTTGTCCTCCGCTTAATCCAGCCTCATCAATATACTTTTTAATACTTTTTCCATCAATATTTTTAATTACATAAATATAAAATAATTTCTCATCCTTTACTTTACTTTCCTTTATATCTATTCCAACATCTATAATATCTTGATATCTATATAATTTCTTAAAATAGAATTTAAATGCATTTTCTAGATTTTTAGATAGTTTCTCTCTATTAACTTCTATATATTTTAATAGAACATTATATAGGGATCTCAAATTATTTATATTTTTACTTATATTCTTTAATTTTTCATTTATACTATTATACATATTTAATTTTTCTTTATAATTTTTTACCAATTCTGGTTTTAGATTTTCATATTTCTTTATTTCTTTATCAAGTTCATTTAATTTATTTTCAAACTCATTTATTGAATTCAAATTATTCCTTTTATATATATCTTTTATTTTTTCTAAATTCCTTTTCATATTATCTATCTTCATTAAAGAATATTTAATATTATTTATCTCATTTTTTATATTTTGATATTCTTTTCTTAAATTATCTATTACTTTATCCAGTTCATTTTTCTTTATATAATTTATTGTATCCTTTATTATCTTATATTCATTTATTTGATTTACTTTATAATTTATTTCATTGATCTCTTTTTCAATTCTTATTTTTTCATTTTCAATATCTAACAAATTTACTTTATCTTTAATTTTTCCCTGAATGTATAAAAAATACTTATATTTATTTTCTATTTCCTGATATAATTTATCTAAATTATTCTTTTCATTTTTTAATTTACTTAAATTTTCTTTATCTTTTTCCAAACTTTCTTTATATTGATTTAACAATTTTTTATGCAAATCTTCATCTAAGGCTCTTTTACATACAGGACATTCTGATATTTCTCTATTTAATATATTTAAATATTCTTCTTCTTCTTTTATTTTATTTTCTAAAATTATTATATTATTTTCCAATTCTTTCTTTTTATTTTCTATATTTTTTATTTCATTTTCTACATTTTTATATTCTATATATTTATCTATACTAGAATAAACTTCTTTTAATTCTTTTAACCTATATTCTAATTCTTTTTCATCAACATTTTCCAAAAATTCTAATTCCTTTTTTCTACTTTCTAAATATTCTAAAGAACTATTCAATAATTCTTTTGAATAATTTTCATATTTAAGATTTTTTCTTTCAGATTCAAGATTTAATATATTATCATATAGTTCCTTTTCTTTTTCTTCATATTCTTTTTCCTTTTGATTTAAATAATTTTCCTGAGTTAATAAATTATAATCTATGCTGCTTTCCAATGTTTTTAACTCTAAATAATCTTTATATATATTATCTCTTACTTTCTTTAATTCCAAATATTTATTAATTTCTTCTAATAATTTTTCAATATCTCTATCACCAAAGATATTTTTATATAATTCTATATCTTTTAATAATAGGCCCTTTTCTTTTTCTTCATATTCTTTTTCCTTTTCTAAGTCTTTTATTAATCCTTCAACTATTTTTAATATTAAAGAATAATATTCTATATCAAATATTTTTTCTAATAATTTTGTTAATTCAATTTTTCCAGATAAATTAATATATCTTCCCAAATCCCCCTGTTTTATATATAATACATCTGTAAATTTCTCAACCCTATTTATATTCAATATTTCCTTTATTTTTTTATTAACAATATCAGGTCCTGAAGCTATAACACTATTTCCTTCATATAATATTACCTTTGATTCTCCATTATTATTTGAAGATCTTATTATTTTATATAAAGTATTTCCATTAGATATTTCCAATTCTACATTTAAATTATATGAACCAGTCCTTATTAAAGATGATACATTTGATATATTTATACTAGGTAAAGAATCTTTTCCAAATAATCCAAATAATATTGCATGGAATATAGAAGTTTTTCCAACCCCATTTTCTCCTATTATTATATTTTTTTCATCAAAATTGATCTCTAAATTTTTATGTATTTTAAAATTCTCTAATTTTATTCTATTAATCTTCATTTTATTAATTGTTTAAATAAAGCTTCTCTTATTCTATCCAAATCAGAATTCTTACCAGAATACATTTCCTCAAATAATTCTTTTATATAATTAAGCATTTTTATTATTTCTTGCTTATTATTTACAAAAAAAGAACTATCCATTATATTATCTATTGTAATTACCTCATTATTTAATTTTATTTCTTCATCTAAAGAATAAGAATCATCTAAGATTAAATAACCAGATTCCATTAAATTTTCCAATAGATTTTTTATATTAATATAATAATCCTTTTTATATCTAACTTTAATTTTTATGATTGTTTCCTTAGATTTACTATAAATATCATTTTTTAATTTATTTAATCCATCATCATTGTTTATTATATCTTCATAAATATATATTGGCCTAACATTTAATTCTTTAAATTCTATATCCTCATCTCTTACATAAAAAAATCCTTTCTTTATATTTTCTTCATCTTTTGATATTTCAGTCCTTTCAGTAGAACCTGGTAAAGCAAATACTCTATTATCGTGTTTTTCTAAATGTTTTTTATGAAAATGTCCAAATGCATAATAATCTGCTTTAGGAAAATCTTCTGGAGATAGAATCCTTGGTTCTTTTCCATAGCCTTCCAATATATTTTCTGGAAATATATTTATTGCACCATGAAACATAAATATTGTATAACCATTATTTTCAAATTTTAAATTTGATAGATTCTTTTTATAGTATGCTCTCAATTGTTCATATGATAAATTTGAAGGTTCGGATATTCCATAAATGTATATATCTTTATATATAAATGGTTCTTTTATATTTGCCTCATATATTAAATCCAATTTTTTTAATATTTCCAAAACATTTTGCCTTTGTCCTTTTGTATCGTGATTTCCCTTAATAAATATTAATGGTATTTTATTATCCTTTAATTTAAATAATATATCTAATATTTCCAATAAATATTTTGAATCTATTCTAAAATAATCATCAAAAAAATCTCCAGAATGAATTATAAAGTCAACTTTTTCTCTAATTGCAAAATCTATAACTTGTTTAAATGAATTTAAAAAATCATATTTTCTAATCTCGCTATATTCTACTGGAATTTGACATCCTAAATGGGTATCAGAAACATGAACAAATTTCATTAAATATTATTGTATAAAAATTTTTTATTTATATTTTCTAAGTATTCTTTTAAATAATTTAAAACTATTTCTTTATCCTTTTTATAATAATCAAAACTTATTTTTAATAAAAAAGAATCTTCGGTATAATGTAATTTAATAATTTTATTTAATGTTAGTTCATCTTTATCAATTCTTATATAAATATTATAATTCTCATCAAAGTTGCAATTATTTTTTATATCTTCAAATTTTAATCCTAAAGAAATTAGATTTCTAAAAAATATATCTATGTTATTTTTATTGTTAATTTTTATTTCATATACTTCAATTATATTACTTATTAACCCTCTATCTTTATAATTATTTATTTCTATTTTCTTTCTATCAATATCCTTTAATAATAAATCAATTACATTTAATATTCTATTTTTATCATCCCATTCATGTATATTCACCCTTAATAGTACAAAAGAAATTTTCATGTATATAAATAAGCCGAAAAGTTTATATTTATAAAAAAATTTATATTTAAAATGGTAAAAAGAACACAGGGTTTACCTATAAATACTATAGTTTTAGCAATTATTGCAATAGTTGTATTAGTATTTCTTGTATTAATATTTACTGGCGGACTCGGAAAATTTGCTGGACAGACTAGTCAGATAGCTCCTTCATCTAATCAAACAAGTAGTGCACAATGTTCAGAATATGCAGCAACAATAGCAAACCAAATAGGAACTTCCACAGATTCATCTGCTCAACTACAAATGTTAGCAAATTCTCAATACGTAACTTCAAATTGTAGTGTTTATTCTCAATATTCATTTACCTTATATAATGGTTCTGAAGTTGTATGTGGACTTGGTTCAAATTATGAAATACAAACATCCTCAGGTACAATATATGGTTGCAAGATTCAATAAAGATTTATTTTTTATTACTAAATATTATTTATGATAGATAAGAATTATGTTTCATCAATTTTAGGTATATCAAAAACAAAATTACAAGAATTAATAAATGAAAAAATAAAACAATATAAAAATTTAATTGATGAAGAAACGGCTATTTTATTGATATTAAAAGAGAAGGGATTAACATTAGAAGATTTATATAATATAAAAGTAAAAAATTTATATCCTGGATTAAAGATAAAAGAAATAAAATTAAAGATAAATAAAATATTAATAAAAAAAGATAATTTAATAATTCTAGAAGCTGGAGATGAAACTGGATTAATTAAGTTAATAATTAAAGATTATAGATGGAAAAGAAAAGAAGATATATTAAAAGAAAATAATAATATAAAAGTAAAAAATGGAGTTGTTTTAAATGACTTTGTTCTATCAATATTCATAAATAATATAGACTTAATAGAAAAAATAGATGAAAACATAAATCTAAATCAAAATTATATATCATATAGATATATAAGATTGCTAAAAGAAAAAGATAATAACTATATAGTATTAGCAGACAACTTTAATATATTATATTTAGAAAAAAATATTCAATTAGATTATAATAAAACTTATATAATAAAATTTTATAATAAAAGACCTATAGAAATTATTGAACTAAAATCCTATTAAACTCATTAATTTATCGGGATTATTATAATACATATTCATAATTTCTGCAATCTTTCTATAATTTCTTATGTTATTTCTTAACATATATTCTAATACCCTTATTTTAAATTCAAAGTTAGTTTCTATATCACTTTTACTCCAATTTCTAATTTCAGCAATTTTATTTAATATATAACTTTCAGCTGGTATATAAGAATCATCTCTTGGATCCCATTTAAACGAAATTATCCTATCAACATCTTTCTTTTCTTTATTAAATCCAATTATTTCATATATCTTATCTACTCTTCTTACATATTTTCCTTGATATCTCAATCTTTTAAGAAACACAACTCCATCCAATACTTCCAATAAAGATGGAGGTAAATTAATTGGAGGAGATAATAATCTATCCATTAATGCTTCAAAACTTTCTGCATGTATAGTACCTAAACCAGCATGACCTGTTGCCATTGCCTGGAACAATATATAAGCTTCCTCACCTCTTACTTCACCTACAATTATATAATCTGGTCTTTGTCTCAAAGCAGCCTTTAATAGATCAAACATAGTAACTTCACCATATCTATTTGGACCATATCCCGGTCTTGCAACTTCAGATATCCAGTTTGGATGTGGTAACTTTAATTCTGCAGTATCTTCTATTGAAATTATCTTTTTCTCAGGTTTTATAAATAAAGATATTGCATTTAGGAATGATGTTTTACCTGTAGCAGTTCCTCCAGATATTAATAATGATCTTCCCTCTTCTATTAATGTCCATAAATATGCTAATATATTAAAGTCTACAGTTCCATATAATAATAGATCAATTGGAGTGAATGGATCTTCTGTAAATTTTCTAATTGTAAATGAAGAACCTCTCCTAGAAATATCTTTTCCAAAAGTTATCTGGATTCTTGATCCATCAGGTAAAGCTGCATCTAACAAAGGATTTGCAACGGATACAATTCTTCCAGTTCTTACAGATAATTTTATTACAAAATTGTCTAATTCTTCATCAGAATTAAATTGTAAATTTGTTTTTATTTCACCTATTAATGGATTTCTATGGAATATAAATATTGGATAATTTATACCCGTACAAGATATATCTTCAATTAATGGATCCCTCATTAATGGATCTATTATTCCATAACCAATTGTATCCCTTATTATATAATATAATATATATGGCAACTTATTTTTATCTATTGGATATCCTTTTTCTTTTATTATATTCAAAGATTCCTTTATTATATAATTTCTCATATATTCTTCATTTTTTTCCATTCCTAAGGGAAGTTCTGATGTTCTAGCTAAATCATCAATTATTTCATTTATAATTTTTCTATCTTTTTCATTCATACTTGGTTCTATTACATGATATATAAGTTCACCATATTCATTATCCCAAGATATATCAGCATATGCAAATATATATTCTCTACCAAGAATATTCATCTTAGTTAGTGGATACCTAAATTGACTTATACTTTCATTCTTTCCATATAATTCTACAAAAAATCTAAGTTTATCATTTTCAGTAATTTTTTTATTTTGTGAAGGTATATTAATTAAATTTATATTATAAACTTTCTTACCTGCTTTTTTATTTTTTCTTTTTTCATATTTATTATTAATTAATGGTATATAAATTGGTTGATATTCATTATTTGGATTTTCTATAATGTTTATTTTTTCATTTTTTTCATTTAATTTTCTTTTTATTTCAATTTTTTTTCTTATTACATCTACAACATTATCAATAAAATCATAAATGTTGCTCATATATTTAATGAAAACTTGGAAAAATATAAATTTAACTTAGATATAAAATAGAATTTGAAGAATAATTTTTATATTGCAAAAAGAAAGAATTCAAAGCTACACCATAGATAGGATGAAAATATGAATTATTATTTAAATTTATAGATAAAGAATTTCCACTATAGGATAAATATACAACATTGTTAACCGCATCTATTGAAAATCTATAATTCTGTGAAGGCTGACAATAGAGATTTGCATTATATAAGTAAGAATAATATATACAAAACTCAACGTTTGATTTTATATAATTTAAAATTATTTTATTATAATTTGATGGATTTGTTATTTGATTGAAATATAAAATCATTGACTGGGAGATAAAAAATAATATTAAAGTTATTAATACGATTTCTATTGCATTTACTGGCATTATACAACAGAAGCTTGTACATAATAGTAAACTAACTGATTACAAACAGTGGAATTTGGATTATTAATTACATTTAATCCTTTATATTGTAAGTTAACATTAACAGAATTTCCATTTGTAATAGTAGAAGTTTGACCAGCTGGTTCTATTATTATCCATTCGCATTGTCCAGTTTGAGGATTATACATTGGTCTACATGCTACCTGATATTGTATAATTCCACTTAATTGGGCTGCTGAAAGTAGGCATTCTGGGTAATATGATAAACCAGATATTCCTGTATTATATTGGGGAATAAATGATACATTATTGTTCTGAACATTTATATTAAAATCAAAATATTGAGTTATAACATTATTAGTACTTACTAAAGGCAATATTAAAGTATTATTATTTACATCTTGTATTATTATATTAGAAGAATTTACTTTGACTATAAGATTTGGAATTCCACATAATTGAATAGAATTATAACCAGATGATGGTATTGAAATTGTATTATTTACATTACATGGAATATATATATTGTAATTTATTGGAACTACAGAAATAGATGGATTATAATAAATTATTGGTGCTTGAAATGAATATTGAATTAAATTATTATATATATTTAAAGATCCTTTTGGTAAATTCAATGTAATAGTCTGAGATCCTCTGCTCTGGGCAACAGATGATATAGCTTCTGCTAAAGAAGTTAATTGACTCTGAATATTATTTACTGTAGATCCAAGCTGAGATTTTTGTATTAATGGCAGACCCCATTCATATATCCCCACCGACAAACCTACTACGATAAGCCCCAACAACAAATAACTAATAAGCTGGGATTGTAATTTCATTTTATAAAAATATTAAAAAAATTTATTAATTTTATATTCTTTTATTATAACTTTGTACCACTGAACTTGTATAACTTGTACTTTGATTACCTTTTATACTTTCTATTTGTTTCTTAAGATTATCCAATAATTCTGCTACTTTTAGATTAGCTTTTTCTAAGTTTTCTATTCTCTTTAATAATTCAATATTATTTTCTGGTGCTTCTTTTTCTTTTGGCCTTAATAAAGCAGCTTCTTTAAATATATCAAATAAATTCTTTATTTCTTTATATAAATTATTTGTAACAACTACTAATTCAGATATCTTTGCCTGTAAGTCTATATTACTTTTTATCAATGAATTTACAATTTCCTTATAAAATGATGTATCTATATTTGATTGAGCATAATACAATTGGGCTTGAGCTTCTTTTTTAGCTATTGGATTTGTTTCAGAAGGTATTGAAATCTGTCTTTTTATTTCTTCAATATTATCTTTTAATTCATTTTTTAATGCAGCTAAATCGTTTTTTAAATTTTCTACTTCTTCAACCAATTTTTCGACAGGATCTGTTGGCATAAGTTCATACTCCGAGGATGACATAAAAAAATAAAAAATTTTGATATTTATAAATCTTTTAAAAACTATTCTTCAACTTCTCCCTCTTCTCCTGACTTACCAGAAGATTCTCCTCCTTCTGTTGATTTTCCTATTGCGGCAATAACATCATCTATTTTCAATACCATTATGGCAGCTTCTACTGCAGACTTTATAGCTTGTATAGTTATATTTGCTGGCTCAATTACATTTTTCTCCCACATATCTGCAATTTTACCTTCAATTGCATCTACTCCAGCCCATTTTTTACCTTGTTCATGTAATGCTCTTAATTGTGTCATTGCTTCTATAGTATCCATGCCAGCATTTTCTGCCAATGCTGATGGTATTGACTCTAATGCATCTGCAAATGCTAGCATTGCCATTTGTACTTTTGATGACTCTTTCTTAGCCTCTTTTCTTATTCCTTCTGCCAATTCCATTTCCAATGCACCACCTCCAGCAATTACTTTTCCATATTTAATTACTGTTGCAACATCCCTAATTGCATCATTTATAGATCTTTCAATCTCGTCTGCAACATGCTCAGATCCTGCTCTTATTAATATTGTAACAGCTTTTGGATTCTTACATCCTGTTATAAATATCATATTTTCATCTGCAACCTTTTTCTCTTCAACTAATTCTGCATATCCCAAATCATTTTCTGATAATTCATCAATAGAATTTACAATTTTTCCACCAGTTGCTTTTGCTATTTTTTCCATATCCGACTTCTTAACTCTTCTTACTGCCAATATTCCATATTTTGCCAAATAATATGCTGCTAAGTCATCAACTCCTTTTTGTGCAAATACAACATTTGCTCCTACTTCTTTTATTTTTTCTACCATTTTCTTTAGCATTTCTCTTTCTTTACTCAAGAACTGTTCTAGTTGATCTGGAGAAGATATATTTATCCTTGCATCTGTTTCTGTTTCTTTAATTTCAATAGCATCACCTATTAATGCTATCTTTGCATTTGAAACAACTTTTGGCATTTCTCCATGTATTTTTTCTTTATCTATTACTATTCCATCAATTAATGATGTTTCTTCTACGCCACCGCCAATTTTCTTTTCAATCTTTAATGAATCTAGATCTACAATTATTTTCTTTTCTCCATCTGATAATTCTACAATATCTGTTACTTTTTTAACAGCATCAACAATTATTTTTGCTAACTTATCTGAATATATTGATGCTAATTTTGATGATAATGCAGACTTTGCAACCTTAATCAATGTCTCCTCATCATCCATTGATACTTTTTGAGCCAATTTATTTACCAATTCTTCAGCGATAATTGATGCCTTATTATATCCTTCTATAATAACTGTTGGATGTATATTTTTATCTAATAATTCATCTGCCCTCTTTAATAATTCACCTGCTAAAACTGTAGATCTTTTAGTACCATCCCCTACTTCCTTATCTTGTGTTTTTGCTATTTCTATTATTAACTTAGCAGCTGGATGTTCAACATGCATTTGATCCAATATTGTTGCTCCATCGTTTGTAACAGTTACATCTCCCAATTCATCTACTAACATTTTATCCATTCCCCTTGGACCCAAAGATGTTTTTAATATTTCTGATACTAATACAGCTGCCATGATATTTGATCTCATTGCTTCTCTACCTATTGTTCTTGCATATTTTTCTGGAGATAATACAATTGGATATAATCCTTTTTTATCTTCTGCCATATATATATTATATGTATAAGACTTATAAATTTTAGACTAAAAAATTTTTTATTAATTTGATTTTTCCTTATTTTCTATTAATCTTTTTATTTCCTTTACTATATTATCAATATCATCTTCTTTATTGCTATAAAAAACATAATATTCTTTTTTCATTTCTTCTAATTCATCTTCTATAACTTCAAGGTTCATTGCCCATATATTTGTGAAAACTTTATTATATGGATAATTTCTTTCTTTAGATAATCTTTCATATAATATATTTGGGTCAGTTTTTATAACAATATATAGATCGCATTTATTATATAAATGAGCAAAATTTCCTTCTATAATAATGTATTTACTATTTAAATTTCTTATATAATTATCAATTTCTTGAAATAATGTATTTTCATCCACTATATATGTTTGTTCGGCTTCATCATATTCTTCATATAATTTATTTTTAATTGCAAAATCTGATATATCAATTAAAACAGCATCTATTTGATCAGCCAACTTCTTTGCTATTGTACTTTTTCCAACACCAGGTACTCCTGTTATACAAATGATCATTTCTTTCTTATTACAAATTCTGTTTTTTGATCTTTATATAATGTAGATTTATTTATTGCTATCATAGGTATTCCAAACAAAGTACTTAATAATCCCTCAAAATATCCTTCCATAAAATATTCCTTTATTTCCATATTTTTTTCCTTCAATATATCTTCTATATCTTTTAAAACTAATGATTCAATTGAAGAACTTAATGTAATCAAGAAATCTAATGTTTTAATATCAATAAATATATCTTCTATTTTTCCAAAACCAAATTTCTCAACTAATTTAATTATTTCTTTTAGATAATCTTCATTTAAAACTCTTTCCATTCCAGAATACATTTTATATGTAGTAGAAATTATAATACCAAATCTTTTTCCAGAATCCCTAATGAAATTTAAATTATTCATTTCCATAGCTTGTAAATATAAAACCTGAAATATTTCAGAAGGAATTATCAAAAATTTTATATCGGAAATGCTATAAAATTCATTTTTATCTTTTCTAATTAACCTTATTATCGGAGTATTTCCATGAATCATCTCCAAAAAGTTTACATCTTCATTTATATACCATATTTTTGCTTTTCCAACAACTCTATAATTTAAATAACCCCTTTCCTTTAATATTTCCAAGTGTTTAGATAATGTAATTCTATTAATATTTAAGATCTTTGATAGTTCGGAGATGGTTAATCCATAAGCATTCTGTTTAAGAACCTCCAATAATTTCTCATCAACATCATTAGTACTCATTAATATTTTTTAGAATTAGAAAATTTATATATATTTATCAAAAGATTAATATATGAAAAAAGAAAAAATTATTAATTTATTGATCTTTATTATAGCTTTTATAATTTTAGTATTACTGGTAACTATAAAATCTAGAATAATAAATTATACAAATAATAACAACAATAATCAGGCATATATCTATACAAATCCAAATAATATAACAATTGCTGGACCTTATAATATTACGCAATTAGAATTTATACCAATATATTCAAATATAAGTTTATATAATTCATTAAATAACTATAAATATCAATTATTTATTTTTGATCCAACATTAAATGAATATTATAATGCTGAAATTCTTTATATATTGCTATATTTATTAAAATATAACAAAAATGTTATATATGCATGTTCTTTTTACTATAATAGTCCTGGATGCAAATATTTTCTAGAGAATAATAGTATAAATGATAATTATGTTTTTCTATATACTTTATATAATAGTTATGAAAACCTAACATATATTTTACCAAGAAATGAAACATTATTAATATATCTGATACCAACAAATAATTCTTATGGAATAATATTTAATAATCAGAATAATACAGTAATTATATACAATAATAATAGTATAATTGCTGAAGAGATAGCTGAAAAGTTTATATTATATTATTATGGAATTATCAATAGTTAGAGGAATATTGAATTATCAATTTGGAGATAATATCGGAGATAAAATAATTGAAAAGTATAAAGAAAAAATAAAAATCGAAAAAAGTAAAAAAACCGGAAGAATAAGAAGAATATATATTGATGATAAATTGTTTGGGACAATAGAACCAACAACAGGATTTATTATATTAACATTTTATGGAGGACTAATAGTAAAAGAATTTCTAGAATTTCCAAAATATAGGATTGTTGTAAAAGACGAAGCAACAAAATTTATAAAAGAAGGAAAATCTGTATTTAATAAATTTGTTGAAAACTTAGATGAAAATATATTACCAAGAGATATTGTATTAATAGTTGATAAAAATGATAATCTATTAGCAATAGGAGAAAGCTTATTATCTGGAAAAGAAATCGAGGATTTTAAAATTGGAGTTGCTGCAAAAGTAAAAAATGTTTGAATATATAATAAAAAAATATTATAGTAAATTAATAGATTATGCAAAAAGAAACAAATTATTAAGAAAAGAATTAATTTTATCTATATTTTTTGCAAATATGTTAATATATTCAATACCATTATTTTTATTTAGCTATTATTATATTGTTTTACCATATAATTTTTTAATAAGTTATTCTGAATTTATATCAAAAATATTATATTATTCTCATTTAAATTTCACATTGAAAAGTAATGTAATATATATAAAAAACATAAGCTTTATAATTGATCAAGAATGCACAGGCTTTAAATCAGTATTCGGTATTTTTGCACTCATATTTTCTACACCAATATTAAATATAAAGAAAAAATTATATTATTTCATTATCTTTTCCCCAATATTATTTATTCTAAATATATTTAGATTGTGGTCTGTCTTTTATTTTTATTATATCTTTAATATTAATCCTTATTTTTTACACAATTTTTTATGGGAAATATTTACAACAATATTTTTAATTATTTTTTGGCTAATATTCTTAATAAAAAATAAGAAAGAATTATTCGTTTAAACTTTCTAAAATTTTCTTAATATTCTCATATAAATTCTGGCTTATTTTTTCAATATAAATTATATTATTATTTTTTATATAAAATCTTACATAATCACCAGAATTTAAATTATTTATATCTATAGATTTATCAAATGAATAATCTTTTCCATTTATTTCTATTATTACTTTATCTTTCATTATATTTTTTATTTTCCCATATATTATTCCTTCTTTTATATAATCAAATGATTCATACATATAAGATATTTTCATTTAAATAATATAAGCTTCTATTAATGCTGCTATAAATATAAATAATATAGATAAAACAAATAGTGCTAAAGAATCTGAAAGTATAGTTTCTAAAGTTTCTTTATCTAAGTTTTTTATAAATGCTATTGATAAAATATTACCTGCCAATGCTGCTAAAAAATATCCTAAAAATTCTAATATTCCGTGTGGTAAGATTTCTAATAGACTAATAGTTGGAATTAAAATAAACTTATATATAATATTATTTGAAATATATTCAGATGCTCTTAAACCAAGGAATACTCCAATAATTGATGCATTCCATAATAATAAATATATAGATCCAGCACCAAATATTATTGAAAATGCAAAAAATAATAATAATACTGTCATATTATTATATAATATGTATGTAAAGAAACTATTTGGATATATCGCATGTCCATAACTTAGAGCAATAACATGTTCCCTTATATCTTCTATTGCTTGTATTTGTGGATAAAATAGATTATAATTTATTAAATAACCTATATAAAATCCAATTATTGATGCAAAGAATATTACAAAAGACATTATAAAATATTCTTTATATCTTAGAAACATATTTTCCTTTGATTTTATCTTTTCAGATATTTTTTCATCTTTTTCTATTAATTTATTGTATATTTGAACAAAAGGAACTAAAGATATTGCAATTATTAATATTCCACCATATGATCCAGATTTTAATGATAATAATGTAGAAAATACTATTATTAATATACTTAGAAAGAACAATATAAAGTAATTATACCTTATCTTTTCTATCAGGATATCATACATAATAAAAATTCTAACTCTATTTTATTTAAATTTGACGGTATTATAATACATATTGGAGGGTCTAAATTTATATTTAGTAATTCCTTTATTTCCTTATAATATATCTTCTCATTTTTTCTATTTAGGTTAGAACATACAATTAACTTAAAATTATCATTAAAAATTTTTTCTCTTTTATTATCTATTTCTAATAATCTTTTTATTGCTTCTTTATGATCCAAATATCTATTATTTATTGGATCTAGATCTAATAATACCAATGTATGTAAATTATTTTTATAATTCCTTATAATATAATCATAAAATTCTGTGGATTCATGAAATGATATTGAAACTGTTCTTCCAAACTTATATAAAAATAAACCTATTTTTCCAATTTCATCAAATATTGATGGAGAATTTATTATTTTATATTCTATATTATTTTTCTTACAAAGTTCAATAAAATACATATGAGTAGTAGCAAATAATGGATTTCCAGATGTTATCAAAATTATTTTCTTATCTTTATTATTTAATATTATTTTTTCTAATTCCAATTCTACAAAATTCCTATCAACAATCTTTATATCTTTCCTTATATTTAATAAAAATTCTTTTGTTTCTTCATCAATAAAATTTGTATAGTATTCTAAAAATACTAAATCTGCAATCTTTATTTCTTCTATTAGTCCATATGGTATTTCATCCTTATTTTGTCCGATTCCAGATAATATAAACATTTTATAAATTAAAGAAATCTTTAATCTGCCTTTCTTTAGATTGATTTCCAAATGTCTGATCTATTTTCATTTTTAATGCTTTTAAACTAGAACTTGTATATTCATCCAACTTTAATTTTTCAGCTAACCATAAACTTGGTTCTAAATATTTTACAACACTACCATAATGAACTGTCATTACAATTCTTCCTCCACATCTATCACATTTTCCAGATAAAGGAGGTCTTCTAAATCTTTTATTACATTTTATGCATCTAAATTCTTGTTCAGAAAACTTTCTCAAATTACCTTTAATATCTCTTGCAAAATGCAAATTTATTACTAAACTTGCAACAGTACTTGGATCTACAGATCTTAATAATTTTGCCAATTTTAATTCAAAATTCAATTTTTCTAACATCTCTCCTAGAGATTTATATGCAGAAACTTTATTTCCATTTTCACTAATAGAATTTATATCATGCATAAATCCCCAATTTGTATATTCTTCTGGTGTATCAATTCTTTCTTTAAATATTTGTATTTTTACGGATTCTGGAGGTTTATATTGCAATGCCGCTTCATATAATTCTAGTGGATAATTCCAAACAGTATCAAACTTTTGTACCTCATCATCTATTTCCATTCCCTTAACTTTTATTGTAATTGTTAATGGAGCATCCATAGTTCCTCCTCTTTTATCTGGTAAATATTCTCTAGAGAAATTTAATAGAGCATCTAATAATAATAATACTGTCCCTTCATCTCCATCACAATTCCTCCTAATTGCAGCATGCATCATTGGATGCATAAGTAATGCCTGAGTTCTTGAGAATCCAATTATTCTTCCAACAGTACCTGCAGATGTATGAGGAGCTAAAACAATTAAAAGATGTCCTAATAAATCTTCTGGTTTCTTTACATTATAATATTTATTCATTTTATACAGTCTTTCCAATTCTTCATCGATAAATTTAGCAGTATTCATTAAAGAAATTAAAAATCCATCTTTCTTTAATTTACCACCTTTCTTTAATGGACCAATTGTTGGTAATATAATATCTTGTGGTTTCAATTCCAATATTTGGTCTTCATTTTCCAATGGATTTCCATAAATATCATGAGTATATCCCAATTCTTTTAATTTTTCTATTGGGGTATATACTAAATCTTTTGGTTTAAAATATGTAATTGGTGCTTCTATAGCATCAAATCTTACTGTTCCATCTCTAAATACAAATATACCATATTTTGCCCTTAATATTCCCTTTTCTAACCTTTCTGGTTGTTTACTTCTTGAACTCAAACCTTCTGGTCCCTTTACTATTTTTGGCAATTGAGATGAATCTAATCCTAGATTTTTTAATGCTGCTTCTATATATTTTGAAATCTGTATTGCATATTTTCTATTCTCTTTTCCATCTTCTGCCTTTAATAATTTTGTTTCTGAATTACAGAATATACATTTTTTATATGGAACATATATTTTACAATTTGGACAATAATATGTTCTTAAATCCGAAACAATTTTCTGATATTTCATTGATTCTAAAAGATTTCTCATCCTTCCTCCTTCTTCTCCTACAGGAAATAGAACCATTATTGAACCTTTTAGTTCTCTAATCTTTGCTTTTTCAGGTCTTCCCATTCTAACTCCAATATAGGTTCCAACCTTATCTCTAATAATAACTTTTGATATTTTATTTATTAATTCATATCCATTTTTTTCATTATTTATTTCTGGAACTTTTTCAAAATATCCTAATTGTATATATAATGCTGCTGAATTTGGATATTCAACTATAATCTTATTATTTTCCAATTTATGCTCAATTAGTATTTCTTCTAATATATTCTTTGCCCTCTCATCATATTCTAATTCGATTCTCTCAGCAATTCTATAATTTTCTCCATTTATTTTAATTTCTTTATATGAAACTTTTGCCTTTTCTTTTAAATAATTTAATAAGTATATAAAGTCTTGTGAACTTATATCTTTCCAGAAATATGTATATTCCGGATGTAATGGAACATTTAATAATATAGATATCTTTAATGAATTGATAAAATCTGGTTTATTTTTTATAGGATCTCTAATATAATTTTCCAAAGTATTTTTATCAATATCTAAATATTCTGATAATTTTTCTAGATTTTTTATTTCAAATAATTTTCTTGGTTTAAACATATCAAAAACAACTTCAAATCCATTTACTTTTTCTTTTGCATTTTTTTCAAATTCCAATATCCACCATTCTTCACAATATCCCAAAGGAACTAAAGGATGTCCGTTATCTAAAAAATCTCCATATGTAAATAAAATATCACCCAAAAATAGTATTTTTTCTACCAAATTCTTATCAATTAATTCCTTTGCGGTTTTTTCATCTTTTACTTTTATTACAGATCCATCTTTTAATTTTACCACTGGAGGTTCAATTGTATCTGAAAATGTAACTGCAGAAGCTTTTCCAGGTCTCTCTACAACAAATTGAGTTCCCCATGCTAAAAAGTTATATGTTAAAATTGCAGCAGCTGGATGAATAGAAGATGCCTCATGTCCATTTGTCCTTGATTTCCCCATTCTTAATCTAAATCCACCCTTTGCAGATGGTAAGGAAAATATTGGTCTCCCAGCAGTTAATTGTTCTAAATATTTTGCATTTGGTTTTATTATTTCAGAAGAATCTGAAGAACCTCCATGTAATTTTTCTTGCAATTTTCTTAATTCATCTAACCAGGACCATTCTTCCAAATTAAAATCTTTTGCAATCTTTGATAATTCTTTCCATATCTTTTTAGCTTTTTGACATATACCCTCTGCAAGTACAAGGATTGCTCCTCCTCTTATATAATTTGTTTCAACTCTTGGTAAATCTTTATATGCAGAAACTTCTATTTTTTCTGTAGGTTCTCCATTTATTTCAACTGGTAAATTTTTAACTGTAAACTCTATTTCTTCATTCTTTGGAGTATATTGTAAATGGGCTGCTCTCTTATAATCATAAGTTTCAATTATATATCTTTGAATTTCATCTTCAGTAGGATCATATTTTTCATATCCAAATTTTCTTCTTAGAAAATCAGCAATTACAACTGAAAATGCCTGAGGAGTACCACCAGCAGATCTTACAGGTCCTGCATAGAATACTGAAATATATTCTTTTCCATCCATTCTTTTCTTTGCCATTACTTTTACAATTCCTTCTGTTGGAGCAGCTACAACACCTAAAGTATGATATGCAAAACCTGCCCTTAATCCAAGTTCTATAGCCCTAATTTTATCTTTAGTTTTATTATATATTTGTTCTGATACATATTCTGATATTTTTAATATTGTAGAAAATGTAAGTGGTTTATATGTTTTTTCTATTTCCCTAATTTTTTCTGGTAAATTTATTTCTTTTATAATGGGATCAATTGTTGATAATAAATTAACTACTCTTTCAGCCATATCTTCAGAAATTGGTATTTCAACATCATCAACAGGATCTAAAGATAAAGATCTTGCCTTTTTTGCAATCTCATAGGCTTCTAATGTTTTTTTCTTAATTTCTGAAAAATAATCATTTATATCCATAAAAATATATTTAAAACAATATTTTTAATTGTTTAAATTCCTATATTTGAAATGGGAAGTAATTATAAAATTGGTTATTATTATGAACAAAAAGTAAAAAAGATGTTAGAAAAGGAAGGATATGATGTTTGGAGGACCCCAGGTTCCCATTCTGCTATAGATGTAATTGCAATAAATAAAGAAGGAAATATAAGATTAATACAAGTTAAAAAGAATAAAAGAGAAATAGATATAAGTAATATTAATTATATTGATTTAGTTGAATTATATCATCTGGCAGAAAAATATAAAGATTCTAATAATATTGATATTGAATTATGGATATTTTCAAACAATAAATTAAAGAAATATAATAAAGAAGATATATTAAAATTAAAAGATATTATTTCCCTACAATAAGAAAATACTCATATGGAATATCAAATTCTTTAATAATTTTATATTTTAATTTATATGTTACAAATCTTTTAATTTTATATCTCCATGCCAAACCAAGATTTCTCTTTTTTCCAAGACTTTTTTGAGGGAAAGATATTATTAAATAATCAAAATCTAGTTTAGATAATAAATTTCTTGGAGCATAAAAATCATATTTTTCTAATATTGGAAATATTTTCCAAAAGAATATATATTGATAATGCCTAAATATTCTATCATCTGGATACAATAAATCAATTAGCCATCCTTCATTTTCAATATTTAATTCCTTTAATATTTGATAGTTTATATCTAATATTTTTTCAGATATATCTACATAATAATATTTTCTAGGCTTTTGATCTGAAAAATAAATTGATATAGGATTTAATCCCGATGCTAAATCTAATATTTCTACTGGTTTTTCAATAAATATATTCTTATATATCTCTTTATAAAAATTTAATCTTTCAGAAGTAGACCTTGTTAACATTAATAATTCTATTATTTTTTGTTCCAATGTCATTTCATTATTAAATAATATTTTATCTATTTCCTTATCCTCTTTTGGAGTATATAAACCATATAATTCATGTAAAATTCTTCTTACCTCTTTAAATAATAAATAAAATTCCTCATCATTTTTCAATTGTTTTATATTTTTTATTGAAGATAACCTTTTATATAAATATTGTTTTTTTCTTAGTTCCCTTTTTAATATATTCTCAACTACCTTATCGGATATATTTCTCAATTCTTTCTTATTTTTTATTTCATTTATTATTTCAAATAATTCCATATTAATTCAAATTCTTTTCTTTTACATATTTTGCAATTGTTACTCTTAACTTTTATTTCTTCTAAATAGAATTTATCCCCTATATTAAAATGATATAATATTCCATTTTTATTCCCAAATACATAATTTATAAATAATTTTAACATCAAAGAAACTGCAAAGATTACTGATGAAAAATCTACACCAGTAATATCGCATGTTAATACATCTTCTTTACCTTTATATATATCATATAAACAAAATTGTTCCGGATTTATTAAACCAACAAATCCCTGATCCATAACAACTGAAGCAAATATATATGGCTTATTATAATATACAGATAATTCATTTATTAAATATTTTGATTTAATATTATCAGTACAATCAAATATTATATCCTTATTAAATATTTTACTATTTATTTCTTTATATTTCTCTATATTTATATTATTATCTATTTCTTTTAATCTCTTTTCAATAGAATCTATTTTTAATTTCCCAATATCATCAATTATAAAATTTTGTCTATTTAGATTTTTTTCTTCTACAATATCAAAATCTACAATTGCCAAATTTTTTACACCAATTCTTACTAAAAATTCTGATAACCAGGAACCCAAACCTCCCAAACCAATAATTGCAACAGATGTTTCTTGTATTTTTTTATTTTTTTCAAATCCAAAAAATTTTATTTGAGAAATATACCTTGAAACACTATCCATAATACCTATTATCCTTTGCTATCATTCCTTTTCTAAATGTTTCTGCAAACGCCTTATAATAATTTTCCATTTCTTTTGTTATAGATGGTTTTACTTTTTCTAATGCAGATTTGAAATCATCCATTGTAATTTTTATATCTTCTTTTTCTAATTCTTTTAGTGCTTCTTCTTCATTTAGTCCTTGTTTTCTCTTTGATTCATATGACAATCTTATCCTATTTATTGCAGCCTCTTTTACAAGTAATTCTAAATCAGCACCGCTATATCCTTCTGTAATTTTTGCAATTTCTTCTAAATTAACATCTGGGGCTAGTGGCATATTCTTTGTCTTTATTTTTAATATCTCCAATCTTGCTTTATAATCTGGAGATGGTATATATATTATTCTATCAAACCTTCCAGGTCTTAATAATGCAGGATCAATTATATCTGGTCTATTCGTTGCTGCAATTACAATTACATCTCCTCTAGTAGTTATACCATCCATTTCTGCTAGCAATTGATTTACAACACTATCATAAACATTTGTACCTATACTAGAACCTCTCCTAGGTGCAATTGCATCAATTTCATCAAAGAATATTACTGCAGGAGCTACTTGTCTTGCTTTCCTAAATATTTCTCTAATCATTTTTTCAGATTCTCCAAACCATTTGCTAAATACTTCTGGACCTTTTATTGCAATAAAGTTTGCTCCTATTTCTGTTGCAACTGCCTTTGCTAATAATGTTTTACCAGTACCTGGAGGACCATATAATAATATACCTTTTGGAGGTTCAACACCAATCTTTTCATATATTTTCTTATTTTTTATTGGCCATTCAACAGCTTCTTTTAATTCTAATTTTACTTCATCTAATCCACCAACATCATCCCACCTTACTTTTGGTACTTCTACCAATACTTCTCTCATTGCAGATGGAGGTACAACTTTTAATGCATTCATAAAATCTTCCTCAGTAACAACCATTTGATCTAAAATTTCCTGTGGTATATTATTTTCATATTTTTCTATTTCTGGTAATGATCTTCTAATAACATTCATTGCAGCTTCTTTTACTAAAGCAGCAAGATCTGCACCTACATAACCATATGTAATTGAAGCTAATTTTTTAATTAATTTATCTTTTTCTTCCTCAGATAATAATATATATTTATCTCCTTCTTTTTTACCTAGAGGAACATTTCTAGTATGGACTTTTAATATTTGATATCTCCCTTGTTCATTTGGTACAGGAACTTCTATTTCCCTATCAAACCTTCCAGGTCTTCTCAATGCAGGATCTACAGCATCTGGTCTATTCGTTGCTGCTATAACTATTACTTTACCCCTTGATTTTAATCCATCCATTAATGTTAATAATTGAGCTACTAATCTTCTCTCAACTTCTCCAATTGATTCTTCTCTTTTAGGTGCAATTGCATCAATTTCATCTATAAATATTATTGAAGGCGCATTTTTATTTGCTTCCTCAAATATATCCCTTAATCTTTTTTCAGATTCTCCAACATATTTTGATACAATTTCTGGACCATTTATTGCAATAAAATATGCTCCACTTTCATTTGCAACTGCCTTTGCTAATAATGTTTTACCAGTACCTGGAGGACCATATAATAATATACCTTTTGGAGGTTCTATACCAAGTTTTTCAAATAATTCTGGATACTTTAATGGTAATTCTACAAGTTCTCTCACCTTTTGAACAACTTCTTCCATGTCACCTATATCTTCATAAGTAACTTCTGGTATTTCTCCCTTTGTTTCTACAGCATGTGGCAATATTTCTAATTCTGTATTTTCAGTTATAACTACCGCACCCTTTGGAACTACATTTACAACATTAAATCTAAGTTCATTTGAAAATCCAAAAGTGGGAAATAGATCTGAAAATATTGAAAATCCAAATTCTTCATCTAATAAATCAAATTTTCTTCTATATCCTGTCAATATAACAATATTATCTCCTTTTACAACTGGTCTTCCATCTAGTAATCTTCTTATAGAATTTATATAACTTGTATTAAATTGATATATAACTCCCTTTGCTGCTGGAGCTAATACAACTTTTTGTGCTTCTCTTACATTAGCTTTCCTAACAGTAACATATCCTCCCAATGTAGCATTTGCATTTTTTCTTATAATACCATCCATCCTAATTATTCCAAGACCATAATCTTGTGGAGGTAATAATTGGGCAATTGCAACTGTTTTTTTCTTTCCTTCAATTTCAACAATATCTCCAATTCTTATTCCAAGTTCTTTCATAGCTTCAGTATCAATTCTGACAATTCCCCTATATAAATCATTTTGAATAGCTTCCGCAACCCTTAATTTTAATTCTTTTTGATTATTTTGATTATCTTCAGGTGCCATAATTTCATAATATCATTTCACCTTTTAAAATTAAATCATGAAAAAATTTAAATTATTCAATAATTTATTTTATTTTATGGTATTGAACATCAGAAAGATATCTGAAACCACGAGATCGAAGGTATACACAGAAGATGGATATTTCTTAGGAGAAGTTGAAGATGCAATAATAAGTGATAATAAAATATATGGATGGAAAATAAGAGTATTAGATCCAGATTTATCTAAAAAAGGAATTAAGGGGATAATTGCTCCACATCAATTAGTTAAAGCAATGGGACAGATTTGGATAATATCAAAAGCAGTATATTCCGTAAGATCTACATCAGAAAAAGAAGGAGAAGAAAAAGATAGTAAAGAAACAACAGAGGGAGAAACTGAAAATAAAGTAGAAGTTGAAAAAGTTGAATAAATTTATCTATAGGCTGTTGTATAGTGCTTTCTTGCTTTTGAGGTAGGAGATTTTCTTTGTTCTTTTCTTCTTGGATCTGATTTTAACATATATGGATCATATTGTAAATATAATAATTTCAATTTATCATCATCAAAATATTTTACTAAACCTTTTGCAATAGCTATCCTGGCTGCATCGGCTTTTCCCATATATCCACCACCTTTTACTTTAACTCTTATATTTACCTTTGAAATATAATCTTCTCCAGCCAATATTAATGGCTCACTTATTCTTAATCTTGCTAAGAATGGTTCATATACTTGTAATGGAATAGAATTTATTGTAACTTTACCATTACCTTCATCTATATATGCCCTTGCAATTGCTGTTTTTCTTTTTGCTGTAACTATTATTGTCATGTTATATAAATTTATATACTATATTTTTAAAATTTTCCACCAATTTGCCTTGATATATCACCTAAATAATGATATTCCTTTATTGTTCCAACCTTTAATCTATTCTGAATTAATGATTCTTCTACCCTTTCCAATTTTACATCTTTAAATTCTTCTGGTAATCCTAAAAATACTTTTACTTTTTTAAGTGCATCTTTACCCCTCTTATTTTTTGGTAACATTCCATAAATTATCCTTCTTAATATTTTATCTGGTCTTTTAGGATAAAAAGGACCTTTTATCCAATCTCCCCTTTCATTTACTTTATGATTCCAATATTTAATTAAACTATTCCATTCTCCAACCAAAACAGTCTTTTCAGCATTAAATATATATACTTCATATCCTTCTAACAAATATTTAGCAACTCTTGATGCCAATCTACCTAAAATAGAATCTGTTGCATCTATATATTTTCTTCCTATTGCTATCATATTATTATTTTTATATTTGAACCTCTTGGATTTGCCTTTAATAAGTCCTCTATTGTTAATATTTTAATACCAGACTTTTCCAGTTTTTCTTTTGCATTTAATGAATATCTCCATGCGGCAACTGTAATTTTTTTATTTATCATACCATAACCAAGTAATTTTCCAGGAACTACAACAGTATCTCCATCGTTTGTATACTTATTCAATTTAGATAAATTTACTTCAACTCTTTTTCTTGTTGGTCTACTTAGAAGTTCAGCTACATATAACCAAAGCTTACTATTATTTTTCTTTCCTTCCTTTTTTAACAAATTTATCAATTTTCTTAGATAAATATTAGTAGGACCAGTCCTTTTTACCATTTTTTCATAACTTATAAAAAATGTTTAAAAATTATTATTAAAGTCTTTTGATATTAAAGATCCTGTAGCACCCTCTTCATTCAAATATTTGGATCCCATTCTTTTATCATATGGTACCTCTGAAGATTCTGTTTCAATAAAAACAATCTGAGCAACCTTTGTTTTTGGATATATTTTAATTGGAACTTTATTTACATTAATAATCTCTAATGTTAAATATCCCTTATATCCAGGATCTACATAACCAGCAGAGGTATGTATTATTAAACCAAGTCTTCCAATCGAAGATCTACCATGTATTTGCCCAACAATATTATCTGGCAATTCTATATATTCATATACTGATGCAAGAATAAATTCTCCTGGATGAATTATTATTGGAACATTATCATTTTTCAATATATAAAGATCTGAATATTTTCCTATATGTATTATATAATCTTTAGTTTCTATTCTTGTATATATATCATCATAATAATCTTTTACATCTATAACTTCCTTTTCCAATGTTTTAAATACTCTAAACTTATATCCCAACCTTATATCCAATGATGCTGGACCTATCATATTTTCATCAAATGGTTCAATCTTTATTTTTCCATTCTTTATATATTCCTTAATTTTTTTATCTACTAATATCATTATACTTCTATGTACAAATCTGTTATAAATTTAATTAAAGAAATGGATTTTCAATTTTGGTGGCCGGTAGATATAAATTATCATAATAAAAATAAGGGGGATTGGAGAGTAGAAATAATTATAGGAGCAATATTGACTCAAAATACAAAATGGAATCTAGTAGAGAAAAACTTAGAATATTTAAAATCAAAAAATTTTATATTTAGATTAGAAAATATAAATAATTTATCTATTAATGATATAAAAGTTCCATTTAGATTAAGAAAACTTGAAACATTAAAATATTTATCTAATTATATATTAGAAAACTATGAAAATATTGATAATTTTTCTAAATTGGAAATAAATAAAATAAGGGAAGAATTATTAAAAATAAAGGGAATTGGAAAAGAAACATGTGATGCAATAATATTATATTCATTTGAAAAACCAATATTTGTAGTAGATTATTATACTAAGAAATTCTTTAATAGATTTGAAGAATATGATAAATTGAGAATTGAAATAGAAAAAATAATTAATGATAATTTTAATGAAATATATAAACTATTTTTAGATAAATTAAAAAATATTGAAATTAAATATCTCCCTTTTTTATCAGTATATGATCTAAGAAAAAATATAAGCTATGAAGAAAAATTGACAATAATATATAAAGAATTGCATGCAATGATTGATATAAAAATGAAAAATTTAAAGTAATTATTTATACTAAATTTTCTATGGACATATATAATTATAACAGAGGCTTTGAATTATTAAAAAATAGGATAAATATAGGAGAGCTTGAAAAAATTGAATATAATAAAGAAGTTGTATTAGCAGGATGGATAGTAAATATAAAAAATATTGGAAATATATCATTTATTATATTAAGAGATCAAACTGGAGATGCTCAAATAACAATAAAAAAAGATATATTTAATGATTTAGAATTTATCAAAGAATTTTCTTTACATACATTTATAGTAGTTAAAGGAAAATATATTAAAGGAATTGCAAAAAAATATAAGGAAGTTGTTGCTGAGGAAATATATTTAATTAGTGAACCTGCGGATAGATTACCTATAGATGAAAATTCATATTTCGAAAAAAGAATGAATTATAGATGGATTGATCTTAGAGATCCAAAGAAAAGTTTAATAATTAAACTAACGTCATATGCAGTAAAATATATTAGAGAATATTTATATAATAATAATTTTATTGAAATATTTTCTCCAAAAATAATAAGTACAGCATCTGAAGGAGGAGCAGAAGTTTTTGAATTAAACTATTTTAATAGAAAAGCTTATTTAGCACAATCACCACAATTCTATAAACAAATGGCAATATGTTCTGGTTTTGAAAAAGTATTTGAAATTGCACCAGCTTTTAGGGCAGAACCTTCCTTTACATCAAGACATTTAACTGAATTTACATCTTTTGATGTAGAAATTGGATATATAAGTTCACATTATGATGTAATGAAAGTTTTGGAAGAAATTGTAAAATATACAAATAAAAAAATAAAAGAAAATTTTGAAGATGAAATAAAGAAATATTATAATGTAGATGTATTTATTCCAGAAAATATTCCAAAAATAAAAATGGAAGAAGTATACGAAATTATTGGAAAAAGTAATATAAAAGAAAATGGAGATATAACATCTGAAGGAGAAAAAATTCTGGGAGATTATGTTAAAAAAACATATGATAATGAATTTGTATTTATAATTGACTGGCCCTGGACTGCAAGACCATTTTATCATATGAAGGGAGAACCAATGAAAAATGGAATGATAACAACAAAAAGCTTTGATCTATTATATAATGGTTTGGAAATTTCTACAGGTTCTCAAAGAGAACATAGATATAAAATATTATTAGAACAAATAAAAGAAAAAGGATTAAATCCAGATAATTTTAAATATTATTTAGAATTCTTTAAATATGGAGCTCCGACAATGGGTGGATTTGGATTTGGTATTGCTAGATATATAAAACAATTATTAAATATTGAAAATGTAAAAGAAGCTGTATTAATACCAAGAGATCCAAATAGATTGGAACCATGATTGATTTTTATATTGTATTTGTAGAACCAGAATCTGAAGATAATATAGGTGCATTAGCAAGAGTAATGGCAAATTTTGATTTTAAAAAATTAATATTAGTAAATCCTAAGGTAAATCCTTATGGAGATAAAGTAAAGATTGTTGCAAGAGAAAAAGGATGGGAAATAATAAAGAATATGAAAATATACAATAATTTAGATGAGGTAATTGATTTATTTGATATAAATTATGGTACAACTGGAGTTTCTTCAAAGATGGGAAATGAAGTATTAAGAAATCCTTTAACTCCTAGAGAATTTGCAAATTCTATATATAAATATGATGGAAAGATTGGTATATTTTTTGGAAGAGAATCTAAAGGTTTTAGCAATGAAGAATTAAATAAATTTGATGGAATAATTACAATTCCTGCAAGTGAAGAATATCCAATAATGAATATAACCCATTCTGCGGCAATAATATTGTATGAATTATTTATTTCAAAAAATAATCCGATAAGAAAAGTATTTAAATTAATAAATAATCAAGAAAGAAAATATTTATATAAAATGTTTAAAGATTTTGTAGATGTATTACCTTCTCAGGATTATAGAAAACCCTTTATATATAGGGGATTAAGAAATCTAATTGGAAAAGCATTAATTACAAAAAGAGAATATTCTTTATTAATGGGAATGCTTAGAATTGCAAAAGAAAATATAGAAAATTGTAGAAAAAATAAAAATCAAACTTTATAAAATTTTGTTATTCAAATATCATAATGCCTGAAGAAACTCAATTACAACAAACAGAAAATGTTCAACAAAATCAACAAGTTCAACAAACTCAAGAGAATATTGAAAAGAAAGAAAGTATACAAGAATTTCATATAAAAATAAATATAAGGAAATGGATATTAAAAACGCCATTAAAAAGAAGAGCAAAAAAGGCAGCAAGAGTAATAAGGGAAACTATAATGAAAAGATATAAATCAAAAAATGTTTTATTATCTGTAAGATTAAATAATTATATTTGGTCTAGGGGAATTAAAAAACCACCAACAAGATATAAGTTAAGAATAATTAAAAAAGAAGATAAAATATTTGTAGATATTGATGAATGAAGGAAAGGCAATAATAAATTATAATCCTGATTTTTTAAAGAAATTATCATCAAAATTACCAGTATTTTATAACCCTTTAATGAAAATAAATAGAGATTTTACAATAATAATATTAAAATCTTATTATAATATAATAAAGAAAAAATTCGATATTCTAGATTGTATGGCTGCTACTGGAGTTAGATCTATAAGAATATTAAAGGAAATACCAGAAGTTGTAAATAAAATATATATAAATGATATAAAAAAAGAAGCAATAGAAAATATAAAAGAAAATTTAAAGATTAATAATTTGGAAAATGATGAAAGAATAATTATATCAAATAAAGATTGTAGAGAAATATTATTGAAATATAAATTTGATTATATTGATATAGATCCATTTGGTTCCCCAATAGGTTTTGTAGAATTATTACCAAAAGCATTAAAAAATAATGGAATTGCTGGAATTACTGCAACAGATATTTCATCATTATCTGGATCAAAACCAAAATCCTGTTTTAGAAAATATAATACAATAGGAATTAAAACAGATTTTTATTTAGAATTTGGGTTAAGAAATTTAGCAAAATATATAATAATTGAAGGATTAAAATATGATATTGCATTAATCCCAATTTTTTCATATTATTATAATCATCATTATAGAATATTTGTTAAAAAGAGTACTAAGAGTAAGGATATAAATTATTTAATGGAAAATATAAAAGAAATATATTATTGTAAAAATTGTGGATATAAATCTTTAGAAAATGGGAAATGTAAAGTATGTAATAATGATTTAATTAAATTAGGACCCATATATATTGGAAGATTATATGATGAAAATATATTAAATGATATTAGAAATAATATTAGTTTATTAAATTTAGATAAGGATGAAAGGAAAATAATTAATAGAATATTAAATTGCGATTCAAAATCAGATTTATGGTATTATTATGATATAAGAAAAATTTCCTCTTTTTATAAAAATAATTTACCAAAAATAGAAAAAATATTAGAAATAAATAATGGATGTAGAACTCATTTTACAGATTATGGAATAAAAACTTTATACTATCCAAAAATATAAATATATTATGAGATATAGTTTAGTAATAAAAATAACTAAGAATATATCTTTAGAAGGTAATGATAATTTAATTTGGTATATAAAAAATTATACAAAAGATATAAATGATCTTGAATCTATATTTGAAGCATTAAAAAAATATAAAGAAAAATATAGAAAAAAAGGAAAAATCAATATAATAGTTATAGGAGATATTGATAAGAATATAATTGAAAAATACAAAGATTATTTTAATATATTTAGTGAAAACGATGTACAAAAGAAAATTACAGAATTCATAAATAAATAAAAACTTTTTTAATATTTTTATATTATGCCTTCTATAGAATTAAGAGAATATCAAAAAAATATATTAGAATCATGTTTAAGAGAAAATACACTTGTTATATTACCAACAGGTACTGGAAAAACAATTATTGCCTTTTTTCTTATTATTGAAAGATTAAAATTATTTCCAGATAAAAAAATATATTTTTTAGCTCCAACAAAACCATTAGTAACCCAACATTATAATAATTTCATAAAATTTTTCCCAGATCTAAAAGATAAAAGTATTGTAATTACTGGAGATATTCAACAGGAGAGAAGAAATTATTTATATAAACAAGGAAAAATAATTTTTGTAACACCACAGACATTACAAAATGATTTAATAAGTGGAAGGATAACATTCTATGATGCATCAACAATAATATTTGATGAAGCACATAGAGCAGTTAAAAAATATTCATATACATTTATTGCAAAAAAATTTGTAGAACAGGCAAAGGATTATAGAATAATTGGACTAACTGCTTCTCCAGGTTGGAATATTGAAAGAATAGAAGAAGTAATAAATAATCTATATATAAAAAACATTGAAATAAGAACTGGAGAAGAAAATGATATTAAAAAATATATGACTGGTATTGAAATTAAAAGAATAGATGTAGAATTGAATAATGAATTAAATAATATTAGAGATTTGATAATAAAGGCAATAGATTTGAGAATATCAAAAATAAAAGAATTAGATCCATCAATTGATATTAGTAAAGGTAAAAAAGATATATTAAAATGGATAGAAGAAATTAAAAAGAATTTAGAAATAAGAGGAAGAGATTATAGATTGAGAGAAATAGTAGAACTATTATCTGAAACATTAAAAATATATCATGCATTAGAAGTTTTAGAAACACAAACATTATATACTTTTATAAGCTATTTTAAAGATATTGAAAATGATATAAGAAAAAGTAAAGCTGATTACGAAATTTTAAGTGATATAAGAATAAAGAAAGCAATATATTTAGCAAATGAATATATTAACAAGAATATTGAGCATCCAAAATTATTAAAATTAATAGAAATATTAAAGGAAAATAAAGATAAAAAAATAATCGTATTTGCACAAATAAGGAAAACTTTAGATAGAATAAAGGAATATTGCGATATGAATAATATAAAAGCTGAAAAATTTGTTGGAAAAAAAGAAATGAGTAGAAGCGAACAAATAAAATTATTGAAAGATTTTTCTGAAGGTAAATTCAATATACTATTATCAACATCAGTTGGAGAAGAAGGTATTGATATTCCAAAAGTTGATATTGTAGTATTTTATGAACCTGTACCATCTGAAATTAGATATATACAAAGAAGGGGTAGAACTGGCAGAGGTGAAATAGGGGAAGTAATAATATTAGTTACAAAGAATACAATGGATGAAAGATTTTACTGGGTTTCAATAAAGAAAGAAAAAAAGATGTTATATATAATTAAAAGAATAAAAAAATATCTAAAAATAAATAATAATATAGAGGAAAATAATATAAATAATAAAATGATGACTGAAAGTGTTGAAAAATCTGGAGGAATATTTAAGTATATTACAGGTAGTCAGACCTCTCAAGAAAAAGATAATTCATCTAATGTAATTAATACAAAATCAAATGTTCCTATGATTATTGTAGATTATAAAGAAAAAGAATCTGGGGTAGTACAAACCTTAGCAAATACAGATATTTTAATAAAATTAGAAAATTTAGATGTTGGAGATTATATAATAGGAGATCTAATAATTGAAAGAAAAAATATATTAGATTTCATTAATTCTATAATAGATGGAAGGTTATATAATCAATTAGAAAAATTGAAGGATAAAAAATCTATATTAATATTGGAAGGAACTGAAGATAATTTTGGAATAGATACAAATATTTCAATAAGTTACATAAGGACATTGATATTAAAAATAATTTTGGAATATAAAATACCAGTTATAAGAACTTCGGATTTTTTGGAAACAGCAAATTATTTATATTTATTGGCAAAAAATTATAATAAATTCCCAAATATACCTGAAAAAGTAAAAAATTATGAAGATCTTGATGAAGTTAAATTAGAAATATTAAAATCTATACCAGGTATTGGAGAAAACCTAGCATTAAAATTATTAGAAAAGTTTAAATCATTAAAGAACATTTTTTTAGCAAATAAAACTGATTTAGAAAATATTATTGGAGAAAAGAAAGCTGAAAGAATTAAAAAGATTTTTGAAGAAGAATATAAGAAGTGATTGCAATTACTCATTGGGATATAGATGGAATAGCTTGTTTGTCAATATTATATAAAAAATTTGGTGATAAATTTAAGGTTTATTTTTCAAGCCCAAGATTAATAAATAATACATTAATAAAGGTAATAGAAAATAATGATAAAGAAGAAGAATTATATATTACAGATATTGCAACAAATCAAGAAGCAATATATTTATCTTCATATTTTAAAAAAGTTTATTGGATAGATCATCATGAAAAAAATTTTAATGAAATTACATCTAGGGTAAATGTTTATATAAAAAATTATAAATCTGCTGCGAGGGTTTTATCTGAATATTTAAATGTAGAATTCAAATATTTAAATATTATTGACGATATAGATTCTGGAGAAATAAAAGATGATATAGAAAAGGATTTTGTAGATTATATAGTATCAATAAGATATTTTTATCCAAAATCATATGATTTATATTTTATATCAATGGCAAAAAATCTATTAAACAAAGATATTAAAGAAATAATTGATTATAATATTATAAAAAGATTTAGAAAAGAATTAAATGAAATATACAAAAATTTGGATAAAAATATAACAATAATAAACAAAAAATATAAGATTTATATAATAAAATTGGATAAAAATATACCATCAAATTATATTTTAGAATATATAAAAGAAAAAATAAGAGATAATCCGGATTTTGTAATAACATTATATGAAAAATCCAAGAGAGGAGAAATAAGGACATTAAATAATAAAGATGTAAGTGAAATAACAAAATTACTTAATGGCGGCGGTCATAAATACGCTGCAGGATTTACTTTTAATAATGAGAAAGAAGTTTATGAGAAAATATTAAATAATATTTAAATTATTTATTATTAATTAATATTTATGGTTACAGCAATTTTAGTCACAAATATAACATATGCAGATTATTTGGTAGCAAATGTAGTAGGACATATATACAAATTACCAGTATATATAGTATATCAAAATCCAATAGATATAAATAATACAGTACAAATGCTTATAAATGATAATGTAACAAATGTAATAATAATAGGAGGACCTGCAGTAATATCAAATTTATTATTACAAGATCTAAATCAGTCAAATATTAGTTATTTATGGATATGGGGAACAACAAGATATGATACCTCAGCATATGTAGCATTATATTTCTGGAATAGTTCTAGTAGTGCAGTATTAATTACAAGAGATTTAGTTAATGAACATATAAGTCCTGATAAATTACAATTAGTTACTGAGGCTGTTCAATATGCTGAAGACAATGATGAACCAATATTAATTATACCAAATGGCGTATTACCTGAGAGCACATTATATGCATTAGAAAAATTAAATACAACCAATGTAGTTATATTTACTGGAGCAAGCTCTTCCTTAGGAAATATAACAGATCAATTAAGTTCATTAAATATATCTTATGAAATATATAGTAATACTCAACAGCCAGTACCTTGTCAAAATTATTTATACGTAAATATAACATCAAACACATCTTGGGAGGATATTAGAGAAATATTTACTGGAGAAATTAATGGAGTTTGTATAGTACCAATGGTAGTAAATAATAATGTAAATATAACACAAGAAGAAGAAGAATTAAAACAGGAAATTGAAAATGATTATGAAATGTTCAGAAATGAAACATTAAATTTAACTGAAATTGTAGAAAAACGCATTAATAGATTACTAGAACACCAACTTTTATTATTAGATAAGTTTGAAGTATTATGTAATTATACAAATAATCAATTACCAATATGTAATATATTACCACAATTAAATCAAACATTAACATTAACAATGCAAGAAGTTATGAATGGAAATATATCTGCACTATTGGATACTCAATATCTATTAGAAAACTATAATTGGGAAGTAATAAGAAATATAGGAGAACATAATGAAGAAGAATTTATTAAAGAACATATGGAACACTTTAAAAGAGAAATTGAAAATTGGGAATGGAACAATTGGAGCTGGAATAATACAATAAATTGGCAAATTTCTATAGGAAATAATCAAACAAATAATATAAATGGACAAGATTCTATAACAATAAATGGAAAAAGCCCAATGAATATAATCTAATTTAGTAATTATTTTTTAATAAATTCTTCAGACAAGATTACTTAAAATATATATTAACAAAAATTTTATAGATTATTATGATAGAATGGTCTGAAATAAAAAATTATTACATGAATGAATATGTTATAAAAGAGATTATTGATTATTCAAAAAATAGATGGATTGCCTTAGAAACAAATAGATTGGATCAAAGAGTATTTATAAGATATGATAAAGATAAAAATCCACTAAAAATTGAAAATGAGGATGAATACAAATCCTTATTTACAAAATTTTCTTATTTAAAATTTAGAACAATTTATGCAACAATAAATTTATATAATCAAATTTCTGAGGATAAATTAAAAGATATAAATAATATAAAATATGTAACACCAATTTTTGATATTGATGGAACATTAGAAGATTTTGATATAATAAAAAATGTTGCAGAAATAATTGTTTCATATTTAGAAAAATATAAAATATATAAATCTGTATATTTAAAATGGAGTGGAAGAGGAATACATGTACATATCAATGAAAAATCATTCTCAGAAAATATATTAAATAAATATCATCCATTAAATATTGCATTTGCAATTGTAGATTTTATATTAAAGAAAGCAAAGGATGATTTAGAAAAAGAAATATTAAAAGCAAGGGGAAAATCAAGAGAATTCAAAGTTGAAAATAAGATAGATATACAAAGAGTATTTACAGTACCTTTATCATTTCATAGATTTTTAGATTATGTATGTGTAGTATTTAAACCAAATGATATTCAAAATTTTGATCTATCATGGGCAAATTATAAGAATTTTAAACATAGTGAAAAATGGAGAGAATATGAACCAGGAGAAGGAGATTATTTAGCAGAAATAGCTATAAAAGAAACAAAAAGCTATATTGTAAATTATTTAAATAAGAGCACATTAAGACAAGAAAAAGTAACAATAAAAAGAGAAAATTTTGGAAATGTTGGAAGATTCCAGGTTATGGGATTATTACAAGCAGCAAGATATTATCTATTATATAATGATATAAATAAAGCAAAGAGCTTTGGTTTAAATAGAGCAATATTCTATGCATGGGCAAAATATTATAGACCAATATATAAAAGGGGTAAAGAAAAAATATTTCATCCATATTTTAAAGAAAAAGAAGGTGAAAAAATAGAATTAATAAACATTGGAAATGAAGAAGCACCATATAATAAAAATACAGGATATTTTCATATAGGAGATAAAGATCAAACACCAGAAGATTATGATAAAGAGATAACTGATAAAATAAATAGTATAGTTGATTATAATACTGCATGGAAATTTGCAATAGAATATATAAAGAAGTTTCCAAAAGAAGTTCTTTTAGATCAACAAGAATTTTATAAAAGAGTATATGAACCAATTAGAGATAAATTCTTTGAAGAACTATTAAAAAATAAATAATTTATTCGCCCTTTTTGTAATATTCATATACTTTTCCTACTAAGCTTTCTCCTGGTTTTAATGTTATATTTACATCTTTGCCCCATTTTGCTGGACATACCTCACCTGGATGCTCTCTTACATATTTAAATGCTTTTATTTTTCTCAATAATTCATCAGAATCTCTTCCTACATCTGCATTATTTACTTCTATTCCTACAATAGTTCCATCTGGATCAATTATTATTGATGCTCTGTATGCTACTCCAGATTTATAATCATATATATTGAACATCTTTGCTATTGTTCCTGTATGATCTTCACCCATTGGAAATTTAACATTTTCTAATAGTTTTTCTGTTGCATGCCATGCTAAGTGTGTATATACAGTATCAGTTGACATTGCTATAACTTCTGCCCCTTCCTTCTTTATTTGATCATATTTTTCTGCTAGATCTTCTAATTCTGTTGGACATACAAATGTAAAATCTGCTGGATAATAGAATAATACTAAGAACTTTCCTTTACTTAATATATCTTTATATATATTTATTTCTTTGAACTTTTTTTCTACCGTATCGTATACTTTTATTACCAATTCTGGTACTTTATCTCCAATCCCTAATATTTTGGGCTTTTCAAAATCTATATGGTCTTCCATCTAAATAATTTATTTAAAAATCTTTTAAGGTTTTTATTCTAAAAATTTTTCCAAGAATATTTTATCAATTATCATTTTGTAGAAAAATTTTTGTAGAAAAAATGTATATAATACTAACAACATTCATAATCCTATTCGGAATATTATAATAATACAGTTAACATATATAGATTCCTATAATATTTTACATTTTTAATAAGTATACATTTGGAGATCTTTCCATTTATATTTGAATAATTTCAATATTATTTATATTCTATTTGCAATATAGAAGTTATAAAATGAACAAAAAGAATGTAAAAAATTTATTATATTTGGGGATAATAGATAAAAAAGAAAATTTATAAGAAAAAATAAAAAATTATCTATATGTTAGAAAAAGATATTTTAATTGTAAATCCAAAAAGCAATATTTCTATAGCAACATTGTGGGCAAAAAAGGATTTTATATATAATTCATTACCTGAAAATGTTAAAAATAAGGTAAATATAATTGGAACACTATATACAATCAATGGAATAAAATATTTAATTCAAACATTAGGAGAAAATCCACAGATAAATAAAATAATTCTATATGGACCGGATCTAACACAATCTGGTCAGGCTTTTATAGATATATTTAATAATAAAGATAAAGAAACACTAAAGAGATATAATATAAATTTAGATTATGATGAAATAAAAGAAATTTTAAATACTACGAGTGTAATAGATATGAGAAAAGATTTTTGGAATAAGAATATAAGTAAATTAGAAGAAATAATTCAGACTAATTATAAACCAGATAATATATTTAGAAGAAAAATAGATATTGAAATAAAAGAAAATGTAAAAACTGATTATGATTATATAATTCCATTACCTCCAGCATTTATATATGAAGAATCATTATTTAATGCATGGGTAAGATTATTAACAGAAATTAAAATGTTTGGAATTTTAAAAGATTCTGAATATAATGAAAAACAATTAGAAAGATTGAATATAATTGTTAGTTTAGGATTATATGGAAGAAAATATGAATTAGAAAAAGAATTTGATGAATTTATTAAATTAGAAGAATTTGAAAAACATTTAAGTGGATATTTTATTAATAAAAAACCTGAAGGTGTTGATTATACATATGGAGAAAGATTTCTAAATTATAGTAATTTAAATCAATTATTATATATAATAAATAAATTATCAAAAAATCCAGAAACAAGAAGAGCAATTATGATTACATGGAATCCAAATATAGATATATATTCAAATGACCCACCATGTGTTATATCTATAGAAGGGATTATTCAGGGAAAATATCTAAACCTTACAGAATATATAAGAAGTAATGATATGTTTAGGGGATGGCCATTAAATATGTATGCATTAATTAGAATTGGAGAATATATTGTTAATGAAATAAATAAAAGAACAAATAAAGGATATGAATTGGGAATTGTTACAACAATTTCATCATCTGCACATGTATATGAACATGATTTTCAATATATGGAAAAAGTATTAGAAAAATATGGATATAGAATAAGATCTTTTGTATCGGATCCAAAGGGTAATTTTATAATATATAATGAAGATAATAAAACATTTATAGAACATAGAAGTTATGATAATACAATTTTAGATTTTAAATTTGGATCTGAAAACGTTGATGAAATATATAATAGATTAAAGGGACTACCATTTTTTACATCATATGATCATTCAATATATGTTGGAAGAGAAATATATAAAGCAAATGAATTTAAAAGAACTGGCAAAAAATATATACAAGATCAAGTATAATTATCTAATATCTAATTTTTTTATCCTTTTTAGAGCCCCTCTTAATATTAATTCCCTTTCAACATTATCTAATAATTCTTCATATGATAAATATTGAGAATAATATGACAAATTTGAAGGGATAATCTTTGATCTAATATCTTCATAATATCTTAAAAGTGTATTTGTAGATAATGTAGCCAATTTTGTTCTTATTTCCTTTATTAATTTTTCGTTTGTGTTTTCGACTTTTGCTTCCATTTTAATAATTACACTTTATAATTTATATAATTTTATTAAGCAAAAAATTATAAATAAATCTCTTCTTGATTATCAAAAATATTATCTATTGATGTTTTTCCTTTATATTTTTTTAATATATATCCATATAAAAATCCAAATAATGTACCACCCAGATGTGCAGAAAATCCCAAAGGTACAAAGGGATAAAATATTCCAATTAAGTTAAATATAGCCCAAAATATTGCAGCATATATCATATCGATTGGAATTATTATTGGAAATATTATTACTTTCTCTTTTGGTCTCAATATCCCCAATGCACCCAATATACCAGATATAGCAGCAGAAGATCCAATTCCACTAACTAGAGGGTTATTATAATATTGAAATAAAAAGAATATATTTCCAATAATACCGGATAAGAAAAATAATATTAAAAGATCTTTACTTCCATATAAATATTCAAATAATAAACCAAGAAAAAACAGTGCTAATCCATCAAAGAATAATTGTGTTAAATCATAATCCCCAAAAATAGATGTTATAAACATCCATGGATATCTTATAGCATAATGTGGATAAAAAGCAATTATATTTAATATTGATGGATACATTAATTCTATAATATATACTATAAAGAGTATAATTATTAACCATATTGTTATTGGAAAGCCCAGCAATTTGTAAACCTTATTCATATTAAAAATATATCGGAATATTTTATATATTAATGAGATTGCCTAAGGATGTAAAACCAATCAAATATTATATAAAATTAGATGTAGATATTAATAATTTAGAATATAGAGGAGAAGAAAATATAGAAATTGATATAAATAAACCTACAAATAAAATATATTTACATTCAAAAGACATAAAAATAGAATTAATAAAGTTAGATAATAAAAAGGTAAGTTTTAGAAATATAGACAATGAAACAGTTGAAATAAATCTATATAATAAATATTATGGAAAAAATAAATTATATATAAAATTTAAGGGAAAGATAAGAAATGATCTAATTGGATTTTATTTAAGTAAAGGAAAAAATATAATATTAACTACACAATTTGAACCTACATATGCAAGATATTTTATCCCATGCTTTGATGAACCAGAGTTTAAAGCAGAATTCGAATTAGAAGTAAAGGTAGATAAAGATTATGATGTAATATCAAATACAGAAATAGAAAATGAAGAAACAAATGAAGATTATAAAATTGTAAAATTTAAGAAAACTCCACCAATGTCTACATATTTATTATATTTGGGAATAGGAAAATTTGATTATCTAGAAGATAAATATGAAAATAAGAAAATAAGAATTGTTACTGATATTGGTAAAGCTAAGGATGGAGAAAATGCTTTAGATTGGGCAAAAAAAGTATTAGAATATTATGAAAAATATTCTTCAATAGAATATCCATTAGAAAAATTGGATTTAATTGCCATACCAGATTTTGCTGCTGGGGCAATGGAAAATTGGGGTGCAATTACATTTAGAGAATCTGCACTATTATATAAAGAGGATTATTATTCATATGGACAGAAATTAAGAATATATGAAGTTATAGCTCATGAATTATGGCACCAATGGTCTGGAAATTTGGTTACTATGAAATGGTGGGATGATCTTTGGTTAAATGAATCTTTTGCAACATATATGGCATATAAAGCTATGGATGAATTATTAAATGAAAATAATATTGGATCAAATTATATGTATGCTGTTGATACATATGAAGCAAAATTTGAAGATTCGACAATTTATACACATCCAATAAATGTTAAAGTAGAAAAAGAAGAAGAAATTGAGAGTATTTTTGATAGTATAAGTTATGGAAAAGGCGGAAATATATTAAGAATGATAGATAATTATTTAGGATATGATAAATTTAGGGTTGCAATAATAAATTATTTACATAAATATAAATATTCTAATGCTAGTTCTTCAGATCTATTTAAAGAATTTGAATTGATAGGCGGGAAATATATAAGAGAAATAATTGAAAAATTTGTAAATTCTCCTGGTTATCCAATAATAAATGTACATTATAATAATCTTGTAATACATTTATCTCAATCAAGATTTTTATATAATAAGAAAGAAAATAAGAAATGGACAATTCCTTTATTTTTAGATATTGAAGGAGAAAAAATGAATATATTATTCAATAAATCAAAGGGAAAGATTATACTTAAAAGAGATCCTAGATATTTTATAATTAATAGAGATGCTATTGGTTTTTATATATCAAATTATGAAAATTTGGAATATATAGGAAATGCAATTAAGGAAAAGAAAATATCATCATTAAGTAGGGCTGTTATTTTACATGATTATTATTTATTAGCATTAATGAATAAAATTAAATTAAAGAAATTATTCGAATTAATTGAATATTATAGAAATGAAGATAATTGGCTGGTTTTATCAATATTATATACAATATTATATGATATATCATTTTACTTTAATATAGAAGAAAGAAGAATATTTGAACAATATAAAGATATATTTAAGAATTATTATAATATAGAAATAAAGGATTATAATAGTTTAATGTTAAAAAGATTGGCATATAAAACTCAAGGATTCTTAAATGATTACAATATAATAAAAGATTCATTTAATAAATTCAAAGAATGGGAAAAATTAAATAATAATGATAGACAAGTTATATCTGATATAATTGGTTTGCATGGAGGAACAAATGAATATATAAGAATGTATAATCTATATTCCAAATCACAAAACCCTGAGGAAAGAATAATATTATTAAGAGGATTATCTAACTTTAGAAGAACTAACATAATTGTAGATTTATTAGATAAAGCAATAGATAATCATATAAAATTACAAGATTGGAGAACATTATTTACAAATATATCAAAAAATCCAGAGGTTGTTTATGTATTATATCAATGGTTTAGAGATAATATTAGTGAAATAAAAAAATATGAAAATGCATATTTAGTTATAAGAGATGTTATAAGAAGCTTATTTGAAGCATATACTGGAAATATTGTAAAAGATATAAAACAATTCATGATAAAAAACTTACCAAAATATAAGAATGACATAATAAAATTCAGTCATTATTCTGAAATATATACAAATTTCGTATCAAAGAATAAAGAAGATATAGAAGATCTGTTATGAATTTATAAAAATAATAATTAACAATGATTTTATGGAAAGTAAAGATATTGTATTAATTACATCAGCATTACCATATGTAAATAATGTACCGCATATAGGACACATTGCTGGAAGTCTTTTACCCTCAGATATATTTGCAAGATACAATAGATTAAAAGGTAATATTGTATTTTATTTATGCGGAACAGATGATCATGGATCTGCTACAGAAGTAGAAGCAATTAAAAGAAATAAAAAACCAGAAGAAATTGTTAATTTTTTTCATAATATACATGAAGAAGTATATAAATGGTTTAATCTATCATTTGATCAATTTAGTCAAACGTCAAATAATCCTCTACATTATAAAATAGTACAAGAATTGTTTATTAAAGCATATATAAATGGTTATATAGTAGAAAAAGAGGTTGAATTACCATATGATCCTGAGTGGAATAAATTTCTAGCCGATAGATTTGTTGTAGGAAAATGCCCATATTGTGGATATGAAAATGCTAGAGGAGATCAATGTGAAAGTTGTGGTAGATTATTAGATCCTAAAGAACTAATTGATCCGAGGAATTCAATTACTGGAAATAAAATTATATTTAGAAAAACAAAACATCTATATTTAAATTTAACTAAATTAGAGGATAAAATAAAAGAATATTTAGAAAGTAAGAAAGACATATTTACAGATCTAGCAATAACAATGTCTCTATCATGGATAAAAGAGGGATTAAAGGAAAGAAGTATAACTAGAGATCTATCCTTTGGAGTACCAGTTCCATATAAAGAATTATGGCAAGTAACAATTAAGAAAATATTTGACAAATTATCATTTAATTCAAAAGATACTTTTGTTGATTCTTTAATAAATGCATTAAAAGAAGAGGGTCTAGTTATAAATACAGATGAATACACAAATATTTTAAAAATTGTAGAAGAAAATTGGCCAAAAGTTGATAGTATATTAAATCTATATAATCATTTTGAAGAATATAAGGATAAAGTATTATATGTTTGGTATGATGCATTAATTGGATATATATCATTTATTGCACAAAAATTAAAGGAAGAATATATATATGATGATGTAAAAGATGAAAATATTAATGACTTATCTTTATTAGAAGATAATGGAAAAATAATTAAAATAAAAATAAATAATAAAGTATATGAATTGGAATATAAAATAGATGGAAGTGTTTTATATTTATCGGGATTATATAGTGAATTTTTTAATTTATATAAAATATTAAAATTCTTATTTGAAAATAAAAAAGTTATAAAAATTGTTTTAGATATTAATTGGAGGGAATTTTGGATAAATGGAAAAGTATACCACTTTTTAGGTAAAGATAATATTCCATTTCATGCAGTATTTTGGCCAGCAATTTTGTTATCTACACATAATGTAAGTGATAATTATAAAGAATTCTTTGAATATACAAAATTGGATAATTATAGTTTACCATATAATGTAATTGGATTATCTTATTTAACATATGAAAATAGAAAAATTAGCAAAAGTCAAAATTGGGGTATATTTTGTGATTCTTTAATTAAATCAGAACTTGATCCTGATTATTGGAGATTCTATCTTTCATATATTTTACCATATAATAGAGATTCCGATTTTAAATGGGAAGATTTTCAATCTGTTATAAATAATGAACTAGTAAATAATATAGGAAATCTTACACATAGAATTTTGTCTTTTGTTAGAAAATATTATAATAATAAAATAGATGGTAATGTTAGAAAAGATGTAATAAACACAATAAATAATACATTAAATGAATATTATAAATATATGGATAAAGGAGAATTTAATTTAGCATTAAGGAAAATATTAGAATTATCTAGTTATGGAAATAAAATATTTCAAGAAAATAAACCATGGGAAAATCCTGAAAATAATAAAAGTTTAGTTAAATCTTTAATTATATTATTAATTTCTATATATACAATGTTATATCCATTTATACCAAATTCTTCAGAAAAATTCTTTGAATTTATAAATTATAAGGAAATATCCTTTGATAACCTAAATACCCTTCTACAATTTTCTAATAATATAGTTATAGAGATAGTTAAAGAACCCCAGGTCCTATTTAATAAGGTTGATGATAATTTAATAAATAAATTGAGGGAGACTGTAACTAAACCCTCCATAGATTTATAAATAAAAATTTATAAGCCAAAAATAAAAAATTAAAAATATGGATAAAGCCGATGAAAACCCGCGTCTACTATATTTAGTATATTTCACAAATAAATATTCTATATATTATGCTTTATCTTTACTGTTTCTTTTCTTCTTTCTTTTCACCTTTCTTTGCCATGATATATTATTATATAAAATGTTTAAAAATCTTTCATTTTTTTATGACTTCAAATGAATACTAATATGTAGTAAAAGGTTGAACGGGGTAAATATTTATAAATAATTTATAAAAAGGTTATTTATAAATATTTATAAAGTAATCAGAATACATAGAAACATTTAAATAATATATACAATTTAGGTACCCAAAGCCTTAATATATATATCAATATTAGCTAAAAGATAGAATAACCATTATATTTTGAATAATGAGAAAAATTAAAAATAAAGAAAGGAAAAATAAATAGCATAAATTTATTTAATAAAAAAATAATATTTTTATTGTTTTCCGTTTAAAATATATTATGTCTTATGATATTATAGGTGATATAGCTGTAATTAAAAAACCATTAAAATATGAAGAAGAAGAATATATAAAGAGAATATTAGAAAAACACAAATTTATAAGGACAATTTTACTACAAGAAACAGATGTTTTACCTCCATATAGGATTCCGAAATATAAAATTTTGTATGGAGAAAATAAAACTGAAACAATTAATATTGAATATGGATTAAGATTCAAAGTAGATGTTTTTAGATGCTATTATTCCCCAAGATTAAGTAATGAAAGATATAGGATTGCAAAACAAGTAAAAGAAAATGAAGAAGTTTTAGTAATGTTTTCTGGTGTAAATGTATATCCAATATATATAGCAAAATATTCAAAGGCTAAAATAGTATATTCAATTGAATTAAATCCTTTTGCAGTAAAATATGGATTAGAAAATTTAAAAATAAATAAGGTAAATAATGTTATTACATTATTGGGGGATGTAAGGGATGTATCAAAATATATAGGTCATTTAGAAAATGGAGATGGAATAATAAAAAATGATAAAGAATATATAAAGGATATAATTGATTCTGGATTAGAAATAAACAATTTATATATTTATGAATATGATGAAATGATAAAAAATATAAAATATAAAAAATTAAGATATATTAGCGAATTGGAAAATTTAGAAAAATTTAATAAAAATTTTGATAGAATTATAATGCCATTACCAAAGGAAAGTCATACATTTTTAGAATATGCAATACCTCTAATAAAAAATAATGGAATAATACATCTATATCAATTCTTTGAAGAAGAAAAAATAAAAGAAAGGGCAATAGAATTATTAGAAAAATATTCCAATGAATTAAACTTTAAATATGAGATATTAAATATATTAAAAGTTGGAGATATAGCCCCAGGAAATTATAGGGTTTGTATAGATTTTAAAGTTATAAAAAACTAAAATTTAAAAATATCATAAAATTATTTTATTATAATGAGGAGTGACTTCCTAACAACCCTTATTATAATATTTGGCATTATATTAGGAGTTGCTGTTATTTTATATTTATTTGTACCTCCACAAGTAATTTTGAAATTTTTGGGTAAGAGTACTTCATCATCCAATTCTGCATCATTTAAAATATCATATATGTACTTTACTTCGAATGGTATATATGCAATAATATATAATGCTGGACCTAATATTAATCTAAGTAATATGAAAGTTACATATACATATAGTCAAAATAGTTATCAAGGTACATGTAATATAGTTACAAATAATTATACATTACCTTCAAATAGTCAAGAGACAATTGAATTAAATTGTACAAATGAAGATACAATTATAAGTAATTTATTATCAAATAGTGGATCTTATTTATTTTCATTTACATATGGAAATACTGTACAACAAGCTCCTTTGCCATTTAAAATTTCAAATCAATAGCGGACCCGGGGGGATTCGAACCCCCGACCTACGGCTTAGAAGGCCGTCGCTCTATCCATGCTGAGCTACGGGTCCAATTATAAAATATTATTATGAAAAATTAAAATACTTAATTCCATCTGTATATCGATGTTTCATCATTTATCAGCAATGCCTTGCATCTTCACTATAATATATAATATAAATGAAGTATTAAAATTATAGTCAAAAACATTATAAAGATTGAGTCAAAAAATGGGACCGCGGGGATTCGAACCCCGATCCCTGGGACCCAAACCCAGTAGCCTACCACTAGCCTACGGTCCCTTAAAAATAAAAGATTTTTCAAAAATTTAAAAGAGTTTTTAACAACATATTAAAAAATGCCACAGCATGGTAGACATCAGCCTAGAGCAGTATCTATGCAATTTTGGCCAAGAGTAAGAGCTAAAAGAATCTATCCAATAATAAAGAGTTGGCCTTCTATCAATAATATTCAACCAGTTGCATTTGCTGGATATAAAGTTGGTATGACGCATATTTTAACAAAAGAAGGAAAATATGTACCTGTATCAATTATAGAAACTCCTCCGTTAAAGGTTCTTGGAATTAGATTATATAAAAAAGATACAAATAAAGGATTCTTATCTTTAAAGGATATTATTTCTAATAATTTTGATGAACATGTTAAAAGAAGAATAAAAACATTAGAACCAAATGAAGATTTAGAAAAGGATCTTCAAGATGCAGAACAATTATTAGATAAAGTTTCATTAATAAAATTGATTGTATATACACAACCATGGCTAACAACAATTAAAAAGAAGAAACCTGAGATATTTGAAATACCTGTTGGAGGAAATAATATTAAAGAAATATTTAATTATGCAAAAAATTTATTAGGAAATCAAATAAAAATAAATGATGTATTTAATGAGGGAGAATATGTAGATATAATTGGAGTAACAAAAGGAAAAGGACTCCAAGGAGAAGTAAAAAGATATGGAATAACAGTTCAATATAGAGAAGTAAAGAGAAGTAAATCTGTAAGACATATAGGTGCCAGGGGGTCAAGAGGAATGAGAAGAATATTTCCAACAACACCAATGCCAGGTCAATATGGATTCTTTAGAAGAACAGAATATAATAAATTAATAATAAAGATTTCTGATAATTATAATGAAATAAATCCAAGTTCTGGCTGGCCACATTATGGAATTGTAAAGAATACATATGTAATGCTAAAAGGTTCAGTAATAGGAGCAAAGAAAAGATTATTGATATTAAGAAAAGCAATAAGACCACCAAGGAATCCTGAAAAAATAGGCATAGAATATATATCATTATCACCAAAAAATTAAGATGGAAGTAAAAATATATAGAGTTGAAGGATTAATATTTAAAACAAAGATTTTAAGAAATTTAAAGAAAAAGGAAGGAGTTTTAACAAAAAGAAAGGTAGTATATAAATTTACAAAAGAAATATTGGGAATAAATGAAAATGATGTTTTAGAAAGAATATATTCATTATTTGGAAGTGCATATAAAGTAAAAAGAAATAAAATAAAAATATTAAAAATTGAAGAAATTGGTGAAAATGATATAAAGGATAAGAATTTAAAGAAATTTATAGAAAATATTAAAAATGGAAAATTCTGATGAACTATTAGATTTTTTATATAGTCAATTGGAAGATATACAAAATAAGATATTAGAATATGAATTGATAAAAAGCTTTATTAATGAACTAAAAAAGCAGGAAGATACATATATAAATTTGGGAGGATTAATATTTGTTAGAGGATCAATAAAAGATGACCAAAACTTATTAATAAATATTGGAAGAAATATATTTACTGAAAAAAGCAAGGATGAAGTTTTAAAATTGATAGATGATATAATAAATAAACTAAATCAGGACCTAAATGAAATAAAAGCAAAAATAAATGAAATATCTATGAAAAGAACTCCTCAACCTTAACAATTTCATGACCAGTAGAATATTTTCCAATTATTAAATATTCCTTATTAATTTCTATTCCGTATCTTAAATATGGACTTCCAAAATTAATTGATCCAATATCTAAATTATAACCTGCAATTTCCTTTACTTTCTCTATTATTTTATCACTTAATTCCTGACTTATTAATAATTTATTATTATATAATTTTGATATGCTTCCAAAAAGATATTTTGTTTTTATTTTATATGCTGGTAAAGATAATTTTTGAGATATTTTCTTTACATCCTCTTCTTTTCCATGAGAATAAATTATTCCATTTTTCCCAATTAAAAATATATTTCCTATTAGATTTTCTATAAAATCTATTTCAATTATATCAAAATAATTCTTTAATATATTCTTTAATTCTTCAGGAGCATTAGAGCTAATAATTATTTTATTATCATATTCTATAAAATATGGAGAAACAACTGGTGATTCTATATAATATTTTTTTATATCAATATTTAATCTTTCAATATTATTTTTTTCGCTTTTACTTGCTATAAGAAAATCATCAAACATATGCATTACAATACCTATAGATGATATACTAATATAATCTGCCTTTTTAACTATCATTATCAATAATGATTATCAACAATAATTATAAAACTTATATATTTCAGGATATTTAAAAATTGTATGAGTATATTTTCAAATATATTTAGGAAGAAAAATGATAATAAAAATACCCAAAACATTAATGTTATACCACAACAAAATATTGTAAGTCAAAATTATACATCTGAAATAAAAAATATTACTAACTCCATTGAAGGTTTAGCTAAAAGTGTAAGAGAATTGGAGAATAAAGTATCTGAAATTTCAAGCAATATTTCAAGTATTAGTTCTACAGTAGAAAGCCATCAAAACGAAATAAATAGTATTAAAAATAATTTAGAAAAGGTTTTTTCTATATATGAAATGCTAATAAAAAATTATAATCCTTTTGTAGAAGAAGAAAAAGAAGAAGAACCAAATGTTCAGGTTATAAATGAAAATAATGTAGAAAATCAAGAAAATAATATATTACCATTAAGTAAACTTGATGATAATCCAACTGTTTCTTCAATTATAATTGGTTGGCTAGCATATTTAGTTAAAAAATCAAATATAGAAGAAGTAGATGATGCTTTAGATTATTATGAATCAATTAATTGGATAACTGAAAAAATAAAAATAAAATTAAAGGAATATCTAAATGGATTAAAGAGTGTTGAGGGAGAAAATAAAAAATTATTACCAATGGATCATATAGTAAGTCTATATATAATAACAAAATTGGCACAAATAAGTAGTTCAGATAATATAGAAAGGTTAAAAGACCTATATAATGAGCTAATTCAAAAAGGATATATATCGCCAATAACAAGATGATAAAGGAATTAATATACTTATTTATTTTATTTATAGCCGGATATCTAGTTTTAAGTACATTTTTCAACTTTTATTCTTCAGCAGGAAAAATAATTGCAAAAGAAATATCAAATATTACAAATCCAACATTTGTAAGTCAAGTAAATTATATAGTAAATTATAATAATTATGGTAATTATTCAATACTATATTTGGTACAAAATATAAATCCATCTAATTGTATAAATAGCATAGAAGTTGGAAATACAATGGTTAACTTTACATATAAGGTATTAAATCAATATACAATAGAATTAAATGTAAGTTATCCAGTAAATGCTGGAGATAATTTAACAGTAACATTTTGTAATGGCCAATCATCTTTATATTATATTAGTCCATAATGGTAGAATACATCGATATTTATTTAGATAGGGATGAATTTTCAAATAGGATTGGGGGAGGAATTCCAAAAGGTAGTATATTTATAATTGAAGGAGAAAATGGAACTGGAAAGAGTATAGTATGTCAAAGAATATTATATGGAGCATTATCAAATAATCATACTGCAACATATATTTCTACAGAATTATCTGTTGTAGATTTTATTAAACAAATGGAATCATTAGGTTATGATATAAAAGATTATTTATTAAATCAAAAATTATTATTTATACCAACACTTAATTTATTTAATAGAATAAAGGAGAGAGAAAATTTAATATTTGAATTAACAAAAGAAAAATCTAAAAAACTATTAGAAAATGAGTTAATAATATTAGATTCATTATCATATCCATTAATAAATGGGTTAGATAAAATGGATTCAATAAGATTAATTGAATTTTTAAGTAAAATAAAAAATCTAGATAAAACAATTATTTTAACATATAATCCTTCAGAAATAAATAGATTTTTTGTAAGAAATATAAGGAGAATTGCAGATATATACTTTAATTTAAGGTTTTCTTCCATTGGAGAATCATCACTATTAAAAATGATAGAAGTAAAGAGGTTTAGATATCCAATGGGAATATATAATACATTAATACCATTTAGAGTAGAGCCAAATATAGGGCTAATAATTGAGATATCTTCATATGTATAATGCCTGAACAAATACAAGAAACAAAAGAAGAATATGTAATAAAGAGGGAAAATGCAAAAGTAATAACTAATGATATAACTGAATCATTTGATGAGGCATTGAATAAATATGAACATCTTAGAAATTATGTTAATGAAATATCATTAAAAATTGGGCCTCCAGAATGGATGACTTCTCTAGATTTTTCTCTTAGATCTAGAACTGAATTTAATATATTATATCCTGTTGGAGATCCAATATTTATTCATATATATAAATTACCATCTGGAGAAGCAATATATAATGTAATAGAACCAGAATTAAATGATAATGAAAAGAAAAAATTAGATCAAATACAAACAAAAATTGTTAAATATGCAATAGAGGATATTAACTTTAATAATATTGAAGAAGTAAGAAGATATATAATCGACCTATTTAATAAGGTTATTGATTTTCAAAGAAGAAAATTATTTTCTGATAAAGTATATATAAAAAATCAAGAAGAATATGATAAGTTATTATATTTCTTAATTAGGGAAAGATTTGGTTATGGTTTTTTAGAACCATTTTTAAGAGATCCTTATTTAGAGGACGTCCACATATTGGGTTTAGGTCCAATCTATGTTGTACATAAAATATTTGGAATGCTTAAAACAAATAGAGAATTTAAAAATGAGGAAGATTTAAATAAATATATAATTAAATATTCACAAATAGTTGATAGACCTGCATCAGAAACAAGACCAATAGTTGATGCAATATTACCAGATGGATCAAGAGTTAATTTTATATATGGTAAAGATATATCTTTACATGGATCTTCATTTACAATAAGAAAATTCTCTGCAAAACCATTAAGTATAACACAATTAATTTCATTTGGTACAATTTCTCCAGAGGAAGCTGCATATTTATGGTTAGCAATTGAAAATGGAATGAACATAATAATATCTGGAGAAACAGCATCAGGAAAAACTACATTATTAAATGCATTGACAACATTTATTAAACCAGATGCAAAGGTTTATTCTGTAGAAGATACACCTGAATTAAATATACCACATAATATATGGCAAAGATTGATTACAAGAGAAGTCGGAAAAAGCGCAGATGTATCTATGTATGATTTATTAAGAGCAGCATTAAGATCTAGACCAAATTATATACTAATAGGTGAGATAAGAGGTAAAGAAGGATATGTAGCATTCCAGGCAATGCAAACAGGTCATCCAGTTATGACAACATTCCACTCAGGTAATATAACTTCACTAATAGAAAGATTGACTGGAGAACCAATAAATATACCAATTACATTTATAGATAACTTAAATATTGCTGTATTTACAACATCAGTAACAGTAAAAGGAAGATATGAAAGAAGAGTAACAAATATATACGAAATAGAAAAATATATTGCAGAATTAAAGAAAGTTGCTGTTAGAGACGTATTTACATGGAATTCTGTACAGGATAAACATATGTTTGTTGGAAAATATAATAGTTATATATTAGAAAAGAAAATTGCACCATTAATGAAAATAAATGATAAAAGAAAGATATACGAAATATTAGATTATAGAGCTAGAATATTAAAAAAGATGGTTGAAAATGAAATATTTGATTTCTTTGAAGTATGGGAAATATTGAAGAACTTCTATATAAATGGACCTTCATCATTACCATTTTCAGTATAATTAATAAATTTTTCTTAGAATTAATTTAATTATGGATCGGTATTAAAAAGGCCAAAAATTTTGTTATAAATAATTATGATGGATAAGAACATTATAAAATTACTTTTATGGAAAAAGCCAGCAATAGAAGTATTGAATGAAGAAAAGGCAAATAAAATAAATAATTTCAGACATTATATAGGATATGAAATATCTGGATATGTTCATTTGGGTACTGCAGTTGTATCTGGATATAAATTAATTGATTTTATGAATTTTGCAGAAACAGAAGTATTTTTAGCAGATTGGCATTCAGTAATAAATAATAAATTAAGTGGTGATCAAGAAGTAATTAAAAGAATTGGAAAAGGATATTTTACTGAAGCAATGAAACAAACAATAAAATCTTTAGGTGGGGATCCTGATAAAATAAAATTTGTTTTGGCATCAGAAATATATAATAATGATTATTGGGCAGAAGTAATTAAAATTGGAAAAAATACTACATTAAATAGGGTACTAAGATCTGTTACAGTTATGGGAAGGAAATACGAAGAATCAATGCCATCTGCAAATTTAATATATCCATTAATGCAAGCCGCAGATATAATATTCCAAAAAATAAATATTGCACATGCTGGAATTGATCAAAGAAAGGCACATGTAATTACAATTGAATATGCTGATAAAATAAATTATGATTTAATTGCAGTACATCATCAATTAATAACAAATCTACAATTACCATATGAAACATTCCAAAAATTAAAATCTGGAAATATAAAAGAAGCTAAAGAAGAATTATCTGAACTAAAAATGTCTAAATCTATACCAGGTTCTGCAATATTTGTTCATGATAGTCCTTCAGAAGTTATTGATAAAATAAATAAAGCATTCTGTCCTCAAAGAGAATTGGAATTCAATCCAATATGGGAGATAGTTGAATATTTAATATTTAGGGACCAGGAAGGTTATGGGGTAATAAAATATTTGTATGATAATAATTTATATAAAATAGAAAATATCAAAAATATAAATTATGACATATATGAAGAATTAAAGAATAAAAATAAGATAAATTGGAATGAAATATATAAAATAATTGATAAAGAATCTAATGAATTATATAAATATTCATATAAAGATATTGAATTTGAGATAATTAATGAAAAAACTGGAGAAAGAAAAATATATAATAATTTATGGGATTTGAGAAAAGATTGGGTTGAAGGAAAAATACATCCATTGGATTTAAAGAAAGCTGTTGGAAAATGGTTGGCAAATAAATTGGAACCTGTATATAAATATTTTACCGAGGGACCTGGTAAGAAATATAAGGAAGAACTAGATTCTGTTAAGATCACTAGGTAGTTTCATTTATAAATTTTTTTATCAATGATAATTTATGAAGATTGACAATATGATTAACAACTTGACCATGTTAATTAGTTTGTATAGATTACATGCAAAAAAATTATTTAATAGAATACAAGATAGTGAAGCAAAGATGTTATTATTAATGTCATTTAAAGATAATGATATATTAAATATTTTGGAGGATATTGTTGAAAGAAAGAAAATATTTGATGAATATATGAAAAATAATCAAATAAAGAAAGCTTATCTAGTATATAAAGATATTGAATATAAATATAAGTTAGCTGAATCAATATTATATGATAGAATTGAAGATTTAGTTAAAATAAGAGCTTTAGATATTGCAAAATCTAAAAAGAATTAATCTTTTTTCTTTACCTTATATAAGGGTATTTTTCCTTTATATGATAAATATACATAAACATCTATAATAATTAATGTTAATATAATCAGTGTTGACATGTAATATAGGTTTTTATATGGTAAATTAATTAATGTATTCGTTATTATTGCAATAACTATCAATGTAATTATTAAAGAAATATAAAGTTCATATTTTGTTGCATACAATTCTTCTTCCATTAATAATTGTTCAATAAAATATTAAAAAATCTGAGCTCAAGACCCTCATCATTTATCAGCCGATGAGTTTTTCTTCATTATAAGATATAATAAAAATTTTATTTTAAAAAGAATTATATTATTCTAGCAAATATATCTAGTATAAGTATAATGCTAATTTATTTAGCTCAATAATTGATAACAATAAATTATGTAACTCTTATATTCGATACATTATATTTTCTAAATCTTCTAAATCAAATAAATATAAATTATTTTCTTTAATTCTTTCTTTAAAACTTTTTGCAAATATTATATAGTATTTATTTCTTATATCTAAATTTAAATATTCGGATTTTTCCTTTAGATTTTCTAATATTTCTTTTGGATTTATATTATCAGAATATTTACATTCTATTAAATATATATCCCTAGTATTTTTCATTATTTGTATAATCATAATTATACTAATTGTAATTATACATATATAGAAAATATAACGAAAAATTATAGCTCAAGATAAAATACTTAAATGACTAAAAAGTGTATGATTTTAATATTTACTTTCCCAGATTTATTAATTTCTTTATTTCATCTCCATATTTATTTAATATATCTCTTAATTCTTTTATTTTATTTGCATCTAATATTTCTACTTTATCCTTTATTTCTGGATATGTATTTTCTAACAATTTCTTTGCCCTTTCTTGATATTTATTATCTAAAACTATTAAATATAATCCCTCAGGTCTAAAAGTTCTATATGCATAAAATAATCTTGAAAGAGAGTTATCAACAGTATTACTATCTACAACTTCAAAAACTGCTACAGGTGGTTGTTTTTCACTATTAAACAATTTATAGACAATATCAAACCTATATTGTTCATCTCCAAATTCAGGATAAGTATAATATCCTAATACTTCACCAATCTCCTGTAACCAAGACTTTACTTCTTCATGATTATAATCAACTTCTTTATTTTCTTCTTTATTCATTTTTTGGTTTTTTGATTTTGGTATATAAAATTCTGTAATTTTTCCTTTATAATAATTAAACTTATTTCCACATTTATTACATTTATATCTATATACATCAAAAGCCCCATATTTCCATGAACTAATTAATGTTAAATCTTCTGAACCACAAAAGGGACATCTTACCATTATTATGAATTTGTGTAAAATTTTATTAACATAGCATGTATTTATGCTTCTTCCAGTATATTTGAATAAAACAAAAAACTATTAAATTACTGACATATTTTTCACACTATTTAAGATAATGAAAATAGTTAAATAAAATTAATATAACGTTCTTATTATTTCATACTAAAAACTAAAAGTAAAATTCTTAAATAATTTATAAATTATAATATTATGCCTCCTAATAGTAATTCTCTAAATCAGTTTGATATTGATGACATATTAATATGTATTAGAAATGGAATTCTTCAAGCACGTACAGAAGAAGATTTGAGAATTAGAGTATCAAATTGCATTGAAGAAAAAATATTAAAACCATTAAATATACCTTTTGAAGGTAAATATGAATATACTTTAGCTTCTGGTAAGAGAGTAGATGCTTTATATGGACATGTTATTATTGAATACAAAGCCCCTGGTAAATTATCAACAGATTCCGATATTCAAAAAGTAAAGGAACAAGCTATTAAATATATAATCACTGAAGCTGGAGACAAAAGTAATTATGATAAATTTTTAGGAATAATTATTAGTGATAAAATTGCATTTGTTAGATATGATAAAAGAAATAATATATGGATATTAAGAGGACCTTATGAAATTAGAAGAGAATCTATTATAAAATTAATAGAAGCTTTAAGAGGTTTAAGAAGAAAAATTTTGAGTGCAGAAGAAATTGCTAAAGATTTTGGTATGAATTCTCAAATATCTAAAAGGTCAATAAAATTACTTTATACAAAATTATTAAATACAAAAAATGAAAAAACAAAAATATTATTTGAAGATTGGACGAGATTATTTAAACAGGCCACAGGTTATGATCCAAATAAATTTAAAGAATTAAAAGAATTAGCAGAAGATTATGGATTTGAAAAGTCTAATATTAATTATGATATTCTAATTTTTGCCATACATACATATTATGCATTGATAATGAAATTAATTGCTGCCGAAATAGCTTATTTATATGGAAGCGGTAGATTTTATAAATCATATATTGTAGAACTTGATAATGCTTATACATCTAAAGGTATTGAAGGTTTAAAAAATATATTAAAAGAATTAGAAAGCGGTGGTATATTTAAAAAATTATTAGGTATTGAAAACTTTTTAGAAGGAGACTATTTTTCATGGTATGTTGAAGAAATAGATCAAGAATTAGGAGATGTTATTGCTGAAATTGCAAGAAGACTTTCTGATTACGAAATAGCAACTCCACAATTAGAACCTGAATTTGCCAGAGATTTATTAAAGAAATTATATCAAAATCTTGTTCCAAGAGATATTAGACATAATTTAGGAGAATATTATACACCTGATTGGTTAGCAGAATTAATAATTAATGAAGTTGGATTAAGTTATGAAAATTTAGAAAATATGGGAAAAGACGATCCATTAAAACCTTTAGAAATTAGAGTTTTAGATCCTGCATGCGGATCAGGTACCTTTCTTATACTTTATATTAGTAGATTAATAAGATATGCCAATGAACATTACTTAACAGATACATTAGCTAAATATATACTTGAAAATGTTGTTGGTTATGATTTAAATCCATTAGCAGTCTTAACCGCAAGAACAAATTATTTATTAACCATTGCGGATCTATTACAACAAAGTGGATTAGGAAGTATTGAAATTCCAATTTACTTAGCAGATTCTATAATGATTGAAACAAAAGCAGAAATTACTGAAAAGTATTATATATTAAGGACTGCAGTTGGTGAATTTAAAATACCTGTTAATACTGCACAAAATACAGATCTTTTAAGAAAAATATTAGACGAAATAAAAATGTGTTTAGAGAATGGATGTACACCTAAAGAATTTGAATTTAGAATTTCACCATATGGTTTAAATTCTTCAGAGAAAAAGAGTTTAATTGATCTTTATAAAAAATTACTTGATCTTAGACTACAAGGTAAAGATGATGTATGGATAGCTATAATTAGAAATGCATTTGCTCCAATATTAAAGGGTAAATTTGATTATGTAATTGGAAACCCCCCATGGATAAGATGGGATGACTTGCCTGAACAATATAGAGAATCGAGTAAAGAACTTTGGAAAAAATATGGATTATTAGAAATTGAAGGAAAAACTGGAATCAATAAATTCAAAAAAGATTTATCTATGCTATTCTTAGCAAGATGTTTTGACTTATATTTAAAAGTAGGTGGAAAATTAGGATTTGTAATAACATTTACAGTATTTAAAACACAAGCAGGTGCTGGATTTAGAAATTTCTTAGCTAGAAAAACAAAAATACATGTTATTCATGATTTAGTAACATTAATGCCCTTTGAAGGTGCAATAAATAGAACAGGAATTATTATTGTTGAAAAAGTTTGTGAATTAGATAATATGAATGATAATGAATGTACAATTATTAAAGAAATACAGAAAGAAAATATGAATGGCATTAAACATATTGTATGGACTGGAAAGAAAATAGATCCAAATACATCTTTAAAAGATGTCATTAAGATGACGAAACATTATGAAATAACAATGATTCCTTTAATACTTAATGATCCTACATCACCATGGATGCAAGTTAAACCCAATATTATAAATTCAATTAGAAAAATAATAAACGGAAATCAATATTATGAGGCATATGCAGGAGTTTATACAGCTCTTAACCAGATTTATTATATTAAAGTACTTGAAAAAACTCCCGATGGTATGTTAATCATAACAAATCCGCCTGAAAGTGGACAGAAGAAAAATGTCAAACAGGTTGAAGCTAGAGTAGAATCAGATCTTATTTATCCATTAGTTAGGGGCAGAGATATAAAGAAATGGTACGTAGAGTTTAAAGATAAATATATAATATTGCCACATGATAAAGAAGGAGATCCTATTCCACATCATATAATGAAAACAAAATATCCTTATACATATCAATATTTCTATCAATTCTTTAATGATTTAATAAATAGAAGTGGAGGATTCCTAAAACAAAAAATGGCACCTTATAAAAAGTATCCATTCTATAAAGCTGAGAAAATGACTGTACCATTTTATTATGTTATGAACAATGTTAAGGCATCCTTAGCACCCTATAAAGTTGTATGGACCAGAATTGCCGGCGCCATTACCGGTAAAGCGGTAAGCTTTGCTTGCGCAGTTGTTGAACCTATTAATGAAAAACCTGTAATACCTGATGATGGAATTATATTAGTGGAAGCCAAATCTCCTAATGAAGCTTATTATATTGCGGGAGTTTTAAATTCAACTATAGTTCGTTCAATAATAGCATCTTATACATATGAGTTAAGACAAGAAACACATATTATAGATATCATTAAAATACCAAAATTCGACCCCGATAATAATTTACATAATAAAATTACTGAATTATCTGAAAGAGCTCATGAATTAGCAAAATGTATATATTCCAATAATAAACCTGATTATTGTAAAAATATTAATGCAAAGGAAGAACTTAAAAAAGTTGAAGAAAAAATCGATTTAGCAGTTGCTGAATTATATGGAATTTCTAAAGAAGAATTAGAAGGATTTAAAGAATTAATGGAAATACTTTCTGGAAAATAAATTTTATTAATTATAAAAACATTAATATTTTCTTAAAACAATTTTTATTCAAATAATATAAATAAACATTGCTAATATCGCTAGATTATTTTTGATAAAATTTCTTCGAAATATAAATATTTCAATTACAACAATAATAATCTCCGATAACCATCAAAATATATTTTTATATGAGGTAATGACATATTATAAAATGGACGGTTTAAGTATAATAGCATTAGCAATTATTTCAATAATAGAATTGTCACCTTTTATATTGGGTTGGATCGGATATTCATATATATTTTCAAAACTTATTTATTCATTTGCTAAACGTTATTTGAATATAAATATATCATTTTCTAAAACTTGGGCTATTACTTTTCTTTCAGGAATGACATCTTTTATAATAACTCTCATCTTTATCTCTCTATATTTCTCATATTCTATTGCTTTAACTACACTAACCTTAGAAATATTTACAGCCACTATAGTTCCAGTTTTTATAACAAGTTTAATTGCCTATAAATATCTGTCCAACGCAGGTTTAGGAGTAGCTATTGTTATGTCATTTGCAAGTCTTTTAACTTGGCTTACCTTTACTATTATAGTATATATTACGGTAAATTATGTGCTAAATGTCTTACTAAATCCTTGTTATGATCGAATATGTTATTAAAATAAACATCTATAGAGATAATCTATAATTTTTATTATGCCAATAATCCTTTTTATATTATTTGATTAAGAATTACTCATTTAACCTCCCTTAATCATATTAAAACTTATATCAAATTTAGGATTATTCTTTATAGTTAATGAGTAATTATTTAAAAAATTTTAATTAAGACTTTTTGTATTTACTTAGATAAAAGTTTTTCTATTAATAAACCTTTCTCATTATCTAGTTTAATAGATTGCAATTTTTTACTTTTTTGATTTTTCTAAAATCTTTTCAGTTTCTATAATATTTATTAAAAAATTTTATTAAAAAAAAAATCTAGAAAACTACTTCCTCGCCAGGAATTCTTGGGAATAATTGAACTTCCCTTATATGCTTCTTTCCAGATAAGAATCTTAATAATCTTTCAACACCAATTCCTCCTCCAGCACTTGGTTTTAACAATCCTCTTTTAGCAACTTCTAGATAGTCTTTATATGATGAATAATCTCTACCTTCTTTTTCTAATTCTTTCATCTTTTCCATAATTCTCTCATATTTATATTCTCTTTCTCCTCCAGATAAAACTTCCCCATATCCTTCTGGCAAAATTAAATCATAGTTTAAGAAATGACCTGGATGATCTTCATCTTCCTTATCATAGAACTCTCTTTTTATATCAATAATCCAGAATGGATCTTTTTCTTCTACACTTAAAGCATCATCACTACCATATTTTTCTAAAACTTCTGAATATCTGTAAACTTTGAATGGTTTTGAAGGAACTCTTAATTCTCTACCTAAAAGATCTAATTCTTCTTTACATTCTTCTTTAACTTTTTTGATTACATGGATTATTAAATCCTCAACTAAATCCATTACATCTTTCATCTTTGCATATGCCATCTCAAAATCCATTTGCGTAAATTCAAAAGCATGTCTTCCAGTTTTAGCTTTTTCACTTTTTTCTAATCTAACGTTTGGTGAAAAAGTGAATATCTTATCAGCTGCTATAAGGGAAAGTTGTTTGTGTAAAATCATACTTTGTGTTATCACTAGTTTTTGCGAATAATACTCAAATGATGGTGTAAAAATAACACTAGATGCTGGATCTGGAGCCAATGGATCTGTAAATTTTGAAGTTATTACTGGTAATAATTGTACAAAGCCTCTATCTACCATAAATGATTGCATTTCCTTTAATACTACTGTTTGTATTCTTAATATTGGTTTCATTTCTTTTAGATGAGATATCATTTCTTCTACCGCCATTCGCTAATATTTCTATTTCCTGTTCTTAAATTTTTTATAAAATTTTTTGAAAAAGATTCAAAAAATTACTTAAATTTGATATAAAAATTGAATATTTTTCAAAATTTAATTTATTAATTGATAGGATATAGTATATATAAATTTCATAAAATTTGAAGATACTTTGAATAAAATACTTAAATTTTTAAAAAATATGAATTTTTTATGAAGATAGATGAAAAGGATAAACAATTACTTTCACTTTTACAGAAGAATTGCAAACTCTCTTTAAGAGAACTTTCACAAATTACAGAAATGAGAGAAACTACAATTTTCGCTAGAATAAAGAAATTAGAGAATGCAGGAATAATAAAAGAATATAGAGCAATTTTAGATCCTAAAGCTATTGGTAAAAATGTTTTATCTTTTGTTTTAATAAAATATGATCCTTCTTCTGGTTTCACACAAAGAGAGGTTGCGGAAAAAATTGCAAACTTACCAGAAATTCAAGAAGTCCATATAATAGCTGGGGATTGGGATATGATTGCAAAGGTTAGGGAAAAAGATGTTGAAGGTTTAGGAAAAGCTGTTTTAGATAAGATAAGAGAAATTAAAGGAGTAAAAGAAACTGTATCTTTGATAGTTTTTGAAAGTGTAAAAGAAACGACCTTTCTTAACTTATAAAAAGAATTCATTTTTTATACAAATATTTAAATGAGCTTATTGTTACTATGAAATAGGTTTTATAGGAAGAAATATAGTCAAAATATCCATTTTTAATTTTTACTTATATTATTGTGATAATAATGATAAATATATTAGTATCAGAAATTCTCGAAATATTATTACCTTATATATTAAGTTCTGCTTATTTTTATCTAACTGAATTACTTTTAATATTAATAATTTCGCCAATAATACTTTTAATTGCAACTTTGAGTTCTAGCATACCAAATAAGACCAAAATATTCATATTGTGCTTTAATATGATTTATTCATTATTATTACTATATATTCCAAAATTATTACTAATTATTCTAAATTATGAGAAGGTGATTTTAAATAATATGTATATGACAAGTTATTTTTCTATATTTAGCTCAATCTTGACAGAAATATATAGAAATATTGTATTATTTATCATACTATATGCAATAATTGTAATAGTATGTTTTATAATGATAATTATAGCATTTAGAAGAATGTGTCTTTACAAATTTAAAGAAACACGCAATTTTAAAGAATATTTTAGTAAAAATAAAAAATTCTTCATAGTAGCATCGTTTATATCTCTTATATCTGGATTCTTCCTCATCTTACTTATATTAACAGCATATTCTAGTTATTATATACATATTTTCTTTTTAATTATATTATTAATAGCATCCATATTGTCATACATTTTATTATCTAACCGAAAAAATATAGAAGATAAAAGCAATTCATTATCGGAAAGCACTATCGAATTTATAAGTTCGTGGTCTTCTCTATTAGGATTGAACTTTTTTGGGATCAAAAAATCTGTAGAATATATATTTGGATATTATTCTATTCCATATATATTAATTACTTCTGTCATTATTGTAATAACGATTTTTCTTTTAATATCTATAATGTCTCTTTATGTATACACAGTAAACACAAATAGAAATCTAGAAAATATGGTTAAATGGATTATATTAGGAGGATCTTCAATTTCACTTCTTACTATTTCTCTTATTGACGTTTATCTTTTTGTAAACAGATCGATTTGGTATATAATAATAGGACTTTCAAGTTTTTGTATTTTTATGTATCTTTATTGTTGCATTTATTCACATATCTTAAAAAATATCAATAAAAAAAATTGGGATAATATTTTAAGTAGAATTTCGATACTATATGCATTTTCAACTGATACTATCTTCATTTTTGTAAAAAAATTTGTTCTTTATATAGCAATAGGATATGTAGGTTTATTTATTGTTTATCCATACCTTGTTATAAAATATATTAATAAAAATGATGATCATGATAAAAATAATTTAATACCAGAAAAATAAAATTATTAAATATGGCATCAACAGGGGTATCTCTTCTTTTCTATCTTTGAAATTTTGTATAATCATAATTATACTAATTGTAATTATACATATATAAAGTTTATTATCGTTTAAACTTCTTTGTATCCCAAAATAGAAACTTAATTTAAAGGTTATATACCTAAACTACAATCCAAAAAATTATAAATACTAGATTTTTCAAATATACAAATTTCCGAACTCATAATAAAAAACCCTGATTATGAATTATAGATAAACTAACGGTAATTTATTACTCATTTATGAATAATATGCGATAGTATTACATTAGTCTAATAATAATATGCATTATATATTAATATCATAATTACAGCCTGGATTATTAATATTGTTAACATTAATAGAGAACCTACTAATGTATTTAGTATAATCCCCATTATCAATATGATTATTAAAAAACCTGCTAATAATAAAAGTAATGCAAACAAATCATTTTCCGCTTTGCCCAATCCTTCTAATAATGACAATATAAATAATATAACTGCAAATATTCCAATCCATATTAATATAAGCCAATCGACTTTAACAACAAGTATGTCTCCTATTAGATATAATATCGTTATATAAATAGATAATCTTTTTAATTTTTCATCATCTAAATCTTCTATCTCGGATAAAAAATATGGTACTAATAATATAAGGAAAATAAACCCTATAATAGGTGATGAGTATATTAGAGATAATGGATATATTAGAGATGTTGACAATACATATGCTATAAATTTTATAGATTTAAAGAAATACCATCCCAACATAATAGACCAAATTACTGCCCAAAATACAAAATTTTTTAATAACTCATTACTATTCATAAATAAATATCCTTCCCCTCTGAGATAAAAATATAATAATATTGATATTATAGATATTATTAATATTATTACGTAACATTCAAACATAGTTAGATTATTAGTAGAAATGATGGCTAATAAGAATCCAATTATATATAATATAGACAATATAGACAACCCTACGGTCAATTTTAGTGCTATACCTTCATTTTCATCCTTCATCTTTGGCACTATATATGATGCTAATAATACAGAAAGAAAAAACATGGCTATAATCCCTATGATCTGTATTAATGATGTAAGATTTTCCGATATAAGATTTGATGATAACAATTCTATAAATTTGCTAAAATATGTTCCTAACAGAATAGACCAGCAGCCTATTAGAAATACTATCAATATTTGATTATTGTTTATAGACATACATTAACATTTTATTGCCTTTTTATAAACCTTTAACACTCTTAAAAAATAATTTATTATAATGATTTATTTTATTAAACTGAAAAGATATTAATAAAATATAGATATATAAATCTATTAATTTAGAGATAAAAAGCTTGATGCCTATTCTATAAATAATTCTTAATTTCATTAGATTTTATTTCAACTTCCTTATTTAGATTTTTTAATATCCTCTAATGATTGTAAAAAATATTAGAAAAATCGGCAAAATAGAATCAAATATCCAAAGCAGAAATAGATAAGATAAGAGAAATTAAAGGAGTAAAAGAAACTGTATCTTTGATAGTTTTCGAAAGTATAAAGAAAAACACCTTTTCTTAACTTATAGTAGGGATTTATATTTTTATAAAGATCTTTATATGTGTTTATTTCTACTTTAGAATGAGTTTTATAAGGATCAATCTGTTAATAAAAAGATTGATTAAAGAAGAAAATAAAAGTATTATAATTGATAATTCGGATGCAGGAAGATCTCCTACGTTGTTATGCAATAACATAATTATGCAAAAATTGCTCAGATAATAAACAATATAAGATAAATCTAATATATAATATTTATGAATGATGAAAGATTATTAGTAGCAGCATTAACTTTATATTTGGGGGAGTTATCGAAAATCGTGAATGGTTTGAATCAACATTATTCAAGACTTCAAAAGGCTTTAGATTCAGAACAAATAAAGGACGAAGCTACAAAAGAATTGTTAGAAGAAGTTATGATATTTATAAAAACAGAAATTGATTCATTAAAAAATACATATAAAGCATCAAAAAATATTTATAAAGAATTAATAAGAAATATAAGCAACAAAAAACAAGATTTATCAAAAAACTCACACTAAAATGTTTCATACCAATATCTGCAATAGAAAAAAACCTTTTTTTAAAGATAATAAAATTTATCTAATTTGTTATAATTCACCGTCTGTATATATTGATATTGCAGAAAAAATATTAAACAAATACTTATTAGACGAGTTTGGACTTTATAGCTTTATTGATGAATGGACTATTGAGGATAATGATCAAGAATGTAAAGTAAAGGCTATCTTACTATATTATGGATTGCCCTTAATAAAATATAAAATACCAAATACAAAAATTCCAAATTTAGAGGATTTAAAAAATTCATCTAATAAATATATATACTATATAGCTGGAATGTACTGGCTTTTAATGAAATTATCTAATGTTGAACCCTTTAAAATAAAAAAATTATTAAATTTAACTAAAAAAGTAAATGGACGGCCTATTAAAGTAAAAGAATTAGAAGGTCAAAATTTAATTATACATCCCAACATGTCCGACTTATTAGATTTTTATAATTTAATTCAAAGAGCCAGAACTATAAATATATGGGACTATTACAACTGGTTTATTAGGCAATTGTAATTTTTGTATGTTTAATAAACTTAAAAATGCTCATAATATAACTTAAAAGATGTTCAAATATGCTGAAATATTATAAAATTATAAACATATTTGGAGTATATAAACTAATCATACCTTAAATATTTTAAATTCATCATCAAAAAGGTATATCAATAATAGCAGCATTAATATATATGACTCGATGATTTTGATATTGTCTTTGGTAAATCTCTAAGTTTATAGATTTATCTCATAATAAAAAAGATTATGGATGATATTACAGCTAACTTTTTTGAATATCTTTTAAAAGATTTATTAATAATTTTAATAATATTATTAGTACAATACCTTTTAACCACATACGTGCTTGCATTATTTCCTATTGAGGTATCGCAGGTGGCAACATCCAATCAACAAACCATATTAGCCAATCTAACTACTACAGAGTTAGTATCTATCTCAAATAGCACAATAAAATTTAAGGATGTATTAGAGTATATAATTGATGTATTCGAAGATCTGATAATGTCTATCTTTTTGATATTGGATACTTTGTGTTATCTAAAGGCTAAACGGTCTAAACGTAGTTTGAATTACTAATATTAACATAATGTGGTAACAGCAAACGTTAGCTTTAATTATACAATAACAGCCTCAGTAAGTAACGTTGCATCTTTATCATATTATCCTTTAATATTCTTAGTATTATTAATTTTACCACTAATAGTTTTAATCATAACTCTAAGAATTAACATATCAAATAGTGCTAAAATATTTATAATGCTCTTTAATATTTCCTATTTATTATTACTACCCGGCATTTTAATATCCATTATGGGAGATTTTGAGTTAAAATTTTATATTTATGAGATAATCTTGAATAATAACCATCTAACTAGTTATTTTTCAATAATTAGTTCATATTTAGCAGGAATATATAGCTTTGGTACATTTATTATAATAATATTTATAATAATAAGTTTTACAATGTTTTGTTATTATAAGTCTAAAGAAGTTTACAATTGTTTGAAGAAAAAATACTAGATTAACAATAAAATATTCTTTATATCAAAAAATTTATATTAAATAAAAGGAAGATCTTTCATTTAAATGTGTTTAAAAATTTTTAATATTTAGTAACATTAAAAAATAGAATCAATTTTAAAGAGTATTAAAAAGATATACACAAAACATAATAAATAGCATATATTATTCATTTACCATAGATATTATATAAATCCCACAAAAATTCTGTTAAATGTACAGATAATATAGAATTACTAAAGCTAATATAAAACTAATTAGTTCTGGAACATTTTGGCCCTTTCTATATAGAAATTATGTTCTTAGAATTACAAAAACTATATTAATTAACCTAGATTAACTATACCAAAACTTATCTCCAAAAATCATACCACGCTATACCTACCCCAACTCATTCAGGAACCATGACGGATAATTTCTGTTATACGACATGGAATCATACCGTATATGTACTTTATAAGGACACACAAATATATTAGCAACAAGCCATATAATAGATATGAATATAATAAGGTAATATTTTTAGACCAATAATAGGCCATAATACACTAAATATAATTGACATAAGAATAGCTTTTCTCCAACTTATATTAAGTATATATTTATAGGAAATTGAAACTACTATGAAAATTATACCTGCTCCTATAAAGAATCCTACATTGTTTTCTGCTAATATATATAGTAAGACAGAAATTATGATTATTATAAAAGATAATGTTCCTGGAAATAAGTTGACTGTTGAATTCTCTAAAAAGGATATGTTTATATTAAGAAGTTTAGCAATCAAATAGATAAATATTACAGACAAAATTAATCCCAACATAAACCACATTATTATTCCAATAATTTCTATTTCCATTTTTCCTACCGGTATATATACTGTAGATATTCCATCAGCTACCGCAAATACTACCGATATTAAGATAATCTCTATCATGATAGCTACAATAGATACAATAGACATACCAAAAGCCACTCTCCAACTTGCATTAAATACAATTTTATAGATACTTAGAAATATTATAAAATTTAAAAATATTATAAAATCTATAATTATTCCAATTATATAAAAGAAATAATTAAATTTTACTATTATTATAAAGTATAATATTCCTAAAAGTATAATAAAACCTAAAATCTTCTCAAATGATACATTTTTATTAAAATGCTTAGCAACAAAATAAATAGGTATCGAACCTATAATCCATCCTAGTACAAGAATCATGAGTGCTTCTGAGATTCTCAGCCCAAGAATTACTGATAATAATTCTAGATCATTCATTCTATAAAATATAAAAATTCCGAATTATATATATTTTTAGCTAAAGAATATCTAACTTTTATAAGTTTATTATATTTTCCATTATAAAGGTTACAAACATAATATTTGAAACTTTTGAAAAAGGAAAGATATATTCCATAAAAAAGATGTAAAAATATCTGCAGAATATTATAAGGCGCTTGCTGACAAATACACATTAAAGATTTGAAAAATATAAAAACTTTATGAAGCATTACACAAAACAGGTTTTATTATCTCTATAATCTCTTTTTCTAAATTTTTATCTATCTTAGGTACTGATATATAAATAATTCTTATAATAAAAATTTAGTTAATATCCAAATTGTCAAAATCAAAAAACCTATTCCAAAGAATATATCTAAAGCTGCCCATCCAATGAATTCACGTCCAAATATCCTTGTTATAGATAACCATAAAATTCCGGTTGACATATCTGGAACAGTAACCTTTACTGGCTTCATATCTATCATTTTTCCAGTATCTGCAAATAAATATCTAAAAGCTCCTGTAATTTGATTTGATAAATTTATTTTTGATTGTATGTCATTTGATGGTAAATTCATATATTGAGTTCTCATTTGTGTTAATTTTTCAAGAACTGTTCTTTCATATGTTAAATAACTACTTACTGTTTCTACTAATTTTGCTAACACATCATGTCTCTTTTGCAATAATACATCTATATCATACCATGCCTTTTCTGCATTTTTCTTTAATGCTATTAGAGAATTATACATTGCTATAAAAAATCCTACTATTAATATTAAAATTACTACGAGAATAATAAGCCAAACCTTAATAAAAGGAATAATAATTTTATTATTTTTAAAATTTGTTAATGCTATAATATAAATATATTTACTTTAAATAAAATTTTTTTAATTTTCTAATAGTCTTCATATAAAAATCTCAAAATTATTAAAAAACATTTAAGATGTTTCAACCTAGGTTAAAGCCATGAAAAATATTGGTTAGATTGAATAATGGGGATAAAAATGATTGCAATTGAGAGCCACCAGGTAAAGGAAAGATATTAATACCAAACAAGGACAATATCAGATTAAAGATAATTACTATTATAATAGATACAATTATTATACCAAATGCTGCTCCCCAACCCACATTAAACATAGATTTATATACACCTAAAACAGCTATAAAGGCTATAATTAATCCTGAAATACCTAATATGAAACTTTTATATACAATCGAAATAAATATAAAAAATATTATTATTATGACAGCTGCTATTTCTGAAAGTAAAACAGCACCCATGGCCCTTGAAAATGATGCATCACTACCAAAAAGTTTGGCAGCCAAATAAGCAGGTATTGTAATAATGATCCATTCCAATATAAGAAATACTATTACTATAGCTATACCGCTAATTGTCACTATTGCCGTTCCCAGATCACTCATTTTATAATAATTTATCATGAAATATAAAAAGATATTTAAATTGGTCAAATTAGATTAATATATAAAGTTTCAAAGACTACAAAGATATTTAATCGATAACAAATCATCAGTAATAAATTGTTAAAAAATATTTATAAAACTAACAAATAAAATATTAAAATGAAATTACTGTTTTCTTCAAATGTACTATATAAGAAATATGAAAATAAAGGCCAAAATATAAAAAAAGAAATTATAAAATACTATGGATGATTTAGATGAAATAATAATAAAAGAAAAAAATAAAGAAGAAATTATAGATTTTAAAAAAATTAAAAATCTTATTAACAATTATATATTAAATTATACAAAAGCGAGAACCGAAGTAGTTAATAATATCAGAGAACTAAAACAAACAATCTTAACATTATCAGAATATGCGCATACTATAGTTTTTTTATACGAAGAAGATGAAAATAAAAGAAGAGAAATATTGGACAAAATAGATAAAATTGAAAACGAAATATATAAAATTGATGAAAATAATAGTAGTAAAGATAAATCTGTAGCCTATTATAATTTAATAAAAAAAGATTATGATGAAATACTTGGTATCTTTAGGAAATATCTATCTGAAAAAGGTGAATGCCAAAAATTAGATGCCTATCATCAACAAAATAGGCAATCACCAATAATTCATTCATAAATATTTCTTTTTAGTTATCATTTAAATGATAACCAAATTTAAATATTTTTATTTACTAAAGACCCTAACTTAAAAATGGAAAGAATATATAATGAAGACATAAAATTAATATCTCAGGAATATAATGTAAGGAATTTTTTTAATAATGAACTTGAAAGATTTATAATTGAAGAAAGAATCGACCCAATAACTAATTTCAAGGTAAGAATAAATAAATCTATAAAAAATAAACCAAGAAATTATGGAAAAATTTATTCAAAAAAATCAAAATGTCCTTTTTGTGATCCTGATAATGAAGCTCCAGATTTTGATTTTTCAAAGAAAATATATAATGGAAATTCTGTCCTCTTTTCAAATAAATATCCATATGGAAAATATCATGCAGTATTAGTTCCAAATTATAAAAAACATGTAAAGAATTTCTCTCAAATAGATTATTTAGATCTTTATAATTCATTTATGCTAATAAAAGAATTCTATGAAAGGGTACCTGAAGGAGATTATAAATATATATTTATTAATTTAAATAAAGGATTTCCTGCAGGTGCATCACAGGAACATTTACATTTTCAAATATTGATTGAAAAAGAACCAACAAATTATTTTAAGATTTATCTAGACAAATCTAGCAAATATTTTGATAAATATAAAAAATTCTTTATAGAAGATTATTTTAACTTTGAAAAACAATTAAATGAAAGAATAATATTGGATGGAATAATTAAATTATGGTCATCATTTGCTCCATTTAGAAATAATGAATTAATTGGATATATTGATACTTTTGGCATATTTTTCTTATCTCAAAATAAATTTGAAGAATTCATTAAAAACTTATATAATATTTTGGTAACATATGAAAAATTGTATGAGAATTTTAATTTAGTTATATTTGATACAACATTATTAAAAGAATCAAGATCATATCCAATTATTAAAATAGCACAAAGACCTTTATTTGATACAGGTTATATGGAAATTTGTCATTTAGAATATGTTATTTCATCAATACCTGAAGAAACTGCAAAAGAATTTAAAGAAAATTTAACAAAATTTTTATAAATTTATTTTTCATATATCATAAAACTAAATCTGTAATTCTCTGGATAAGATAATTCACTTTCCTCACCATATTTACTTATTTCTTTTTCTTCTAGAGCTATAAATCTATAACTTAGTCGATCCTTAGGTCCAACTTTATTAATAGGTTGTCCAAACATAATACTATTTTTAATTTCTTCAATTATCTTATTATAGTCAAATATATCCCTTCTAAAGTATATTAATACTTTCGAATAATTTTTTAAAAGATCTAAATATGAGTCCACAGTTATATCATATACATACATAGCCTGAGTTTCTATATTACTTATTATATTTTCTATTTCTTTCTTATTTTCCTTCACTTTGCTTATATAATCATTAGTATAAATATTATAACTTCTATTTATACGATCATATTCACTAACATATATATCCCCAAAACATGAATTACAAACCTTTTGATGCTCAAATTCATATATTTTCCATGGCTTAACAACAAAACCTTTCCCACCATATCCATTATATCCTATATAAATTTCTATCCAAGTATATCTTCCCCAATTACCTAAGGTAAATGAATATTTAACCATATCGTGAAGTATATCATCCAGTTTTCTGAATAAATTTTTTATGTCACTCATAGATTATAATAATTATAGAAACATTTATATTCTTAATATGATAAAATGAATAAAAGACGCATAAATTATATTCAAAAAAATAGAGAAATATAATTAAAGAATAAAAATATTATAAAAGCCTTAATTTATTTTTCATAGACTATATAACTAAATTTAAAACTATTTGGATAATCTAACTCATTTTTACTTTCTTCTCTATTATTATATTCATTTGTCTTCTTTTCTACTAGAGCAGAACGTATAAAAGCTGGTTGATCTTTAAATCCAATCTTCTTTAAAGCCGGAGGTTTTTCAAAGATAATACCTTTTTTAATTTCTTTAGTTATCTTCTTATAGCTCGATGTATCCCTTCTAAAGTATACTGATACTAAATGATCTCTTGAAGGATCCAAATATGAATTTCTAATTTCATTGTATAAGTCATAAGCCTCACTTTCTATATCTCTTACCATATATTTTATTTTATCCATATCCCCTCCTACATATTTAATAAAAGCAATCATGTAATTATTATCATAACTTTTATATCTACTATAATATATATCTCGAACACATGAGCTTGAGTTACAATTACTTCCATACTTAAATTCATACACTTTTAGTGGGCTAACAGCACTGCCTTTTCCATAGTATCCCCTATCATCCTTTTTTATTTCTAAATTTATCCAAATAACCTTTCCCCACTTACCTAATTCAAATGAATATTCACTAACCCTCCTAAGTATATCTTCTAATCTCCCAGGGATATTTTGATCACTCATAAAGTATAATAATTATAGAAATATTTAAATATCTTTTATAATAAAGATTAAAATTTTAAAAGAATTTACAATTTATTTTTTATATACCATTAAACTAAATCTAAAATTCTTTGGAAATTCTAAATGAGCTACATCAACATCTTTATCAGATATATTTTCTTTCTTTCCATATATTGCAGCAAGTGAAAAAATTGGTTTATCTTCAGATCCAATTTCCCTCAGAGTAGGAAGCTGCGCAAAATTAATTTCATTTATTTCTTTATATATCATATCAAGATCTTGCCCCTTTCTTTCAAAATACATTAATAATCTTGGATTTGAATAATTTTTTAAAGAATTTGGATATGAGTATAAACTTTTATAGTATGATTCAATAATCTCAATTTCCATATTTCTTATTAGATCCTGTAGCCCTTCTAGCTCTTCCCTCTCACCTCTTTTAGGAATATTAAAAATAACCATATAACTATTATCATCGCTATTATATCTACTGTAATATATATCTTGAAAACATGAATCACAAATACTTTGATCAATATTATATCTCTCCGGATATAATTTACACTTAATTAGATCACAATTAGACATATAATTTTGGAAATTACCAGTAAAACCTCCCCCCTCATATTTATCATCTTTTATATCTACTAATATCCAAAGATGTCTTCCCTGATCACCTAAACCAATTGATAATTTAGTAGCATCTAAAAGTAGTTTTTCCAAGGTTTTGTGTAATGATGTTTGATCACTCATAGAGTATAATAATTATAGAAACATTTAAATATTTTTCTCATATAGAAGAATAGGAAAATATATTAGAGAAAATTAATGAAAGATTAAAAAAATCTAGAAAAATTACAGAGATTTATATAACTTATATCTTTACAAACTGCAAATTCAAATTTATAACTTCTTGGATAATATAATTCATCTTCATTATTTCTATTATATTTATTTATTTCATTTTCTGGAGTAGAAATTTTATAGCCTACTATATTTTTATATTCATCCCGTATATAAGATCTACTAAATTTCGTATTTTTAATTTCCCCGCGTATTTTTCCATAGTTAAATCTTTTTATTTCAATATATCCAAATACTTCTGAATATTTTTCTGAATGATCCAAACGAAAGTGTGTAATTGCGCTATATAAACGAATCATACTTCTTTCCACAATTCTTGCTATACTCTCCATTTTAAGAAGATCTATTTTTAATCCCTTTATCTTATTAACATCAAAAGAGTAATTATTATCCATACTATTATATTCGCTATCATATAAAGTTTCAAGACATGATTTACAATTCCTTTCATACTTAAATTCATACATTTTTGATGGTTTAACAACTTTGGCTTCTCCATTATATATTACGTGTCCATATGTCCCTTTTTTTAGAACTTCTATATATTTTATATCTATTTTTATTATAAGATATTTTGTTGGAAGACGTTGATTCCATAGATACTCTAAAAAATCAGTCATACTCCAAGCTAATTTCCTAGCTTTACCATTAATGTCTTTGCTAGCTAAAAGTTCAATCATATCTTCCAATCTAAGTTGTTTTAATTCACTCATAAATTATAATGGATATAAAAAGAATTTAAATGATCTTTATAATATTAAAAAATTCGTAAAAACATTATTTTAATATGGCAATATTGATTAGTAGAACATATAGTATTTTTATATTATTTGGTAATAATTTGGTAAATTATGAAAAAATTAAAAATAATATAAAATTTTTGGAAGAATGGACAAAAGATCTTAAAAAAGAATTAAATAATCAATATAAAATAATTTTTGATAGATTTGAATCTCTTAAAGAACTTAGAGGAAAAATAGAAAGATTAGGTAAACCAATAAAAATAGGAAATTTATTAATTCCACTATTTTCAGATAGATTAAATAGAGATATAAGGATTATATTTTCTATATTTAATAGCACGCATATAATTGTTGTATGGGGAATAGACTTTCATGAAAAAGCTTATGGAAAAATAATAAAACATGCTGAAGGTTTTGCAAAAAATCATCAAAATTCAATATTAGAACTTATGGGAATAAAAACAATATATAGATAAAAAAATTATGGATATAGCCAGCTACCCCTCAATCTTGGGAATGGTTGTGTATCTCTAATATGATCTAGTTTACATACCCATCTTAAGAATCTTTCAATACCCAATCCCATTCCAGAATGCGGAACAGATCCATATCTTCTTAAATCTTCATACCATTCATATGCACTTATTTCTTCATTTCCAACCTTAACTTTTAGTTTATCTAATCCCCATTCTTCAATCTTTTTATGCAATATATCATATCTCCATTCTCTTTCAGATCCACCAATTATTTCTCCATATCCTTCTGGAGCAAGTAAATCAAAGTTTTTTACTGTTCCATCCCCAACTTCATACATATAGAATGCTTTTACTTCTCTTGGATAATATGTAACAAATATTGGTACATCAAATTGCTCTGTTAATAATCTTTCCTCATCAGATCCTAGATCATCTCCATATTTTATATTAACACCAAGATCTTGCAATTTCTTTATTGCATCTTTATATGTAATAATTTTCCATGGTTTTTCAACAAATTGTTTTAATTCACTTATATCTCTTCCTGTTATACTTTTTAATTCTTCAAATTCAGATTTTCTTTCCTCAATTGTTTTTTCAATTGCATATTTTAATGATTCTTCCATAACTTTCATAATATCTTCCATATGATACCATGCAGCTTCAATTTCAAAATGCCAATATTCATGTAAATGCCTCTTTGTTCTAGATAGCTCTGCTCTAAATGATGGTGTTAATGAATAAACTTTTTCCAATGAAAATATTAATGCTTCTAAATATAATTGCGCTGATTGCGATAAATATGCCTTATCTTCAAAATATTTTACTTCAAATAATTCTGTAGTGTTTTCTGCAGCGTTTCCAACCAATATTGCTGGAGTTACTTCATACCATCCATCCTTTATAAACCAGTCCCTTACATTTACAATTAAACTATGCTTTATCTTTAATACATCTGCAAACCATCTTGTCCTTATCCATAGATGTCTGTACTTTTGTATTGTATCTACATCTTCATCTCCCTTTAATGGAAATGGTTTTCCATAGTCATATACTTTTATTTCCTTTACTTCTATTTCATATCCTCCAGGTGCCCTTTCATCCTTTCTTAATATTCCCTTTACTTCTAAAGAACCTTCAATTTGGAATTTTGTTGCATCTTCCCATGTTTTTTGATCAACACTATCTTTTTTTACAACTGCTTGTATTATTCCTGAAGAATCTCTTATTACAAAGAAAATCTTATCCTTCATATCCCTCATTCTATAAACCCACCCTTTTATATCAACCTCCTTACCCAAAAAATCTTCTCTCAAAATATCTTTTATAAATACAGTTTTCATCATAAATTCACTCATTCCGGCTTTCCATTGAATATTAAATATTTAAAAATATTTATAAATGATAAGGAATGAAAGCTGTGAAGGTAATTATATATGGAAAAGTTCAAGGTGTTGGGTTTAGGAATTTTGTATTTTTACATGCTAAGAAATTAAATATTAAAGGATATGTAAAAAATAATCCTGATGGAACTGTAGAAGCTGTTTTTGAGGGGGATGAAGATAATATAAATAAGATGATTGAATTATGTAAAAAAGGACCTGAAAGGGCTAGAGTTGATAAAATTGATATAATAAATATAGAAATTAGTAACTATCAGGATTTTAGAATAATAAGATAAATTTATATAGTACCAAGATTTTTATATAATTATGGAAAAGAATGAAAATAGAAATATTTCACCAGAATTGGAAAAAATATATGAGGAAATTGTTAAAAATTTAAAAAATATTTATCAATTAAAAATAAAAGATAATAGAGATATAAAAAGATTTAATAAAGAATATACAAATATGTTTGCATATGAAGATGCCTTATATAAATATTTAAATTCATTTGCTGGAAATACAAGCACATATTACAATAGTAATTATGATAAAACATTGAAGAAGTATATGAAGATCTATAGAAAAAGCTTAAGAAATGCTGAATCTATATTTAAAAAAATAATTAATAGAAGAAAAAGAATAAGAAGATATATTGAAAATACAATAAAATCAATAAAAGAAATAAAGAATATATAAGGGACCGTAGTCTAGGGGTCATGATGCCGCCCTGACTAGGCGGAGGTCCGGGGTTCGAATCCCCGCGGTCCCCAATATTTCTTAATAAAATATCAGGATTAATAGAAAAACTATATTTAAGACAAAAATATAAATTAATATCTTATTTTTAATTTAAATTATGAAAGAAAAATTATTAGATGAAAAATATTTAGAAAATTATTTGAATAAATTAGGTATAACATTTCAAATTATTAAATATGAAAAACCAGTTATTTCTTCAAAATATGCTGAACAACAGGTTAATGGAATTATTGCAAAGAGTATTCTATTAATTTGTGATAAAAAACCTTTATTATGCTTTTTATTAGGAAAAGATAAGATTGATTTAAATAAAATAAAGAAATATTTTAATTGCAATGAAGTAAGATTAGCAAAAGCAAAAGAAGTAAAGGAAATTACTGGATATGATATTGGTTCTGTCCCACCTGTAGGTTTAAAACAAAAGATAAAAACAATTGTTGATAAAAGTATAATAGAATTAGATAATGACCAAATAATATATTGTGGGGGAGGATCACATTATCATTTATTAAAAATTTCAAAAAAAGATTTACTTAAAATTATGGAATATGAGGTATATGATATTAAGGATTAATTTTCTTAAAAACTGCCTTTAATGGTAAAACACCTTTTTCATATTCTATTTCTGCAATTTTTACAGGATTATATCTTATTCTTTCCAAATCCTCTTTAGATAATTTTACCATCATTGGAGCCCCCATTGCAATTTGTAATGCCCTTGCACCAATTAATCTAGCTAAAGCAAACTTAGAAATATCATTCATTGTATTTTCTTTAATAAATAATCTTTAAACTTTTCTGCCTCTGATAATAAATTATTAAATTCTTCTAAAGATATGGGACCTGATTTTCTTGTTTGTAATGCATTTATTTTATCTGATAATCCAATATGTATAATCATATCTGCAGCTTCCTCTTCATATTTATTTGGATCTACAACAAATTTATCATCAATTTTTGCAAATGAAACCATTACTGGAATATTTTTATTTAATGGTAATTTTTTATTTGTCTTATTTTTTGGATTTATTTTATATTCACCATTTTCTTTAATTAATTCTGGAAAATATGTATTCATTAATGCACATACAGATGCTAAAGTTGACGCATCAATTATATTTCCATCATTATTTAATACATATATATCTAATAGTACAGACCAAACATATTTTCCAGGTTCTATTACCAATTCTTTATCATTGATAAATCTAGATTCTCTCAATACTCTATCTACAACTCTTGAATATTCTATAGATTCTTCTGAAGGTCCTATATCAACATTAATATCAGAAACTGGAGATAAATTTACTGTTGTTACTAGAATACCTGAATCTTCATTATCCTGAAATGGTTCTGCTATTTCCAATTTTACTCCTGCTAATACTTTTGTTTTTCCAAGTTCTAAATAACAAGACCCTTCTGCATTCTTTACATAATTTTTTATTATTTTTATATCTCTATATTCTAACAATCCCCTTTTATCAATCCTATAATTTTCTTTTATAATTTTTCTAATATAATCTGTAATATTCTCCTCAAAATCAATATCCATTTATAAATGATTTATAAGATAATATTTATAAAAGTGATAACCAATATGCAAAAAATTACTAACCCTATTGAAATGATCATAATTATAAGATCTTTAACAGCTTCTTTTATATCCTCATCCATAAATAAGATATAAAATTTTGAAAAATAAAAAGTTTAAGAAAAAGCTTTTACTGTATTTGTGTTGCTGCTGGATATCCGTTTACTGTTTGTTGATCGTTTACTTCTACTACTGTTGCATTATTGAATACGCTTGCATCTACATTATTTACTAAGTAGTTTGCGAATAATTCTGTTGCTTGTGTTGTATCATTTCCGTACCATCCAAATATTACTAATGTGTTTGGATATAGTGTTGATGACATTATTAATGCCATACCTGGTCCAAATGGTATACCTAATTGTTGTAATACTGGTGCTAATTCTGAACCATATATATATCCATTTTGACTATTTGCGTATGATTGTAATTCTTGACCCAATGTTGCATTCATGCTTGATACATATTGTATTACTGCCTGTGCTGTTAATGTATTTACTGCTGGACCTCCTACTAATATTAAATCACTCATTGATGGTGTTACTTGTGTATCTAATATTACCTTTCCAATTAATGATGTTGGAGTTGGTACTGATACTGTTACTGTTTGAGTTGTTGATGTAGATGTTGTTGATGGTGTGTATCCTGATGGTGCTAATCCTACATTAAATGTTAATGGTTGTGATGGTGCATATAATTGTACTGTTGGATTAGATGAAGATGATGTAGTTTCTACTAAGTATACACCATTTTTATCTAAGTATGCATATGTATTACTTCCAGTTGTTACTAAGCTAACTTGTTCTGGAGTAATTACTGGTGTTTCAGTTATGGATCCTTGTAGAGTTCCACTGGATGTAGATGACCCATTTACATATACTGTTGCAGTTACGTTTGATGGAGATCCTGATAATGTTTCATTTAGAGTTGCTGTACCCGCTGATGATATACTTACATTTCCTAATAAGCTTCCACCTACAGAATAACCTGTCAAAGTTGGTTGTACTATACTTATAGAGCTGCTAAATCCTGAAGTATTATATGGTATTTCTATAATTTCATTAGACCATCCTGTAGGTTCATAATTCTTAGCAAATGTTACATTCAATGTACCTGGACTTGAAGTTGAATAACTTAATGACACATAATTATCATATCCTTCATACAATGTTAAACCTGTATTTGAATAATACAATCCAGAACCTGAAAGTGTTACACCAGATGAAGATATAGCAGGTGTTAATGTTATTGATCCTACTGTAAATGGTACACCACTATATATTGTTATAGTTTGTCCAGTGACATAATTATATAATGTTGCAGATGCACCACTTGTTGTTGTACTTATTGATTGTACTTGGAATATATATGTTTGTTGTAAATCTGCATCTACTACTGCAAAGTATCCTCCTTGTGATACATTTACTGAAGTTAACTGAGATGCACCTGGTACAGCACTTTGACTATTTGTAATTGTTCCTACAAATCCTGGAGATGATGTAGTTAATAATTGTAAAGCACCGCTTGAACTTACATATAGAGGTATTGATACGGTATTTCCAGTTACAGCATCAACATATTGTAATGTATATTGACTAGATCCACTTGGAGTTAATTGTAATGCTAATGGACCTGTTGGTAATTGAACTGGTGCAACATATAATTCATATCCACTAAATATTGGTAATTGATAAGACTGTCCTGCTAATAATGCATATTGTCCATTTGGTTGTGTAGATGTTAAACTAAATGTAAATTGTAATTCTGATAGTGTTTGCGTTGTAGAGTTATAATTTGTTGTAACAGTTACTCCATTAACTGCAGTACCGCTAGATGTATATACACTAGCTCCAGTTGATGAAGAACTTAATGAGAATTGATATCCACCCTGTGATACAACAATTGTTGCATAACCTGCACTAACACTTGAGGATGTTAAAACAGATGCAAATGCATTTGCTACATATACATTTACTCCATCAATAACTTGTGATGTACCTACTTGTATTGTATATTGTTGTCCATTAATATTTAATACAGCATACCAAGTACCTTGTTGATTTTTTACAACATTAGCTAATTGAATTGTTAATCCATCTACTGTTGTTGATTGCCCAACATTTAATGTCAATGTGTTTGCAGCTGGTACCAAATACATATAACCATTATTACTGTTATATGATAGATAATATGATGTACCTAATACTGTTATTTCTTGTGGACTTGTAGTTAAGGATGTTACATTTATAGCTGGAGAGAAATATATTGTTAAATTCAATAATTGACCATTTGATGATACTACTCCTACTGATGGTATGTAGTTTGAACCTGATCCAAAGTTATTAAATGTTATTTGATCTGATGCTGGTTGTACATATGCTTCGTATGTATAACTTTGTCCACTTATTTGGAATGATCCTGATCCTACTTGTAATACTGGATATACACTACTTATATTACTACCTAAGTAAAGAGGTGCTTGTGAGGAGTAAAATGGATATACACCAGATGGAACTTGAGATGTACTTGTTGAACTTACACTAACTGTTACATTTTGAGTAGATGGTACTGTAAATGTTTCTAAAGCTGCAATTATGTTTGAAGCCCCTACAACATCTGCTGCATTGGCATTTGCTCCTACTACTACTGTCCATGATGTTGGTTGTGATTTCATAGACTGTGCTAATTGACCTATTGTTGGTGCTCCTTGAGAATATATAGCTACTCCCAATACTCCTAATGCTCCCAAAACTGCCAAAGTTTTACCTCTCATCATAAAATATCTATATAGATTTTTTTCCTTATATCTTTTTTCCATGATTTAATTAATTATGATAGAATTTAAAAGGTTTTCGATTTTTGATTAAAATTAATTATAACTAATAGGTAACAACTTTATTATACTAAAAATATCCAAAAAATTATAATTCCTGAGCCTTTAATAGTGCTATTAATGTTACTGTTGGCACTAAAAATATTATTGATAAAATAGTAAATATCATTGCTCCATAATTTATTGAAATTGCTAATGCATATATTATATATATAATAGCCAATACTAATAATGCAATTATTGAATATAATAGTATATATGCTAACAATATCATTGATTTTTTAAAATATATTGATAATTTATTTACTTTTCCTAATATGGATCCATAGAATGTATATAGAAGTAATATACTCAATAATATTGATATTAATATAATTACCCATTCAACAATTATTAATGTTGGATTATATGATACATATTGATAACTTGTTGATCCAAATAGATTCATATATCCAGCTGATGCTAAAGATCCAACTGATACTGAAGTAATACCATATAGAATAAATATCATTCCTATAGATGCTAATAGATTTGGTATTAATAATGATAAAAATGCTGTTTTATAATCTGGATTAATATTTTCTCCAGTAACTTTTTTATAATACCATGCTACTACATTTGGATAGAAGTATGAATATATTATTGCTCCTAATATTGGTAATGCTATAGATAAGAACCCTAGCACTGCTGCTGAAATAACAAATAATATACTATCTGCAAAATTTTTTCCCATATATTCAAATGCCCTTTTATATATATCTAATACCATAAATAGTAGATCATAAAAAGATATAAAAAATTATAATTCTTTAGCCTTTAGTAGTAATATTAGATTTAATGCTGGATATACAATCATTATATTTAAAATTATTACAATTATATTTCCCAATAAAGGTATTTTACCAATTATTAATAATATTATATCTGCAATAATATAAAATAAAAGCCAGTATGCAAATAATGTTAAAGACTTCTCAGCATCTATTAATAATTTATTTACTTTTCCTAATATAGATCCATAAATACTATATAATAATAATAACCAAATTATTCCACCAACTATTATTATAATTATACCAATAATTATTCCTAAAAGAACATATGTAAAAGTATGGAAATTAGATAAACCTAATAATATTAATTGTTGTAGATTATTGATATTCAATATATTTGAAAAAGTTGATCCTAGCTGTATTAAAATACTAACTAATACTGCTAATATTATAGTTATACCAATAGAAAATAATAGATTTGGTATTAATAATGATAAAAATGATGTTTTATAATCTGGATTAATATTTTCTCCAGTAACTTTTGTATAATACCAATTAGCTAATCTTGGATAAAAATATGAAAATATAACTGCTCCTAATAATGGTAATAAAAATAATAAGCTCCATAATATATAAAATAATATACCAAATATTAAACTCTCTATTATATGATCCTTTATTAAATCAATAGACTTTTTATATGTTTCTAAAAGACCCATAAAGATTTAATTTTTAGTAAAATTTAAAATATTATCTTTTTGCAAACTTTATACCCTTCTTTTCATATTCAATAATATTCATTAGCAATTCATCCTCATTTTTATATTCCTTCTTTAATAAAAACTTTGCAGATAAATAACTTATACCTTTACCAGCATATATAAATACAAATTTTTTACCATAATTTTTTAATAGTTCAGCAGTTATATTTAATTTTTTCTCATCTTCCAAATCTTTTTCACTTTTTGCAACACCAAAATATTGACCTCCACATTTTTTGCATTTGAATTTTTCATCATAATCTTTTACTTTTATTTTATATTTTGCTCCACATGCCATACAAACAAATATTAATTCTGTATTTTCAATTCTTTCTTTTACCAATTTTAATACTTCTCTCCATTTATCAGAAATTAATACATCAGATACATATTCTTCCAATCCTAAAATTGCTAAAGGTGATATATTTTCCATATCAACAATATTTACCTTTATTTTTCTTTCTTTTATTTTCTTTAATATCATTTTTAAATTCTTTAAATCCAATTTTTCAATAAATAATTCATTTAATGTTTCTTTATATACTGGTGTATTAATTAGATGATCTAAAATTCTTCTTAAAGTAGATTTTGAATAATCTGCATCCTTTCTAATTACTCCGAATCTTTTTGCAACATGAGAAAATTTCCATAAAAATAGATCTGTATTAACTATTGCCTTTTCCAATATATTTTCAACATTATCTATATCAATATTTTCAATTACTTCCTTAATATTTTCCTTTGTAATATATCCAGCCTTTAACATTATCCTATATGGATCCGTCTTTATCCCAACAACAATCCCATATTTTTCAGATAATATTTCAGAAATTAATCTTGATAATGCATCATTTATTTTAGTTCCAAATGGAGAATGAATAATAAACCAATCCCTATATTGTTCAATATAAATATTATCCTTATTTGGATAAAAATATAATTCTTGATTTTTTAGTTCATCAAAATTTAATAAATCTCTTTTTATTTCTTGTGCTTCCTGTGCAACTTCTAATGGAACGGGTAATAATTCACCTTCCCATGAAGGTATTGCAGATTCAAAATCTTTTTCTAATCCAACTAAAATCTTATTTTTTTCAACTTTTTCAATCTTCCATGGTAAACCCCTTAATATAAATATTGTACCAGGATTTCCATGTTTTGCAACAAATTCTTCATGTAATATACCAATTTTTTGACCAGTTGTTATATCATATACATCATATGATTTTTCATCAGGTATCATTGAAATATTATCTAAAAAATAAAATAATCCTTTTCTTGTCTTAATTAATTTTTTATTTTCTTTATCATATATTAAAATCTTTATTGAATCTAAGAAATTTATTATTTCTAAAAATTCATCATATTTTAAATCTTTATATATATAAGATCTTTTTATTGTATTCCAAACAAAATCAATATCGACTTCTCCATATTCCAAAGTCATTCCTACAATTTGATTTGCTAATACATCTAAAGCATTATAATGTATTTCAGGTTTTTCAATTTTCATGATTATTATATTTATCACAAAGTTATATATAAATATGTTATCAGAATAAATAAAATAAAATAGAAAATAAATATTAATTTTTTAATCCTAAATATTTATCTAAACTTTCTTTAAATTCCTTCCACCATTCAACATAATCTTCATATTTTTCAAATTTCCAATCATTAGAATTTAATTCTCTGCACATTGTAGATACAAGATCCATTGCTCTTTTACTTTCCCATAGAACTGGTTCTGCATTTGCTTTTATTGAATATTCAGCAATTTCCTTATATAAATTTTTATCCAAATCTTTTCCAGTAATTTCCTTATATAATATATCTAATACAGGTTCATAAGCTCCCCTATAAAATCTACATATTCCTAAATCTTCTAATAAAGATTCATTTATTGCTCTACCATATGAAAATCTTGCAAAAATTTCAGGTCTTTCAAATGAATTTGAATAATCTGTCCAATATTTTCCTAAGACATACATTGGGGCAACCATACCTGGACTCCAATATAAATTTGGAGTTATATATCCATCATTTCCAAAAGATACATATACAACATAATCATTGAATTTATTATCCTTAATTCTTTCCTTATATTTTTCATTTAATATTTTAGAAGATATTCTTATTCCCTTTTCAGATATTAAAGATAATATTTCATTATTTTTCTTAATTAATCCTTCAATAATTTTTTCTGCAATTTTTGAATTTTTATATGAATCATTTTTTGGATCAAAATTCTCAAAATTAAATATTGGATATTCATTTAATCCAATTTCTCCAGGTTCTAATAATTTGTTTTCAATTAAATCAAATAACCATGAAATTAAATATCCAATTTCAATTGCATCCATTCCATATTGATCTACTATATCTACTAATTTTAATGCTTCTTCAAATATATAATTACCAATAAATGGACCTAAAGAATGAAAAGGTTCGTAATCTACTTTCTTACCCTTATATACCTTTTTACATGCTACATTACATAAATCTCCACATGTAAACCATGTTTTACTTTTTATAAATACTTCTTCCTGGAAAGGTTTCCAAAATAATTCAATAATATTTTCATAATGTTTTCTCCTTAATTCTTTTGGATAATATATTGATTTATATCCAAATAAAGGTAAAAATTCTTTATATAATATATAATTTTCTCCAAAAGTTCCACCAGATCCTGTTTCTGGATCATATCTATATTTCTTTGTCTTTTCATTAATAACATCTATATAACTTTTTCCAAATTTTTCTAAGAATATTTTATTTATTAATTGAAAATCATTTACTTTTTCATATCTATATTTATAATTTCCGCCAGAAACAATACCTAAAATATTATGACCTTTAAATAATGAAGATCCTGCACCACCTCTTCCAGAAAAATCTTCAGAACCAATTCTAAATTCACCATTAATTATATCAAATGAAAATAAATTTCCATTATATGTATACATAGATCCTTCTCCAACAACAACTGCCCTTGCATTATAATTTGAAAAGAAATCATTATATTTTTCTAATAAATATCTTGAAAATGCGTATACACCTTTATAATTTTTATATGAATTTACATAATTTACAGGTTCTATCTTTACATTATTTGGAGAAATAAAAATTACAGAAGGCTCTTTTGAATATCCAATAATTACAATTTCATCAATTCCAGATCCCATAAATTTAAACCCAACACCACCAATTGAAGAAAAATGCAATGTTTTTGTTAATGGACTTTTAAATACTGCAACCATTCTATGAACTCCAAATAATTTTCCTCCAACAAAAGGACCTAAACCAAATATAAAGGGAACTGAAGGATCATAAACATCTTTTTTCCATGATTCATATTCATTATGTATTTTTAATCCTAAAGAAATAATACCTTGAGAATCTATATCAACAATTTTATATTCTAAATTATCTAAATTTATAATTAATGTTTTCATAATTCATAATAATCTTTTACCCTTTTTTAAGATTTAGGATTACATATTTTTAATGGCAATTCATAAAACAAATATAGGTTCATTGATTCATGGTTTTAAAATAATTAAAAGTATTCATTTTATTATCTAAAAATTTTAAAAGAATTATTATAATAATCTTTCATGAAAAAAGATTATATTTACATATTTCTTATATCATTTATACCTCAATTAATTATCTTATTATTATCTCCTCCAATATTATTTTGGGATGAATATTCATATTTAGATAATGTAAAACATGCATTATTAAATACTCCATATTTTGAATATTATAGATTTCCATTATTATGGTGGATATTAATTCCAATTTCTTATATTACAAATTTCAATATATTTTTTATAAAATTATTTTTAATTTTTGTTTTTTCTTTATCTACAGTATTTTTATATAAAATATTGGAAGAATATGATAATAAATATATAAACTATATTTTGATTTTATTTTATTCATTAAATGGTTTATTTTTAATTTGGGCATCTAGAATTTATCCGGATGTTTTAGCATCTTCTCTATTAATCTTTTCAATATATTTCTATATAAAATACTTTAAAGATAATAGAGAAAGAAATTTAGTTTTATATTCATTATTTTCAGTTTTATCAATTCTTACAAAATATGAATATGGTTTATGGTTAATTTCTTCAATAATTTTTTTAAAAAATAAGGATAAATTAAAAACAATATTATATTCTTTTCTATTTTCAATCCCATACTTTTTATATAATTTAATATTATATCATAATCCAATATTTATCTTTATTAAACAGGCTGAAATTGTCTATACATATACATCTTATCAACCTCTTTCATTATTCTTATCTAATTTATTTATATTCTCTTCTGCATATCTATTTTCTTTATTACAGAACCCAAAGAAACTTGAAAACTATAATAGATCTATATATTTATATATAATATTATCAATAATATTTCTCGCATTTTTTGTTAAATCAAAAGATGCAAGGTATATTTTAATGACATTACCTCCATTTTTAATATTAACAAGGATATTTATTAATAAAATAAAGGGATTGCAATTTCCATATTTATTTCTATTTTCATTATTAAATATTATATCAATATATTATGGTATAGCATTTTTAATAAATTATAATACAAATATTGGAAATACATATTTAAATTATGTATATAGAGCTTCAGAATACTTAAAACAATATAATCCGAAAGTAATATTAACAAATGTTTTTTGGCCAATGGTTGCATATTATACAAATTCCCAAGTTTATATAATGTATAATGCTACATATTTAATTCCAAGAGTTTATCCTCAATTTATTATATATTCTCCAAATTGTGGAACACCTTTTCCATTTAATCCAAACGATTATAATATATCATTAATATATTCTTATATAGATCCAAATAATTGCCAGATATATATTTATAGAGTAAATAGTTATTTTGTTAAATAACCTTCCAATTCATCCAAACTTGCAAATCCTCTAATAGTATATGTTTCATTATATCTATATATAATAATAAATGGCCAGGTAGTAATATTATACTTTAAATTATAATAACTTATAAAATAATTTGGATAACCTGAATCAAAAGAATATATATACAAACTATTTTGATTTTGTACATATAAATATGTTAAGATATTACCTTCCTGATCACATGCACTTCCACAATATTTATTATTATAGAAATATAATATTAATGTGAAATTTGTTATATTACATTCTTCTATATATTTTCTAGTTAATAAAAAGTGTAAATATTCCATATTAAAATATTGGGATTTTAAATATCTTACTTCTTCTTTATTATAATATATATTTTCGTTTGATTCTAAATATGTCAATTCCTGTCCAATCTGAGCAATCTGGGATTTTAAATATTCTAAAAAAGATAAATAATTACTATTGCATTCTAAACTTTGGGAACTTGCTAAATATTGAGCTGAAATTACTAAAGAATTTATTTCATCAATTTGTAATATACTTTGTTGAAATGAATATTGATATAATAAATAACCCAAAATTATTCCTAAGAAAAATGATAGTATGGATATTATTACTGCTATTGCTATTATGTTCTTAGGCTTGTCCATATTTCTTATTTAACAGTTTATTTATTAAACTATTATTCCATACAACTCCACCCCATCTTAAATTTTTACCAAACATTTTATAATATAATGCTACAATTATAAAAATTGCATTGAAGTATATTGAAAAAATTAGATATATAATTGAATAATAAATTATTGATAACCATGATTTTGATTTATCATATCTTCTATATATACTAATAAAAAGAAAGAAATCAATTAATAAAATAATTGAAAATATTATTAAAATCAATTGAGATGTAGATAACAATTGAAATATATATGTATTAATATTAAAAGAAAAAGAATTTTTTATAAAATATAATATATCATAATTTACAGAAGATAAATATATTAGAAAGTTATATAATTGATATCCATATGTATATAATATTACTGAAAATGCTAATGGTAATAAAATATATAAAATTATATTAATACCAAAAACAACTTCTCTTAAATATTCATTTTCAATATCTCTATATTTTATATAATTTTCAATAAATCCAAGTGTCCATCTTACTCTTTGTCTTAATAATGATTTAAAATTGTCTGGAGGAACAGTTTTTATAACGGTTTCTGGACAAAATTTTATTTTAAAATTATTTTTCTGAGCTCTCAATGCAATTTCCATATCTTCACTTATATTTTTTTCATCAAATAATCCAATTTTTTCAAATACTGATCTTTTAAATACAGAAAATGGGCCAGATGCTATAAATACAGAGTTCATTGTATCAACAACAATACCGGAAAAATTATGTATTGCATAATCAATATATTGATATTTTTCAATAAATTTTTTTGTATTAATTGTTTGGATTGCTGGAACAACAATATCCGCATTATAATAGTACATATATTTTAACATTTTTATTAAAGAATCCTTTTCCGGAATAGAATCTGCATCTAATGTAACAATTATTTCTCCACTAGATCTATTTATTCCATAATTTAATGCAGAAGATTTTCCACCATTTTCCTTTTTATATACCTTTACAAAATTATATTTATCTTCATATTCTTTTGCTATTTCGTATGTATTATCCTTTGATCCATCATCTACAACAATTATTTCTAATTTATCCTTTGGATATTCTAAATCTATTAATCTTTCCAATGTATTTTTTATATTTTTACCTTCATTATATGCAGGTACAATTATTGATACCTTTGGATAATCTTTTATCTCATAATTAATTTCTTCTTTATCATAAGATAATAGAAATAATAAAGTATATATAGACAATAACAATTCTACAAATATTATTATTAGTATTATATAAGGAATTATGTACATATTATAAAAATATTCTAAAATGTAATAAATATATTTTATTTATGGTATATGTAAAATGGATAGGACATTCCTGTTTTTTAATTAAGAGTACATATGGAAATATATTAATAGATCCATTTATTAAACAAAATCCAAAGGCAAAATATGAACAATCAGATTTAGAAGATATAGATATTATATTAGTAACACATGCACATTTTGATCATTTAGGTGATACAATAGAATTAGCTCAAAATACTGATATAAAAGTAATTTCTGTTTTTGAAATAGCTAAATATTTAGAAAAATTTGGAATAAAAACAACTGGATTAAATTTTGGTGGTAGAACAGTTCATAACAATATAGAAATATATTTATTCCCTGCAGTACATACTTCAAGTATAACCGATGAGAATGATAATATATTATGGCTAGGAAATCCAGGTAGTTTTGTAATAAAAGTTGATGACAGGATAATATATCATGCTGGTGATACTATGGTATTTGAAGATATGAAATTAATACCAAGAATTGTTGGAAATATTGATCTTGCCTTATTACCAATTGGAGGACATTATACAATGGATATTAACCAAGCTTTAATTGCAATAGAATATTTAAAACCAAAGAATGTAATACCAATGCATTATAATACATTCTATAATATTGAAACAAAACCAGAAGTTTTAAAAGAAAAAGCAAAAGATACAAATGTAATAATATTAAATCCGGGTGACTCAATTGAAATATAAAGAAGCATTAAAGGAATCTTTTTCCTTTTATTTTAATAATTTTAAGGATATTTTTTTTATATATTTGATTTTATTTATACCATCAATACCATTATATTATACTAAAAATGAATTATTTGGAAATTTAGAACATCTTCTAATTTATTTATTTTTATCTATTATATTTTTTATAATATTTTACACATTTACAAGATTAACAATATATTTTTATTATGAAGAAGAAAAAAGTATATTAAAATCTATAAAAAAATCAATAAAAAATTATTTTCCCTTCTTATTAACATATTTAATAACTGTTGCAGCAGTATTTATTTCTGTTATAATTTCATTATTTATATCTATATTTATTTCAATCCCTTTTTTTGTTATAAATATGCAATTATCTAAGATAATATATATAATATCATTTATTGTTTTTTCTTTACTTTTAATAATATTATTTAATAAAATATTCTTTTCTCCAATGATTGTTGTATTCAAGAAAAAAGCAATATATGATTCTTTATATGAATCGTGGAGAAATATAAAAATAAAAGATTCTGCATTAATATTGCTTTTTAGTTTTCTTATAGATTCTATATTAATAATAACTTATATAATTCAAATATACTATAATAATTCAGTATATTTTTCTTTATTAAATTCCTTTATATCTTCAGAATTTGTAACACCAATAGGAAATTTATTTTCTATAATATTGTATAAACAATATTCAAAAAAATAAGACTATTTTTCTAGCTCTTTATAAGCAAACCACCAATCCAACATCTCTATTTCTTTTTTCTTAGCTTTTTCTTCTATTTCCTTCATTTTTTCAATTGAATGTGCTGCTGGTAATATTACCTTATCTCCTATTAAACTAGAAGGTTTCCATTCTAATTTATCTGCATACCAATTTGCAGGTAATGCAACTTTTTCTTTATCTGATACTTGTAATGCATATGCTAATCTATATATTTCTGTAATATTTCTTCCAACTTCTTGTGGATAATATAATATTGCTCTTATAATTCCTTCTGGATCTACAATAAATACAGCTCTTACAGTATTTGTACCCCCATTTTCTGGTAACATTCCTAACATAGATGCTAACTTTCCTAAATCATCTGCAATTATTGGAAATGGAACTTCTGCTTCTGCCCTTTCCTTTATCCACTCAATCCATTTTATATGAGAATATACCTGATCTACTGACAATCCTATTAATTCTACACCTATTTCTTTAAACTTTGGATACATTTTTGCAAATTCTACAAATTCTGTTGTACATACTGGTGTAAAATCTGCTGGATGACTAAACAATATAAACCACTTTCCCTTATAGTAATCTGGCAATTTTATTTTTCCGTGTGTTGTATGTACTTCTACTTCTGGAAATCTACTACCTATTCTTGGAATCCCATTATATTTTTCTTCTTCCATAAAAAATATAGTTATATATTATTTTTATAAAGGTTAAAATTCGTACCTAAATTATCGTAATTGATAATAATCTATTACAATTGTCGGCCATACAGATTTAATACCCTCAATACTTTGTAAATATTTTATATATTCATCAAGTTCTTCAGGTTTAGAATATAAGAAATCTATTAATATATCATGATCTCCTCCAGTTAAATATATATCTTTTATATTTTTATTTTTAGATATTTTTTCTAATATATTAAATATTTTATCCTTATCTATATTCAATCCTATAAATACTCTTTTATACCCTAATAAGTTATAATTTAATTCAACTGTAAACTTTTTAATTATACCATGTTTCATTATTTTTTTAATTCTTTTTCTAACAGAAGCTTCTGATATATTTAATAATTTTGCTATTTTAGTGTTTGATATACGCGAATTATTAATTAATATCTTAATTATTTTATTATCTATATCATCTATATACGATCTTCGTACCATTAATAACTAATTTAATATAATAATTATAAAGTTTTCTATTCACTATTATATATGGATTCTATAGATTTTGAAGCAGAAAGTACAAATGGAAAAATAAAATTGAGCAATGTATTAAAGGAAAAAGATTTCGTAGTTTTGTATTTCTACCCAAAGGCATTTACTAGCGGATGTACACAAGAGTTAAAGAGATTTGTAGAATTATATGAAGAATTTAAAAAATATAATACAGAAATAATTGGGGTAAGTAATGATAAATTAGATACACAGAAGAAATTTGCAGAAAAATATGGTGCAAAATTCCCATTAGTTGCAGATCCTGAATTAAAGATAATAAAATTATTTAATGCAAAAAGTGATAGAGGAAAAGGGGCAAGTAGAATTACTTTTATAATAGATAAAAATTTAAAGATTATTGAAACATTAAAATCATTAAAAAATGCTGCAGAACATGCTGACAAGGCATTAGAAAAAATTAAAGAACTACATAGCAAAGGCCTTTAAACCTAATTATTTTTATTCTTTACTTTCTTTACTAGTCTTTCTTTTTCCTCTAGTACAACCCATATTTAATAATAAATTACTGGATAATATAAATTTTTCTAATAATATTTGATTATGATAAAAATATTTGATTATGAATTATATTCTGGATACATAATGTTAAATGGAAAAATTGTTGCTTATTCTTTACATAATAATATAGATATATTAACAAAAAATTTAGTAAAAATTGCAAAATTTCATAATTTAAACGGAGATCTTATTTTTGATGAAAATTTAGATAAATTTTTTCAAGAAAAAATAAATAGAGTACTAAATAATAAAGAGAAATTTAATATAGATCTAAGTAAATATAGATATAAAGATATATACGAAAAAATATTGGAAATACCTTTTGGAAAAACAATAACATATAGGGAATTATATAATAGCCTAAATAAAAAATATAATATGCTACAAATATTAAATGCCATAAAAAATAATCCATTTATTATTTTAATTCCATGTCATAGAGTTATTAAAGAAAATGATATTTCTGGTTATACACCTTTAGGAGTTGAATTTAAAAGAAAATTATTAGAATATGAACACAATTTAATTATTACTTAGTTCTTTATAAGACCTAATGTAAAAGATTTTGAATAAAAATATAATACAACAAAGTTTTTCACTTAATATTTCTTACCTATATTTTTTATAATTCTTATGATTTCCTAAACCTAGTAAATATAAAATAATACCTCTTTTTTCCATACTATATTCAAACTCATCTTTATTATAATCTGCATATTTTTTCATTTCTAGTCCATTTAAGGGAATCTGATATTCTATACTTTTATCTTCATTGTTAACATAATATGCATAAAGATTTCTATTTTTATATACGAAGAGATAAACGGTTCTATACCAATATCTTGAATAGAGGATACTAAAGGTATAAAATTCAGAATCTTTACTAATTATTTCTGTTTCTAATAAAGCATTTATTAAAATATCAGTAGATCTGAATAATTGCAAATGCGCTTTTTTATATCTTTCATCATTTTCATTTTTCATCAAACCTCCTTTAAGTTCAATATTATATAAAAATAATTTACCATCGTATCCTCTTGCAATAACAAGAGCATCTATTTCTGCCTCTCCTATAGTATGATCTTTTAATCTTTGTGGCAGATAGAGTTCTCCATTTTTTGTATATATATCTATTGAATCTTCTATCTCTTTATATCTAGGTGAATCTCCAAATATTATCTTTATAATTTCTTTGCTTATTATTTTTTCTACTGGAGAATATAACACATATCCTCCATTATAATTTATAGTACGCCTAATTTGAAGATTTCCTAATAAGATGTATGCTAAAATTCCATAACTTCCATAACTTTCCAATAATTTATCTAACCTTTTTTGAAAAGACCTTTCACCTAAAGGGCCTTTACTTTTAAATTTTAATTCTGATAGATCTAAAGAATGTAAAGAAACGATCTCTGATAAAGATTTTGAATCTAATGACATTATCTAATGCTTTCAATTACTTCTTCGCATAATTCTCTCTTATTATACTCTATATTTTCAGATATTATTTTTCCATCCATGTTTTCTAAAATTTCATATTTATTTATTTTATTGTTATAAAATATTAAAAAATCCCTCAAAAATTTATCGTTTTTATAGGTCTTTATTATTGTAGTAATATGAGGATCATTAGATATATAAAAAGATATCTCCATACAAATCTTTTTCAATAAAAATTTATATACATTCGGTGTATATATTTCATTGTTTTTTATATTAATAATAATAATATCTTCATAATTTGACTTATTTTTCTTTAATAAAGATAAAAATGGAAAATTATAATCTATCTCATCCTCGTATTTATATTTATTATTAAATTTATTAAATAGGTTATCAAAAAATTTTGAAGGATCCTCTTCCATTTTTTTATATATTCTATCTATTTTATATGATTCTTCTTCCTTAAAATCTAATAGATATATAATTTCCTTATAAGATAAATTTTCTTTCCATTCATTTATATTAAATATATAATATTTATCATAACATTTCATTCCATAATATTCTTGCCTTCCTTTTATATTTAATTTTATGTTTAATTTTTTAAAATCACATTCACTATTTAATTTATTTGATTCATAGATTATAGAATCTAAAAACACGTTAAAAATTATACTTTTAATGCTTCAAATCTCTTTTCTACTACTGACCAATCTATATTATCGAAGAATACATCTACATATCCTTTTCTATTACTTCCATAATCTAAATAATATGCATGTTCAAATACATCTAATGCCAATATTAATTTTGAATTTTGTACCATATATGTATTTTGCTCATCGGATATACTAATTACCAATCTATTTAGATCATCAGACCATAATAACCAAGCCCATCCTCTTGCACCCATAGCAGTTGCTTTCATTTCTTTAACGAATTTTTCGAATGATCCAAAGTCTTTATCTATTTGAGATCCCAATGATGATCCAGGTTTTCCACCTTCTCCTCCTAAATGACTAAAGTATATTTCATGATTTATCATTCCACCAAAAGCTCTAGTCCATTCAACTTTTAATTCCCTTATTAATGAATAAGTTACATTTGCTGCATTATAATCCTCATCTGTCAAATTATTTAGCCTTTGTGTTATCTCATTAAATTTCTTTACATATCCTTCATATATCTTCAAATGTTCTTCTATTGTTTTTGCTGAAATACCCTTCATTTCAAATAATTGTGGCCTCTCCTTCTTAAAATCTATTGGTTTTCTTTCTGAATATTCCATCTATATATATTATAACAACGTTTTATAAAAATTAACAAACTCAAAAAATATATATCCTTATAGGCCTCTAAGTTCCCTAATTGCTAACCTTATATCATCTTCATGTACAGTCTTCCTTCCTGCGTGTTTTGCTAATTCTATTGCTCTAGCAGATATTGCCTCTGCTACTTGCAATACTGATTCTACCATTGCTAATTTTGCATCCTGTCCTACCCTTGATGCACCGGCCTTTCTTAATATTCTATATAGTGGTGCCACTGGAATTGGTGTTGTTCTCTTTGCCATAATAATATTATTGACTAACTAATATAAAAACTTTTTGTTTTAACATTTGTTTAAGTCAATTTAACACGACCATGATATAATATCCCCTCAATATTAATCCATCATGTCATAAACTCTATCATAAATATAAAAAGTTGTTTCAAATTGAGTTACTATTCCATTAGATTGTTCTACTAATATTGGATACTCATAAATATTTCCATTCTTTTTTAGATATTCTATAAATAATTTTAAGTTTATTTTATTATTATAATCATTATATAACCATCTATATGCAAAAGGAAGAGTTTTATATTTATTATATATCTCCTGGAAAAATTTCTTAATATTTGGATCTCTAATTGGTTTATCAGACATTATAGAATATATTCCAGATGGCTTATCTTCCTTTACAAGTCCTACTCCATTTGTAGCAAATGGCTCAATTGCATATATTCCTTCAGTTAATTTTATTTTTGATTTATTATCGTAATTTGGTATTGTAATTCCAGAATGTAAAATATATTGTTCTATTTTATGACCAGATAAATTATATATTGGATTATAATTATAAGATTTAATTGTACTTTCTATTACTTTTCCAATTTCAGATACTTCAATATCTTTTCTTATTATTTTTTTAACATTTTCTAATGCATTTCTAGAAGCTTCAATTAGATCTTTATATTTATTATCATTTATTTCTACAGTAAATGCTGTATCCATACAATAACCATTAACCTGCGCACCAAAATCAAACTTTACAACATCCCCATCTTTTAATGTTGTACTATCATTTATTGTTGGTGTATAATGTGCTGCTATATTATTTATAGATATATTAACAGGAAATGATGGAAATCCACCCAAATCTATTATTTTTTGTTCAATAGTTTCTACAATATTATATATACTTTCTCCAGGTTTCAATAATTTCTCAGCTTCTCTCTTTACTTTTTTTGTGATTTCAGAAGCCTTTTTTAAATCTTCAAGCATTTTTTATTTTCTTTATAGATGTTTCTTTTTCCAATAAATCTAAGAAATCTTTATTTGCATCTTCAACATTTATTGAATAGATTTCAATTATATTATTTTTATATATTTCTTTTATTAATTCTTCTATTTTATCAAATAATTCTTCTCTTGTCTTTATTAATAATAATTCCCTATCTTCCTCTTTAATATTATCATTTTCTAAATACAATGTTTCAACTTTCTTTATATCTATAGACATTGCATATTTTCTTTCTAATATTCTTTTAGAAATATTTATCCCATCTCCACTTTTTACAGATAGAAATACTACAATCATAACAATATTATTATAGAAATATTAAAAACATTATATTTCAATAACATCTTCAATATATTTATATAATTCTTTCCAATCCAAGTAAACCTTTTTTAATGTTAGATATCTTGGATCTGAAGGAAATGGTTTTGGTTCTAAATTATATATAAAAACTTTTTCAATTAAATCCAAAGGAAACAAATTATAACCAACAGAAATTAAAAATGTAATAATTCTTCTTATCATTTCATACAAAAATTTATTTCCTTCAATATAATTTATATAAAAATCATTATCTTCAATTACTTCAAATTTTGTTATATTACATATTGAATCTTTAACCTTTCCTTTTGCAAAATTATGAAAACTTTTTATACCTATAAAATGCTTTGATGCCTCTATATATTTATTTATATCAAATTCCTTTTCTTCAGATTTTATTAAAATTTTTTCATTATTTATTAAATATTTTGGCATATATTTTTTCTCAAACAATTTTTTTGGTAATTTATATTCATATAATTTACCTCTAGAAAATTTTCTAATATTAATAAATTCTTTTAATTTGTATACATTCAATATTTTTATATCATTATTTTGAAAATTTGAAAAATCAATATTTTTATCTGAAGATATAACAATATAATTTTCTTCTGCATTTACTCCTTTATCAGTTCTTGAAACAATTGATAATCTAAATTCTTTTATATCAAAATAATTTAAAATTTCTCCAGAAATTGTTTTTAAATTTTTTTGATATGCAATTCCATGATAATTTTCTCCATTATATTTTATTCTTAATAAATAATTATACATTTTTTATCAATTCTAAAAATTCTTTTGCATTCTCATACATCATTGAATTATTAAACATCACGTAACTATCCTTTTTATTATATTTTAATACTTTTTCCTTTATTCTATTTAATTCTTCCTTTGAATAATCATAACTATATATTAACATATTTCCTTCATGCAATCCATGCAATCTATAATATTTTATATCAGAATCATATACAGGTTCCTCAACATTTATATCTACTACATCTATTAAATCAAATTCTTTGCATATTTTTTCCCTATTTTCTTTACTCCATCCCCTTAATTCTATTGCTATTCTATATTTTTTACCAATTGAATTAAAGAAATTATATGCATTTTCAATATTTTCTTTTGTATCTTTGAATGAATATGGTAATTGAATAACAATTATATTTGCTCTTAATATATTTGCAATTTCTTCTTGTTTTTCCCAAAATTCAAATACTTCTTTTGTATTTCTTAAATATCCAACTCTTCCCTTTAATTCTTTATAATTCTTTATTTTTGATCTTCTCCATGTAAAAGAATTTACATCATGAGTAATACCTTGAAATGCCTTAAATGTAAATTCAAAATTTTCAGGTGCTTCTTTTCTTATTTTTCTAACCCATTCAATATCCGGTATTGAATAAAAAGTACTATTTATTTCTATTACATTAAATTCTTCATAATATTTTTTCCTTGATATAGGGAATCCACAGGTTCCTACTTTTATCATAAAAATATATTATACCATATACATAAAATATCTATTTATATACAAAATATTATAATAAAATCCAAAAGCATATTTAGCGATAAAATAGTTCATAATTTCCAAATCCTTGTGGTATAAATGTATTATTTGTAGATATTATATTTCCATTACCTCCTACTATCTTTTCTACAATATAACTAGTAGCAGATAATAGATTAATAAATGTAATATTTCCATTTATATTTCCTATTATTGATATTCCTTCATAATAATTATATAATGTGTTATTTACATTCGTACTAGATATTACACTACTTAAACTATTTATGAATCCTTGTGAATTATTATAATATACATTTACACTTCCTGTAGATGTTGTTAAATTATCTATATATCCACTTCCATATATTTCAATACCTAATTGTGAATTATATAATGATATGTTTGTTGCATTACCTGTTAAATAATATCCAAATAATCCTCCATTTGTTGTTACATTTATTATATTATTATAAGCAGTTTCATATAATCCAAATACCTGTCCTACTTTTATATAATCATTTTCTATATTATTTCCTGAAGATGTTAAATATATTCCAAATATATTTGATTCTATATTGTTATTTATTATATTATTATTATTTCCATTATTTATCTTTATTCCAAATATGTTAGATATTACATTACTATTTTCTATTACATTATTTACTGCATTTCCATCAAAATCTATTCCAAATATTTGTCCATTTATATTTGAATTATTTATTATTACATTATATGGATTGTCATCATATATTCCCCATACTGATGATTGAATATTTGTATTTTCTATTGTTGAATTTTGTATATAACCATATATTCCTCCTATATTTCCATTTATTGTAGAATTATATACATTTACTACTGATGGATTCTTTACATCTATTCCAAACAATCCTGAATTTATATTATCATTTATTAAATTAATAGTTCCATTTTCTACATTTATTGCAAATAGATTTGTATTAATATTTATATTCTGTATTGTTACATTTGATGATAATACATCTATAACAGGTAATCCTGGATTTGCAGGTTCAAATATTGTATTTTGTCCTAATAATGTTATATTTTGACCTTGTGGGTTTATTATTAAGTTTACTAAATATACTCCTGGAGAGAATACTACTACAGGTATAGAACTATTAATTGCTGAATCTATTATTCCTTGTATTTGTGTATTACTTAATGTTGGATTTATTACTGATACATTATATGCATTTTGTGATATATATATTACCTGGGGATTTGTATATTGATTTAATCCATAATTATTATATGCATATACTTTATACCATATTGAATAATATCCATTACTATTTAATTTTGCATATTCTTGTAATATTCCATTATATAATATATCTGAACATGAATTAATTATTGTTACCCATTGATTACTTGTTTGATTTAATAATTGTATTTGACAATAATCTTGACCTAAAGTATTATCATATACATTTGCACTAACTTCTAATAACCATATATTTTCTTGTGTACCATTTGATGGTGTAGGATATGTATATGATACATTAAATATTGGTGAAGGTAATGTATAAACATATATTCCTGTTGAATTTGTTATTCCCTCAGGATTCGATGTTGATAATTCTATTGTAATATTTCCTCCATTTGGTATAATATTATATAATCCTGGTAAATTATATGATGAATTTTCATAATTTAATTGAATAATATTATTACCTGGTGTTACATTTATATTATATGTTTGTCCATTTATTGTTACATTTACATTTGGATAATTTGTATAGAATGATATATTTAGTTGATAATAATTTGATACTGAATTATTAGATGGGGATATAATATATATTTGTGGGTTATTATATAATTGTTGTACATTAACTGTTATAGTAGTAGAATTCGTAACTCCATTTTGCGCTGTACCTGAAATTGTTACTGAATATGTTCCTGGGGTAATTGATGATGATGATGCAGTAACGGTTAAAGTTACTGATGCATTTGGAGTAACAGTGGTATTAGATAATGAACATTGTAGATTTGAATTACTTGTTGAACAAGAAAGAGTAACTGGCAAAGCAGTATTTCCTGTTAATTGATTTACATATATTGTTGTAGAATTACTATAATTTGTATAAACAGCTATACTATTTGGTCCTGTAATATCAAAAGTAAATACTGGAAATCCTAATACCAATATAGAAACATAAGATCCTTGATTTGAATTAATAGTATATGAAACACTATAACTACCTGGAGATAAATCCCTACATTCTGCAGCATATACACTAGCAGAATTTCCTGAAGAAGTTAAGAATAATTGAGAACATCCAGTAGGTAATGCTACACTACTCATATATCCACCATTTATCCCATTGCCCGATAATGATAATAAAATTAATACTGTTTCATTTTGCTTTTGTACATTAAATGATATTGTCTGAGTAGTTGTTGTTGTATATGTATATGTTGAATTATATAAAATTACTGGAGTAGAATAATTATCTATTGAAATACCTCCTATTACATTATATAAATTTTGTGAATTAAAGGAGCATATATTATTATTTGATTCTCCTATTATAGAATTTGAATTTTCTACTAATACATTAAAGTTTGGAGTTATTGTATTAGATAATAAAGAAATTGAAGGCATTACATCATTTGGTGGCAATGATCTTAATAAAACCCAATATAAGTATATATTATTACCTGAGTTTTGTTGCCCTATTGTTATTGGTAAACTAAATGAACCAGGTATTGTTGTAGTACTTAATATTTGAGTATAATTTACTAAGAAATAAGTATAACTACTAGAAAATCCAATTTCATATATTGTTGGAACATAACTATATGGTGTACTTCCTACATTAGAAGTTCCTACAAATAATTTAAACTCACCAGCGGTTCCTATATTACTATATGAAAATGCAGCACCATTACTATTACCACCAGCTATAAGCCCACCTCCGCCACCAACAAAATATGTATTTCTATTATTTGCATCACCTACTCCTAAATCTGTATAATCCCAACTCGTACCGCTAGTAGTTGGAACAGAAGTATAAATTTCTAATATATTATTTTGTAAATTATAATTATTTGTAGTAGTAATACCTTCGTTATAACCAGAAGAAGGAGATGGAATAATTGTATAATTTGTAGAAAAAGAAGCACTATTTTGATTATTATATACATAAGTCCATGGTGAAGGTAAGGAACCCAAATTTCCAAAGTTTTGATAATAATTAAATACTTTTTGTCCATTATCATATTGAGAAGTACCTAAAACTTGTATAGGTGCACCAACATATGGATAATATTGTTGGTAATAATTAGAACTATTGGATCCTATATACATATAAATAGTTACACCTGAATTTGCTGGAATTCCTTGAGGTATATTTATCCACCAAACATCACAAGTAACTCCATTATAATTTAATTGACCTTCATACCATGAATATAAAATATTTCCAGAACTATTTACAAAATATACATTCTGTCCATTTGAATCTATTTGATTAAATAATGTTACATTATTTATATATGCAAAATTATTACCAATATTTATACTTCCATTACATACTGCTATATCTTGCTGGAATGGAGAAGGAGTTGGAATATTTTGAGTATTTGATATCAATATAGGATATACATCAGAATCTGATGCAGCAATACAATAATATATATTTCCTTGAGGTAATGCTATACTATTTGTTTGAGCACTATTACTTCCAACAACATTTGCTCCGACTTGTGAATATATATTAAACGTAGAAATCAACAATAGAAAGCTTACTATGGTAAAATATGATATTTTCTTTATATCCATAAGATATTAGAAAACATTGTCCAATATAAAACTATGATTGTTAATAACCTTAACCATTCATGATAATCGAACCCGGGCCCGGGGGGATTCGAACCCCCGATCTTCGGGTTAAGAGCCCGACGCTTTACCAACTAAGCTACGGGCCCAATATAAATTTTATGATAAAAAGAAATTATAAATTATTCTATATTATAATCCTTTACTTCTGGTATGAAATTCTTTATAATTTCTTTCTGTTCTTTAGTTAAATCTGAATCCTTAACATTTATTGATATTTTCTTATTATTTTCATCAATATTTACATCAATATTCTTTTTAGAAATATTATATGTTATACTTAGAATTCCTAAGATTTTTTCTTTTAAATCTGTAACTTCTCTATTTAATTTTATTACATATAATAAATCTTTACCAGCATATGGATGATTAAAATCTATAACAACTCTTCCGCTATTTACAGATCTTATAACACCAACCATATTATCTACATTTACAACTAAATTTGGTATTGGATTTATATTTCTTTTATAAAATTCACTTATAGGTATTATTTTAATTAAACTTGGATCTCTTTCTCCAAAGGGTCTTTTTAATAAAAAGTTATATTCTTTCCCATATTCTGCATTAGCCAATTTTTCTTCAATTTCCTTATTCAATATATTATATCCTAAAGGCATTATTACTGGCTCATTTGTTTTTTCTAATAATCTATTATCTTGATCATATATTGAATATTCGATCTCAACCCACTTTACCATTGATGAAAAAATCTAAATAAAGTTTATATAAATTATTTAAAGTTTTTGATTATCTAAAAAAGATAATTTTATTAATTTTATTTTCAAAAAAATTTAATGGATAATAATGCGGAAATTTTTGATAAAGAACTGGAAGAATATCTAGCACAGGCAACAAAGAGGATAAAAGTTATTGGATGTGGCGGTGGTGGAAGCAATACAATTTCTACATTATATGGTATGGGAATTGAAGGCCCAGAATTAATAGCAGTAAATACTGATGTTAGACATTTGTTAATAACAAAAGCACACAAGAAGATATTGGTAGGAAAACAATTAACAAAAGGTTTAGGTGCAGGAAAAGATCCTAAAGTTGGAGAAGAAGCCGCAAAAGAATCTGAACAAGAATTAAAGAAAGCAATAGAAGGTTCTGATGTCATATTTATAACCTGTGGTCTTGGTGGTGGAACTGGAGGTGGTGTAGCACCGGTTGTTGCTGAAATTGCAAAAAAGATGGGAACACTGGTAATTGCTATATGTACATGGCCATTCTCTGTAGAAGGTGCAAATATATGGGATAATGCTTTATATTCCTTAGAAAAATTAGAAAACAATGTTGATTTACTAGTAATTATTCCAAATGATAAATTACAAACTTTATATCCAAATATTCCATTGATGCAAGCATTTAAAGTTGCAGATTCATTATTAGCAAATGCATTAAAAGATCTAACAGAATTGTTAACAAAACCAGGATATATAAATGTAGATTTTGCAGACTTTAGATCAATTGTAGTTGGCTCTGGATATGGTATATTTGGAGTTGGAGAATCAAATTCAGAAAACAAAGCTGCAGAAGCTGTTCAAAGAGCACTAAACAACCCATTAGTTGATGTTGATGCTACAGGAGCTAAAGCTGCATTAGTAAGAATTGTTGCATCACCAGATGTAACACCTACAGATATAAATAAAATATTAGATACAATAAAATCTGTATTAGATCCAAAAGCAAAATTAATACAAGGTATTACATTTGAAGAAGATAAAAAGAATTATGTAAGAGTATCATTAACAATTACAAAATTAAAAGCACCTCCATCATTTATATTAGGAATAAAATCTGGAGAAAAAGAATTAAAACCAGAAGAACAGAAAAAGCTAGAAAGTGATCTTGGAATTGAAGTTATTTAGATTTTTCTATTAATTTTAAACTATTTATAGGTACATTTAATTGTAAAGGAACTGGAACATCAATTAATTCTATTGTTACTTCCTTTTTCTTTTCATCTATATTTATTATTTTTCCTCTAGTTCCTTTAAATGCTCCAGATAATACTTCTACTATATCATTTATATCATATTTAACTTTTTCTTCTTCAAAGTATTTCAATAAATCTTCTATTGGAATTTCTTGAGGTAATACTCTTTTAACATGCCTTATCCCTAAAACTGCTCTTTGTAATTCTAAAGAATTAGTTGTTTCAACAAATAAATATCCTTTTACACCAGGTATTTGCATTATAGAATATATAGCATACTTTCCATTTTTTCCCTCATTTGCTAAAATATCAGCTACAAGTTCTTCTCTTCCAGATGTTACAACTATGGCGTATATTGGCATATCATTATACTATACTGTAAGCTTATAAATATAGGCAATACAATAGCTGCAACCAATGCAAAGAATAATAATGTAACATAAACCAATTTCTTTATTTCATCCCATGTAGGTTTGCTAGCTGTTTCATATACTTCCTTCATTTCCTTTATACTATCGCTGATACCCATCTATATAATCTTTAAAATATATTTTAAAAAACAAATCTATATGGGCAAGGAAGTTATAGAATTATTAGTAGAAGGAGGAAATGCTAAACCAGGACCAAATATAGGACCAAAATTGAGCCAACTTAAATTAAACATTGGAGAAGTAATAAATAAAATAAATGAAGCTACAAAAGAATTCAAAGGTTTACAGGTACCTGTAAAAATAATAGTAGATACAGAAACAAGAAAATATGAAATAGAGGTAGGATTACCACCAACATCATCATTATTAAAGAAGGAAGCAAATATAGAAATTGCAAAAAGGACAAAACCAGATGAAGTAGTTGGAAATATTACAATGGAACAAGTAATAAAGGTTGCAAAAGTAAAGATGAAAGATTTAAATACTAATGATTTAAAATCTGCAGTAAAAATGGTTCTAGGAACGGCATTATCTTTGGGATTAACGGTAAATAATAGAAATCCAAAAGAATTAATAAAAGAAGTAGATCAGGGATTGTATGATAGTCTATTAAAATGATATGTTTGATATTTTAAGTTTTTTTATTGGTTTAATATTAGGGATAGTTATAACAATTATTATAATTTTTCTGATTATAAGGCATTATATAAAGAAATATTTCTCATCTAAAAAATCAATAAAGGATATAATAGAGTTATTTGTTAAAAAATAATTTTTAAATATTTTCTATATTTCTTTTTTCTATGGATGTTAAAAATATACAATCTCTCATAGAAAAATCAAAAAAGAGAAGATTTAAACAGACAGTAGAATTAATAATTAATTTAAAGAAAGAATATGATTTAAACAAAAGCGAAAATAGATTTACAGAATATGTTGAATTACCTAAAGGTAGAGGAAAGAAAATAAAAATTGCTGCAATTGTTGGACCTGAATTAGAAAAACCTGCAAAAGAAATATTTGATTTTGTATTGGTTAAGGATAAAATAAAGGAAATAGCTGAAAATAAAAGGGAAGCAAAAAAATTAGTTAGGAGATATTATATTTTTGTAGCACAGGCATCAACTATGGCAGATGTAGGAAGATATTTAGGTAAATACTTATCTACAAAAAATAAAATGCCAAATCCAAAGTATGGAATGATAATTCCAGATAATGCAAACCAGGATTTCTTAAGATCAATTTATAATAGATTACAAAATATGGTTAGAATTGTTGTAAAGAACCACAAAACTATTGGCATACCAATTGGAACTGAAGATATGAAATATGAAGATATATTGGAAAATGCAAACCATGTATTAGAATATTTTATTAATAGGGTTCCTGGGAATAAAAATAGCATAAAGAGTGTTTATATAAAGCTAACAATGAGTGATTCAATAAGAATAATGTAAAATGGTATCCCAACAAAAGATATTATATGCAAATGATTTATATTCTAAATTATCTAATTCTAAGATAATTGGAATAGCAAATATAATGGATATTCCAACAGCTTCTCTACAAGTAATTAGAAAAAAGTTAAAGGAAATGAATATTAATGTAAAAGTTGTTAAAAAGAATCTCTTTATTAAAGCTTTAGAAAAGATTAATGATCCAAATATTAAAAAGATGATAGATATAATTGAAGAAAATAAAAGAATTGCAGTTTTATTAATATTACCAAAAGATGATATAAATCCATTTTTATTAAATAAAATATTGGAAGAAAATAAAAGTTATAGATCTGCTAAGGAAGGAGATATATTAGAGGAAGATGTAATAATAAGAGCTGGACCTACTAATTTAACACCAGGTCCTGTATTAACTGAATTAAAGAAATATAATATAAAAACAAAGGTTGAAAATGGAAAAATTGTTATAACTGAAGATACATTAGTAGCAAAGAAAGGTCAAAAAGTTGACAGTGAATTAGTATCATTATTACAGAAATTTAATATAACTCCAATACCAGTAAAGATAAAATTATTGGTAGTATATGATGGAAAAACATTATACACATATGATATATTATCAACTCCTTTAGAAGAATATATAAATCAATTAAGATCCGGATTTAGAAAAGCTATATCATTAACATTAGAAATTGCATTCCCAACAAAAGAAAATATAAAGATATTATTAACAAAAGCATACCAAAACTTAGTAAAATTATCACTAAATACTGGAATACCAACAAAAGATACAATAAAAGATTTATTAAGAATTACAAACAGAAGATCTACAACATTAAAGGAAAAACTAAATATTAAAGACTAATTTAGATATTTTTAAGTAACTTTTTGCTATTTTTTATCTATATAATTATCATAAAAAATCCCCTCATTTATAAATAGTATGAATTTAATATTGTTTTATTATTTAGTAGATACTTTATAAGTAACATTTATAAATTTTTCTTTACTTATTTTTATATATGCCGCATATAACATCACAAGACATATCAAAGGAAAGTTATAAATTAACTGATAAGCTTACAATAAAAAACCTTGAAAGTATATTAAAAGCATTTGCTAGTGATTATGATATAAAACCAATATTAATAGGCGGAATGGCTGTAGCTGCATATGCAAAATATTATAATGAAAATTATAATAGAGAAACTAAAGATATAGATTTCATAATAAATGAAAATCAGGAAACAAAAGCAAAAGAAATAATATATGGAAAATTATCAGATTTATCAATTAAGGAGGGGAGAATATTTGGGTACGATGGAATTGAAATTAAATATAAATATGGACCAAGCATAAGTATATTATTTAAAGATAAAGAAGTACCATATAATATAATAGAATTAAAGCTAGGTAAAAAGATAATAAAATTATATGTTGCTGGAATGGAATATTTACTAGTAGATAAAATATTTACTTATTTAAGAAGAAAAGAAGAAAAAGACTTAAATGATATAGGAATTCTAACTTATTTAATGAGAAAACATGGTTATGATAGAGACTTGCTTTATAATATATTTGATGAATATTCAGAAAAATATGAAAAATATGCTTCTAAAGCCAAAAATATTATGGAAAGCATTATATTATAAATTTTTATCAGCGTAGCCGTATTCATCATTTTTCAGTTTCAAGCCAACCACATCATTCTTCTCCCCTACCTGGAGGAACTGGTTCATATATCCCCAGTGCATGGCAGGTAGGGATAAAATTATAATATTTTTATTATTTAAAATTTTTATATCACAAAGTTTCTGAAATATAAATGAATGAAATTATTGAAGAATATAAAGTATGGCTGGAAATACAGGGAAAATCTAAAAATACAATAAAAACATATTCTAGTATAACAAAGAAATTTTTAGAATTTCTAATAAATAATGGAATAATTATTACAGATACAAAATCTATTAGTAGTTCATTAGATAAGAATATAATTCTAAAATTTTTAGCTGAATTAAAGGTTAAGAAAAAACTAGATTCAAATTCATTAAGATTATATGTTAGAGCTATATCATCTTTTTTAAAATTTTTAGATAATGAAAGTTTAGCAAAGCAAATAAAAGCTCCAAAGGTAGATAAAAGATTACCAAAATTTATTACATATGATGAATTAAATAGATTATTAGAAAATGCTGAAAATTATAGAGATAAACTAATTATTAAATTCCTATTTTATACTGGAGTAAGAGTTTCCGAATTAATAAAAATAAAAAAGAATGATATAATCTTTGAAGAAGGTTTTGTAAAAGTATATGGAAAGGGCGGTAAAGAAAGAATAGTACCAATACCAAAAGGATTGTTAAATGAATTAAAAGATTATATAAATAAAATAAATACTGAAAATATATTTCCATTATCATCAAGACAGGTTGAAAGAATTATAAAAAATATTGCAAAGAAAGCTGGAATAAATAAAAAAGTAACTCCACATGTATTAAGACACTCTCTTGCAACAACATTATTATCAAAAGGCGTTGATATAAGATATATACAAGAAATACTAGGACATAGCTCATTAAATATTACACAAATATATACTCACGTTGTTCCAAACCAATTAAAAGAGATATATAATAAAGTTTTTGAAAGCTAGCTTAAAATTGTTTTTATTTCAAAATAATATATTCCAATTACTACTATTGTTATTATAATTGATACTATAAATTCTGCAAATAATAATGGCAAGCTTTGAGATAATAATGAATTTATATTAATTGTTCCAAATATATATGGAAATAATAATGTTGATAATATCATTGCATTCAAATAATGAGAAATTATGAATAATATTCTTTGTACAATATCCTTTAAATTCACAAATGTTAATATTAGTAATATTATTAGTGGAAAAAAGAATAGATAAGGTATTGTATTTTCATATAAATATATATCCAAGAATACTAACAAATATCCTACTAATCCATATATTTTAAACTTCTTTACATTAAATATATATCCAAGAATACCTAAAACAAATAATATTGTTGATAACAACAATAATAATGTAAAGTAATTAAATATAATAGAAGGCCCCCAAACAATATTTCCATTTACAATTTTAATACCATAACCAGTAATAGCTGCAGATAATATAGAAAGAAATAATATTGCCATTATCAAGGTTCCAAATAAATATATTAATATATCTCTTTTACTATATTCCTTATTTATACTTTTTCCTTCAAAAAACCCTATTCCAATATTTCTAAATATAAATAAAAATAATATAATAAATATTAGTGGATAAAATGAATATGCAACAGGGACCAATAATGATGGTAATAAAGCTTCATATTGTACTACAAAGAAAACAATTGATGTACCTGTTATTTCCCACATTGATAAAAACAAATTTTCATATTTTTTATATACATCCTTATTTATAAAGAATGATAATGCCAAGGCTATTTCTATTCCTATAAGTAATAAGATTGTCGCTGCAATTAAAAATATATATGTATAAAAGTAAAATGAATAGTTTATCATAATTTATTAATAAAATATCTTTTTATAGCCCATATAGATAAAACAAATAATGATATATATATTAATTCAAAAGCTATTGCAATAGGAACAACTCCCGGATTTAAATTTGCAGCATCTCTTGTTAATAGTATTCCATATATTGTCCATGGTTGCCTTCCAACTTCCGCAGCAACCCATCCAGTTTCCAAGGAAATTAAAGATAATACAGATAATAATATTAATCCATATAATAATAATTTATTCATATAAAATGTATATTTTGGATTTAAACTAAATTTTTTATCTTTTTTATCTTCTTTTGAAATTATTAAAGAGATCAATCCATATAATGATATAAAGAATATTAAGAATCCAAATATTGCCATTATATCAAAAGAATTATGTGCTATAGTAATATCATTTGGTGAAGGTATATAAGACTCATTTGCATATATTCCAGGAACAATTGTATTTGGATTAAAACTCTCATATAATAATAAACTTTGCAAATTTGGAATTTTTATTGAATCAATTAATGTATAATTGTTTGTAACAATTCCAAATAAATTTTCAGGTGCATTAGAAATATTTCCATTCAAATTGCCCTCTAATGCTGCATACTTAACTGGTTGATATTTTGCTAATGTATCTGCTGAATTTATTCCTGATACTCCTAATAATAATATTGATAAGAATAATATGAGAATTGCTAATTTCAAAGCTTTTCCATATATTTTTATATTTTCAATATCCTTTTCTTTCAATATTTTATAGGAAATAACTAATACAAATATTGATAAACCAAATTCTAATGATGCTAAAATTCCATGAAATACTTCAATAAATTCTATTGGAGTAAAAAATATGGAATATGGATTTATATCAATATATTGACCATTCAAATATTCAATTCCTACAGGATAATTCATAAAAGCATTTAATGTTATTATTAAAAAACCAGACATCGCTGCAAATATTCCAATTAAATACATAAATATTGGATGTAATATCGAATTATTATATTTTTTAAATGAGTAGAAATATATACCTACAAATAAAGATTCCATGAAGAATGCTAAAATTTCTATATATAATGATATAATTGCTGTATTACTCACTATTTGCATAAATTTTGGGAATAATATATACATTTCAAGAGCAACAATTGTACCAGACAATGTTCCTATTGCAAATAAAACTAATATTAATGTCGATATTCTTTGAGCTAAATTTTTTATACTTTCATCTTTCTTTAATATTCCATATAATTCTAATGTTCCAATTGCAAAGGGCATTCCAATTGTAATTGATGCTATTATAATATGTATAGCAAGAGATGATGCAAAAACAATCCTATTAATATCATATACAGGTAACATAAAAATGTTTATGGTTTATGTATTTAAAAAATTTATTTAAAGAATAAATACAGCTGCTGATATAACAGTACTATATTTTTCTACCTTTGTTTTTCTAAATATTTCAAATTCCTTATCTATTTCTATATTATACATAGACTCTAGCATATTTTTCGCCATATTTTTTGCATATCCTTCTTCTTTTCCAGTATAATATCCATGGTATTCCGTAAAATATCCATTATATTTTTTATCCTTGGGTAATGCTACTCCAACTGATGAGAATATTTCTTTACCCTCTTCATTTGATGTAAATCTTGCTAGAACACAAAATACAATCTGACCTGCCTTTAAATATTTTAATCCCTCATCTATATCTATAATTTTTACATTCGGTGGTGCTATACTAGATACTGGAACTAGATTAAACTTTTCTATTTTTGCTTCTCTCAATGCATATTCAAAACTTAATAGTGGATCATCCGCTATACCTATACCAGAGGTAAAGAAAACTTTTTTCGGTACGAGACTCCGCGGGCTCATAAAATAAAAATTACTTTTATAGCTTTATAAACAAATCATCTAGAAGAAGATGCCAATCTTTCTAGTTCTAATTTCTTTTGTATTGCAAATGATTCTACAGAATTATTATACGCATTTATTATTTCTTTTGCCAATGCACTTGCCATATCTTTTTTATTTCTAGAACTATGATATGCTCCCCAAACAATATGCCTTATAGCCAAATCAATTCTTCTTAAAGGTGAAATATCTACTGCTTTTGGATATCTTGCACCACCCATTTCTATATTTGTTATTTCTTCTCTTGGAGCAGCATTTTCTATTGCTTTTGTCAATACTTTTATTGGATTTTGTTTTGTTTCTTTTTCAATTATTTCAAATGCCTCAACTAATATTTTTAATACTTTATGATATTCTCCAGAAGCATAATATGATGTAAACTTATGCTTTCCCCCATAATGACCTGGTGTCATTAATCTACCAATTAATCTCTCTATAATTGGCATATTTTTTCTTCCAAATCTTCTATTTTGATATCTACCATTTGTCTTTGGAACAACATATGGTTTTAAATTCATAAATGCTCTTAATGTTTCATCTTCTACATCTATTTCATATTTCCACCTTCCAAGAAATTTCAAATCATCAATATTATTTACCATTAAAAATAATATTAAAAGATAAATTAAAAAATTATTCTGATTCTCTTATTGCCTTAACTAAAATTGGTATTAGTGTTAGTACAAATAGTACTACGAAGCCCCATGCAAATATGCTCTCTATACTTGTTGAAATATTTGAATATCCAACAGTTAATACTGATAGCGATGATATAACGAATATTGAATATATAAATACTTGAATGAATGGTTTTACATTCTTATAATATGAATTTTCGTTTACATTTTCTGTTATATACTTCATTACAATTAATCCAATTGATAATACAACAAATACACTTATTATATTATTAAATAATGTAGATTGGAATCCTAATAATCCTAGAGAATAGTATGTTATTATCCATACAAATCCTACAAATAGTAATAGTTTCAATAATTCTGCTACATATTCATTATATCCTTCAATTAATATATATAGATATGATGTAAAGAATATTGAGAATATTACACCAGCTGCTATTATTAATACAACTATCGATATTAACAATAATGAAGAAGAAACCATCATTGTCCATTGTAATACATTAGTTACATAAGAATACTGTGTTGCTGTTAATACATTTGGCATCAATGACAATATATCATTAAATACTAATATTCCTAATATTATTCCAACTAAATATGATAATAGGCTTGCTACATTTATTTCTGGCATTTTGCTAAATGTTGATTTTAATTTCTCATATAAATTCCCTATTTTTATATATTTTGCAAATAGCCAGTCCAATACTTTATATACTATCCATCCAACAAAATAACCTATTAAGCCACCTACTACTAAAAAACCAATATAATAACCTATAGCTACCAATAGGCTATATACCATTTATTTTTTATGTAATAAAATTATATAAATATTGTTTTTGTTATTAGAAAATAGCAACTATTTCTTCTTCTTTCTATAATAAAATTGCATATATAAAATTATTAAAATAAGAAACTATCTTCTAGCTTTTTCTATCTTACCCTTTCTTAATAATTCCAAAGGTTGTCCATTTACTAGTATTACCTTATATCTTACTCCAGGTATTGAACCTATAGTTCTTCCCTTTGGTCCTCCTATTCCAACTATTAATACTTCATCATGTTCATCAATATATTTTATTGCCTTATCACCTGGAGCAAATGATGTAACAATTTTTCCATTTTTCTTTAATTGCACTTTTACACATTTTATCATTCCAGAATATGGCTGTCTTTTTTCAATCTGTACTTTTTCTAATACAATTCCTGATGCCATTGGACTTCCTTCCAAAGGATCATATTTTTCTTTTAATTTCAATATTCTTCTCTTCCATTCTTTCTTACTCCATCTAAATTTTTTTCTATTTTCAACTAATTTCTTAGCAGCAAATAATCCATTAGCCATTCTTTAATATAGATATAACAGAAATTTTAAATGGCTTTTTCAATAGCAAACCTACTTCTTCATTTGAGTAATTTAATACCTCTACTTCAAAATTTCCCAACTTCTGATAATATTCTATGTCCTTTTTTATATTTTCAGGAACATTTTTTGCTAAAAATATTTTTTCTACCTCTCCTCTTTTAATCTTTTTCAAAGTTCTATTATATCCAATAACTATCTTTTTCTCATCAACAATTTTCTTTCTTAAATCATCAAATGTTACCATAAAATTTATCTATATAAAAAATATTTTTATTCCTTATCTTCCTTTTTATTTCCTACAAAATATATATCATATAAACCTGTACCTAAGTATATTGGTTGATTCATTATAACATTATCTATTCCACTTAATACCTTATCAGACTGTCCCATCATTGAAGACCTAACAAATATAGAAATTGGAGTTTCAAATGCTGCTTTTGATAATGTAGATTCTTTTTCTGCATGTAATCCATATCTATTTATACCTAAATATGTACCATACCATGTCAACATATCTGCTACTAACATAAAGTGTCTTACATTTACACTAAGACCCTGATCTTCATATAATTTAACTAATTCCTGTAATATTGCAGCTCTAGTAGCTTCTATTCCAAAAACCTTTTCTATTTCTCTTAGATCATTTGTATATACTCTTGTATAATCTACCTCCGGTATTTTCATAATTTCTAATAAATTAGATCCAACAGTATATATTACATATTCGTTATTTTTTTCATCCTTATATATAGTTGCATCCTTAATTCCTTTTATTCCTTTTATTAATATTTTCTTTACCATTTCTTTAAGCAAATATAATTCCCTAGCAGATAATTTTGAAGCAATTACATATATATTTTGCTTATCACTCTCAACCTTATATTTCTTTATTTTCTTTTTTAATATTCTATATACTTCATCAAATGTTAATTCTTCATTCTTCAATTTTTCTTTATCCAAACTAATAATTATTTTATTTTCAAATACATCCAATGTTATTGATGATAAGAGATCTTCCAATAATAATTCCTTTATCTTTTTTGCAACATTTTGGACTACATTTAAATCATTTTTATATTCATCCAATAACCTTATTATCATATATCTCTGTTTCATTTTCTTTTTTGCATCAGTAATTTCTGTGATTCTAGGTAAACCCAAAGAAACCTGCTGAGCAGATATACCTACAAAGTGGAATGATCTTAATATCATCTGTGTAGTTGGTTCTGCAATTGATTGAGCAGCAACTATACCAGCAGGTTCACCTGGATCTATTATAAATTTATATGAAAAATCTTCTACAATTTTTCTTAATTTTTCATCTTCTATTTTTTCTAGATCCTTTTTTATTTTTTCTGGTAGTTCCATCTTTATTATTTTCGACATAAGGTTTTAAAATTTGGGCCAGTAAATTTACATCTAATTTTCCATTTATTGATTTATGTACTGCAACACCATCACCTCCATAAACAAATTGTACAATCCTATTATAGGCATCTCTAACAGTTAAATCATCATTTACATGTAGATCATATAAACTTAATACTAATCTTCTATAGAAATATCCAGATTGAGCAGTTCTTATTGCAGTATCCATTAAAGAATCCCTACCAGGTAATGCATGGAAGAACATTTCCCATGGTTTTAATCCATCTCTATAAGAACTTATTACCCAACCATGATATTTTGGATGATATACATTTCTTTCAAATATTGATAAATTCCTTCCTCTATAACCAAAATCTATAAATCTTCCTCTAAATGCTTGAAATCCTAAAGATCCAACCATCCTAACAGCATTCTGCCAATCACCTCTTGCACCAGTTACAGACATAATATATGTACCAGTATCTTTTTTCATATATTTCCTAAGAACATCTTGTATTTTTGTAACACTTTCAGATATTGTCTGCATAGATTTTAATTCATATGTTTCCTGTAAACTTCTACCAGCAATCCTTTCAAGAGTTCCTTCAGTATATTGCTTATATAGATCATCCACTGTTTTTTGTGTATCATCTACTATCTTTTTTATTTCTTCTTTTGCTTCTTTTGGTAAATCAAAATCTGAAATAGACATTGTAATTCCTAAATTATATTGATAATATATTCCTAATAAGCTATATTTTTGTAATAAATCTGTTAAATATTCTTTTCCATATAATTTATATAATACAACAAATAATCTACCTTTTTCTGCCTTTATTAAACTTGAATCAAGATATCCTCTGACTATCATTCCATTTTCTATCTTTATTTTATCATTTTCAAAATTAAAGTCATCTGGCAAAAATATTGAAGCAACTTCCTTTCCAGTTAAATAATCTCTACCTTCTTCTTTAGCTTTTTTAATAATATTAGATAATTTATCTAAATCTTTATCATTAGCATTAGACATATATACTAACTGTGCAGCTTGATTAATTGGTATTTTTACATCATCCTGCGTTATTAAATATAATCCTGTTATCATTTCTTGAATCATACCAACAATAAAGTCCCCATACCTTGGAGTAATATAATTATTTGATATTTCTGCTAAAAATTCTGCTTCTGCTCTTGCTTCCTCACTTCTTGGTAAGAATACATTCATCTCATCTCCATCAAAATCTGCATTATAAGGTCTACATATTATTGGATTTATTCTAAAAGTATTTCCTGGAAGTATTTTAGCATAATGACCCATCATTGATAATCTATGTAAAGAAGGATATCTTAATAGTAATACAATATCTCCATCCATTAAATGTCTTTCAACAATCCATCCTGGTGCAATCATTGAGGCAATTGTTTCTTTATTTTCTTCAGTAATTACTCTTTTTCTTCCATCCGGAGATATTACATAATTTGCACCTGGATATTTTTCAGGTCCATTCAATATATATTCCCTCATTTTTTCAATATTCCATTCAGTAACCCTTTCAGGAACTGTTAATGTTTTTGCAACATATAATGGTATTCCAACCTCATTTGGTTTTATTTTCGTATCTGGACTAATAACTGCCCTTGAACTATAATTTATTCTTTTTCCAAGCAAATATCTTCTAATTATTCCTTCCTTTCCAGAGATTCTTTCAACTAATGATTTTAATGGTTTTCCAGATCTATGTTGAGCCTTCGGGACATTTGGTAAGGTATTATTGAAATATGTAAATACATGATATTGTAATAAATTATATATATCATCTACAATAACTTGAGGGGCTCCTGTTGTTATATCTTCTTTTAATCTTTGATTTGTTCTTACAATATCAACCAATTTATGAGTTAAATCATCTTCTGCTCTCTCTCCAGTTTCCAAAACTATCGAAGGTCTCATTGTTACTGGAGGTACAGGTAAAACTGTTAATATCATCCATTCTGGTCTAGAAGATGATGGATCAAATCCAATTAATGGTAAATCTTCATTTGGTATTTTTTCAAATATTGATCTTATTTCAACAGGATACATTCTTCTTTCATTTTCCTTATCCTTAACATAAAAGTGAAATGGTTTTCTAAATTCAACTTTTGGATTTTCATATCCACATACAGGACATTTTGATCTTTTTTTAGCTCTAGAATATACAAACTTAACTATAAATTTATATAATTTATTCCATCTTTTTGCATTTTTATACTTTTCTATTTTATTTAATGCAAATTCTCTTTCTTCTTTCGTTAATTTTACATGACCACAATTATGACAAACAGCATTTACTAATTCTTTAACAATTGGCAAAAATTCTGGATGCAATACTGGTCTTGCTAATTCAATATGACCAAAATGACCAAGGCACTTTCCTGCAGTTTTTCCACATGTTTCACATACATAACTTGGATCTACTACTCCCAATCTTAAATCCATTAATCCACCCCTTATTGGGGTTCCATCTTCATCATATAACTCTGATACAATTATTTTTGCTGCAGACATTTTTCTTATTGTATCTGGACTTAATAGGGAATATTGAATTTCAGAAATTCTTTTGAAAAATATATCGTCCATCATTAAAACTTATAATTTAACTTAAGCTTAGGCCAAATTCCAAGAGAAATTAATTCATTTAATAATAAGTAGAATGCATAAGAAACCTTAACTTTTGATATTTTTTCAGTTTCACCACAAACAGGACAATAAACCCTATTTCTTATATTATCTTCAACAGCAAGAGAACCACATTTTTCACAAACATAAATTGTTGTATCATCAGAAGAATACATTTCCCTTAATAATATAGAAGCACCATGAGCAGCAAGAACTTCATGTTCCATTTCACTGAATTTCAAACCACCTTTCTTTGATTTACCTTCTGTTGGTTGTCTTGTTAATAAAGTAACAGGACCTGTTGCTCTTGCTTGTAATTTGTTCTTTGCCATATATTTTAATCTTAAATAATAAATACTTCCAATAAATATTTTGACTTTAAATTCATCTCCAGTTAAAGGATTATATAATGTTTCTGTTCCATCTTCTCTAAATCCTAAAGATAATAATTCTTTCCTTAATTCTTCTTCACTTTCTCCATACCATGGAGTTCCATCAACATACCTTCCATTTAAACTACCAATCTTTCCAGCAAGCAATTCTAATAATAAACCAACAGTTTCTCTTGAAGGAATTCCAGCAGGAGAAAATATTATATCTGGAACAAGACCTGAAGATGACCAAGGCATATCTGATGGGTCAACAATCATTCCCAAAACACCTTTCTGTCCATGTCTTACAGAAAATTTATCTCCAAGTTCTGGAATTCTTAAGTCCCTTAATTTTATCCTAACTAATAAATTTCCATCATCAGATTCTGTTATTACAACCTTATCTACCCACCCTTCTTCCCCACTACCAGTAGTTAATGAAGAATCCTTCTTTCTTAAACCTGTTGCAATAGATTCAGAAGTTAAACCAATAAATCTTGGGGGTGATACCCTACCAACAAGAACTTCTTCAGGCTTTACAAATGATTCGACAGAAACAATTCCATCTTCTTCTAAATTTTTATATTTATCTTTTCCTCTATATAATTCTACAGAAGGATCTGGAATTGTAATTTCATCTTGTAATCCTCCAGAATATCTTAATCTTTCTATTTCATAAGATCTAAAATACACAGATCTAAATAAACCCCTATCTATTGAACCTTTATTCATGATAATTGCATCTTCAATATTATATCCTTCCTGTGTCATTACAGCAACAATTACATTTTGTCCTATTGCATAATCATCCTTAAATATATTAAAAGAAAATGTTCTAGTAATCGGATATTGAGGATAATATAAAATTGATATATCAGTATCGAATCTATTATGGAAATTCAATGAATATATAGCATGAGCCTGTCTCTGTGGTCTAACACCTCTATTTAATCTTGCAGATTGATTTCTATTTGAAAATGGAACTAAAGATGTAGCTATACCAAATATTACTAGAGAAGATAACTCTAAATGAGTTGTATTTTCCTTTATATCTTCAGGATATAATGCAACATTTAAATTTTCTTCTTCAGCAGGATCAACCCATTCAATTATACCTTCCTTTTCTAAATCAGACCATTTTATTTCTCCTCTCTTTAATTTTTCAATATGCTCCTTTGTTAATAATAGCTTTCCATCTTTTACAACAATCAAAGGTCTTAAAATCCTTCCTTTTCTTGTTAATATCTCTATAACATTCCTTGTTTCATCAAAATGTATATTTACAAAATATGGAATAATACCTTTTCTTCTCTTCTCCTTAAATTCTTCAATAAATTTATTAACATCATCAACATATCCAACAAAAATACTATCTACATAAACCTCATATGCCATTTTTATTTTTTATCTGAAACATTTTTAACTATTGGCCTTAATCCTATATCCTCCAATTTCCTAATTAATTCATTTTTATCAATCTCTTCAAAACTTATTTTTGCTAATATTGTTTTATTTTTTCTTAATCCAGTTTCATGACCTTCAGGTGTTTCTATTAAATCTAATCTACCCCAATGAGTACCATGAGCCATTCTTGCTTCTAATAATTCAGCTTCACTAGATATTGAAGAAACAACCCTTGTTAGATGAGATAAAACAGAAATTTTATTTGTTCTATCTAAAGCTTGCGCAATTCCAGTTCTATTCCTTGTCCATTTTCCAATAGCCATTACATTTTCAAATCTCTCACTAAATATTTTTGATCTAAATATAGATGTATATGAAGGTATCTTCCCTCTTTTCACCAACCTTTCATATTGATACATTGCATCTGTCATCAATGTTCTTAAAGTAACTAAGAAATATTCTCTTATTAGTTCTCCAGGTGTTCTAACTATTTTATTTGCAAAGTGATCTTTTACATCTTCATCAATTTTTTCATGAGCTAATAATAATAACTTTCTTGCCATCTTCAATAAATTGTATGCCTTTAATAATCTATCATTCGGTGATGTTCCAATATTCGGTAATAATAAATTATCTAGTATTGATAATAATTTTTCTTTTTTAACTTCTGGAGATCCTGTTAATTTTAATTTATCAGCCAAATATCTTATTGCATCCTCAGAAGTTTTTATATCTTGGAATTCCAATAAATTAATATATACTTCTTCAAAATCATCCCCTTCAGAAATTAGTTGATTTATTTCAACATCCTTTTCTAAACCCAGAGCCCTTACTAAAGGTATTAAAGGAATCCTTTTATATTTCTCAAATGATAAATATAATAAACCATCTTTTGTCATTTCCATTCTATGAGCCTTTAATTGAGTTAAAGATTCTGATAATAAATATCCACTATATTTTATAGAACCAGATTCTTTTTGAACATAAAATTTGTTTGTAGCAAGTTCTTCAGACAATATAATTAATTTTTCATTTCCATTAATAATAAAATATCCACCTCTATCTGTCGGATCTTCTCCAATTCTTATTAATTCCTCTTCAGATAATCCATAAGTATTACAATATTTTGATCTAACCATTATTGGCAATCTACCAATAGCTACTTGATATTTACTCTTAAATGTTTCGTTTTCATATACAGAAAATTCCATATATACTGTTCCAGCATATGTAAGTCCTCTAATTCTAGCTTCTATTGGATATATTAATCTGGAAACCCCTTCTTTCTCCATAAAATCTGCCTTCCCCAACCACAATCTTTCTATTTTAAATTGTAAATCTCTTAATCCTGGAGCCAATAATCTTGGAGAAAATGTTCCCAATTCCCTTCCAATCTTTGTCATTTCTACATCAACGAAGTATTCAAAGGACCTTAGTTGTACTCCTAAGAGATCATTTTCCTCCAAGTATTTATAGAATAAGATATAATTATCTATATTATTATTAGCCACTTTTTATTTATATATATGATATCCTTATAAGCTTAATCCTCAACAACAACTCTATAATATACTTCTTCCCCAATCCATGGATTATTCCTTATAATCTTAACAACATCCCCTGGCTTAGCATTTAGATTCTTTAATGCAGGATCCGAGATTTTGATCTTTGGTAAATCTAATAAAGATACCTTATACTTTTCCAATAATTCCTTCTTTTCTTCTTCAGATAATATTATATGTTTTGGTACTAAATAATGTTTTGTTATATCAATTTCAGATAATTCCCTTAAATCTTTTTTAGGTTTATTAACTTTAGAAGTTTTTTTAGATTTAGACCTTTTAGTAGATTTACCCATTTATTTAATTTTTCATAAAAACTTATAACTTTACCTCCTAGATATTAAAAATGGGTAGAGTAGCCATATTCGTAAAAACTGATTTAGAAGATTATAGAATGATAAGATTGAAAGAGGAAATAAAAAATTATAATAACATTAGCATTATTGATATAGAAAAGGACAATATATTTCCATATAATGAAAAAATATTAAACTATGATGTATATTACTTTTTCATTGGATCAACTTTTTTATCAGATATACACTTTCTAGCAAAATATCTTGAAAAAAATGGAAAAAAAGTAATAAATAGCATACATACTAAAGAATCTATAATATCAAAAACTTTATTTTATAGCATTCTTAATAAATATGTAAAGATTCCAGAATTTGTGAAAATATACTCAATAGATAACATAGAATATGTAATAAATAAAATAGGATTTCCAATGGTAATAAAGCATCAGTTTGCTCATAGAGGAGAATTTGTACACAAAATAGATAATGAAAAAGAATTATATAATTTTTTGGAAAAATATTTATTAGAAAAGAAAATAAATTTAAAACATCTAATATTTCAAAAATATATACCTTATGAGAGAGATATAAGGGTAATTTTTGTAGGAAAACCAATTGGTGCAATGCAGAGAATTAATAAAAATAGTTTTAAGGCAAATATTAGTCAGGGAGGATATGGAAGACCATATGAATTGGATGAAGAAATAATAGATATTGGATATAAAATTATGGAAAAATGCGACTTACAAATATTTGGATTTGATCTATTATTAAAAGACAATCAATATTATTTAATAGATTTACATCATATATTTCAATATGAAGGATTTGACAAATATTTAAATAGAAATGTTACAAGAGAAATATTAAATTACTTAAATGAAATTAGTAATAAAAGCTAGGGGAAATAAATTAATAAAAGCAACACATAAAAGTACTCTAGAAATTACTAAGGATAATTTTTTAACTGAAAGAGGAGATTGCATAATTGGGATAAATGCAAATTATTCTGTAAAAGATCTACCAGAAGATCTTAAATATCATTTATTAAATGAAGGAAAAATAAAGATTGTAATTAAAGTTGATGATTTGATAGATGATATAATTGCATATGGTTCAAAAAATTTATTATTAACAAATGATAGAAGTATTGTTATAAGAAAGAGTAATTATATTGACGATAGAACTTTGGCAATAAATTCAAATAAGAGTGCTATTGATATTGACAGAAAATTAATAGAAGAATTGAGGAAAGAAAAGGATATGGAATTTGTAATATATTATTAAAAATATTTATAAAGAATAAAATATTTATCCTTAATTATGAAAAAGAGAGGTATAGATATGGCTGTAGAAATAATATTTGTAATAATAATAATGTTAGTAGTGGCAGTGATTGTAATTAAATTATTCCAGCAACAATCTTCAAAGATTAGCCAAATATCAAATACTCAAATACAACAGGCAGTTTCAGATTGTTCAAGCTATTGTTCAAGCCCATATACATTTTGTACAAAGTATGAAGATATAGGAAATGGACTTGTACAAACAAGTCCTGGATATTATGTTTGTTCAAATGCTGTTCCATGTAGTGTAGTATTACAATTATATGGAGGTTCTTCTAGTCAATGTCAATATGAAGGATATTCTATATCACCTCTTGATTGCATGTATTTAGAATGCCAGAATTATATTGATAATTTATATTATAATCCAGAACAAGCAACAAGTTATGTATTTGGAAATTATTCTTCTGCTACATATTTTAATGTAACAAATGGACAAGAAAATATTTATATTTCTTCTCCATCACAAATATTAAATCCAGGTCCAGTACAATGTTCTGCACAATTACCAACATGGATTACAAATCAGGTATTTGGTGCATTATTGGATATTGCTAACTATTATAATACTGCAGATGGATGTAATTTGAATTTAACAGTTAGTAATGGAATATTAACAGTAACTGGAAATTGCACAGCATTGGGTATAAATAATAATGTTAATGGAATGCCATTATGTCAATTCTTATTGCAGGTACCATATTCTCAGTTAAATAATATACCAAGTGTAACAAGCTAAATGTAATGAGTTTTTTTGAATATTTTTATAATAATTTTAATTTAATAAAATTAAAAGCCCCTGATTCTATATATAAAAAATATGCATTTCATTTATGGTTAAATAGACTAAATACAAATCCAGATAATATATTTTCTTCTGTAATAACCCTAACATTATTTTCTATAATTATATATTTTATTTTAAGTTTTGTTAGCTTTCAATTAGCTTTTTCTTTATTAATTTCTTTATTGATATTATCATTTTATTTTGCATATTATCCAATATTCTATACACAAATTGTTAGAATACAAGTAACATCAGAAGTTATATGGATAATATTATATTTATCATTATATCTAAAAAGAAATCCTAATTTGGAAAATGGAATAAAATATGTAGCATATTATATGAAGGGTTATATTGCAACAGACTTTAAATCATTATTATATAATTTAGAAACAAATAAATTTAATGATATTGAATCTGCATTAGAATATTATCAAAGAAGATGGTTTTATCTAAGCCCAGATTTTGTATATGCAATGACTCATATTGTAAATATTAAATATAAGAATTCTATTGATGATATAAACAAATTATTAGATAGAATATTAGGATGGGTATTGAAGAAATCATTAGAAAAATCTCAATTATATGTAGATGCTTTAAAAGAACCAGCAACAGTTATTGTATCTTTCTTAGTAATGCTTCCAATAGTTAGCTTGATTATGTTACCAATAATATCTGTATTTTTATTAAATACTGTAAGTTTCTATTTCATAGCATTTTCATATATAATAATTTTACCAGTTATTACATTTTTAATAATTCAGAACTTTTTATCAAAGAACCCATTTGCATTTTCTGTTCCAGATTTATCTTTAGCAAGAGATCTACCAAAACCTGGAAGATTTAAAATTGGAGATAATGAAATTCCAGCAATAATAATTTCAATAATATTGGGATCAATTGCAATTTTAGGAATATATCATTTAATTTCTTTAGCTATAAAAATTACATCTATTCCACAAGGATTCTTAAGTGATTATTTAAATATAGTTTATCAAGATAGAGCATTAATATATTCTGTTTTAACTTTAGCATTACCTTTAGGATTGGGTTTGGGTATAGGATCCTATTATTATTTAACATCTTTCCAAAGAGTTAAGAAAATATATCAAATTGAAGAAATAGAAAATGAATTCCCAATTGTTGTATATGAGTTTGCATCATTATTAGAAGATGGCTATCCATTTGAAATGGTAGTTGAAAAAACATACTATAATTATAGAATAATAAAATCCTCTGGAGTTATGGAAAATTTCCTAAAAACAACATTATATAATTTAAGAAGAGGCTATGATTTAAATACTTCTATATTTGATCCAAAAATTGGTTCATTAAATCTATATCCATCAAAATTAGTAAGGGAATCCATGCAACTTTTAGTTACTTCTTCATCAAAAGGTCCTGAAGTTTTATCAAAGATTGCATATAATATATCAACAAATTTAGAAAATGTAGATAGCATAAGATATAATGTAAGAAAGATATTAAATGAAGTAATTGGATTGATAGATATTACATCAAAAAATCTAGTACCATTAATTTCTGCAATGGTTACAGTTTTTAATAACGGAATAGTTTCAATGCTTTTTGCACTTGCATATTTCTTTCAATTAATAGATCAATCCTTTGGTTTAGGTAGTGGAGCTAATCTATATAATTTCGTTGCAAATACCTTTAATCTATATAATTTAATACCACCAACATTCTTTGAAGCAATAATTGGTATATTTTTTATAGAATATGTAATAATAACTTCATATATGAGCGCAGGAATAAAATATGGATTTGATAAAACAATGACATCATATTATATAGGTAAAAACTTATTGTTTGGAACAATATTTTATGTAATATTTTCAATAATAGGAATATTAATAGTATATACAGTATTTGGCCCATATTTACCAATAAATATACAATTATGAGATTACAGCAATCAATATATTGGATTATAATAACCTTTATATTAATTATAATTGCCGGTTTATTTTCTTTTTATTATATTTATAATGTAAAAAATAATTTGGGAGGAAATAGTATACAAATTATTAATTGTCAACAACTAGAAGACCTATATAATAAAAGTTTTCAGGAAATAATAAATATTAAAGTATTTCTTAGTGAAAATTGTACAATAAATGGAATAACAATTCCCTCTGGCTATAGAATTATATATATTTATAATGGAAGTATTAATTATATATGAAGAACGATATAACAATAGATACCATATTTATAATAATAATAGCGATAATATCTGTTGTAGTTATATTAGATATTATTTATACAAAATTTTTTAGTAATTCTCAAGCATATTATTGTCAAACATTAATATCACAAGGTGGTTTTTCCCCATCATGTGAAAAATATTATCCTTCTTCAATAAATATTATTTATACAAATGAAAGCAATGATACAATTTATTCAGATATAATAGGATTAATATTAAATTGCTATAATAATAATGTAAATACAGATAAATTATTTAATGTATGTTATGATGTTTATATAGATGAAAATATTACTTTGAATTCATCAATATTAATTCAATATGTGCAAAATTATACTGAATTTAATCCAAATAATATTATATTTCATTTAAATAATAATAATGGAAATATTTATCCATATAATAGCATATTTATAATATACAACAATAGTTATATTGTAATATGGCAATAAAGTCACAAGAACTTCCAATAAATTATACATTTTTAATAATTATTGGAATAACTGTTACATTGGTAATTTTAGGAATAATATTTTTATTAAAAGGAAATATAACTTCTTACATTAGTAGTATAATGCCAAAATATAATAATACACAAACTGTAGTAGAAACAAATGTAACTTCAATACAAGATGTTGCAATGGATGTAGTATCATGTTATTATAAAAAAGCCCGGGGTCTTTGCTATTTAATTAACTATCAGGGAAACCCATTTACATGTCAGGATTTAATAAATAATGTAAGTAGTATAGATCCAAATGTAGTAATGCAAAATTGTAATTATAATATAAATACTGGAGAATATATATTAGTATATTCGGCAGGAAATTATGTCTATATTAATGTCCAGGGATAAAAATGGAAAATTGGTTTTGGATAGTTGTAACAATCATTGCTTTTGGTTTATCTATATATTTATATTTTAAATTTGCTAATATAAATAATCAGACCCAATTATTATATCAAGATATATATTCATGCCAAAATCTATATTCTACAGTTGAAGAAGTATGTTATTCTAACAATGGAACAGGAGTATATATTAACATTGAAATAAACAAATATTTAAATTATATTTACAGTAATAACAACTTATTAAGTTGTTATATATATGATAAATATTATAATTATACAATACCATGCAATGTAATAATAAATACAACAAATAATATGATTCAATATTATACTTCAGGATTATTTTATGAATTATCATATGGAAATCCAAATGAAAAAATTCCATTACTTGTCGAAAAAACATCTCCAACACAGGTAACAATTTATATAGAAAATCCAAGTTAAAATTTTTTAAAATTTTTAAATATTATTAGATCATAATGAAAAAGAATCAATTAAATTTACTTTCAATAGCAATAATATTGGTAATTATATCATTATCTTTCCTAATATATTATCAATATTCTTTAAATATTAAAAAAGAACAGGAAGAATATATATTTGAAAATTTTATTAACAGTTTACAGAATTTACAAAATACAATAAATAGTATTCAAGGTACATATTATATAAAAGTTAATATACCAAATGGAGTTTTATTATATACAAATGGTACAGAATTGATAATACAATATGATAACAATAATTATACAATTAATTTTTACAAGAATATAACATTATATAATAATCAAAATGTGAGTTTTCTATATCCAAATAATTATATATACCTTGTTAGTACAAATAATACTGTTTTTATTACAACAAATCTTCAAAATTCAATTAATATATTTAATCAATATTTACCAAGTGGAACTCTTGTATATATAACCTCAGAAAATAATCAAAACTCTCCAAATAATAATCAAAATTCACAATGTTTATTTACATATAATGGACAAACAAGCTTTTTCTGGGGTGATGTAAATGGAAATGACTATTTACCTCCAATAGGAGATCAGGGAGAATGCGGAGATTGTTGGGCATTTGCATCTTCAAATGGAATTGCTTCAATATATATGATAAGAAATAATGAACCTAATGAAGAATTAACATTATCTCCAGCATATTTAGCAATAGAATGTAATAATGGTTATCCAAATACTCCAGGATATTGTAGTATAAACGAAGGTTGTAATGAAGGTGATCCATACTCTGCTATATTTTTTGCATCTCAATATGGAATTCCACCTGATCAAGGATGGAACTATTATGATTCTACTTTATATAATTGTTCACAGAACTTTAATCAAAGCTATCCAGGTGATGTATGTAATCACAATTATAATGGACCTACTTTTCCACTATATTACCCAGAAGGCGTTATTTACTTATCTGAAAATGGACCCTTATCAGATCAACAGATAATCCAGGACTTATTATGCTATGGACCATTAGTAGCTGCTGGATTTCTAGCAGGAAGCGGTGGGCCATATCCAAGTCAAATAGCATCCAATTCTGGACATGCCATGTTATTAGTTGGCTATACTACTGGCGATACTGCATATTCTCAACTATGCGGAGAAGTATATGGAACACAGGATTGTTGGATATTTGAGAATCAATGGGGAAATATTACGGGCTGTATAGTTTTTACTACAAACGGAGTACCAGCGCTTGGACCAGACAATCTTAGTCTATGCGGTGAACTATATAAAAATTATCAGGATTGTAATAATTATCTACAATCGGTTTTTAACACAACAGAAGTAGAATGTGGAGGTGTTTATTGGATACAAGATGGATATATGTATGTACCATTTGATCAATCTCCTTATGGCCTAACATTTCCCTACTATATAATCGCAATCCAAAATGTCACTCTTTCACAATAAATATTTAGTAATATTATCTATAATCTCTTTCTTAATTTTATCTTATAATATATATTCTATGAGAAATCCACTTGCAGTTTATTGTGAATACGGAGGAGGAACATATTATACAAATAGTACAGGTTCTTATTGTATTATAAATGGTACATACTTTAATGCTTTACAATATTATGAAAATAATGTATCACCCCAATATTCTTTTTGCGCCCATTATGGATTAATATATGTAAATAGTAGTTATTGCGAATATCCAAATGGAACATTAGTTAGTCCATATGCATTAATTCCTCCATCAGCATATCAAGACATAATTATACCTGTACCAACATTATGTAATAGTTTACTAAATTGTTCAAATACACCATGGTATTATCAACCATGTTCAAATCAGATTTATCCATGTTTTAATCCTCCATATATACCTCAATCTTATTTAACAAATAATGAATCATATCAATCAGTATTGAATGTATATAAAATAGAATATCAATGCGGATATTGCCCAGAAAACTTATCTTTTGAAGGAGATTGGTTTAGATGTCCATATAATTATTCATTAAATCAGTTATATCAAGAATTTTTACAGCAATGTCCACCACCAAATATTGTATATATATCATGTACAGGAGTATTTGAATGCATAAATCAAACTGAAGTAAATTTAACAAATAGTACCCAACAATTAATTTATCCACAACCAAATGTAAGTAATAAAATAAATAACGTCAATTTGATTTTGCCAGCAGCAATAGTAATAGTAATTATAATAATAGGCCTAATTATACTTTTATATTATCTAAAATGAAAAATCAGATAAATACATTAACATTTGTTATTATTATTTCAATAATAATTTTATCAATTCTTTTAGTTTATCTATTAACTACTAGCTCTAACTCTAAAATAACACAAACATATAATGTAGAAAATCAATATACATTAACAATTCAAAATAGCCTTGATTTATTACCATATATTTATGACAATAATGTTAATTTATCCTATGCATTTTTATTATCATATTTTTCATCTTCTGGAAATGATACATATTGTATAAATCAAAATACATGTACAAACATATCAGAAGATTTGATAAATTACTTTGATAATATATATGGAAATAGATGGAACCTTACAATATATTTTATCCCACCAGTAACAGGATGGATTGTTCAAATGTTTATAGTAGCTGGTAATATTGGAAATTGGGATCCTTGTTCAATGAATCCTCCACCGGATCCTGACGGTACACAATGGTATGAATGGAATTATACATATTTCTTTGTAAATAATTATACAGAAAATATTAATATACCGGTAAGTCAAACTTTATATGGAGCAGGATGGGTAAATGCAACAGCGCCATTTCATCAATCTGCGTCAGTAAGTTTATGGGGCTTACCAGCATTATATAATGATCTATCTCAATCTCAAGCCGTACAAAATGGATACTGTACGCCATTAACGGAAATATTTCCAAATTATAATTTTACAAACGCTTCTGTATATTGTCCACAGGATGAATGGAATTTATTTCCAAATTATATAGGCGGAGATAGTACGCCAGCACAACCTAACTCTAGTTTGCCTAATTTCTTTTCCGGATATTTATGTATTTATAATACAGAACAATGCCCTGAAACTTATAATCAATATCTAACATCTATACCTTATTATTATCAAGGTCCTCCTATTTATAGAACTGCTACTGATATAAATAGATTAGCAGAATTTATAATCCCACAACAATATTTAAATGAAGCATGCCAAGAAGAATTTGGTACATATTATATAGGCAATTCTCTTTGCGAAGGTAATCAGGCTAATCCGGGTAATCAGGAATTAATTGTTGGAGCATTTTATAGAGGTGTAGTAGATATACCACCAAATTGTCAGCAAGTATTCATTGATTATCCATGGCATGAGGTAATAAGATTATATATTTCATTTTTAAATACAAGCGGAGAACCAGATTATGTATTCTTAGCAGCAGATCCTTTCTGTGAATATAATTTAAACGGAGATACAATAAATTGCCCAACTGGTGTATATGATAATATACAAAATGTAAATGGAATTATTGTTGGAAAAGAATGTCCTTTAGTTTACTTAGGAGATATTAATAAAAATACTGAAGGATTTTATAGATTTAATATTACTAAATGGGTAATAGATGATAGAGATCCAAATACAAATCAATTTATAATTTCTGCAGTATATTATGATCCTCATCCCGGAGGAAATGGCGTTGCAATGGCAAGAGTATATTGTATTACAAACACTGGAAATAAAGAAGAATTAAATGCATACATTTATCAGGGTAGTGGAGAATTCATAAGTCTAGGATATCCAATACCACCAAATACAAATACATATGTTTATTATATATATTTACCAGTAGATGTACCATTCTTAGGCGGATATTTGGTTGCTAAATTAACAGTATGGTAAAAAAGAAGATAAAATTTTATTTCTTTTATATTTAATATTATTTTTAATTTTTATTTACATTAGCAACTTTAATATTAATATAATTATTTTTGGTACAATATATTTGTTCTTATTATCTTTTATATTAAAAAATTCAAAGAATACATCTTTAATATATAAATTAATATTTCCATTATATATACCAATTGGAATTTTTGGAATTTATACTAATTTACCTTTACCTTTTCCATTTCCATCAATATTTACTTATATGGTAAATTATTGGGTATTTTATTTTATAGCATTTTCTATGGGATATTATTTATTTGAAAACAATTTATATATTTCAAGAAAATCATTAATATTTTATATAATCTCAATAATATTATTTATAATATTATTTTTCCTTGAATTAATATATAATTCTGCAACTACAGATCTAGACGTAGTTATGGGATATATATCGGGTTTATTCCTTACCTTTGCATATTTTCATCTTTATACTTTTGAGATACTCTATTCATCCCTATTTATTATTTTTGCCATATTTCTATTTCTAGTTATGTATTTTAATAGCAATGAAATACTAATAGTAAGAACAAATATATTCAAGAAGATATCAGAAATCTATAAATACAAAAAGTATGTATTTCTATTAATATTCCTTATTATAATATTACAAATTATTATTGCCATATATAAATTATCATTTTATAATAATTTAATTATAGAAAGCTCAGTTGGAAAATATTATATATATGCATATGAATCATTAATTTTTTTATCAATATATGAATTTATTATTTACTTTTTAGTTTATAGAAATTTAAGATATAATGTTCCAACAAATTATTTCTTACTTTTTACTATGGTTTTAATAATATTTTTCGGAGAACTATATTTATCAAATGTGGATATTATTTCTGCAGCTTTACATACTAGATATTTAATTGCTTTATTATTTTTCTTTATGGGAATCCATTATGAAATATATAGAAATAGTAAAAGAATAATAACAAAAGCATTGGGTATTACAATCGGAATATTAGTTCTAATACAAAATATAACTGGAGAATTCCTTGAATCTGTATTATTTGGAGGGCCAAGTAGTATACATTTAATATCTATACCAAATATATTAATTGCACTTGGAATTATACATGGATTTGTAACGCCAATTCTTATCTTAACATTTATATATTTACATATTAAATTAAAAATATGAGAAATCAATTAGAAACTGTTTATGTAGTTTTATTTTTAACAATTGCAATATTAATAATTCTTTTATCTTTTTATGCATTAACATATAATTACAATCAAAATATTGTTTTTAATAGATTTACTTCTTTATCTACATTATCAAATTATTTTTTAGGATATTTACAAACAGCATTAACACAAGAAGGTTATGTAGAGTCATATATAGCAGGAACTAATGGATGGGGAGAAGAAGAATGGGCTTCCTATCCTTATGGATGTATATTACCACAATCGTGTCAAAATGCAATTCAATATTATAACAATTTGCTAACTTCAGGATTTGAAACTTTATTAAGTTTTGGAGAACAATATTTGTCTGCATATCAATATTATTATCCTTATAACATATCCTTCAATTTTTCAAATAACTATCAAGCAGGAATTCTTGGAGATTGTAGCGATATAGCTTCCGGAGAATATAATTATAGTTTTCCCGTTTATGTTCAAGGATTATATATAAATATTACAGGTCCTTCTTCAGGTTCAATAATTCCATATTCAGTTACATCAAATATAACAAATAATCCAGCATTCTATTTATATAACTTAGCATATCAATTTTCCCAAAATGGGGAATTTTCAGAATGTTCATATCAAGATTGCTCAAATACATTAAATAATAATCCAACCTATACATGTGCGCAGGAGTTTGAACAATTTTCAAATAATCCATATATTCAATGTAATGAAACAATAATTCCATATCAATGTATAAATATTCCATTATGTCAAATATGTTCAAATCCACAGGGAATTGCATGTAAAGTAATATTAAAATGCTCTGATAATCAATACAATGTATATTATAATGGTAATACTTATCCTCAAACTATAACAATTACTTCTATAGTTTTTTATGAAAATATAACAAATCAATATTATTTAAATTGTACATATAATTGTATTGAAACATATAATTTAACAAGTAATCAAATAATATCTCAAAGTTGTACATTAGAAAATCAACAATATTCTTGTTCTCCCCTTCAGAATGAGTGCGGCAGTGTAAGTACAACTCAACAAAATTCAGAAGAAATATTTGCATTTCAATACTATTATTCAATTCAAGTTAATTGCTATACTTGCATAATTGGTGGACACCAATGTCCTGCTTGTTTACCTGGAGAATGTCCTTATCAATGCCCAGCAACAATATCATTTCCATCTGAATGTATACAACAGAATACTCAACAACAATGAAAAAGAAAAACAAAAAATATATTTATTATATAAAATTACTATAAAATGAAAGAACAACTATCTATCATATTTATAACAATATTAACAGTATTATTTTTAGTTGGAATGATAATTTTATTAGCTATATTTTCCAATATAAATTTAACAAATTATAAAGAACAAACTTCTTTTTCATATGAACAAGAAATAATATATGATCTATTTTCCCCAAATTGTTTAGGATATCCAAATTATCCAATATATTTTACAACTCTAGATAAAATAGAACAATTTAATCAAACATATTATAATGAACTTCCAAATTGTACAATATTTCCTTATACATTTAGAGCAGAAATAGATAATTATAGTTTTGGAATAATAAACTTTAATGGAAATTGTAATACATATATATATCCGATTTCCATATATTATTCTTTAGATTATATTAAATTAACAATATGCAAAAATTATTATTCAGATTTCTATTATTTTTTATATAGTTTCTGTTTAAGTAATGAAAATACATCAAATCAAACATTTGTATTTTTATTCCCAACAAATTTATCTGGAAATATAACATGTACAGAAAATACAAATGGAAATATCATATGTAATTATATACCATGTTATTCAATAAATAATATTACTTTTTATCAATTTGCAACAGTATATTTAGAAAGAATTAATCAAACATATTTTAGAATTGCATAAAAGTTTTAATGAATTTCTATATATAATGGGCGAAACTATCATAGATAGATTAATTGACGAAAACAAAAATATCAATAAACATATACTTATATTATATTTAATAATATTCCCAATATCTATATTATTTTTTACAAATTTATATTATATCTTATTTGGAATATTTTACTTATTTGTTTTATATTATTTCTTGAAAAACACAAAATTCAATATGATAAAAATTTTATATTTATTAATTTTTTTATTACCTATATTAAATATTTTTAATAATATTTTACTTAAATATTTTGTTTATGTATTTTTTTCATTTATTTTATTTTATTTCTTTGGAAATTTTGTCGCAGAGAATAAATTATCTATAAATAGAAAACAAATAATAATATTAATAGTTTCTCTAATATATGTTTTATATATAACATTATATAATATTATAAATATTTATTCTCTATTTTTTATATCCCTTCTAGGATTTTTATTCAATTTAGATGATAAAAAAATATATCATTTAAGTTCATTAAATTTTTTAAACAAATATAAACAAACTATCTTCTCCATAATTTCTCTTTTTTTATCTATACAGTTAATACTTTCTTTAATTGTTCAAAATATTTTAATATTATTTATTATATCCTTATTCTCAATATTGGAATTTATTTTAATGATTATGATTAAAAGAATATTTGATAATAAGCCAGAAGGGTTCACAATGTATATTTTAATATTAATAATATTTCTATTTATCTTCTTTACAATTCTATTTTTCTTAACAAAAATCAATATAATTTATATTATTCAAAATATTATAATCATGTTTTTATTTTTCTTTACCGCAATTCACGCATATTTATATCATAGGTTTCCAGACAGTAAAAAAATAATTTTGGGAATTGTTTCAGGAATACCATTTATATTAATGAATTTCGTAAATTATTTCTACTATATTTATCAAGGAATTTTAATTAATTTTCCTTTATTCATAATTTTATTTTCAATAAACTTACTAATATTAGCAATTATAGGATTAGTAATAATTTATATACATTCCATATATAAAAATCATATTTAAATTTTTCAAAGATTAATTATACTTTATTATTGAATATTGCAATAGTTTCTACTACTATTTTTGATGCTAAATTATCACATACTTCATTTGAAAATAATTCTACTAAATCAAAACCAATTAAATTAATATTCCTTAATTCTTTTATAATCTTAAAATAATGATATGGTCTAATTCCAATACCTTCCAGCCAATGCCCACACCCAGTATCAAATACATCTATATCAATTGAAATATATACATTTTTATTCTCCAATATATTTGATATTTCCTTTGAAATTTCTTTTATATTATCCCAAATATCTAAAGGATTATAATACTTTATTCCCCATTCTTTTATTATATTCTTTTCTTCAAATGATAAATTAGATATACCTACATAGATAATTTTTTCAGGTTCAATGTAATTTTCTTTTATTAAATGATAAATAAAACTTTGATAATTTGGATATGGATCTGGATGAATATCTGGATGAGCATCAAAATATAATAAATAAAAATCTTCCCAATTTTCTTTAACAATTTTTAATATTGGATATGTTATTGAATGATCTCCTCCTAAAAATATATATTTTTTATCCTTTCTATATATTTTTTTAATTTCATTATATATTTTCTCATATAATTTATTCAGATCTTTTATATCTTCTAAATCTATATCTCCATAATCATATATTTCTTCCATATTTATTTCTCCAAATATTGGAGAAAATATTCTATAAGATGCATCCCTAATAGATTCAGGTCCTTCCATATAATTTTTTATATGAGATAAACTACCAATTTCAGATGGAATTCCTACTATTATCCATTTAGATTTATCATATTCACCCTGAGCATGTGCGAACATTAAACTAAAATAATTATCATACTTATATTTTTAATGGATAAAGAAAAAATGATTGAAGAATTAAATAATCAAATATTAAAGTGTACCAGATGTCCTTTATATAAATTTAAAACAAATTATGTTCCAGGAGATGGAAATCCAAATTCAAAGATATTATTTATAGGTGAAGCACCAGGTGGAGAAGAGGACAAACAAGGAAAACCTTTTGTTGGAAAAGCTGGACAAGTATTAACCGAAAATATAAAAAATATATTAAACATGGATAGAAAGGATGTATATATAACTAATGTTGTTAAATGCAGACCTCCAGAAAATAGGGAACCTGAAGAAGAAGAAATAAAGGCATGTTCTATTTGGCTAGAAAAACAATTAGAAATAATTCAACCAGATATAATTGTAACTTTAGGTCATTACTCAACAAAATGGGTTTTTGATTATTTTAAATTAAAATTTTCTTCAATAACAAAATTAAGGGGAAAAATATTTAGGGTAAATAAATGGGGAAAAATTGTTACAATAATTCCAACATTACATCCAGCATCTACATTATATCATAAAGAATGGAGAGAATATCTTGATCAAGATTTTAAAACAATAAAAGAAATATTAAATAAGGATAAAAAGGAAGGAATACTAAAATTTATATGATGATGTTGCGCGCGACTGAATAAATGATGAATACACCTCCTCCCTGAAAAAATATAAAATAGTTAAAATATTAATTAATTATGGATGATATTCAGGATTTAGAAAATCAGTTATTAGCTCAAATCAGGAATTTATTATCACAAATAAATAACAATATTTTACAATTAGAAAAATTAAATGAATATGAAAAAAATATTAGTGGAAATCAATATTATTTATATAATTATCAAATGCAAGAAATTAACAGTTTGATAAATTCAATGAAATTATTAATAGGCATTTTAGAGAATATAAAAGATTATATAACATTATATTATAAAGAAATAAGTGGAAATCCATATATAACACCAAATATAAAAATAGAAATCCTTGGACAAATAAATAATGGAATAAAAGAAATAAAAAGTATGATTGATAAATTATTTGTAGAAATAGAAATATTAACTAATAATTTACAAAGATTTTAAATATTCTATTGAATATTTTAACATATCATCATTTATATCCAAACCTTCAATTATATATCTAAATTTTTTCTTGGGAATCAAAATCTTAAATGGTTTTAATTTTTTATAATATTGAATCAATTCAAAATTTGAATTATATAAATAAATATCTAATGGTTTTAAACAAAAAAATGTATGAACAAAACCATCTTCAACATCTTTTTTTAGATCTAAAATATATATTGTATCCTTTTTTGGTAATTGAAACATTAAACCAATAAAAGATCTAATAGGACCAAAATATTTTATTTTATATTTGTATTCCAATTTCTTTTATATATCTTCTTTCTATATTTTGCTTAAATTCTGTATATCCACAATATCCACAATGATATCTATCTTCATGTTCTGCCATAAATCTTCCACATCTTGGGCATATTTTTTTCAATCTAATTACTTTATTATCCTCAACCTTGTATAATTTTAATATTCTCAAATCTTTCTTTTCACTCATTGTATAATTTTATTCCTTTTTAATATATGTTTTGGCTCTAATTTTTTCATATCTTCCTCATTCTGATATACATTTATAAATGCTTTTGATCTTTGTTTTCCAAATTCTGTCAATATTTTTTCTACTACAATTAAATTTTTGTCTTTTCCGATCATTGCAGAAACTTTTTCCCTTATATCATCTCTCTTTGGTGTTGGTTCATTTTTATGATCTATCAAAACAATAATTTCTTCTCTATTTAATAATTGATTATTTTCCCTACTTATTATTTTTAGATCCATGTAAATAATTTATATGATATAATTTTTTAAAATGATGAACGACATTATTATAAAATGAATGATATCATAATAATGACTTATAGCTTGTCATTCTTAGTAGGATATCTCTCAGCAGATTATATAATTAAGAAATTTTCACCAGAATTCTTTATTGAAATTAAAACAAGAACAAAAGAATATAGAGCAAAAATACATCATATATATTTATCAGCATTTGGAATAATACCTGCAATAATTGGAACGATTACATATTTATATGAATTATATATATTAACAACATTATTTTTGGGTGCTGCAATTCATGATGCAATATTGGAAATAAGAAAAAGATTGAAAAAATTAGATTATATTAAACAAAGCTAATAAACCTATTATTAAACCTCCAATTCCAATTAAACCTGTTGGAGATATTTTCTCAGATACTATTATTTGAGATTGAGTATAGTTTGCTATTAAATTATTTGGCCCAAATACATATATCGGAACTTGAGTACTAAATGAAGAGGAACCATATGTAGAATTACATACTACACCATATAATAAACTACTTATACCACTAGAAGTTCCTAAAATATTTATATCTAATTCTGAAGATCCATAAGGACCTATAACAAAATTATTACTGCTTATTCCATTTATACTATAATTGGTAACAATTGCTTTATTATTTGTAGTTGATGGAACTGGTACTAAAGAACATTGAATATTTGTTGGTACTAAATTCTTTATTAAGACAGGATATATATACTCTTGTCCAACATATAAACTTATTATATTTGATGCAATTGCTATTCCTATTATTGATGATTGATTAGTTAAATAATTATAGTATACATAATTTTCATAGAATTTTGCATAATTATTTATTGATTGAATTTGAGTATTACATAATGATCCTGCACACATGGATTGCTGATATGTGAAATCTGAATTACAATTTCTAGAGAATTGTGCTCCATTAAATATTATATAACATGTTTGTGCATTCTCATCTACTATATTAAATGTTGTTATTGATTGCAATTGTGCTCCATTTGGTGGAGAAATTATATAACTTATTGGTAATATTATTGAATAATTATATACGTATGTATTCCATCCATAAACTGTAAATGTTATATTATAATCCTGTGGAGAACAATATGGATTTGTTATATTAATTTCTACATTTAAGTAACCTACTTGATTTGTATTTAATGAATTTATTTGACCTCCAGTATTTAATACTTGTATACAATTTGAATTATAATATACATTTTGTACAGATATATTTTCAGCAGGTACTGGTCCTGTATTTTGTACTGCTAATGTTATATATGAAGGTTGTCCATATGTTACTTGTGTTAATGATGGATTAGTATATATATTTAATGTATCCCAGTTAATATTTACATATCCATAATATGTTACAGGACTATATACTGTTAATCCATATGAATTCTGATATGTTACACTATAATTTACTGTACAATCTTGATGTAGACATAGATTTGTTGGGAAATAAATATATAATGGAGAAATTTGTTGTTCCTGTAATAAGAAACTACTATTTGGATCATTTGGAAGAGACCAATTTATATTTATTGTAAGATTTCCAATTCCAACATTTGTTATATTACCAATATAAATTGCATCACCAGGATTTATATTATAAATATATGGATAATATGTTAAATTTTGCAAATATACAGTAGCATTTGGATTTATTACTAATAAATAATATCCTGGCTCTGGAGATATTGGTAACCATCCTTCTGCCTGTCCTACTATATGACCAATATTACACAAAGTTCCATTTGCATCACATATATAATTTGATGGATTATTACATATTGTTTTTAAATAATCTTGATATATTACATAATAACCTGCATTATCACTAAAATTATATAAAGTAAAGTAAGAATTACCAAAAGGACCATGAGGAAAACTTTCTGGAATTAATAATCCCTCATTTGAATATATATTATAAACAGCATTTCTATCTATATTATATTGTGTGAAGTTGAATGGTAAATTTGATATACCTTGTACATACGCAAATGAATCTGGGTTATAATATTGATTCGAACTATATAACCAAGCAGCAACAGGAGGTATACTAGTATTTGTATTACCATCACTACACAACCAGTTATATCCACCATTTACATTAAATCCTACAGAAGTATTTTGCGCTAAAACATATATTCCATTATAATATGTATAATATGTTCCTGAATATGGTCCATAATATGAGAAACTTATAGATAGAGGATTTGAACTAGTACTTGTTAGTGTCCATGCATGGGAACATGATTGATTAGTAAATTCTCCAGAACTTGCTACTAATATTTGTAATGGATTATTAATAAATGATTGATTAAATGAAACATTATTGTAATAATATTCTCCATAATATGTATAATTTCCAGTATTAGTATCATAATTACTTACATATAGATCACATAAATTCTGACCCCAATCTGGATCCCCAGATCCAGGACAGTTTGTTCTAGTAATAATACTTGTTCCATTTGGTAAAACTAATGTAAAGTTAAAATATGTATTATTTAATAAGTTATTTGAAGAAGGACAACCTGGGATTATTTGTGCTGCATCATCAGATCCTTGATATATTGGATTTGTATAATATTCAAAATAATATGGATAATTTAGATATATTGAACCATTATAATTATATTGATCACAAGAAATTAATGTACAATTTTGAACAGTTATATTATAATCCATTATTGTAGAATTTATGTTATTTGATAAATTTAATGTTAAATTATTGAAATATACAGTATAATTATAAATGGATATATTGTCACCTAAATAACTATAATTACCAATTGCAAAAATTTGTGAAAGATTTGATGAATTATAAAATATATAAGAAACATTTACTAATCCACTAAATCCTTGTGTTGTTATATTTAACGAATCTGAAGGCGTACATATCTGATTTGAACTTAGATATAGTTCCTGAGAATGTATATTAAATAATAGTGGTAATAAAACTAATGAAAGGATAAATAATTTTTTCTTTCTCAATATCATAAATAATATTATTGCAATTAAAATTATTAATATTATTAAATAATAATAGTTTGTATAATTATAATAACTTTTTACACTACTTATTGGCTGAGTTTTAGTTATACTTATATTATTTTGTATTATTGTGTTGTTTATTATCCATAGATTTGAATATTGAGATGAATAGAAAGAAATATAATAAACTCCATTCCCTAATGTATAATTTAAACAATTATTATTTATATTTCCAGTATATATTACATTTGATTCAGAATTATATCCTATATTTAATATTCCAGAAATATTTGAACATATATAGAAGTAATTATTTGTATAATTTACATAAATTAAATTATTTAATGGAATTCCATAAGTATTTGATTGATTTATAATATAATATGTACAATATCCGTAATCTAAATTATTATTAGAATATAGATTTATACATAAATCAAAGCTAGTAGAATTCAATGGTAATTGTAAATTCACATAAGTAAATTGCGTACTATTCCAGCTTATATTTCCTAAATATATATTTTCATTAAATCCCAATGTATTTGAATAAACTTCTGCTACTACATTCGGAGTAACTGGATATGTATAATGATCAGGAGATGGAGCTACTATAAATGTTAAATTTCCATTACCTTGTAAATAAACACCATCCAACCTTGTTGTTGGACCTAAAACAATAAATCTTAACCTATATATTGATTCTGTTTGATTATTATATAATAAAGTTATTTTTAATGAATAAGCATTTGGATTCAATGTTGCAACATTTATATATGGAATATTTATTATATTATATCCCTCATTTAATTGTATATCTTCAGTATAATTGTATACTGGATTATATAAAATATCATCCCATGGAGATATTAAAATATTCAATGTAGCATTTGTATTTATACTTGAATATATACCAACTGTTAAATTAATATAATTTGAAACACCATATCCAGAAGGTCCACTTAATGAAGAATAATAATATCCTGATGAAGATAATAAACTACCCCATGTATATAAAGCAGGAGAACTTAAATATGTATCATTTTTTACAATATAAATTTCTGGAACATTATTTGGATTATATATATAAAATTCTTGATATACTCCTGGATAATATATAAATGGTAAACCATCTATTTCACTTAAAGGTGTATATAAATAAACAACAATATAATAATATCCAGAAGGTAAATTATCTGGAATTGTATAATTTAATGGCATATTTAATGATTCTCCCGGTTGTAAATATATATTTTTTATTACATATTCATATACCTCATTATCTGAGGTAAATTGAAATGGATAAATATTATTATTATCATTTTTTTGTATTATTTGTATTACTAATGATGCATTTGGTATATAATAAATATCTCTATAATTTATATAAACGTTATAATATAATGTTTGACCTACAGATAAATTATTGCTTGATAAATTTATACTTAAAAATGTTACTGGTTTATATAAAGATTCTGAATGCCATATATTATATCCTTGAGAAAAAATTGAATATAAGAAAAATAAAAGAAATGATAATAAATATATCTTTTTCATAAAAATTCATTCATAAAAAATTTTTTAAATCTTCTTACCAGTTGCAATTTCTATAACTTCATCTATTGTTTTTACAGGTGTTATTTTTATCTTATCAAATAAGTCTTCGGGTATATCATTATAATTACCTTCTGGCACTATAACTTCTTTTAATTTAGATTCAATTGCAGCTTCTACTTTTGCTATTATACCACCAACAGGTAATACTTCTCCTCTTATTGATAAAGAACCTGTCATTGCCAGATCTTGTCTCACTGGCCAATTCTTTAATGCAGATATTATTGCAGTTGCAACAGTTATTGAAGCAGAATCCCCTTCTACACCTTCATATGTTTGTAAAAATTGGACATGAACTCTATATTTCTTCAAATCTTCTCCGAACTTCTTTTTTATTACTGCAGATACATTTACTATTGCTTCTCTTGCAATTTTTCCCAAATTTCCTGTAGCAATAATTTCTCTACCACCTTTTCCAGGAACAACTTCTGCCTCAACTGGTAATACCAATCCTGAATAATATAATCTTGATCCAATTACTGCCAATCCATTTACTCTTCCAACTTCATATCCTTCAGTTTTTATTATTTGATATTCTTTCCTTCTTTCAATATAATATTTTGATAATTGTTCTTCAATTGTTAATGCCTTTTCCTTTGCCTCTATAACATCTTCAGGTTCAACATATTCTTTTCCTTTTGATTTTGCAATATCTCCTGCTAATCTTACTAATCCTCCCAAATCTCTTAATCTTAATGTTAAATAACTCTTTCTTCCAGATCTTCTTTGAGCTTCCTTAATAATTTCTATTACAGCCTCTTTTGTAAAATGAGGTATATTGCCTGTCTTTTTTATTTCCTGTGCAACAAATTGAGCAAATTTTTTTGCAGTTTCCTCAGTAAATAATATTTCAGAATTCATAAATACTTCATATCCATATCCTCTTATTCTTGATCTAAATGCTGGATGCAATTTTTGTAATGTTTCTAAATTTCCAGCTGCAACTAGTACAAAATCAGCAGGAGCTGGAGTAGTTCTTACCATTGCACCAGCAGATCTTTCAGATCTTCCAAATATTGGATATTTCTTTTCTTGTAAAACAGATAATAATTCTATTTGAACTTCTGGTCTTAATGTACCAATTTCATCTATAAATAGTACACCTCTGTGTGCCTTATGTATTGCACCAGCAATTACCCTTTGATGGGCTGGAGTTTCAAGACCTCCAGATTGAAATGGGTCATGCAATACATCTCCAAATAACATACCTTCAAATGCACCTGTAGCATCTACAAATGGTACAGATGTCCTATTTGAGTTATCTACCAATAATTTTGGTACATTTTTCATTATTTGCTTTTGCATTGCTTGGAAAGAAAAAGATAATCCAGCCATTAAAATCATAAATCCAATAAATGTTGCACCAGCCATTATATAATTTCCTGCATAATAAAAGTACATTGGAGTAAATGCAGATATAAATAATAATAGAATATAAAAATATTGAAACATCTTTGCTTGTTCTAAAACCCTTTTTCTAATTTCTTCTACAATTTTTTTACCAGCTCCCATTGGTACTGTCTTTATTATTGGCTGATATTCATCATTTGGATTTGGAAATACTAATATATCTTCTAAATTTTTAACTTGTTCCTTATCTTCTGACAATATTTCTGCCAATGCCTGTGCTAGCATAGATTTACCAGTACCAGGATCTCCTATCAATAAAACATGTCTTCTTTGTTTAGCAGCTTTTTTAATTATATCCAATGCCTTATCTTGTCCAATAATTTGCTCTGATATTTTTTCAGGTACATTTATTTCTTCTGTAGTCTTAAATGTAAATATGTTATATAAGTCCTTTATTGATATTACATTGTTTTCAGACATAATATATTTTATAAAGTTAAAAAATAAAAAGATGAAATATGTTTGAATATATAAAAATAGATAGAAGAATAGTATATTATTTAATAATTATAGGTTTTTTCCTATCTTTTAATCATTGGGATAATTTATTTATTGGATTAGCTAATCTATTTTTCTCAATAATTTATACAGTAATTTCATACTTTATACTTTTATTTATATTTAATTTAGTTTCATCGTTTTATGGTTTATATATTTATTTAGATAATGTTATTGCAGAATTGAAAATATTATTTTATAAAAGAAGATCATATGCATTTTTTTATTATCTATTAATTATTTTAGAAATAATATTATTCTTTATATTTAGATATAACTTGTTTGTATATGTTATGATATCTATTTTTGTAATATTATTCTTTTATAATTATATAAAACAAATGAAAATAAAAAGTTCAAAGCAAGATCAAATAAATTTTACATATATAAGGAGACACAATCTAAGTTATATAATTACAATTATAATATCAATAATTACTCTTGGATTATATGTTCCAATAGTATTTTCCATGAAACCAATAGTAGTAGAATATAAAAGAATTGGAAGAAGTAAAAATATAGAAGTAAGAAATGATGAATTATTAAGGATATTTTTGATTTCTACAATAATATTATGGATAATATATTCATCAATAAAATATATATCAAACTTTTCAGCATTATTAAATGGTTTTGTTTATTATTTCTTTTATTTCTTATTTTTCTTTACATATACATCAATAATACCAATAGGGATATTATTATCTCCACTTTTATCAATTAGAAAAGGATATACATATCCAAATAAATTTATTGGAGATATATTAATATTATCAACTACACCATTTTATATTGCATCTGTTATAACTATTGCTCTATTACCAATATTTTCTATAATATTTAATCCAATAGAAGTAATAATATTTTCATTAGCAATATTTTCTATAATATGGATAAGGAAACAATTTGATGTTCTAACAAAATGATATAAAAAATACTAAAGGTTATATTCATTGATTAATAGTAAAAAATTGGTAATGCTTAAAAGGTTAACTTTATAAACATAATATTTAAAAATTTATTATGGTCCAAAAGCTTATAAAAAATCCTGAATTGAAATGTCCAATATGTGGAAGTACAGAATTTATATACAATGAGAAAACAGCAGAATTAGTATGTGCAAAATGTGGATATGTAATTGAAGAAGTTCCATATTTGGGAAAGGAATATAGAACAATAAATTCAGAAGATGCAGAAAAATTATCAAGAACAGGTAGTGCAATGAGATATACAAATATACCAAGTATGATATCGACAGAAATTGGAAAAGCAGAATCAAAAGATGAGGATATTGCATTATCTAGAAAACTTAAAAAATGGCAGCAAAGATCTACAAGTTCATATGAAAGAAATCTAAAATTAGCACAACAGGAATTAAAGAGGATTTCTTCATTCCTGCAATTACCAAAACAGGTAGAAGAAACAGCATTAAAATTATATCTAGATGCTGTTGAAAAGGGATTAATTAGAGGAAGATCTGTAGAAACTGTTATTGCTGCATGCACATATATAGCATGTAGAATACATGATGTTGCAAGAACAATAGATGAAATAGTTAAAGCATCAAATATACATAAAAAAGAATTGGGAAGAACATATAAGCACTTATTACAAGCATTAAAGATAAAAATACAACCAATAGATGTTACAGAATACGTACATAGATTTTCATCATTATTAAACCTACCACCAGAAGTAGTATCTACTGCAATAGAAATAGTTAATAAAGCAAAAGAATCCGATATAACTGCAGGTAGAGGTCCAGCAGGAGTTGCAGCAGCTGCAATATATTTAGCATGCGTAAAACATGGAATACAGAAGACACAAAAAGATATAGCAGAAGTTGCTGGAATAACTGAAGTTACAATAAGAAATAGATATAAGGAAATGTTAGAAAAATTAAATCTTAAAGATATTGAAGCAAAAATGAACAATGTTGAGGAATGGTAATATTACCAAAGGCATTAAAAATTAAAAATAGATATATCTTATTAGATTTTTTTGATGAAGAAAAATTAAAAAATGATTTTATTAAATATTTTGGATATATAAATTATTATGATTTACATTTGAATAAAATAGAAATAAATAAAAGAATAATTTTGTCTATAAATAAAAAACATTTGTATAAAATAATCTTTTTATTATATTTACAAAATATAAAAAATTTTAAAATATTTAAAACATTAAAAAGTGCAAAATCTTTTTTAAATATATCTTAAACTTTATCTTTATGGAAACTGATCTTGGACAATTCGGACCAATGGATAGAGGATGGGCAATATTTTCACCGGAAGGAAAATTAATATTAGTAGAATATGCAAAACAGGCTGCTAAAGCTGGATCAACAGCAATTGGAATATCTACAACAGACGGTATATTAATAATTGCAGATAAAAAGATTCCAAGTAAATTAATTATAACAGATTCTATTGAAAAAATTATGGAAATTGATGATAATATAATTGGAACATTCTCTGGATTTATACCAGATGGTAGAGTACTAATAGATTATGCAAGAGAAATTACTCAACAACATAAATTACAATATGGAAAACAAATAGATATAGAACTATTAGTAAGGGAAATAAGTGATGTAATGCAATCCTATACAAGATTTGGTGGTGTAAGACCTTTTGCTGTATCATTAATAATTGGAGGAATAGATAAAGATGGCGAACCAAAGTTATTTTCATTAGATCCCTCTGGAATATTCTATAGATATAAAGCTGTTGTAATTGGAGAAGGAGAAGATAAAATTACACCAATATTAGAAGAAAGATATAAAGAAATGGATTTAAATGAGGCAATTAAATTTGGAATAGATATATTAAAAGAATATTTAGGAGATAATTTTGCATATGAGAGATTAATATTATCATATGTAAAGAAAGGTGATAAAGTTAAAACAGTTGAAAATCATGAAATAAAAGAGTTATATGAAGGATAAAGATACAGAAATAAGTATAAAATATAAAAAAGGAGGCTATAATTTTGAGATAATTGTATATTTAAGAAAAGCTCTTGAATATAAGGAAGGGAAAATAAAAGATATAAGAGAAGTATTAACTATAGAAGAAATTTTTAAAGATTCTAAAAAGGGAGAAAGAGCATCAGCTGAATCTCTAAAGAAAGCTTTTGGAACAACAGATATTCTTGAAATTGCAAAAGAAATATTAAAAAATTCTGAAATTCCATTACCAACAGAATATAAGAAAGAATTAATTGAAGAAAAGAAAAAACAAATTATTGAATATATAAGAAGAATAGCATATGATAGCAAAAATAATATGCCATTAACATATGAAAGAGCAAAAGAATTATTCGAAATGGTAAAATATAATGTAGATATAAATAAACCTGTAGAAAAACAAGCTGAAGAGGTTTTAAAGGAAATAAGAAAAAAATATCCATTAAAGATAGAATATAAAAATATAAGACTTACAGTATACCCAAATAAATTCAAAATAATTGGAATAATAAAAAATAAATATAAAATTATAAAAGAAAATTGGGGTGAAAATTATGAAGCAATATTAGAAATCCCAATTGGATTATTATCAGAATTTTATTCAGATATAGGAAAGTTATGTGGAGAAGATTGTATAGTTGAAGAAATAAAAAAATAATTATCCAGATTTTCCCTTATCTCCACCTTGTTTTTCAGATCCCTTTCCACTTTCAGAACTAGGACCAGTGCCAGATAATATCAAAAATACTCCTATTAAAACAAAAAATATAGCTGCAAATAATATATAAGGATTAAAAGTTATTATATAATTCAGTGCTCCTGGAGATGTACCAAAAGTTATCGATAAAAAATAACCTTGATATGCATAATACATAGCTAATAAAGCAAATAAAATAATAAATATTACCATTATCAATGGTATATATCTAGCGCTACTTTGTCTTTCACCCGAAAACATTCTTTTTTCTATTAATTCAAATATTTTTCCATTTGTTAAGAAAGCTCCCAAAAGTATAAAGAAAAAGAACACTAAAATCATTGAAACTATAAAAGCTACAAAATATTGAGTATATAATACAAAACCAGTAAATGTTGTTAATAATAATGATGCAGAAACAGATATAATAAATGCTAGTACACTATTTATATCTTTTTTTCCTTCTTTTTCATCCTTTTTTCCAATAGCATCTAATAAGAATTTTATTAGAAAATATAATATTCCAAAATAAAATAGAAAAGTAAATATTAGATTTATTCCCAATATATTTACTAGGTTTATTATGAAACTTGCAAACGATACCATATATCAAAATTAATTTTTGTTACTTTTAAATTATTACATAGATTCATAAATATTTATATATTCATTTATATTATTTTTCCAATCAAATTTCTTAGATATTTCATACATTTGCTTTTTTATTTCCATTTTATCATATAAATCCAAATTATAATATTGCAAAAATTTATTATATATAAGTTCTTTATCCAAATTACTTGGATCTACACTGATTATATATTCATGACTTATATTTTTATTTATTAGATTTCTATAAAATCCAGTTTTATTAGATAAAACAATTGGAACAAAATTATTCAATGCTTCTAATGGTGTATATCCATAAGGTTCATATCTTGATAAAAATATACCAAAATCAAATGCCGGTAATATATATTCTGTATCTAAACTAAATAATACATCATTTCCAAGATAAACGGGAACATATATAACTTTTACATAATTATTTTTATCATTATTTAAATTATTTTCTCTCAATTTTTCAATTATAATATTATTTTCTACATCATGGGTACATATTGGTGGATTTTTATTCTTTATTCTATCTAACTTATCCAATATATTTTTTCCATTATATAAAGATCTAATAATTAAATGAATATTTTCTTCTATATTTTCCTTCAATTTAATATATTCTTTATAAGATCTAATTATATTATCATTTTGTCCTTTAATACTATAAGGAACAAAAATAAACGCAATAGTATTTAATTTATTTTCATCTAAATATTTCAATAAATCAATAAATAAATCCAAACCTTTATTATATGGTTCATATCTACCAATAGTATATATTAGTAAGTATTTTTCTGGTAAATCATAATATGGATAAAAATACCAAGTTAAAAATTCATCTATCCATTTTTTTGAAATTTTATAATAATTAAATAATTCTTTTTCTTTTACATTTATATAATTATATGTTATATAATCTGGTTTTCTCTTATATATTTTATATGCTTCTTCTCCCAAATTATCAGATACAACTGTAAATATATCTGAATTCAATATCGCCTGTTTTTCCAATTGATATTTTGAATTTATTCCTAATCTATATGAATCTTTATCAGGATCTATTATATTCAATGCATTTTCTACATTTACATTTTTTTCAGATAATGCTCTTCCAATAACTGTTCCATGAATTGTTAATATTGTTTTATAATTTAGATTGTTCTTCTTTATATATAATATTGTACCTCCAGATAACCATTCATGTGCATGTAATATTTTTTTCTCATTAAAATATTTATCTAATTTTTCTAAAAATATACCGACAGCAACCGACCATAATAATGGCTCATCAAACGTAAAATCTGAATTTAAAGAATCTATTTTATACCATTCCCAATATTTATATTTCCATAAATTTCTTTCTTTATTAAAAAATTCATCAAATTCTATTAGAAATACATTTGGCTTTGATTCAATATTCCAATATCCATAATGTACCTTAATTCCATCTAATTGATAATTTATTTCTTTTATATAATTTGGAGGATCTAATTCAATAAATTCTGAATTATTTTTATATGGACCAATCAAAAAATATTTATCCTTATATTTTTCTTTTATATATTTTGCTTTAGTAGATATTACAGTATATATTCCCCCTACTTTATTACATACTTCCCAAGATTGTTCAAATATTATCATCTAAATATAATATCAAATATACTTCTTTTCTTTTTATTTCCAGTTATACAATATGCTAATTCATCTATATATTTCAATGCTTTTGACTTTTCGTTATAAAATGCTATTGGTTGATATTGGAGTTGATAATTAATAAAATCTTTAACTATTGGAATAACTGTATATACTTCTTTATTAAATACATCTTCTATAAAATCTATTTCAATACTTTTATCATATTTATTTACTACTATTTTTACTTTGTTTTTATCTAAAAGATCATATAATTTTTTATTTACATATAAAGAATAGAAATCTGGATTTATTACTAAAAAATTTATGTCCGATATTTTCTCAATATTTAATATATAATTTATATTTGGAAGTACATCAAAAATAATTACATCATAATACCTTTTCAAATAATTTAGATCATTAATACTAAAATCTAAATTATCTATAATTTTTAAATGAAAGTATGGTAATATCTTTATTCCTTCATATATTTTATTTCCAAAGAATTTTTCATTATTTAGAAATATTAAATTCGAAGAATAAATCCCATTTGTATCTATTATCAATACTTTATAATTATATTCCTTTTTTAAATATGCTGCGAGATTATTCGCCAATGTAGTTTTTCCAACTCCACCCTTTAATGATATAAAAGATACTATCATAATCCTAATAGTTTTGAAAATTTTACTTCAGCTTCTTCTTTTGAAATTTTTTTCTTTACATATATTTCATGAGCTTTTAAGAAATTTCCTATTATTTTTATATATTCGTCCTTATCTTTTGCTTCCTTTACCTTTTCATACAATCCCTCCTCCTTTAATGAATTTTTTATCCATTCTGGAAAATGATTTTTATGATAATTAAATTTATCTTGATCTGCATTGTATAGCCAAATTAATAAATCTTGAAGACCATATAATTTTTGTCCATCAATAGTGATAAATGCTTGTTTTTCATCATCAACTTCAATCATATTAAATTTTATATTGTTATATCTTTAAAAAATATTTATGACAGGCATTGTATTTTATTTCCATGCACATCAACCAAGAAGAATAAGATATTATTCTTTTTTTGATATTGGATCAAAAAATTATTTCAACGATGATCTAAATAAAAGAATATTAGATAGGGTTGTATATAAATGCTATAAACCAGCATTAGAAATGATATATGATAATATTACAAAATATGATATAAAAGTATCATTTTCAATTTCTGGAACATTAATTGAGCAATTAGAATTATATCATCCAGAAATTTTGGAATTATGGAAAAAATTGGTAGATACTGGAAATGTAGAAATTGTATCAGAAACTTACTATCATTCATTGGCATATTTAATTGATAAAGATGAATTTATTAACCAAATAAAATTGCATAGAAAGAAAATAAAAGAAATATTTAATTATAAATCTAGAAGCTTCAGAAACTTTGAACTTGTATTTAACAATGAAATCGGAGAAATTATATATTCTTTAGGATATAAAGTTGCATTAACTGAAGGAACTGAAAAAATTTTGGGAAATAGAAGTCCAAATTATGTATATAAATTAAAAATAAACAATTTAAGATTATTATTAAGAAATTATAGATTATCTGATGATATAGGATTTAGATTTACAAATAAGAATTGGTCAGAATATCCATTAACTGCAGATAAGTATTATTTATGGCTAAAGAATACTCCAGGGGATATAATAAATATATTCATGGACTTTGAAACAATTGGAGAACATATATGGAAAGAATCTGGAATATTTGAATTTTGGAATAAGTTATTTGAATATATTGGAAAAGAAAAATATTTTGAAACATATAATATAACTGAAGCTACAGAAGAATTTAATTATAAAGATGAATTAAATATTCCTGAATTAATATCATGGGCTGATATTGAGAGAGATTTGTCTGCATGGATTGGGGATAGTATACAAAGAGAAGCTTTAGATTATTTGAGAGAATTATATAAAAAATATAAGAATGATGAAAGAACATTAAATATATTGAGATATCTATCAACTTCAGATAACTTCTATTATATGAGTTTAAAATATAATAGTGATGGGGATGTACATAAATATTTTAGAGAAGAGGCTTTTGCAACCCCATATGATTCTTTTATATCATATATGAATATTCTAAAAGATATAGAATTAAACCAGGCTATTGAAAATAGAAATTAATTTTTCTACAGAATTTTTCCAAGATAAATTTTTTATATCATCCAAACATAATTTTATCTCAAATTCTCCTAATCTTGGATAAGATAATAATGCTAATATATAATCTGCCATTTTATTTACATCCCAAAAATCAACTGCCAATGCATTCTTTAATACTTCATATACTCCTGTTTGTTTTGATATTATAATAAAGTCCTTATATTTTAAAGCTTCAAATGGTGTTAAACCAAATGGTTCTGATATAGATGGTAAAACAAATATATCTGCTATTGAATATAAATATTCTGCCAGATCATCATCAATCCATCCAGTAAATATTACATTTTTTGATATATTTAAATCTGCAGCCATTTTTATCAATTGTTCCAACATTTCTCCAGTTCCTGCAAATATAAATAATATATCCTTCCTTTTTTCTAAAACCTTTTTAGCTGCTCTTAATAAATAATCTGGACCCTTATGCATTGTCATTCTCCCAAGATATAATACTATTTTATATTTCTCTTTTATTTTACTATTTATTTTTTCTCTTATATTAAAATCATCATCTGGAGCATTATATATTACCTCAATCTTCTTTTCATCACAATTATAATATTTTACCAATATATCCTTTTCCCTTTTACTTACTACTACAATTTTATCTGCATATTTACAAGCTTCCAACTCTATTCCATAATCATAATCATATAAATATTTTAATACATCAGGATTCCCTCCAACTCTATCATATACTAAAGAATGAAAATGAACAACCAGTGGTTTTTTGTATATTTTCTTTATTTCTATACCTGCTAAAGCAGTTAACCAATCATATGCATATATAATATCGAAATCTAATTTCATTTTCTTCAATATATCTAATATTCTATCTTTATATTCAATTACTGCTCTTTTATAGTCTATAATTTTTCTTTTGTATAATGTAAAAGATTCATATTTAAAATAATCTATATATGACTGATATAATTTCATATTTAATCCAAAGATTTTTGAATTCTTTAATTTATTATCCCAAAAAGATTTTACATCATCAGTCAAGTTTAAAATAAATAAATAAACATTATTATTAAAATAATCAAGATATTTTAAATAATAATAGGTTACTTTTTCTAATCCACCACCTTTTTGAGGAAACACTCCCCATGATAAAAACAGTATTTTCATAATTAAAAAATGAAAAAAAATAATTATAAATCTTTTAACAAAAATATTTGTATGGAAAAGGAAATTGAATTGGAAAATTTTAATTATGCTGTTATAAATAATAAAGGTTCATTTTTGTTTTTACCTTTACTATATAACAGTAGATATTTCGGTTTATTACAATATTATAACAACAATTTTATCAAAATAATAGAAAAAATAGAAAATAGGGATATAAATTATAATGAAATTGAAAAAGTAATATTGAAGGATTATAATGATATAAAAATAATGTATAAAAATGGATGGGAGGAATATAAATTAATAGATAATAAATTAATGTATAAAACAAATAAATACTCTACATTAAATGTTTATTTCGATATAAGATATTTATACGATATAGATGAATGGGGAAGGATATATAATAATGAAAAAAATAAGGATTATGTAAAAATAAAATTTAATAAAGGTGATTTAAACTATGAAGTAATAATAAAGGGATTTGAAGTTTATCAAGAATTAAATAAATGGGTAAAAGTAAATTATAATTATGATCTATATAGAAAATCTCCTCCATTTGAAAGATATCTATATTTGCCATTTTCTTTTTATGCAAAAGAATTAGAAATAATATATAAAAATGATAAAGAAAATTTAAATGGAAAGGATTTAATTGAAAATAGATTATTATCTTTTATTTATGATAATAACATTTCTGCAGGTTTTCCATGGTATTTTCAAGAATGGAGTAGAGATCTATTAATTTCATTAAAAGGATTATATTATATTAATAAAGATATTGTAAAGAATAAGTTAATTGAATATTCAAATTATTTTTTATTAGATGGAAGATTGAAGAATATAAAAAATGAAAATGTTGGAAATTCTGATGGAATAGGATTATATATTTTTAGATTATTTCAATTTAAAGATTTGTTTGAAAGAGATTTATTTAATAAATTAGTAAATAATATAATAGAGAAACTAAAACTATTTGAAGAAAATTATTTAGATGAAAAATTATTTTTATTTAAAGCATATCCAAATGAAACATGGATGGATACATTAAATAGAATTTATCCAATTGAAATACAATTTTTAATGGCAAATGCATATGACAATTTATATAATTATACAAAGAAAGATGAATATAAAGAAAAATTAGAAAAAATAAAGAATTCAATTAGAAAGAATTATTTATCAGATTATTCATTATATGATGATATAAAAAATAAAAAAATAAGATGCAATGTATTTTTATCCTATTATTTTTACCCAAAGATTTTTTCAAATTATGAATGGGAAAATATATTTGATTATTCATTAACTCATTTATATCTAAAATGGGGAGGAATTAGTAGTTTATCTATATTTGATAAAGAATTTATTCCATATAGTAATGAGGATAATTATTTTAAAAATGAGGGAAAATCAATGCATAATGGAGATTCATGGATTTTTATAAATAATATTGCTGCTATAGACTTATACAATTTAAATAAGGAAAAATATGAAAATATAATAAATAGTATTATAAAAGCTGATGAAAGATTGATAAAAATGATAGGAACATTACCAGAAAGATCCAATGCATACGAATTAAAACCAGTAGGGGCCTTACATCAATTATGGTCAATATCAACTTATATGGAATTATTAAATAATATAAAATAAGATGTGGTGGAAAGAATATGGGTTTTCTAAAAATCCTTTAGATATAAGACCAAATGAAAATTTAGTTGGAGTAGATGATATAATAAAAAAAGTAAAAGATTCAATAATAAATGGAGAAATATTTTTATTATATGGACCAATTGGATCTGGAAAAACTTCTTTAGCATTTAAAATTAAAAAAGATCTATCAGATGATTATAATGTAATATATATAAATGGAGAATATGAAAAAGATAAAGATATAGATGAAATAATTGAAGAAAATAAATATATTAAGTTCTTATTCTTTAAATTTGAAAATAAATTACCTATAGTATTGATATTAGATGAATATTATAATTTTCCAGAAGATGTATCTAAAAAACTAAAATATTTATATGATAATAAGATTGTTCATTCAATAATGCTAATTCAACCATCTCCACAAGTAATGAATGCTACTTTATCTTTCTTAAATAGATTATATAGAAAGATTGAAATGAAATTCCCTCCAGAAGATGAAATATTAAAATTGATAAATAAAAAATTAAAGGGAAAAATAAATATAGATGAAAAAATATTGAGAAATTTAATAAGAAAGAATAATAATAATGTTAGACAAATATTTATTGAATTAAATAATTTATTAGAAGAGGGGATAGATAATATAAATAAAGATTTGGAAGAAATAAAAAATTTAGAAGGTGATATAAAATTATCTAATACACAAAAAAGAATTTTAGAGATATTATATAAAAATAAAATGTCCTCAAGAGAAATATCAAAAATATTAAATCTTCCAAGGAATACTATATCAAAATATTTGAATAAAATGCATAAACAAGGTATATTATTAAGAGAAGTAAATAACAATGAATATATTTATAGTATAAACCCACAATATATAAATATTATATCAAAAAAGATTGGAAAATAGCCACCGTAGCTCAGCGGTAGAGCGCTACCCTGGTAAGGTAGAGGTCCCGGGTTCAAATCCCGGCGGTGGCACCAGTTTTTCATTTAATTTTTCATTAGAGAAAGATTATATATTCTTTTATTATAGTTGAACAATAATTAGATTATTGTTTTATATTTTATAAACGGCTAAGGATTATTAGAAAAGATCATAAAGTATAAAAATATATATGTATTCATCAAACTATGAAGACTGATGATAATTATAAATACAGAAAATATGGATATTGGTATAATAAAGAAAATAAAAGTAGGTCTAGAAAACTTATGATTAGTAAAATTATTGCTAGTATCATAATAAATTTATTAATATTAATAATACTCATAGTCATTTATTATCCTTCATATATAAAACAAACCACAATAAATTCAACATGGGTTTTCCAATTCTTTAGCATTGTAAATCAGTACAGACAATCAAATGGTGCTCCGCCATTACAACATTGTCCTTGGCTAGACAACTTTGCCTACATTAGGTTCGAAACAATGATCCAGAACCCTACAATAAGCAACTACGGTTTTGATCAGGACTTCAACGAATACCTAAGTCAATACCAAAGCTTTCTCATTATTGGCGAGGAAAGTCTGGACCCAAGTGGCTACACACCTAGTAAGTACGCACAGATCCTACAATCAGAGGCTTCAATCTATTGGGAAGGTTTAATAGATAGCAATTATACATACTATGGATATTATATTGGCTACGGACCAACTTATGCAATTACTGGTTCCTGTCCAGTAACTGAAATACCAGGTCCAAACATAAATATACCCCAGTACTTTCAGTCATATGGATGCTCAGTAGAACTTGAAAACAATACTTGGTTAGTTATAGAACTAAGCAATTGGTGCAGTGGGCCTACAACAATTACAGTTTCAACGATTAATGAAAGTCTTTCTCCTCAGTATTACATATACTTACCAATACAATATAACTTATCAACAAACAGTAAATATGTAGAATTAGTTGTAAATATTACCTCAACAAGCCCTGTTGAATTATTTTTATTCACACCAGATCAATTTAATTACTTTGAAAGTCTATACCAACAGGAAGCATGGTCATTTACAAGCCCTGCATATTACTATGGTGGCGAATCAACAATATTTAACACAGAGATTACATTAAATACAACCCAACTAGCTAATAGTGGTTACTATTTAGTCATTAGTAATGTATTGCCAAATGCTCAGTACACATATGTTAATGGTAATGTAACAATAATATATATACCAACAACACCTAACATGCTGGCTATTACCGAGTCATAGATTTGATTTTTATATATCCAGCTATCAGGTATAAACATGACAGTTAATATATGCAGACAATTAAAGTATATAACTTTAATAATACTTAAAAATTTTATTTAGTACTATTTTGTATGAAATCAGTTAAGATATATCTGATTGGTTTGATTATTTTGGCTATAGCAGCTTCAGTATTTGCAGTACTATGGTTGACAACTTATTTTAATTATGCAAACTATGAAACTAATTACGAAAACTTACAAATACAATATCAAACATTACAAAGTCAATACAATACACTTGAGTCTAACTATACAAATCTGGAGACAAACTATGGTAGCCTACAAAACCAATATCAGACACTACAAACACAATATAGCTCACTACAGAGCCAGTATAGTAATCTAAACAATACTTATTGGAACATACTCACATACTTGGGACAGTTTAATATTAGTGATGGTACATTACAACCAGACTACTTTGAATATTCATGGGTTGTTGTACCAAACGGCTTCTCAGGAACAATATACATAACCGTATCAGCATCAAGCCCTGTCGAAATCTATGTACTTGACTTACAAAATTTAATACAATTTGCTGAGGGTTACTCATATCAATATTACTTATATGATCAGGGCACTTATATAAATGATAATCTCTCTGTTGGTCCAGGTCTCTATGTAGTAATTGCTTATAACCCAAGTAATATAACAGCAACTCTATTATCATTTACAGTAACAACAGTATATACACCAACATCGTAATTATTCTAAAAGTTTGAGTCTAAATTTACAGAACTTAGAAATAATTCAAAGTTTACTAACTACAGTAAAGATAAAACATAATTTAAACCCATTATAGTTGCTACAGACTAATGATTATTGACCACAAGTTACAGTTCAAATCACTGATAGTATAAATTTATATTTAAAAAACAAAATAATATTAAAATGATAATAAACTTTGGAATACAAGAATATCTATTTCTTTTTATAATATCAGAAATAATTGTAGGATTGATATTGCCATTTATAATAATAAAAGAAGAAAAAGAAAAAATAATAGAATTAAAATTGTATTCTTTAGTAGGTTTTATATTATATGTACTATTTGGAATGACATTTATAGTTATATTAGCATCAATAGATTACTATTATAATTTTTCGCTATTTAATTACAATTTAGGTTATATTATTGGATTTTCATTATTTATAATTGGATTAGCATTACAAGGTATTGCTGAAGCAACCCTTGGAAAATATTATTTACCATCTATTGGAACTGTTGAAGATCAAAAAATAATTAAAAATGGTATATACAAATATATAAGACATCCTGGATATTTCGGAGAAATAATAATATTCTTTGGACTTGGCTTTGTAACATATAGTCTATTAGGAATATTAGGAGCTTTTATTGTATCATTAATGATATATTTTGGAGAAGTAATTCCAGAAGAAAAATATATGTTAGAAAAGTTTGGAAAGGAATATGAAGAATATATGAAAGAAACTTTTAGATTTATTCCTTATATATTTTAATTTTTCATATATTTTTATCTGGGACCGTAGTCCAGCCTGGAAGGATGTCGGTTTGGGGTACCGGTGGTCCCGGGTTCAAATCCCGGCGGTCCCATTAGTATAAAATATATAATATTATCACTATTATTCCAATTATTCCTCCAATCAATAATCCAATATTTAAATAATTATACTGAATTTCTTTATTAAACTGTATAACAATATTTAGTGGTTGATTTACAACATAATTATATCCATTTTCATAATAAATTGTATTATAAAAGAATCCTGGATAAATATGTTTTGAAGGCAAAATATTTATTAAAGTTCCATCATTTAAAAAGATAGAAGTGTTTCCATAAGTATTTACAGAATTATTTATAGAAATATTTACTAAAAATTGTGTATTAATATTTACTAAATATTGATATATACAGTAATTGATTAAATTAATATTTTTTGGAGAATTTATATTTAAAGTTATATTGTTTTGACTGCAATACAATCTTTCCTGATTATTTATATAATTAATTGAATTTATTAATATAGTTATATTACTATTTGCATTTATATAAAAACTATTATTTCCAGAATAAGTATTATTATTTATTGTATAATTGAATGGAAAAGATATATTTAGTTGATATTGCAAATAACAATAATTGGATAGATTTATACTTTCTGAATTATTTATATTTAATGTTATATTATTTGGACAATAATACTGATAATTTCCAAAATTATATGTTTGATTTAAGTAAATATTCAATATATTATTTGCATAAAGGGAATATATATTATTATAATATGTTTCATTTAAATAATTTCCAGAAATTGCGAAATTTATTCCAATACTATCATTTATAGTAACCAAATAATATTCAATATAGCTTGTAGAAATATTATAATTATTATTTACAAGCAAACTTATATTAACATACTGTTGAGAATAATTAATATTATAATTTTCCCCATTTATTGTTAAATTATTTAATAAATATAATGTATTGTTTTGATAAATATATACCGGAATATTTATATTAAAAATTGTTCCAAATGGATATTGATAATTTATATATGAATTATTGTAAGAATAATAAACTGATATATTATAATTTAAAGTATTTGTACTTCCCAAATATTCTGGATAAAAATAACCTGTAAATAAATTTACAAATCCTTGAGATATTATATTTTCATAAATATTTGAAGAAGATTCTTGTGTATTAAAACCAAAATTAAATATTGATGGATCCGGAGTAAGATATTGATTATTATATAAATAATATAAACCTAAATATCCACTAATATTGTTTATATCTATACAGGTTCCGTATCCAGGTCCTCCGATAACAAATTCTAAATCTTCTATATTATTAGAACCTGTAAAATATGGAGAAATAATTATATTACCATTTGATGGAATTAATAATGTAACATTATCATACCAATATATATTTTGTCCATCAAAACTATATCCAAATTGAATTTCTGGATAAGAATTATTTTGAGTAACATTAATTATTAAGTATACATTTAATGGATATTGCAGAACAAAGTTATTTGTTTCATATACATAAAAATATTCATTATCATAATTACTTATTATTCCATTACCTCTAATTAAATTTCCTAATAAATAAGAATTTAAAGAAGTAAAATTCCATAAATTATCAGCAAATTCATAATATCCACCAGTATTATTTATTAATAAAACATTTTGTAACCAATAATATTGACCATTACTTAATTCTAAAATAGCATTTAATTGTATAGAACCAGAATTTTCACCTATAAAATTATTAGAACATAAAGGATCAACATATGAACTAAAATTATTTAAATAAACTTCTCCAATAACTTCATTTGTTGTAATATTGTATCCATAAATATTTCCATTACTAATATATATACCATAATCAGAAATTCCTATTGGGGAATAAATATTATTTTCACTTTGATTTGTTAAACTATATATAAGATAATAATATGCATTTTGAGTATTATTGTTGTAAATTACTATATAATAATTTCCTGAAGGTAAAAATATACTTTGTTCTATATAATTTGTATATTCTTGATAAATTGAACTAAAATTCCCACCATTTTGAAAACTTTGAAAATTTTGTTGATTCATTAAATAAAAATTTAAAGGAATTGTTGAATTAAAATATATATTTAAATATTGATTTGATGAATTTATTGGGTAATAAAAATAATATGAAGAATATAAAATATAAAAATAACCATAAGACCCTTGTCCTAAATTATACAGATTTAATTGATTTACATTTATTGAATTTATTGGAATATTAAATAATGTTGGTGAATAATTTTGCGAATATATATTAAAAAAATTAAATATTAAGATCAATAATGCAAATAATTTTAGTTTTTTCATATGATTTTATTATTATCTCATTTTTTATAAGATTTTATTTAAATATTTGATTATGAGAACATTTATTTTTTATTCAAATACAATAAGAACCGACGGAAATTTTAAAAATATATATTATTCTGGAAGATTAGATATTGCAATTAATTCAATTATACATGCCTTTTTTGTATCAAATGGATTAAGAAAAAATATTAGATTTGATCTATATTTAAATGGAAAGCCTGTTCCTCCTAGATTAATAAGAATAGAATCTAATATAAATACTCCATGGTCAAAAAAGGATATATCTACATTATTATCAATATCATTAAAAAAATATAATAAAAAGAATATTAAAAATCCATTTCCAGGTATATATGTTGATAAAATTGATTTCTTCGATTTATTAAATGAATATAAAAATAATGGAAAGAATATATATTTATTAGATAAGGATGAAAAATTTATTGAAAATATAAAAATTGAAAATCCAGTATTTATTATTGGAGATTTCTTAGGAATACCAAAAGATATAAAGAAAAAAATAGAAAATGATGTAATAAAAATTTCTTTAGGGGATATTAATTATTTTTCATCACAAGTTATTGTAATATTAAATTATTATTTAGATAAAATGAATTTTGAAAAGGATATATATGATACTTCATATAAATTTGTTTATAGGGAATGATACTTGGTTTAGATCTATCTGCAAAGGAAAATAATAGAACTGGATATTTTTACTTTAATAAAAAACCAACCTTTGGAACATTAAATAAAAATGAAGAAATATTAAATTTAATAGAAAACGAAAAATTCAAATATATATTTATTGATGCTCCTTTAAGCTATGAATATCCATATAGAATAGAAGAAAAATTATTATATAAATATGGATTTAAACCATTACCATTATCTTTAAAATCAATGAAATTACTATATGAAAGGGCTAATTTATTAAAAAGTAAAATAATAGAAATTAATAAGAATATAGAAGTATATGAAACATTTCCAAGAGCTGTAGAAAAAATATTAAAATTGAAATATCAATATTTTTCAAATGTATTTAAATATAAAGATATTTATGATGCATATTTATCCTATTTAGCCGGTTTATTCTTTAAATTGAATAAATATGAAAAATTTGGAAATTTAATACTACCAAAGATATAATATATATAGGACCCGTAGTTCAGCATGGACAGAATTCTCGGTTGCGGTCCGAGAGGTCCGGGGTTCGAATCCCCGCGGGTCCATATAAATTTTTATTACTATATGATAATATATGCTAGAAGATTTATTACTTAATACAAGAGTTTACAAAATAGAAAGAGAAGGCATAAGCTCATATAAAATATATGCACAGTCATTTCCTGATGACTCTAAATTTTATGATGAATCTAAATTTTATACTTTTAAAACAAAAAGGGATATTATGAAAATATTAGAAATATATAAAAATAAAGAAGGAAAAGATATAAATTATCCTGAAGTAATCATAATACCTACCCCACCATATGGAACATATAGTCATCCCATCCCGCTTGATGGTAACTTTTCTTTAGCTATAGGATATACAAGAGAGATACCACTCTATGTACATTTAAATAACTTAATTATTACATCAGATATAACAATTTATGGAGAAAAAGATAAACTAAAAGAGATGAATGTTATAGGTTTCTGTGGAACTGATACTTTTAATAAAGATATAAAGCCAAGATCTTATATTATAAATCTAAAAAAAGCTAAATTAGATGATATAATTGCTTTTATTAAATATAATATCATAAATCCAAAAATTATAGAAAAAACCGGAATGAAAATAATTGGTTGGTATATTATTATTAATGGAGAAAACGTTTGCAAAAAATCTAAAATAACCCCTAAAGAGATTAAAATACTTGATATATATATGTAAAATTTTTAATGCGGCGGAGGGGATTTGAACCCCTGGCGGATCTTATCCAATCGGACCTAAACCGACCCCCTTTGACCTCTCGGGCACCGCCGCTTATAAAAATTAATTTACTTTCTTTATATAAAATTTATCAACTTTCTTTTCCCCTTCTTTTAAATTAATTATTCCATCTTTACACTTTAAATTAATATCATTTATTAAATCTTTATACTTTAAAATATATTTTATTATATCTGAAACATATAAATTAGTTTCTAAATATAATTTTCCATCCTTTATATTGTTTTTAATATATTCTTCCAATATTATATTTAATTTTTTATTATATTCATCCCTTTCTTTACTTATTTTCTCAATATAATTATTTAAATTATTTATGTCAATATTATACTTATTTTTTATATCCAAAATTTTTTCCTCATAATCTTCAAATTCTTCTATAACCCTATCACCAGCAACAAATCTAAACCTTATTAATCCATCTGCAATTTTTTCTACACTTTTTATTTTTACTAATCCAATTTCTAATGTATTATCTAAATGGGTTCCAGAACATGCTTCAACATCTGTATTTTCTATTTCAACAATTCTTAATTTTGTTTCTGGTATGAATCCTCCCTGATATATTGTAAATCCATATTTTTCTTCAGCCTCATTTCTTAATAAATAAAATTTATTTATTTTCCTTCCTTCCAATATTATTTTATTTAATTCTCTTTCAATTAATTTTATTTCATTATATGAAGGTACCTTATAGTGAGTAACATCCAATTTTCCTTCATATTCGTTTTTTTCGGCTCCAGCCTGCCATATATGATTTCCATATATTTTTCTTAATACAGATGTTAATAGATGTGTTGCAGTATGATGCCTTGATATTCTATATCTTCTATCTTTATCAATAATTTGTAAAACATTTGAATTTCTATCCCAATTAATTTTTCTATCTATTTTATGTAATATTATTTTTTCATATTCAATTACATCGATAACTTTTGCAAAATAATTTTCAAATCCTTCAATTTTATTACCATTTAAATAATCTTTTAATATTTCTTTTACATAATATGGGAAATCATAATTATTCAAAATTTCCTTTGAATAATTTTTTATTTCATCTAAATTAAATATATATCCAGTATCATTTACCTGACCACCTTTTGTTGGATAAAATACAGTTCTATCAAATATTAAATATTCATTTTCTATTCCTATTAATTTTCCAATATCATAATATTTTTTCCATGATTCATAAAATGGTTTATATGTTTCTGGATAATTTAATTTTAAATTTAATTTTTCTTCCTTTTTTACTTTTTTAGATTTTTCTTTATGTTCTTCAATTAATTTATTTAATTCTTCTCTATTTATTTTTATATTTGGATTTATATCTTCTATAATTTCTAAAGAAATTCCATATGATGTATATAATTCAAATATTTTCTTTGTATCAATATTTTTTAAATTATTTAAAATTTTTTGGGCATTTTTCTTTACTTCTAAATATTTCTCATATTCATATTTTAATATATCAACAATTTCATTTATATTTCCCTTTAATTTTTCTTCATACCAATCTTCAGAAATTTTTATTAATAATTTTCTCAAAAAATCTTCTATATCATTTATTTCAAAATATTTATCAATAAAATAAAACATCCTTCTTGCAATCAATCTTAAATTATAATTTCCACCAATATTTGAAGGTAATGCTCCATCAGATATTGCAATATATAATGATCTAATATGATCTGAAATTGAATATATTGCCCTCATTATTTCAATATTATTCTTTGGATCAATTCCTTTTTCCTTTAAAAATTCTTCAAAAGATTTTATATCATTTTTTTCAAAATCAAATAATGAAGAATACATTGAAATTTTTGATAATAAATCTAAATCAATTTCATATTTTATATTATCTAATAAGAATTTTATTGTTTTTGGAAATACATTATCATATGATGTACTTGTACCATTTGTAATCCATGAAACCCTTTCTTGTCCCATTCCCATATCTAAAACTTTTAATTTATCCAATTCTATCCATTCATTATTAATAATTTTATATTGCATATATACCTGGTTTGCAACTTCTAATCCCCTTATAAAGAATTCAATTGATGTACCACCATTTCCTCCACCTTCCCATTTATCTTCATGAAATATAAATTCATTCATTGGAAAATTATTATCTTCAAACCAATAATATAGATCTAAGAAATATTGATTCATATCATATTCTTCAGGTCTTACAAATGCATGTTGTCCAATCATTACAAAACCAGTATAATGTCTTCCAGTCAATCCAACATTTCTTACATCATTAAATCTTAAACAAAATTGAGGAACAGTTAATTTTTTTGAAGGAGGCTCTGTATATCCTTCCACAACCCATGGCTGAAAATCTGCAATTGATGCAATTACAAAATCTATATCATCTCTCCATCTTGCTACAACAGGATATCTATTTATTATTGCATATCCCCTTTTATTTAAATATTTTGAAAAGCTTTCCCATACTTCTTTATATTCCAATTTTTTTCCAACAGGATTATTTATAAAACCATAATTTTCATGATCTCCACATATTTCTCTATTTTTATCAGAAGTCCAAAAATATCTCCCACAAATTTTACATTTTTTTCTAAATAAACCCAGACTTTCTAAAGATCTTTTTGGATATAATTTTTCATAATTAGATTGCACCCCTTTTCTTTAATAATTCATATTTTTGCATTACTAATATTTCATCCATTGATAGCTCAGAACCATTCATAATTTTTTGTTGTATCTTTGAATATTCTTCAATTATTTTATTCTTTTCCTCATCTGATATTTCAATTGTTTGTTTTTGTAATCTCTGACTTATATATCTTTGTAAATCTTCATTTAATTTATCTTCAAGCTCTCTTATTCTATCTTTTATTTGTTTTATTTGTTCTTTAAGTTTATTATATTCATCCATTATCTGTGTTAATCTCTCCTTTATTTGTTTTATTTGTTCTTTTATAACCTTTCTTTCATCGATATTTTTTCTAATATTTTGACCTATTATTGATAATTTAGATCTATAAGCATTATATTCTTCTTTTAATTTATCAATTTCTTGTAAAACAGAAGATATTTCTTCATATTTACCTAAAAGTTTTCTTAAATATTTTATTCTGTTCCAAATTTTCTTTTCTTGGGAATATGATAAAACTTCAGTCTGTAAAACATACTCTAATGTTTCCAACTCTTTTTTATATTTACCTATATCTTTTGCAATATCTTTATTCTTAAATATATCTTTTCTTGCTTGTTTTATCTCATCCAATTTTTTCTTTAATTCTTCTAACTTTTCTAATGTTTTTTGTCTTTCTTCCATTAAATTATCCAATACTTTACTATATTCTTCTTTCTTACTTCTCAATTCTTTCAATTTTTCCAGTAATTCCTTTCTTTCCTTATATAATGCTTTCTTTCTAGAATATAAATTTTCCTTCTCCTCTCCCAACTTAATCAATTCCTTTTTTGCCAAGATAATGCCCCTATAAATCTTATCTGAATCAGTCACCTTAAAATAAAATTATATATAAAAATTTATAAATTTTAGAAACCAAACAACGATGATAAACCTTCTAATGCTTGCTCTTCTTTCTTTTCTTCTGCCTTATTTTCTTGTTTTTCTTCTTTCTTTTGCTCTGTTTGCTGTGGAGTAGGCTGTGCTGGAGCAAATGATAATGATTCTTCCTTTATTTTATCCAAATCAACTCCCTGTAAGCTTGCTAATACAGCATTTATCATTGCATCATTTGGTTCTATTCCTACTGATGTTAATACCTTCTTTATATTATCTGCATTTATTTCTTTTTTAGCTTCATGCAATAACCATACTGCATATATATATTCAAGACCCATTTATTATTGTTAAAAAAAATATATTTAAAAATAATACCTTCCTTACTTTATATCCTCAAATCTTTGAATTAGTTTATCTAATATGGGGTTTACTGTAGTTGTTAATAGATCTTCATAGGATACCCTATGTGGTTCAAATGGACCATGTCTTCTTATGTAATCTGCAATTTCTAATGCTTTATTTCTTGTATAATCAAATGCTGGATCATCAAACATATCTTCTGGTCCATATAATTTATCTTTTTTTACTTGAAATCCCAATGCAATTACCCTTGGAGGACCATCAAATCTTGTTGCTCTCGCATTTTTTAAACTTACAGGTAATAAAGGACCCCAATATGATCCCCTCATCCATCCATTTACCATATATGGAAATGAAAATGCTTCTAATATTTCTCCAACAGCTGGAAATCCTTTTTGAGCTCTTACAATCATTACTGGATCATCTTTTCCAGCATATCTTCCAGCCTCTTCATATAATCTTTCTGTAGAAGAAACTGCAACAGGTTCATCCTTTGGATATTTATCAGATCTTGGATATACCCTTTTTATAGCAAATCTTTCAGATGTTCCAATTAATAATAATAAATCATAAATTTCTTCTGGAGAATTCAAATATATTCTTTTATGATTATATAGATCCCATACTTCAAATCTAAATCCAGGTCTCATATCAGGATCAATTACCAAACCTGGTGTATTAAATGGATTTGCAAACATTTGGAATAAAGGATAATTAAATGCTCCAGATTCTGTTTTATCTGCAGCAAATACAATTATTGATTCTGAAGATCTTAATGTAAATTCCATTTCTGCAACTCCAGGTCCCATTCCAATTAATGAACCTGTAAATTCATTTTTTAATAAATCACCACCTGCACCATATAAATTCATTTCTTTTGCAATTTCAGAATTTTTCTTAAATATTTCAAATGCAATTTGATGTATTTCCCTATTATTTTCCCCTTTATTATGCAATATTATTAAATTTAAATCATCCCCAACATGAGATACAAAATAATCAAATATTTTTTCCCCCTTATATTTATCTAATATATCTGAAGCTGTTTCTTCAAATATTTCTGGAATTGTTGAATTTCCAACTAAACTTCCTATATCAGCTTTTAGAACACTTATTGTTATTTTTTCTGATGAGGTCATATAATAAATTTTGATTTCATTTTTTATAGTATTATTATACCACCTGGAGGTATAAAAATTTCAATAGTTAAATACCTTTCCTAAAAATATTTAATAATGGCAAAGACTTCACCACCTTACATAAAGTATATGATACATGCATCAGTATATATTGATGGAGTAGTTGAGAAACCAGATGTAATAGGAGCAATATTTGGGCAAACAGAGGGACTATTAGGATCAGAAATGGATTTAAGAGAATTACAAAGATCTGGAAAAGTTGGAAGAATAGATGTAGATCTTAAGGTAGAAAATGATAAAACAATTGGAGAAATTAGGATACCAACAAGTTTAAATAGATTTGAAACTGCATTAATTGCAGCAACATTAGAAACTGTAACAAGGATAGGACCAACACATGCAACAATAAAAGTACAAAAAATAGAAGATATAAGAAAAACAAAAGTACAACAAATATTGGAAAGAGCTAGAGAATTATTAGGAAAATTAATAAATGAAGAATTACCAGATCCAAAAGAATTACTATTATATTTAGAATATTCGCATAATATGAAAACATTAATTGAATATGGACCTGAAAAATTACCTGCAGGACCCGATATAGATAAATCTGAAGAAATAATATTAGTAGAAGGAAGAGCAGATGTATTAAATCTATTAAGATATGGAATTACAAATGTAATAGCATTGAATGGATTAAATGTTCCAAAAACAATAGTTGATTTATCAAAGAAAAAAATTGTAACAACATTCTTTGATGGAGATAGAGGTGGAGACTTATTAGTAAAAGAATGCATGCTAAGTGGTGTTGATATTGATTTTGTAGCAAAACCAGAACCTGGAAGAGAAGTTGAAGAATTATCTGGAAAAGAAATATTAAAGGCATTAAAGAATAAGATATCATTTGATCAAATTAGGGCATATTATGAAAAATTAGAAGGAAATATTGAGGACATAAAAAATATTAGGAGTGAAAAAAGAATAAAAGATCCAATATTACAAAAATTAAAACCATATATGAATGATATATTTAAAACTGATCAGGCTTTATTATTGGATGAAAACTTCAATATATTAAATAAAGTACCTGTAGATAAATTGGATGAAACAATATTGAAACATAATAATCTAGCATATATAGTAATGGACGGAATATTAACAAGAGAATTATTAGAAGAAATAGAAAAAAGTACAAGTATAAAATATATATTATGTATAGATAGTATACAAAAGAGTAGCAATAAAGTAAAGATATTTACAATAAGCGATCTTGATAAAGTCTAGCTTTTTTCTATTTGATAATTTATTATTCCATTAACAGAATTATTTCCTACAGATGAATAATATAATGTTAAATATAAAATTCCACCAAGTTTTTCCCATTGAATAATTGTCAATCTTGTTTGTTCATCCAATTCAAAATTATATTGTAATGTAATATGATTACCTGGTTGTATTATATATATATTTTGTAAAAAATTTCCAGAAGTAATTATTGATGATGTTTGATATGAATTTCTTAATCCTAAATATGAAAAATATATTTCAACAGAATAATTGTTTGGATTATTTACATTAAAAGAAAAATAATCTCCACTTACAGTAAAGTTTGATATGTATAAATTATATATATTTTCAGGATTTACCATCTTATTTCCACTAAAATATGTTGAATATGAATAATATATTAGATAAATTACTGGTATAGAAAATGCTAGGAATAATATATTTAATATTATCTTTTCTTTATCCATAATATATGGATGAATTTAATAAATTAAAAATATATCATATGAAAAAACTTGAAGAAGCTAAGGAAAAATATTTAGCAGATCAACCAATATACCATATCTTAGATCTTATTAATTCATTAGATTTCTTTTTTACAACATCTTCATGTGCGGGCAGGATAATTTTATTAAAAATACCAAAAAGTGGAAAAAAATTCGATGCAGAATTTTTATTTAAATCACATTATTATGTAAATTTCTATTATATATGGAATAAATTGTTAGAAGTATATAAAAATTATGATGAAAAAATATACTTTAAACAAGAACCATTTATTTTGCATGTATCTTCAAAAAATATAGAAAAAGCATATGAATTATTAAATATTGCAAGAAAATCAGGATTTAAACATTCTGGAATATTTTTAATAAACGATAAAAGAGTAATGGTTGAAATTGTTGGAAATGAAAAAATTGAAACAATTGTATCAAAAAATAGAAAATTATTAGTAAGCAAAGAATATTTTTATAATTTAGTAAAAGAAGCAAATGAAAAATTAAAGAATGTAAGAAAAAGGATAGATATATTTTATAAAAATCTTTTATCCTATTATATAACAATATAAATTATCGCAATAATCATTTATTGTTTCATTATTTATTTCTACAAATTCATATAAATAGTAATTGTATGTAAATTGATTATTTATACTTGTTTCTGGAACAGGACATATAGCATTAAAAAAATAAACTCCTGAATATCCGTGTGCTTTCACTGCATAGCATGTGTGTTCAATTATACATAAATTCGATAAATAGTCTTGTGCTGATGAACAATTAGAATAATATTTATATGGTCCAAATTGTAATGTTTCATTATATATAGAACAACTAACATTACTATAATTTATTTGAAGATCTACAGGTATTAAAGCTGGATAATATCCGTCAGTATAATATGTATAATTTTCTAATATATTTTCAACAAAACTTCTATTAACTTCTACATTTTCTTCATTACTAATATTTACACTAGTTATGTTATACCAATATTCATTGAATATATTCTCTTTATTTATATTATATGATTGATAATTTAACAATATATTATTTATATTTGAATATAAGCATTCATTCATATATTCACTATATGTATCATTTATAATACATTGATTATTTACGATCTGTCCAACAGATTCACATGGTATTACAATTGTTACATTTGTAATGCCTGGATATTCTGATGGTATAGGTTGAGATGTATACAAATCCAGAACATAATAATAGGGATTATTAAACGACAAATCTAAGTATAAATTATCACCAACTGTTTCATTAGAATACGAATTTTGATATAAATATATATAATCTGATTGATTTGTTAAATTATAATATATGAATTGAAATGTTTGATTATATAAATAATCAATTAATTCATTATAATATAATAAAAATGGGTATACTGAATAATCTATTCGATTATTTAATTGAGGAAAAGATAAATTTCTTTCATATTTGCTTAATACAAAGAAAGAATATTGAGGATTTGATAATACAAAACTATTAATAGAACTGTCATAATAAAAATCCTGATATGAAAAATTTGCATATTTAAAATTTAAAATTCCAATTTCTTCGTTTAAATTTTTCTCTACAGTATTTGCAACACTATAAAAAATATTATTATTTATATCACTTAAATTATCTAAAGGAATTATTGGAACACATAATGAATAATTTATATAATAATTATTTCCAATAGAATAAACAGGATAAATTATAGAGTTACTTATATTGTATTTAAATAAAAAAGGAATTTCACAAGAGTAATAATAATAATATGGAATACTATTTTCAAATACATAACCCTGATTATAAACAGGGTAAAAAATATTTGTTAAAAGATTATTTATTAAATTATATCTAATATCAAATGGAATATAAACAAATAATAAATATAAAAATCCCTGATATGCAATATAATCTTCACTTAAATATTTTAAAGATTGAGTTGAAAGTTCCATCTGAGAATTTAAATAATATATACCAAAGAGAACTAAAATTATTACTCCTATTAATAATGCTAATGGTGCTAAAGATGTTTTCATATAAAATCAATGAATTTTAAAATTATTAACTTTAAGTTAATTGATTAGATGAACTATATATATTATAACTGTAATTTACATAAAAATTATATAATACTGTTGGCGGACAAACATAGAATGTATAAAAGTTACCATCTAAATAAACATTATAAGGTATATATTCTTTATTTGGGCATACTCCAATAACTGTATAATTATTTAAATAGAACGATAAAATTGTAGCTGAATTATTTAAATAATATAATTCATCATTTACCAATTCATTTATTATATAATTATCCAATTCTGTATCATTATAAAACCCTGCATATATATCTATTACAGGAACAGTTACATTATCAAAGTAAATTAAAGAATCTAAAAAACCATTTGCAGATTTATATTCAATACCAACAGTATTTAAATCTGCAATATTATTTAGTGTTGGATTTCCATATGAAAATATACCAAAAATAAATATAAAGAATACTACTATAATAATTAATATTGCAACCATAAATGATAAAAAGAAACCAATTTGTATTTTCATTGTACTTTAATTAATTTGACAAGAAGATATATTTATTTGGCCTCCGGCAATCGTATTACATGTTTCATTATATATTCCATTCATATAAAGATTTCCTACTCCATATAAAGATACTATTACAGGTTCTCCACTATCATATTCTGGTAAAGTAATATAATATGAAGCTATTGGTTGTATATATATTTCATTATAATAATCCCCATCTGCATAAGCATAATATATTGCAGTATTATTTATAATTTGATAGTTTTCATATGCATTTTCTGTTTCATTAAATATATATAAACTATAATTATAGAAATAATTGATTAAAAACTGATCTAAAGATGCTAAACTTCCATCATATGTATAACTAACATTATTAATATTATATGCAACATAATTTGGATTTACATTTATATCATTTTCAAAACTAAGGTTATATGGATCATAAGAATATGAGTTATTTATATTGTTAATATCATAGAAAAAGAAATATATATAATCATCATAAGAAAAATTTAGATATGTATAGTTAACTTGATCTGATTGATTTGTTTGATTAATATAATAATAAAGTGTTCCAGATACATTCATGAAACATTGTTGATATGTATTATTATATTCATTAATAATCTGCAAATTTGGAGCATAAAATAATAATAATGGATTTCCTGTATTTTCATATAAACAATAATTTAATCTATCAATCAATAAACTATTAGTAAATTGCTGATAAGTATATTCTGAATATGATTCAATATTAAAAAACGCATATAATATTGCTACAATAAAAAATGTAAATATTATAACAACTGCAGCAGCTATATATTCAATTATATCTTTTAAGGATAATGATCTCATGTTTCAGAAGATAATACTGATATATTTAGATATGGGCCTCCATATTCTACACCAACCTTTGATATAACAATAAACTCTGGAAATTCTTCTTGACCCTCATTATTTATATTTCCTAAATCTAATTTAAATATATTATCTTCTGATTCTTCAGTTGAATTATAGATATATGTAAAGCTTGTATTACATAAATAATAATCATTATCATTACCATAACATCCATTATAAAATGTGAAATTTGGATTATAATATATTGATAATGTTAAATATGGTTGATATACTGTATATTTACCATTTGGAAGTAGACCAAAAAAAGTTTTACCTTGACTTATAAATTGATTATAATAACAATATGTATATGGATTTGTTGTAGCTTGCCAATATTGTATTAAAGTGATTGCTGAGGAAAATGCCATATTAAATGCAAAACCAGCTACAAAATCGGCTGGAGGTGGTAAAGTTTCATCTAATACCATATCTACAACTTGCATTATAGTAGCTTCTCCAGCAGCCCATAAAGAAGGCCCTACTGAAGATTGCAATGCATTAAAAATATCTCCCCATATATTATGATTTCCATATGAATATTGCAAATATGCAGATTGTTCTGTATATGAAGTATATGCAATGCCAAAATTTATTAATGCTTGTTTAGCAATTGCTGGTATGTTTTTAGATATGCCATTTAAAACTTCTATTATAGATTTTGTTGAACCAAAACTCTTTAATCCTGGTAAATATGAAAGTCCTTCAGCTATAAAAGAATTTAGTGCATCATCTGCAAGTTGTTGCCATAAATCACGTACATAGCATACTCCAATACTAACTAAAAAATCATTATTATTATATAAAGGAATAAACAGAGCGGATGATTGTATTGGAGGAATTATCCTAAATTCATAGAAAAAGGTTGGTCCATTAGTTACTAAAAATGCTGCACTCATATTTCCAGGTTCTGATGTTGAATATGTAATAAAACCAGCAACTTCTAATATTAAATAAGGATTATGAGTACCAAATATTCTTGTAACAATATATGGAAAATATATTCCTATTAACGATACAATTATTAAAAATATTGATGCTATTATTGCATCTAATAATTCATCATCCATACTATGAAACAGTTTCTCCTATATATATATTAATATCTGCCGTTCCATCATTACTATTTACATCTATATACATTACTGTTGGTGGTAAAGAACCTGCTAATAATAATATTGGAAAATCTACCCCTTGAAAGAGACTTCCTAATGTAGCAGCATCTACTATTTCACCTTCTAAATTACTAAGCTGTACTTGAGAATTTTGTGGAAATCCTGATAATTCAACACATACCGATGGATTATATGTTAAACTATTTGAATTCATATTTGAATATGGAGAACAATATATATTACCACTTTCTTCATATGTATTACTATTTTCATTAATTGTTGACATAAACGTACATCTATTACTATTACATGTTATATTTGTATCATTTATTATAGTAAGAACCATTGATGATGGTATTTGAAGATTACTAACAGTATTTATTATTACATTTATAAAAAGGTCAAAAACATTTAAATTACTATTCTCAGAATATGCTAATAAACCAGCATTATCATTTAATCCTTGTATGTTTATATTTATTTCATTTACATTATCTAATGATCTTTGTTTTATTAATTTACAAAATGCTAATGCTGGTGCAAATATGATAGTATTTCCATTATCTGTTGTAGAAACATTCCAATATACTAATTTAACAGATAAAAGACCTACAACAACGTTCGGAGGAAAACAATGATATAATTGTAAATACCATCCATTGTTATATGTCAATACAAAAACATAATTATAATCATAATTATCTATAAATATCTGTCCAGTAGCATTATTATTTATAGCATCAGCAATTGAATTTAAATATCCGATATATTCAAAATCTTTCCCCATAGATAATCCAATAAGTGCCGTAATAATATAATATATTAAAACTACCAATACAATTAATACTATTATATCAAAAATTATTTTAATAAGAGAATCCCCTTTCATATTATCCTAATCCAGATTGATTTAATACTTTATACCCAACACTTGTTACATTTACCTGCATAGAATTATTTACTATATAATAATAAAATAATATTGCTAAAATTATTATTACTAGTGCAATAATTAAAAATATTAAAAAATTTATTGCATTATCAGCCATAGTTATTACTATTTATGCTATTTACAACATTTGTGCCATTTGTTTGATTTATACTATTAAATAAATTTACTCCACCTTTGAAATAAAAGTACATAAATATTACTAACAATACTAAAGCAACTATAAATAATATTATTGCTATTAAAAATGTATCTAATTGAGTTCTTTTATCCATTTCCTCCTATTAATTGATAGTTTGCAAATATATTTATATTTAGCCCTATTTTTGGTCCCAATATGACAAAAACAAATATTAATATTAGTACAATAAATATTAATGCTAGGATTATCTTTAAAAGTTCTCCAGTTTCCATTATAAATCTAAAAACTTTGTAATTTATAAACTAACTTCCCCCAGAAATTGATGTTAATAGAATTACCCTATTTCCTCCCTCATATGTATATTCTATTATTATACCATTTGGTAATGTTAGATTACCTGGAATAATTGTAACTTGATTTGGTGAAGGGTTGTTTTTAGTTGAACTTAATAGATAAGGTTTACCACTGCTGTTATTTACTTCAAAAGAGTTTACTAATAGTTTATTATATACATTATTTGAATCTTGTGGATTTTCTGACATTAAACTACTATTTACATTGCTTAAAATCTGACAGGCGATATTATTAGTACTATTTGCTATTACCTTATCTCCATACATAACTTCCAATGGAATATAATTATAATATTTCATCATTTCCAGCATACATAAAACATCATTTAATGTAACATTATATGTACTATTATAGTCAAATAATAATAATACATATTCATTATGATTTCCTGCTATAGTTACACTTTGTCCCAGTGTTTCTCCATATGTATAGAATAAATATTTTGCAACTAAATATGTTGCATATAAATTTTGACATGCTGATGATGTTGGATTACTACAATATTGCTGTTGTTCTATATTATTTACATATGATTGATTTAAATCATTAAGCATTTCATTTATCTGGGAACCACCTATATTACTCAAATTCACAACTACTAAACCTTCTGGAACTAAATAATATAAAATTGGTCCTTGTAATGCATGAGCTAAATTATTTAAAGATTCAGATGATAAATCTAAACCAATAGTTCCAAATAATAAACCACCACCTAAAGGATTTAAAAATACTGTTCTATATGAATTTATAACATCTTTCGCAATAGGACCTAATGCAGATCCTCCATTCTGAAGATCCTCAAATAACAGATCTTTCAAATCCATATTCTGTATATCTTCTTCACTAAATCCTATACTCTCTAAATATTCTATATTCGCATTATAATTTTCATAAACTCCTTTAACTATACCAGCAACAGCCGTAGCAGCAATAATTCCTATTAATACATCATTTGCAATTGTTGAAGCATCGGATATTCCCTGTGCTATTGGATTTACCATAAAACTTATACTTCCTGATAATGCATATCCAAACTTTGCTTCTGGTCTACCTGCATAACTAAGACCTTTTAATACATTAAAGAAAACTAATATTACAAATATTATTATAATAATTACAATAATAAGTTCTATTACACTATCGCTTATTGATTTCATATCATTTATAAAAATTTTGGATTTTATTAATTTTTTATAGCAAATTTTCAATAACCATAATACTTAAAAATAAATAATAATAGAAAATTATATGAAAAATAAATTTAAGGCAATAGCTATTATTTTTATATTATCTTTGATAATGTTAGGTACAAAAATTATAGCACAAACAAATTTAAATGGCCAACAATATACAAATACATCAATTATTATAATAACTAATAATTCTAGATTTGGTTATGGGTTTTCAATAACTAGTTATAATGGTCTTGTTTATATTTATTATACAGAATTGAAATCATCAATTGCAACTATTAATGGTTTAGTATTTAATGGAACTGAAGAAATGAATGCACCTTTACCAAATTTTAATGATTTGGGAGAAGCTAGTCCAGCATTAGTTGAATTAAATAATGGATCATTAATGATGCTATGGGCTGGTGTGCCAATTGGAAGTTATAGTTTAAATAATTTAACAATTCTTCTTCAAGCTTCAATATTAAATAATAATGTTTGGGGACCTGTTATTAATTTAACAACAAGCGGTGATGCAATGAGTTATGCTAGTGATGGAAATTATATATATTTAGTTTATGAACCTACATTATCCCTTACATATAATAATACAATACTTGAAGAATTAACACTTTCAGGTAATGTTATTAAATCCTTAAATATTCCAGGTATTGCTGGTATTTTAAGTGCAAATAATGGTCTTGTAGCTGTTCAATTTCTAAATGGTACTTATGCTTTAGTAAACATGAATAATGGAAATATTGAATTTGTAAGTGCAACGGATATTGGCTTTGTTGGTAATTCATTATATCAATTTTATAATGGAGTATTAACAATTAATCAAAATTTGACATTTAATTTACCAATATATGAAAGTGCATTTCCAATATCATGGAATAATGGATATGTTATAATTGCATGGAGACCTGGTTTATTAAGTGTATATTATTGGAATGGTACAGAATTACAATCAATTGTTAATTATACAACTCAATTTACAATAATTCCAAGAGCAACAATTTCAAATAATAATCTTTATTTAGCATGGTTTGGATTAAATAATATTTCAAATGGACAAGGTTCAATATATATGGCAATAACACCATTACCTTATCAAATAAGTCAATCTACTACAACTACTACCAATAATATAAATAATATTCCTACCACATCAACTTCATCAACTTCTAATACATCTTCATATAGTTCAATACCAAGTATAACTACAACATCTAATAAATCTTTGTTTAGTTCAATACCAATTTGGGTTATTATTTTAATAATAGTTGGTGTTGTAGTGTTTATTATTTTATATTAGCTTTTTTAGATTAGGAAATTAAAAATATTTATAAAATTTTTATAAAAAGGTTTATTTATTTGATAATTATAAGTATAATTATCTTTTTAAAACTTTATTAAAAGTATATTATATGCAAGAGCGTGTGACTTTAGATACTATTTTAATGAGAAATATAAAAAGTATTGGAAAAATTAAAGAATATTTAAAAGAATATGGGCCAGTAATAGCAGGTTATGCATTATCATTATCTCCTTATACAAGAGCTTCACTTTCAGTAGGATCATATTTAGAAGGAAGACTTGGTGGTCGTAGAGGTATAGCTGCAAAATATGCATCAATAGCAATTGGTGTTATTGCTACTGCTGCTGCTATAGGATTTGCATTATTTGGAATACATGCATTACCTTCACATAATGAACATATACAATATTTAGGATCTCAAAATGGTTATGAAGCATTTGTACCAAACGGTCAAACAATAAATTATAATGGACAAACAGATCCTGTAGGTGATTTAATATTAAACAATGGAACAACATTACATGACGTAATATGGAATGGACAGTATGCAAGTACAATAATTAATAATCATAATCAAATAGTTCAACTAAATAATCAATTTGTTGGACAGACTGATCCAATAAATCATCAACCATATGACCCCTTAAAGGATTTATATGTAATTAAGGGTAAGGTGCCAGTTGAGCAGGCAATAATAAATGGACAGACATATTATATAATAGAGGCAAATAAAATAAACCCAGCGAACATTGCAGGATTCTATACATATGATAAATGGGTACCCAACTTCGTAGCGGCAATGAATACACCAGGAACATACGCAGCAGTAATACCAGGAAACTCACCAGTATATGATTGGGCAAATGTAACAGGAACATTGGTTTATGAAACACACTTATATCAACAATATAGCAGTATAGATATCGCTGGAGGATATGTACTAGCACTACCTAACAAAACAATAATTCCATACGGAGCAATTGGAAATATTGCTGGTTCATCTTTCAACAATTTTTATGTTCCAAATCAAACATATAATCTACCCAGTTAATTTTTAGCAATATTTTTAAGATATGCTTATAACATAAGGAACTCCATACGTTACAATTATCCAGTTTAGATACATAAAACCCGAACCTCCTCCCGAACCTGCTGAAACAAATAAATAGGGGGTTCCTGAATATACGCTTGAATCATCTTGCAAGTGACTTATAATAATATTATATTCTTCATGATATCCAAAAGTTCCAGGTATAAAAGTGTTATTATTTATACTACTAGGAGCAAAATAGCTATATTTATATAAAGCATTTTGAAGATTATAGGATTGATTAAACGCTGTATTATATGCATTTATGTATGATTGTACAAATAAAGGTTCACATATATCATCTTCAACAGAGCAAAAAATTCTTCCAGGTGGTTTTGGTGGTATTGCATACGCACTTCCCCCATTCCAACTATATGGTTCTGAAGCAAGAGAATAATTGAAAATGTTTCCATTCATTAAGAAGAATATATTCATATTATTATTTTCTGGCTGGAACCAATTATACAGCCAAAATACACCATATTGAGAATAAAAATCATTATTTTGTTGATCTGGTGGCATAAAGGGAAAATAATTTGATCCTCCATTTTGTCCGTATATCTTTCCATTATTATCTTCTAAGAAATAATAATTGAGATTCCAACCAGTTAGACCACCAGTGAGATAACAAGTTGTACCACAACTCCAACCAGATCCTGAATAATAATAATCATAATATCCACTTGGATTTAGATTATTTGTATATTGAGTAGTTAAGAAATATCCTAATCCTAATGTATCACTATATTGCAATATTCCAACATAATATCCTGAAGAATAGCCTGGACCTGGACCACCAAATGCCCATGCATATTCATACATAAATATTGGGAAATTAAGTGGTAAATATGTATCACCCCCAACATTTATTCCTATATTTTGATTTCCTACAGGAGCACATCCTCTAAGACCATGTATACAGTTCGTTGTTGAATCTTTATAATTATAATCATTTACTGTATCAGCTTGGAATTGATTATTATAACTAATATATGATAATACTATAGCAGCTGAAACATATGGAGTTGTAACAGTACCTGGAGTATCTTCCCAGGGTATTCCAGAAAAATATGCAAATGTTTGTAATCCCAATCCATTTTGTGATTGAGATAATTGATTAAAAGTCTTTTGTAAAACATTTGATGTAATTAATGCATATGATCCTTGCCATGTTCCATTATCCATCATTAATCCTTCTAATTCTCCAGTTGCTATAATTTGTGGAATAATATTTGTTCCATTTACATAAATACTTATATTATTATACGTAGGTAATACATTATTAAATTGAATATTTTCGAAACATGCATATCCATTATTACATACTCCTGCTGATGTTTCTTCCATTCTTTCACCTTTTGTTCCATTATATGGATAAAAGTTAACATATATTGGAAATACATTTAATCCATTATCATATTCAACTGCTGAAGCCGGATTGGATGAATTTAATGCATAAGGATCACCACCAATTGTTCCATTTAAATATGGTAATAGACTTTCATTACTAAATCCAACAAATATTGATATAATATTACAACCAAAATTACTATTATATAATGAAGGAATATTTAATAGATTAATAAAGAAATAATAATTTCCCTCACTATCTTGACCAGCATACCATGAAGGTAATGCATAATATTTACCATCATAATTAACTAAAAATACTACATTATCCCCAACATATGGAGTATTATTTATATAATTACTTAAAGGAGGACCAATTGTAACTAATATATTTTGGAAATCTTCCATAGAATATCCTCCATTACTATTTGATAAAGGTATAGCTAAATATGTTCCATTAACTATTTCTACATTATTTACTGTATAATCATAATATTGAGTATTTGGATAAGAATTTCCTAATAAAGATATTACTGGAGTTATATTTATATATTCAGGTTCACTTAAATAGTAATATTGTATACTTGGACTATTTCCTGACACTGGTTCACATAATATACAAAAATATGCAAAACTACCTGGCTGATATTCTAAAACATTATTTCCAACAATTTTACATTCATATGTAGTTTCATTATACGTATATATAACATTATTTCCTTCAAAAGTATTATTTGATAGATTAATTATAGATTCTAATTCAACATTATATGATGAACTTATATCAAATGATGTTGAATTAGTATTTGTTATATTCGGAGGATTTATTTGTGATAAATTACTACTACTACTAGTATAAGTATTTGTAATATTATAAAATATACTCCAATTACTTAGATTTTCAATAAATGATGGAACATAATATATATTAAATCCATTCTGATAATATATATTTACCATAATTGTTGAATTTATTGTATTCTGATTACTATTTTGATTGTTTTGACTATTTTGGTTCATTATTGAAATATAATATTGAGATGGATTATTAATATGATAGAATTTAAATATTGAAGTTAAAATAAATATAACTCCTGCAAGAGCTATAATAAATATTGGAAGATAATATCCTATAAATAGCATAAGATCATCAAAAATACTCCCCCTCATTTTATTATATTTGAAATTGATTGATTTGTAATATTATTAAAGCTGTTATTAAGAAAATTAATTGACTCATTTGCTGTATTATTTCCACCTAAAAATATTTTATATCCAAACAAAACTGCCAAAACTAAAATAACTAATGCAATAACTATAATTATTACCATATCTATTGCTATACTATTTTTCATATATATCTAAAAAATCTTATCAATTATAAATTTTATTCGAAAACTTTCTTTTTATAATAATATAAAATTATCCCAAAATTGATAATCAATATTCCATCCACTGTAGAACAATATAAACATATTGAATGAATTAAAAATAACATTACATATAATGAAAATATTACAAATATAATACCAATTAATCTATATAATAAATTATAAATTATCTTAAACATTTTCTTATACAATAATAATATCAAAAATATATCAATTATGAAATATAAAATTACATATATTTCTAAAGGTATTCCAAACAATTTTGAATATGGACTTCTTATTACATTTTCACAATTTATTGGGGTATTATTAATAGAACAAAATAATGGTAATGAGCTATTTATTAAAACAACATATGATAAATAAATATATATAATTAAACCTATTATTGAGAATATTATTAATAATAATAACCTTTTATCAAATTTTAGATCCATAAAAATAAATAAAAAACAATATTTATAAATTTTTGAATAAATAAACAAAAATGAAAGGAGATTATTATTTATCATTTGAAAAAGAAAAAATAAATGAAAAAATAAAATTGGAAAATGAAGATCCATTATTTACTATTAATTATAATCCATCAATATATTCATTAAGATATACATTTCCATTATATTTAATTTTTTCTATATATTTTGTTACATTCTTAATTTCAGAATATTATAACCCAAATATATTATCCTTATTTTTATTATTTTTTATTACTTCAATTGTATATTATATTGCATTAAAATATTATGAAAAGGCAAAGAACTATTATATAATATTTACAAATAAAAGATTAATATTGATTGAAAATGAAAATATAAGATCAATAGAAAATTCATATATAAATAATATAGAAATATATCAGAGTTTATATGAGAAAATTAGAAAATTATATACAATAAAAATATATACTCATACATTTTTATTAAATAAAAGTGTAAGTTTAACAATTGAATTACCATTAATTAAAAAGGATGATATGATAAAATTAAGGGATATTATTTTAAATAATATAACTAAGAAGATTGAACAGGAGAAACCTGTTCCTTAAATTTTTCTAAATGTGCTGGATGAACAATTATCATTTTTTCTTTTCCTTTATCATTTACTAAAACTTCATAACATTCCCCCCTTTTTCCTATAATTGTTCCAACCATTCCATGATATTTTGGATGAGGCATTGTTTTATTATATGATGGATCAATCTTTATTACAACTTTATCATTTATATTGAATTCTTGTAATATTTTCCTTATCTTTATTTTACCATGTTCCCTTATATGTAATGATAATTTATCCCTTGTTTTTCTTCTAGAACCCTTCCCCTTTCTTGCAGTCATTAAATTAAAAGTTCATGATATATTTTTAAATAATATTTAAAAAGATATATAAATGGAAGTACTGAATAAAAAGCTTATAACACCTGCAAATGTTAAAAATATATTACAAAAAAATAAAGAAAAGAGAAATTTATTATATGTAGAAGAAAGAACATTAAAATTCCTTAATGATACATATAAATTAGATGAAAATGAAGAAAAAGAAATATTAGAAGAATTAAAAGATATAAATTTACCAGATGAAGTAAAAATACAAATATTAGAATTTTTACCAAAAAATGAAGAAGAATTAAGGGCAGTATTATATACGCATACTTTAAGCAAACAAGATATTGAAAAAATATTAAATGTAATAAAGAAATATGGATAAAAGAGAAGAGTATGCAATTGTAATATATTATTTGCCAGGCGGAGATCCAACAAAAAATATAAAGGAGCCAGTAGTATATACTGTTGGAAGGGATTATTTTACATTATTATTATTAACATTAAAACCTGGTGTTACAGTAAATTTATTTGAAGAATTATATATTGGAAATAAACAAAGGGATAAGGTAAGATCTATATTAAAAAGATTATCCTTTGATGAATTACCTGAAATTGCAAAAGCAAATTTAGAAAAAGCAATAAGAGATCTAATAGCAAAAAATGAGAAAAAATTTGTAGAATTTTTTAATAAAGCTGGTCCATTAAATATTAGAATACATACATTGGAATTATTACCAGATATTGGAAAAGTAACTGTTCAAAAAATTATTGAAGAAAGACAGAAGAAACCATTTGAATCATTTAAAGATATTGAAGAAAGAGTAAAGGGAATTAAAAATATACAAAATATAATTTATGAAAGAATAATTAGAGAACTATCTGGAAAAGAAAAGACAAAATTATTCACTATTTAGCTTTATATTATTTAACTTTGATTTTATCTTTAAGTATCTTTCATAATTTGTTAATTCAATATTACTTTTTTCCTTTATATCAATTAATAATAATTGTTTCATAAATTTCTTCCATTTTCTTTTATTCATTGTAACATTTCTTAAATGGGATTTCATTAAATGTCTACTATATTGCTTGCTATTTACAAATACATGACCACATAATGGACATTTATATATTTCCCTTCCATTTCTATCAATTTCTCTTATAGCATGCAGCATTTTTTATATATTTATAATAACCTTTAAAAATTATTTATTTTGAATTAAAAACATTGAATGATCAATATGATATGGTTCCAATCTTACTTCTTTTATTATTCTTAATCCATAATCTTCCAATTCCTTTCTTACTTCCTTAAATATTTCTTTTGGATCTCTAGATACATCAATTGATCTTGCTTTTACTGCTAAAAATCCATATCCCTTATTTTTTAAATAATATTCAATATTTTTAATAAATATTTTTACCTGATGTGGTTGTGCAACATCTTGATATATTAAATCAACCTTTGTAACAATATGTAAATATTCCCATGGTTTGTCAGCATCCGCCAATATTCCAATAATATTTTTTCTATCATATAATATTGGGACAAGATCCCTTAATATTCTTGCAGAAATATCTACACCAAATATTAATCCATTTTTATCAATTATATCAGAAATATGTGATGCAGTTGTACCTGATGCAATACCTAAATACAATATTTTATCACCTTTATTAATTGGTACTTCTCCAATATTTTTCTTAATTGCTGCTGCTAATTTTGATCTATTTGTAATCCATTCTCTATATTCCTCATTATTATACTTTACCAATCTTTCTTCATATACAACTTTTCCAGGTACCAAATTCTTTGTATATAATCTACCTTTTTCATCAATAAATATATTCTTATTCTCTTTTAATGGCTTTAATTTCATTTTTCAGATAATTCTTTAAATCTTTTATCCAATTCTTCCTTCAATTTTTGATATATTATCTTTCCATTCAAATCTGCTTTTACTGCAATAGATATTTTTGATGCTAATGTTCTAGCCATTGCTCCTCTTCTTTTTGGAGGTAATTTTTGTAAATATGGATGATTAAATATTACACCATGTTTTGGAGGTTTTATACCTTTAGATAAATGCAAAAACAATGCTTTTTCTGCACCTAAAACTTGTATTGTTGAAGAAGGTAATAATGATAATTCCTTTAATCCGCCAGCTAATAATATTAATCTTGCACCAATTTTTGGAGTAGCAATTTCTGATAAATTTGGAGCAATTTCTTTCATTAATTTTTCAATATAATCTTCCAAATTTTTTCTTAAATCATAAATTTCCTTTATTTTTAATGATATTTCATTCATTATTTCCAAATCTTCTTTTTCAAATATTTTTCCACCCATTGTTTTATTAATATTATATTTTTTCATTAATTCTTCCCTATTTGAATTTACAATTGTTCTTATAAATTTCTCATGATCCTCAATTTCCTGTGAAATTTCTGGAAAATATAATCCATACCATTCCCTAAATCTTTCCATAAATAAATTCAATGATTTATTTAAATCATCAAGAAAACTTATTGCTTGAATTATCATTTCATCCCTACTTATTGAATCTGATATTTGTTCCTTTAATAAATCAATAAATAATTTATTATCAATCTTTTCTTCTCCAATTTTTTCCAATGTTTTTCTTATTATACTTGTATCTTCTGTATATTTATATCCTTCAAATCTTTGTCCAATGAAAATATCATTTTCCTTTATATAATTTTTTATCTTTTCAGGTAACTTGTTTTTATATATTTCTTCTAAATCTTCTAAATTTAATTCAACATCAATTTTCTTAAAATTTTCTAAATTATCATCAAATATATATAATCCATTATATCTCAATAAAATATAGCTCATTTTATTATCTTTAATGATATTCTAAATCCTTTTGATGGAATTTGCATATTTATAAAGTAATTTTTGAAAAATCTTTCATCATTTGCAACATCTAAAAATCTTCTATATATTCTTATTTGATATGTTTCATATATTTTTGTACCTCTCTTTCCCAATGTTCTCATAGTAGGTATTCTAATTATTTTTGTTGGTAAATTAACAGGACCTCTCTTTTCAATACCCAATTGTTCAATTATTTTTAACAATTGATTAGTAAATTGATTCATTGTTTTTAAATCAGTTCCCCACATTTTAATCCTTATCATTGACATAAATTGATAATATATATTATATTTTTAAATACTTTCTACAGGTTCAATTTTCAATATATAGAATATTTTATCCAATATTTCTTTCGTTAAATATACTAGGAATAATCTATGTGGATATTTATCTTTATAATTTAATATTGGAACATTTTGATAAAATTCATTAAATGATCTAACCAGATCTATTAAATATTTATATAAATGATTTAATTCTAATGATTTTTCAATATCATAGATTACATCCTTAAATTTAAATATATTAATAATTAATTTTTCTTCATATTTATTTAATTCTTTTATTTCAAACTCTTCAGGTATTTTATCAACTTTATTTAATAATGATTTTATTCTTGCATATGTATATAAAAAGTATATTGCATTCCCTTCTTCCAAATTTAACATTTTATCAATATCAAACAATATTGCAGTATTTCTATCATATTTCAACATTTCTAATGATATAAAACTTTTTACTACTTTTTCAGCTTTTTCTTTATCCTTAAATTTATCATATGCAATATTATATAATTTCTCATATAAATCATCAACATTTATATATAATCCCTTTCTTCCAGACATTTTTATATCCTCATTTATTCCAAATATTTTTGCAGTATTTCTATGCAATCTAACTAATCCATATCCATAATATATATATTTTGAATCTTTATCAATTTCTTCAATTACTCTTTTTACCATTAATTGATTATGCATTTGTTCCATTCCAATTACATTTACTGAAATTTTACATGGTTCAATTTCTTTTCCTTCATTATTTATTTCATATATATATTCTCCATTTGGTTGTTTTATATATTCTTTAAATTTAATATCTGATCTAATTATACCATGTTTCCACATTGCATATGCAATATCCTTTGCAATATATGTAGTAGTTCCATTTGATCTTACAAGAACCTTTTCTTTATTTGAATATGCTTTATATATATCCTCCCATCTTGTTAAATCTAAAGAAATTGTACCATTCTTTTTTATCATTTTATTTTCTTCCAATACTTTTAATGCATTATCAAATAATTTATACTTTAATATATCAGATTCTCTAATGATTAAATTAAAATATATATTAAATCTCCACAATGTATTTAATTGTTCAAATAAAATTCTATCAGATATTCTTTTAGATAAATAATATACTTCATTATTTCCCTCTTCAATCATCTTTATAATATTATATTTATATTTTTCCAATTCAGGAATTATTTCATATAATTTATTAACTATTACATATATAAAATCTCCATAATAATGATCAAATTTTTCAGGAACTTCATATCCATATAAATTTTTCAATATATTCATTCTCTCCAAAAATATTTTCCTAATTTTTTCTTCATATTCTTCCTTATATAAATTTTCTCTTATTAAAAATTCTTTAATATTCTTTATTACATTCTCTAAATTGAAATCTTTTGGTTCTTCAGGTATTTTTAAATAATATATTCCTAAAATATTATCACTAACTTGAACACCAGTATCATCTATATAATTTATTACATTTACATCATAGTTTAATGTTTTAAACAATCTATATAAAGAATCTCCAATCATTGAATTTCTTAAATGACCTATATGTAATGCTTTATTTGGATTTGCAGATGTATGCTCTAAAAATACTCTAATATTCTTTTTTTCAAAATCAAATAATTTTCTATAGTTTTCTAATAATTTTTCTTTATTCAATTTAATATTTAAATATCCATTTAAAAACTTATAATCCGAAACAAATTCTTTTATTTTTTCAATTATTTCATTTACTAATATATTTGGATCTTTTCCTTTTTTTATTTCTTTGAATAATTTAATAGATATATCATAATCTAAATTTTTTGGAGGTTCAGAAAATTCTATATCATAATCTTTTAATTTTTCTCTTAATATCCACATAAAATTAATCTTTTATAAAAAATTTAAAAATATAGAAATTGTATAAAAATTTATGGTAAAGAAAGGCCAATCCATAGCAATTAATACAATTATTATATTGATAATAGCACTTGTTGCCTTAATAGTTGTAGTATTATTCTTTACAGGTACATTTTCTAAGGGAATAACTGGAACACAAAATGTATTAAATCCAACATTGAATCAAACAAATCAAACAGGTCAAGCAATAAATAATATATCAAATCAAGTAAACGGCGGATCTAGCTCATCCCAATATTCTACAACTATAATTACAACTACGACTACAACTACGTCTTATGGAGTGGGGGAGAATGGAGAATTTACGTCTACGATTATAACTACGACTACAACTATAACTTGCACAACCATGGGTGATGAGTTGGTGTGCCCATCCTAATCTTTTATAAGTTCATCTTTTATATAATAAATTAAAATATGAAAAGATCTGATGCTATAGATTTTGTATTTTTTTTAATAATTGGACTTATTGTTTTAGTAGTAGTTATAATTTTTGTAGTCCCTCAAACTTTGAAAATCTCATCATCTCAACAAAATTTATCAAATACATCAAATAATGCTTTAAATCAAACATTTGGCAATATATCAAACAATTACAATATTTAATTTAAAACCCTTTTTATATTATCTTTTAGTAGTCGGTCTTGGGCCCGGGGGGATTCGAACCCCCGTCAATGGGTCTGGAGCCCACCGTCCTGCCACTAGACTACGGGCCCTAAAACTCTTCCTCAATCTTTAAATATCCTTTCTTTTTTAGCCATTCAACTTCTGAATCTGTATATGAATATAATATATCTCCTTTTTTATCAGATTGTAACTCCCATGGTTCTACTAATACATATGTACCCTTTTTTAACCATATATTCTTATGCATTTTCTTATTTTGTGGAACTCTACATATTCTTGTTTTTCCATCAAAACATCTTACCCTTGCATGTGCCCAACCAACAACCTCCTCAATTATTCCTATAACTTGCCTATCCTTAGGAACAGGAACTCCTTCTTCTTCGAAAAGAGACATTTAAAAAATATTATAAATTAAACATTAATAAATTACCATTCATCTTCCCCTTCCTCGTCCCAATCTTCTTCCAAATCCCAATCCTCTTCTTCATATTCTTCCCAACCTTCTCCTTCATCCTCTTCTTTCATTCTCAGTTCCTTTATCCTCCTTTTTAGGTCTTCCCAGTCCATACCCTTTATTATTATGTAAACTTTTATAAGGTTTTTCATGTATCTTCTTCACCCCTTAGTAATATTGTTACAATATATTTTTTATTTCCACTTTTTTTATCATAGCTAAACAATTTTTTACTTAATTTTACTTCCCCATATTTTTTTAATATATTATAATAGCTCTTTATCCTATTTTTTCCTACATATAAATATATATCAAGATCATTTTCATTTATTTCATTTACCTTTTTTATTATATCTCTATTTTTCTTTGCTATTTTTAATATTTCATCTTCAATATTTTTATTATATCCTCTTATTTGTAAAATTAGATTTGCTTTTTTAATTAAACCTTTACATCTTGGACAAACAGTATATTCATATTCAAAATTTTCTATATCAAGATTATTATACCATTTATTATGATATTTTATTCTTCCACAATACTTACATATATATACTTTCTCTTTTTTCTCTTCTTTTTTATTTATTTTTAAATAACATTCATAACATAAACCATCATATAATTTTTCAACTTCTCTTCCACAGGATGGACAAATCCTCTTCATAAATATATAACAAAAGTATATGGTATTCCTGCAATTCTTTTAATATCTTTTTCTTCAATTATTTTTTTCTCTTTTAATATATTTACAGATTCTTCTCCAACAGCATATATAAAATATATATCTTCAAAATCTTTTTCATCAATTTTTTCCTTTTCTTCTCCCTTAAAAAATTCATTTAATTCTAATACAAATTCCCCTTCCTCAAATCTTTTTCCATATAAATTTTTATCACATAAAACTAGAGCATATCCATAACTATCCCTATATTTTTTTACCAATATCATTTTAACTTATATATTACAGGACTTTCTGCACCACAGGCCAGGCATTTAATAATATATACCCTTTCCCTCTTTTCCAATCTTGTATCTAACTTTTTACATATTGGACATCTAACAAATATATCTATAAATTTATCTATCTTTGCCTTTATTTTATCAAATTCTATCCTTTTCTGTAATATTATTTTCTTATCTTCAATTTTTGATGCAACATTAAATTCCTTTTGTAAAAATTCTGCCAATAAATTTATGTCTCTATTTACTATATCACAAATTGTTCCAGCATTTTCTATAGATGTCCATTTTCCAACATAATTTATTTTTGGTAATGGTATATTTATCGATCCCAACATAGATCCATGTAAAACTTTTATACTACCCAATTTCTTATATGCTTCATCTAACATTTCTTCGTATGTTAGTGTCATATAACTTTATATTTTTCTGGCGAAGATTCATAAATCTCTCCAGCAGATAATAAATCCATTATAATATTTGATAACTTTTCTTCGCTTATATCAAAGAAATCTTCTATGTCTTTTAAAGATACTCCATCACCTTTATCATTATTTCTTATATATTCTAAAATTTGTTTTCTTAATTTTACTTCCTCAGGTAATTCTTCTTCATATTCTTCCTTATCTATTTCTTTTTTTACTTCTTTTTCTTTCACATTATCCTCATCACTATCTTTTTCTTCCATTTTATTTTCTTTATTATTTTTCTTTATATTTCTTTTCATTTTTTTAATGAAAAATTTTCTCCATATAATTTCATCATCTTCATTTAATATACTTACATATCTTGCAATTACAGAAAAATTATTATTATATTCTGAAACATTTCCTAAAATTAGTAAAGTATCAAATAATTTAATATTATATATATCAAATAAAACAACATCAAAAAATCCGAATGTATCTAATAATTTTAGTCTAATTAATTTCTTTTCTTCTTGTATATCTATTACTTTTCCAATTAAACTTACTTTTTTATCTTTATAATTCTTTAAATCTTTTGAAAATATTGGCAAATACATATTTATACAGCTTTATATTTCTTATCTCCAGATTCATATATATATCCTTCCTTTAATAATTTCTCAATTGTTTCTTTTACTTTTTCTTCTTCCAAATTATATTTCTTAGATTCATTTAATATTTCATTTAATGGAACGCCATCAGGAAAATCTTTTTGTAAATCTTTTATTATATCCAATACCTTTGATAGTTTTTGTCTTTGTGTAGAAGAAATTCCAGACATTATTATATCTATATCTAATCTATTAGTTTCTGGATTTATTCCAACTTCTTTCAAACTATATAATAATAATTCTTTTGCAAGATTTACATCATCTTCAGTAACTACTGGAGATAATCTTATTTTTGCAGAAGCTTCAGCTATTCTTATTATTGACATTAATTGTCTTGTAGTTATTGGTATTGTATCTTCCCCAGAACTAGATCTTAACTTTATATAGAAATCCTTTACAATATCTAAAGCTGCAGTTGTCCATTGAGGTTCAATTTTCTTTGCATATATTATATATTTTCTTAATAGATCTTTATCCAATGGTGCTTTCTTTTCTTCTTTCAAACCTTTCAATAGTTCATCAACAATTGCCTCATCCTGTTGAGGATTTGGTTCATCTATAAGAACAAATATTAAATCAAATCTATTAATTATTGTTGGTGGTAAATCTATTTGATCAACTATACTTTTCATCTTATCCCATCTTCCAAATTTTGGATTCGCAGCTGCCAAAATTGATGTTTCCGTTCTCAATGTTGCATGAATATTTGCTTTATCAATTGTTATTGTTTGTTGTTCCATTGCTTCATGTAAAGATTGCAATTCCTCTGTAGATAATTTATCAAGTTCATCAATACATACAAGTCCTCCAGAAGTTAATACCAGAGCTCCAGCTTCCAATACCCATCCACCTTTAAATATTTCATCTTTTCTAACAGATGCAGTTAAACCTACAGAAGATGATGTTATTCCAACTACATATTTTGATTTTGGAGCAATTTCTGATACATATCTTAATAATTTTGATTTTCCTACACCAGGATCTCCTAAAATTAATATGTGTATATTTTTTCTTTCATCAACACTTCTTTTTCTTTTTCCACCAGATACCAATTGTAATGCAATTGCTTTTTTAATTATTTCATAATGCTTTCCATATAAACCTGGAGCAACAGAACTTGCAATCAAACTTAATACATCTGCAGATTTTGCCAATTCTTTTATTTTTCTTTCATCTTCTGGAGATATTGATATATCTTCAACATCTTTATCTACAGGTTCAATATAAATTGCATCTATATATAAATCCAATATCGCTTTAAAATTTGAATTTTTTAATTCTTTTACAATTCCATATATTTTAACCCTTATTCCAGGTAATGTTTTCCTTTCCATCCTAGGTTCACATAAGTCTTCCTTTAATATTACAGTAATTTGAGCAGGTTGTTCTCCTTTTTCAATTTGATCTGCAGGTTCTTCAATTAATAATCTTTGTACATCTATTGTTTCATGATCTGTTTCAATAAATTTTCCCTTTGTACCACCACATACAGGACATTTCTTTGGTTTTTCTATTACAAAATTCTTATTTTCAACCCAAAATTCTCCACCACAATCTTCATGTAAATATTTTGTTTTTATAATAAAAGGCCTTACTTCTGAAGATATTTTTATTATACCCTCAACCTGTATTAATTTATCCTTATGTTCAGATCTAATATCCCTTATCCTTAAATATCTCAAACTTTCAGGAAGGTTTTTTATTCTTATCTTTACCTTTCTCTCTAATCTTTCAGAAAAATATATACTAAGTTGTTCTAGAAAACTTTCTGTTTTATTTAATAGGAGATCTAATTGTTTATTATTTAAATATGATTTTATTTTCTCATAATCTAATACAATAGATTTTTCTTCTTCCTTAATAAATTTTTCAATTTCTTCTTTTGAAGCATCAAAAATTTGTCCTAAAAATCCAGCATCCAAAATTTCAACTTCCTTTGTATCATCCATATATATTATATTAGAAAAAACGCATATAAGAAAAGACATAAAAAAATTAATAAGTGAAATTATGTATAAGGGCCCGTAGCTCAGAGGTGGAGCGCCGGCCTTATAAGGCTACGCTCCTAAGAAAGCCGGAGGTCAGGGGTTCGAGTCCCCTCGGGCCCATTAATAGTTTAATTGAAGGGATTTTCATTCTCTATATAAAGACATAAATTGAACGCACAACAAATTTTTATTTAACACCCTAATATTATTAACAGGCCCTACTTAATGTCATGCATCCAGTAATTTATTCGAGGGGAGAAGACACATTTGAATGATGCTTACTTGAGAGATATGACTACATGAGAGCACTCAGAAAAAATAAATAGTTAATTGTCTAACAATTAATTATGAATTCAAATAACTTAGCGTTGCTGGTCATCGTTTTAGGAACGTTAATGTCGGCTGTGGATACAACCATTGTAATCTTAGCGATTCCATCTATCGCTCAAGAATTGCATACTAACCTTTACGTAATTATTTGGGTTATCATACTTTACCTTCTAGTTATAGCGGTCTTTACAACTCAGTTAGGTAGATTAGGTGATATTTACGGTAGGTCTCGCTTTTATAATTTAGGATTTGCAATATTTACAATAGGTTCAATTCTCTGTGGAGCCTCTCCTAATGCAATTTCCCTAGTAGCATTTAGGGGAGTTCAAGGGTTGGGGGCTGCAATGATGCAATCTAATTCTGGGGCTATAATTGCTGATATATTTCCTCCAAATCAAAGGGGTAAAGCTTATGGATATACTTCAATAGGTTGGAACGCTGGAGCTACTTTAGGGATAGTTTTAGGAGGTTTTATAACAACTTTCGTAGGCTGGAGATATATATTTTATATTAACGTTCCAATAGGAATCGTTGCTATAATATTGGGATTAAGATATATAAAAGATCTGGAAAGAAGAAATACTAAACTGGATATTATAGGTATGCTAAGTTTATTGGCTTCACTATCCTTAATATCCTATGGAGCTGCTGATATTGCAGGGGAAGGGGTGAGGTTATTAAACATTTACTTAATCTCTGCCGGTTTAATTATATTATTAGGATTTATATTGGTTGAAAGGAGACAGCAGTTTCCTATAATAGATCTGAAAGCTTTTAAAGCAAGCAGGGTATTTACTTATTCTCTATTCGCGTCATTTCTTCAAACAACGGGTTATTTAGCCACGGCATTCATTATAATAATGTATCTTCAAGGGATTAGAGGTTTATCGCCTTTCAACGCATCCTTACTATTAGTTCCAGGTTATGTTTTAGCCGGTTTAGTTTCACCATTTACCGGAAGATTATCAGATAAGATAGGTGCTAGAATACCTGCTACAATTGGGTTAACTTTAATGATGTTAGCTATTTTCATATATTTACACCTTTCAATCAGTACTCCTTTATACATTATTATAATCGCTTCAACAATAGGCGGTTTAGGTTCTTCTCTATTCTTCCCAGCTAATAATAGCGCTATAATGGCTAATGCACCCAGAGGATTTTATGGCGGTGCTTCTGGCTTAGCCAGAACTTTATCAAATATAGGGACTCTTTTAAGTTACGTTATAGCAATAAGTGTATCCTCTGCGACTGTTCCTAGATATGTTGCATTTGAAGTGTTCCTGGGAACTACAAATTTAATAGGTGGTGTGGCCAGTTCTTTCTTAACAGGTTTAAAGTCAGCTTTTTACGTATCGTTAGGAATATTAGCTGTTGCACTAGTTTTATCTGCATTAAGAGGTAAGGAGGCTAGAGCTCAGTTGGTACAGGTAGATCAAAGTCATAGTCAATAAACTTTTATCAACTTTCCTCTCTCTTTACTTTAATTAATTGTTAATAGCTAAGTTTAAGCTTATAGGTTATTATCTGAGAACATACACTAATAATTCTTTTCTGGCTTGAATTTGTAGGGATATTTATAGGCTTTACAATTGCTGCTGAATTGTTAGCAAAGAGTATAATATAATTTTATTATTCAATATCGAATAGGATGACTACATGAGAACACTCCCTTTTTAATAATAAGAGAAATATAAAAATATAATGAGAAATAGTTATATCATAGAAATAAGACCAATTCTAGAGAAATATAAATTAAAACAAATAATTCGAAAGATTAGATCTCTAAGTCATTTGAAAGTACATAGAATACCTCATGCATAATTAAACTTGGGACTTTAATGCTTTAACATCTTATGCGCAGTAGATTTTTCACTTTATTTCATTTTACTAATCCTTTCTCTATTGTTTGATCTAATGTTGAACATTTGACATTTAACAATACATCGTTTATTTAACTTCTCTGAGACCCAGTGGTTCGGGATTCGAATCCCTCAGGCCAATAAAATTTTTATAATTATTTAAAATAAAATTAAAAAATTTACTTTAATTGTACCTGCTTTTCTTTTACACTTAATACCTGTCCAATTCCAATTGTTTTATTCATATCTCTAATTGCAAATCTTCCCAAAGATGTGTTTGGGAAATCTTCAAATCTTTCTACTATTAATGGTTTTGTTGGTACAAACTTTACAATTGCTGCATCTCCTGTCTTTAAGAATTGTGGATTCTTTTCAACTTCCTGTCCAGTTCTTGGATCTATTTTTGATTGTATTTCTACAATTTTACATGCTACTGCTGCAGTATGTATATGTATTACTGGTGTATATCCTACAGCAATTGCAGATGGATGATATAATACATAAATTCTTGCAGTAAATTCTTCTGCTAATTTTGGTAATGCTTCTCCCAATTTTCCACATACATCTCCCCTTAATATATCACCGCTTTCAGGTCCTTTAACGTTAAATCCAATATTATCTCCTGGTAATGCTTCATCTAATCTTTCATGATGCATTTCTATTGATTTTACTTCACCTACAACACCATTTGGTTTCTTTGATGGTAAGAATATTACTCTATCACCAGGTTTTAATCTTCCAGATTCTACCTTTCCAGTTGGTACAAGTCCTACACCTTTAATATTATATACATCACCAATTGGGATCCTTAATGGTTTATCTACCAATCTTGGAGGTTCATCCAACATATCAAATGCTTCATATATCGTTGGACCATTATACCATGGCATTTTTTGTGATTTTTGTGTTACATTTTCATCTGATAAGAATGCAGCAATTGGAACAATTGCTTTTATTTGTTTTTCAGTATAACCAATTTGTTTTGCCAATGTTAATACCATATTCTTTACTTGTTCATATCTCTTTTGATCATAATTTACAGCATCCATCTTTGATACCGCAATAATAACTTGTGGAATTCCCAATGTTCTTAATAATAATAAATGCTCTCTTCCCTGTCCTTCTGGACCCAACGCTGTTTCTGCTTCACCAGGCGCTGCAGAAACAACTAATATTGCAGCATCAGATTGAGCAGTACCACTAATCATATTCTTTATAAAGTCTCTATGACCTGGAGCATCCAATATTGTTAATACATATTTCTTTGCAGGTATTTTAATTGCAGCTACATCAATTGTTACTCCTCTCTTTCTTTCTTCTATTGATTTATCTAATAAGAATGCTAAATATTCTGATTCCTTTCCAAATTCCTTTGCTACATTTTTTAATTCTTCTAATACTTTCTGATCTATTAAATTCAAAGATACCATTAGCCTTCCTACTAATGTTGATTTTCCATTATCTACATGCCCTACTACTACCAAATTAATATGTGGTTTTTCTCTTGCCATTTAAGATTATATTTATAAAAAAATTTATATATAATTCAGCCAGATACTAAAGGCTGTAATACACTATTAAAGAAATTATATGGTAAAGCCCCTGCAAACTCAAACATTATATAACTATAATCTGGAGTTGTATAAACTGAAGGACTTAATCCATATTGCTTTAATTGATTTAATACACTATTAACCTGTTGAACTGTTTGAAATGTAATAGAAGATGTTTTTACAGCTATTATAAATGATGGAGTTCCTCCAATTCCATATGTATTCATATCATAATTTTCCTGATTATATATTTGATAATAATATTCCGAACTATTTACACAAGAATCTATTTCATTAACATTTAATCCCAAAGCCTGAGCTTCTTCATTAAATACATTATATACATCTTGTTGACTTGACAAAGTATCCCATGATATATTTTGCATTTGATTATACCAGCTCCAATTTGCAAATTCTTCCCATGTATTAAATCCATATAATTCATATACACATGTTAAATATTGTGATGATATATTTGCATATGGATGTATTTGATATAATGGGAAAACAATATATACCCATGCTATTTTTCCATTATCTATATAATTTTGCTCAATTTGTGGAAATGTTTGTAAATAAAATAGATCACAATATGGACATGCATAATCTGAGAATTCATATACAATAACATTTACATTATTTGGATTTCCATATACTGGATCTATATTTGTAATATTTGGTAATGGAACCTGCTGTAATGTTTGCAAATATGTTTGCAATTGACTTGAAGAACTACTAGATGATCCATATATTTTTATATTTGATATTGAATTTGCTACAATATATGATCCTAAAACTACTGAAACTGCCAATACTATAAATCCTATTATTATTGACTCTTCCAAACCAAGATTAAACTTCCCTTCTTTCCTTTCATTATTTTCTTCTTTTTCCTTCTCCATTCAAAATATTTTAATAAAACATTTATATTTATTTAGATTCTTTACTTTCAAGTAAATAAAATATTCCCATTATAAATGGTATTACTGATAATGTTTTTGAGTAAGTTAATATATAAGTTAATATTCCTAATAAAATTATTATCCCAAATATTATCATATCTTTCCTATTCATAACCATTATTGTAAGAAAACATCTTATATATCTTATTTTAAATATATAAAATTATGCCAGAATATCGGATCTATGAACATAAATTGGAATAGAAATATAGAAGAAGAGATAAAAAAATTCTGGAAGGAAAATTATATATATGAAAAATGGATTTTAAAGAATGAGAAAAATAAAAGATATATATTTCTAGAGGGTCCTCCATATACAACAGGTTCTCCACATATGGGACATGCATATAATAGAACAATTAAGGATATTATATTAAGATATTATCAAAAGAAAGGATTCAATGTATGGAATCAGGCTGGTTTTGATATGCATGGATTACCAATTGAAGTAAAAGTTGAGGAAAAACTAAAGATAAAAGATAAAAGAGAGATAGAGAAAATTGGTGTTGATAAATTTATTAAAGAATGCTTTAATTTTGCATATGGATCAATGAATGAATTTACAAAATTCTATGAAGATATGGCACATTGGCAGGATATAGATAATCCATATTTACCAATTAAAAATGAATTTATTGAAAAAATATGGGAAGCTTTGGCAAAAGGTTATGAAAATAATTTAATATATAAGGAAAAGAAACCTGTTTGGTGGTGTCCTCATTGTCAAACATCATTATCAAAACAAGAAATAGATTTGGGATATGAAGATCCTTTATATAAGAAAGAAATATCAAATGCAATTTATGTAAAGCTTAAATCGAAAGATATGGAAAATACATATTATATAGTTTGGACAACAACCCCATGGACATTATTATATAATTTAGGTATTATGGTAAATCCTGAATTAAAATATGTAAAAATAAAAGTTCCAAAAATGTATGTTGGAGAATTAGAATTAGATTATAATAATCATAAAATTGTAAAAATGAATATTAAAAAAGAAAATGATTATGAATATTGGATTGTTGCAAAAGATATATTAGAAAAATTAATGAGTAAACTAAATATTGAATATGAAATAGTAGATGAATTTTATGGAAAAGATTTAGAATTTAAAGAGTATGAACCATTATTCTATGATGAATTAAAAGATTATATAGAAAAACTTAGATCTGAAAGAAGTGGGTTATTTAGGATTTGGCTATCTAAGGAATATGTAAATACACAGGAAGGTACTGGTTTAGTTCATTCAGCTCCAGGTTGTGGTTTTGAAGATTATGAAGTTGCTAAAAAATATAATGTCCCTCCATTCAATACAACAGATGAAACTGGAACTATTTTAGGTATAAAATATTTTGAAGGATGGATTGCAAAGAAAGATGATTATAAATTTATATTAGAAGTATTAAAGAGAAAATCCTTATTATATTTTGAATGGTATGAACATGATTATCCAATATGCTGGAGATGTAGAAATAGAGTAATTGTTAGATCTCCAGAACAAATATTCATTAATATATCTTCAATAAAATCAAAGGCATTATTAGATCTTGAAAATATTAATTTTATACCTGAAGCAGCAAAAAATGCATTTATAAATACTGTAAAATCTGCACCAGATTGGGTAATATCTAGACAAAGATATTGGGGAATTCCAATACCAATGTGGGTTGATAAAAATGGACATGTAAAATTTGTTAGAAATGTTGAAGAATTGGAAAAATTAACTGGATATAAATTTAAGGAGATATTAATAGTAGTAAAGTTTACAGATTATGCTGAAAAATTATTGCAAAGATATTTTAAGGAAAATAAAATATATTATGAAGATGAAATAAATGATGTAAATAAATTATATGAAGTATTTAATAAATATGAAAATAAATCTATAGTAATTGTAAATAAATTTGAATATAACATATTAAATCAAATAAATGATCTATACTATGTAAGAACGTATGGATCAAGAGATTATGAAATAATATATCTATATAATTATAATTTACATAGACCATATGTAGATAAATTTACATTCAAATGTGAAAAATGTGGAGAAGAAATGAGAAGAATTCCAGATATATTAGATGTATGGGTTGATTCAGGTTCAGCAACAGTAGCAACAGACATATATCCTGTAGATTTCATAACAGAAAACTATGATCAAATTAAGGGTTGGTTTTATTCTTTAGCAATGATGGGAGAATTATACTATAATGATATACCATATAAAAACGTATATGTCGGAGGATATGTTCTAGATATATATGGAAGAAAAATGTCAAAATCTTTGGGAAATGCTATTTCTCCATATGATATAATTAATAAATATGGAGCAGATACTATGAGACTCTATTTAGGATCAATTGTAGAAGCATATGAAGATATAAAATTAAAATGGGAAGATATAAAAGTTAAATATCAAATATTAAATACATTATTAAATATTTCAACATATTTGGAGGAATATTCTAAATATTATAATATAAATCCTGCAAAAATAAATGTAGAAAATTTGAGATGGGAGGATAAATATATGTTACATTTCATAGAAAAAAGTAAAAAAGAAATATACAATGCATTAGATAATTATTTAATATGGAAAGCTGGAAGAATATTACAAGACATGATATTAGAATTGTCAAGATTTTATATAAAAGCGACAAGAGAGAGAATAAAGAAAGAACCTGATAAGGTATTATTTGTAATATATAAATCTCTATATAATATAATAAATATTGGATCAATTATAATTCCATTTATTTCCGAGTATATTTATCAAAAATTAAGAAATTTATATGGATTGGAAGGAGAATCAATAATACTAGAAGAACTACAAAAGGTTGAGGAACAATATATAGATGAAAAAATAGAAGAAGAATATAAACTATTTAATACAATTGTTGAAAATGCATTAAAATTAAGAAATATTCTAAATATAAATATAAGAAGACCATTAAAAACACTATATTTATATAAAGAAGATGGAAACATTTTATTTGATATTCTAAATAATAGTGATATTGTAGAATTATTAAAAGATTATCTAAATGTAAAAGAAATAAAAATTGATAATGTAGAAAAGGATTACGTAAATGCACAATCTGATTATGGAATTATAAAAATAGGATTTGATACAAAATATTATCCAGAATTAGAAGAAGAATGGCTATATAGGGAAATAAGAAGGAGATTACAAGATATAAGAAAGGAAAACAAATTAAGAAAGGGTCAAAAAGCGAATATAGAAATATATGCTGATGAAAAGCTACTAAATATAATAAAGAAATATAAAGACATGTTAGAAGAGGATACTGATACTATAATAATAATAAAGGACTCTAATGAAGGTCTAAACAATGTAGAAAGGATATATGAAATGAACATATTTTATAAGCTAAATATTTTATAAGTTTTTATTAAATTTATTAAAAATGGTTACATGGGAGATTTCCAATGCCGTTGTTACAATATATTTTAACGTAAAGTTGCCATTAGATAAAATCGCAAATCTAATTCCTTATGCTCAATACGATCCAGAAACATTTCCTGGATTAATTATACCATTAAAAGAAAGTGGAAATAAAGAAGAAAATGTTAAAGCATTAGTATTTAATAGTGGAACAATAAATATATCTGGAATAAAAGGATTAGAAGATATAGAATATGTTGCAGAAAAATTAAGAGAATTATTTAAACAAATTGATATAGAATTACCAAAAGATTATAAAATAAAGGTACAGAATATTGTTGTAAATGGAAAATTTGATTATGATAATATAGATATAGTAAGACTAGCAGATGAAATACCAGATTCTCAATATAATCCAGAGGCTTTCCCAGCTGTTACTGTAGTATTTGATGTAGCCGAGAATTATAGAGTAAAATTTAATGTATTTAAAAATGGAAAATTTGTATGCCCAGGATTAAAAGGTGAATTTAATAGTTTTGATGAAATTAAGAAACACGTAGATTATGTATTAAATTCATTCCAAGAAAAAGTAATAAAAAAATATGCAAAGAAATAGCTTATAAATATATTTCATTATAATAGAACTATGACGGAATCATCTGGGACAACAATTGTTGCAATAAAATTTAAAGATGGAGTATTAATTGCATCAGATAGACAAACAACAGCAGGAATGATGGTATATCATAAGAAAACACAAAAATTATATCAAATTACTGATAATATATTAATGGGGGCTGCTGGTTTGGTTGGAGATATTCAAACTTTAGTAAAAATATTACAAGCAAACCTAAAATTAAAATATTTAAGATCAAAAAATGAACCAACTGCAGAAGAAGCTGCAAGTTTTCTAGCATCCCTGATGAATTATTATAAATGGTTCCCATTCTTTTCAGAAGTAATAATTGTTGGAAAAGATAATGATGATTACCATATATATTCAATAGATGAAGCTGGAGGATTAGAAAAATTTGATGACTTTATATCTACAGGTTCTGGAATGGTATTTGCTCTAGGTGTATTAGAAACAGAATATAAAGAAAATATGAATGAGGAAGAAGCAAGAGAATTAGCAAAAAAAGCAATATTGGCTGCTATAAAAAGAGATTTGGGATCTGGATATGGTATTGAAATTTGGACATTAACAAAAGAAGGATTGAAGAAGGAGCTTTACGAGATAAAGGAAGAATTACAGAAAAAATAATTTTTTAAATTTATACTTAACTATAAAAGGTATTTACATTATTTATGATGAATGTTAAGGAAGAATTATTAAAAGAATTCCAATCAAAGGACATAAATAAGATAATCTTTGAAGGACCAAAGATAGTTATATATGTAAACAATGTAGATTTATTTATAAAAGGAATTGAAATAGGAAAAAATCTAGCACAAAAATATAAGAAAAGGATTGAAATAAGGATAAATCCAAAATTATTAAAGGGAGAGGAATATATTAAGGAAAAAGTAAAAGAAATATTAAATGGAATAAAAATAAAAGATATATATCTTGAAAAACACAGATCTGTATTATATATTGAAACATATGAACCTGAAAAAATTGATTTAAATTTAATTAATAAATTAAGAGAAGAAACACTATGTAATATTATAATACAAAGGGCTCCATTAAAATCTTCAAAAATAATAAATGTTATTAGGACATATTTACATAAAAATTCTTTATATAAATCTGAATTTTTAAATAAAATTGGAGAAGAAATACTGGAAAGAAAAACACAAAGATTAGATCATTATAGAATTGTTTTTCTAGGTGCTGGAAGGGAGGTTGGAAGATCTTCATTTTTATTACAAACAAAAGAAAGTAATATTTTATTAGATTGTGGATTGGGTGCAGGAAATTATTCAGAAGATAGATATCCAATATTAAATATTCCTGAATTTGATATACAAAATTTAGATGCCGTAATTATTTCACATGCCCATTTAGATCATGTTGGATTTGTTCCATATTTATTTAGAATTGGATGGAGGGGACCTGTATATTTGACAGAGCCAACAAGGGATGTTGCAGCTTTGGTTTTATTAGATTATCTAAAAGTAAGTAATAAACAGAGTAAAAATCCTATATTTACAACAAAGGAAATTAAATTATTTTTAAAACATTCTATTACATTAAATTATTCTGAAGTAACTGATATAACTGGTGATATAAAAATATCATTCCATAATGCAAATCATATAATTGGATCTTCAATGGTTCATATAAATATTGAAGGAAAACATAATATATTATATACTGGAGATTATAAATTTAATAAAATTCCTTTATTAGAAAGACCAAATACATTATATCAAAGATTAGAAACATTAATAATTGAAAGCACATATGGAGGATTTAATGATAAACATCCATCAAGAGAGGAAACTGAAGCATTATTTATTCATGATATAAAGGAAACAATTGAAAAAGGAGGAAAAGTATTAATACCAGTATTAGCAGTTGGAAGGGGGCAGGATGTTTTATTAACATTATTAAATGCAATTGAAAATAAAATGTTACCAGAAGTAAATATATATTTAGAGGGAATTGTTTGGGAAACATCAATGATTCATACAGCATATCCAGAATTTTTAAGTAAAGAAATTAGAGAAAAAATAGAATCTGGAAAAAATCCATTTGAGAGAGAAAATGTAATAAGAGCAAGTAAAAAAGAAAGAGAACAAATTATGACATCTAATGAACCTTCAATAATAATTGCAACATCTGGTATGATGCAAGGAGGACCTATATTGGATTATTTTAGTTATGCTGCAGAAGATGAAAAGAATTTATTGGCTTTTGTTTCATATCAGGCACAAGGTACTTTAGGTAGAACAATATTAGATGGACAAAAAGAAATTGTATTGAATGATAGAAAAATAAATATAAAAATGAGAATAAATAAATATGAAGGTTTTTCAGGTCATGCAGATCATTTTGAATCAATATCTTTTATTAAATATTTAAGACCAAAACCAAAACAAGCTATAGTAGTACATGGTGAAATTCCAAAACCATATGAATTAGCATCTAAAATATATAGAAAGTTTGGAATATATTCATATGCACCAAAGAATGGTGATATAATTAGATTATAAAATTTTTTTAAAAGAAAAATAAATGAAATATAAATATATTGCAATTGAAGGAATTGATGGATCAGGGAAAACAACAATTGCAAATTTGTTATATAATGAATTATCTAAAAAGTATAATAAGCTAATATTGATGAAAGAGCCATATGATAAAGATTTATCTAAAAAAATAAAGGAAATAATTTTAAAAGAACATGAAAAAAATTTGGATTATGGATATTTACTAGCTTTATTATTTACTGCAGATAGAAGTATAAAAAACATTGATTTAAAGAAATATTTAAATGATGATTATATTATTATTTCTGATAGAAGTATTTATTCTTCATTTTCTTATCAAATTTTATATGAAGGAATAGATATTGAATGGTTAAAATGTATATCAAAATATATAATTAAACCAGATATTACTTTTGTATTAGATATTGATCCAAAAATTGCAATGGAGAGAATAAATTCAAGGGGTAAAAGTATTACAAGTTATGAAAATATTGAATTCTTAAAAAAAGTAAGAGAAAATTTCCTAAAATTAAAGGAAATATTTCCAGAAGATAATATAATTTATATCAATGGAGAAGAAAAACCTGAAGATATATTGAATAAAATATTAAATATAATAGAAAGATAATATTTTTTGATAATTTTACTATATATTATATTGATCAGTTAACTGTCTTTTATTTTCAAAATATAAGCATTTTTCTTTTATTAATAAGTCAACTGATGAACGTGGCTCAACCATCTTTCCACATACTCTAATTTTATATTCACCAGTTAGTATATTATATTTTATCTCTGCTTCGCGTATATCAATACCTTCTAGATATGATTGATTTTTTAAAAACTCAATAGAAAAAGCCAATCTTTCATCTTTTTCTCTCAATTTTTTTAAACTATATAGGTCATCTGCTTCTCTTTCATATCTTTTAATATATGTTTTTTTATTTCTAATTTCTCCTTTTTTTAATTCTAAAACTAGCTTTTCACCTTCAATAGTCAATATACCCTCTAATCTTCTTATAATTTCTATATTTTTTCCCAAAGAAGGTTCTCTTGAATATGCAGTTCCGATATATTTAATAGTTGTTGAATCATAAGATTGATCTTCTATAATAGTATTTTTTATTTCCCCATCAAGGAGGTAATTTATTAATGTTTTTGATAAAATATCTGAAAATTTTATAATTTCATCAAGATTTCTATTATATTCACTTTGAAACATTTTCTGTATATCTCCTGACATTATAATATTTTTTATAAAAAATTTTTATAAAAAACAATATTTAAATTAAAAATCTAAATATTTAATTATTTTAATATAACTAATCAATAAATTATATAATTCAGAAAAATTAATGAAAGAACTAAAAAATATGTAAAAACCGAAAGAAAGAATTATAGAAAATATTGCATCAGATAACCAGTGTTTTAAAGTAATAATTCTTAATATTGGAGCTATAAACACTAAAATGTTTCCTGTTATTATAAAGGATAATGTTGCAATAACAGTATGCTCACTTGGAAAAGAATGATTTTCATAGACTAGTATAGCAAATCTTTTATCAAAGTAATAATATGGTCTTTTTCTATTAACTATTAATTTTAACAAATAAGTTATTGCTGTAGATATAATGAAAAGAAAAATATAACTAAAATTAATTAAAAATATTATATATAAAACAAAAGATAGGTTTATTAAATATGAAATTGTATCAATTACATAAACAAGATTTAATTTATCTCTTAATTTATTGTAAAAAAATTCCGATATTTTATAATCAATCATAAACATTTTATTGAAGAATATTAGATCCTTGTCCATAAATTTTTTATATGAATCGCAATTTTTTTGTAATTTATAGTTCATCCAAAGGAGAATAACTTACCTACAATCTATACTTTATAAACATTATCTCATTATCTAAAACTTATGAATTTCAAAGTAGGTATATAAAACTTAAAATTCTCTTTTTTATTCCTCTTTTAAATATTGAAAATTAAATAATTGATAAATTAAAAACTACATTCTAAACTGACCTGCTGGATAATTTGAATATCCTGGGGATTGTTGTCTCTGATAATATGGATATCCTGGATAATACTGTGGTGACATACGCTGTCTCATCATTTGTTGCCTCTTATAATTCCTTGCTATTTGATTTAAACTCTTTTGAACTAAATATGGCATAACTATACCAAGGAACAGAAATAATATAAAGTATACTATTGCATTGCCTTCATTTTTCTTAGTAACATAAGCCCATCCTTTTGTATATCTATATAACCAATATATATTTACTATTGGTATGAAATATAGTATAAATGATGGTATATCTGCTCCTAATTCTTCCAATTCTTTTTTTGTCTCATACAGCCAATATAAAATATATATTCCAAATGTTACAAAACCTAATATATAAATAAGAAGTATATTTCTTTCTTTTGGTGGCATTTAATTTTTGGTTTTGTTGTTATTTATAAATTTTATCAATTACTTTTTAATTTTCTTTTATTTAAATAATCTTTAATAAAGTTATACAATTCTTCACCAATTTTTTTCTCATTTTCCTTCATAACTTTAGATAAATCTTTTATTATTTCCACATTTTCTTCAATTATTTTTTCCTTTAAGCTTATATCAGGTTTATTTTCTAGTTTTTCCAAATTTTCTTCCATTTTTCTTGTAAAGTTTATGTCCAAAATATCTGGATAATATTTCTCAAATATTTCAATAATTTTTTTACCTAATTCAGTTATTTTTATTGATCTTCCCTCAACATATTTCCTCTTAAATAATATTTCAACAATATCTGCCCTTGTACTTTTTGTTCCTAAATTTAATTCTTCCATTTTTTTAACCAAAGAAGCTTTATTATATCTTGCAGGCGGTTTTGTTTTTCTCTTTAATATATTAACTTTATCTACTAACAATTTTTCTCCTATATTAAATTTTAAAGAAATAAAGTTGTTCTTATATATTTCCCAATAAATATCTAACCATCCTTTATATTTTATATCATAATAATTGTAAACAAAATTTTCTTTTGTAATAACATTTATTTTATACAATATTGCAGGATCATAAAATGTTGCAATAAATCTTTTAACTACTAAATCATAAATTAATTTTTCCTTATATTCTAAATATTCTGGAATATTTCCTGTAGGATGTATTGCAGGATGTACATCATCCTTAGGTCCATTATTTGGTTTTAAAATTTGTTTTGCCAATAAAGGAGCTATATATTTCTTATAAGAATTTATTGATGATAAATTTGACAATATTTCCCTAAAATTAATTGTTTCAGGTAATCTTTGAGAAGATGTTCTTGGATATGATACATAACCCTTTTCATATAAAGATTGCAAAATATCTAAAGTCCTCTTTGGACTAATTTTATAATATTTATATGCATCCATCTGTATATCTGTTAAATTATATGGATGTGGAGGATTTACTTTTTCCTCTTTTTTATCTACATTAATTACAATTAAATATTTCTCAACACTATTTTTTATTTTATTTGCTTCATCTTTATCCTTTATTTTATCTTTTATATATGAAAATTTCAATTTTTTATCATCCTTTATAATCAAAGCTTCAACTTTATAATATTCTTCAGGTTTAAAGTTTTCAATTTCATTTTCTCTATTAAATACTAACATTAATGTTGGACCCTGAACCCTTCCAATACTTAAAACAAATTTCCTTGTATAATAAAATAGAGACTTTGTTAATGCTCTAGATAAATTTATACCATATAACCAATCTATTATATGTCTAGTTTCTCCAGCATATATATAACCAAAATTTAAACTTTCTTTCCTATTATTAAAAGCCCTTACTATATCTTTATATGTTATTGCAGAAAATATCATTCTATTTGCATTTTCTTTATTTAATACATATCTTAAAATATTATAACCTATTAATTCTCCCTCTATATCGTAATCTGTTGCAATTATTATCTCATTCTCATTTCTAAATTTACTAAACATCTCAATATAATATTTTTTTGCAATAATTCTATCCTCAAAATATGATGGAACCCATCTAAAATTGAATGTAGGATAATCATATTTTCTATCTAAATCAGATAATGTAAATAAATGACCTATTGAAGGAACAACATATATATTTCTTTTTTCTTGATTAAAATAATAATAATATATATATTTTGAAAATCTTACTGTTCTATATTTATTATTTGATAAGAATGATGAAATCTTTCTAGCTACAGAAGGTTTTTCTGCTATTATTAACATTAACTATATTTCTTAAATAATTCTATATAATTTTCGCATATCTTTTTTTCAATATTATTTTCATCATAACAAATACCAAATCTTCCTACTTTTTTCTTCCATTCATTTACAATATCTCCAAATGTCCAAATAAATACTCGAATATCAGGAGATATTTCTTTTATATTTTTTATTAACTCTTCAATATATCCATATCTAATTTTTTCTTCCCCATAACTTTTAGAATATAGACCTGTTTCTGTTATCCAAATATCGCTAACTCCTGATAATTTTTTATAATGAAATATTAAATTTTGAATATCCTTTGGATTATACGAATATATTATCCTCAATAATTTACTTCCAAGATAATTTTTTTCATATGAATTAAATCCATAAGTTCCATAATAATTTATATCTAATATGTCATAAAGATTTCTCAATTTTCTAACCTGATCTTCAAAAGATTTCAGGAATTTATTAATTATTTTTCCTATATTTTTTGAATAAAGAGAAAAAACATTAAAATGTATTATCTTTTCTCTGAATTCATCATAAATATATTCTTGTATTTCTTCTACGTTTTTTAAAAATATATTTAGATAAAAAATCCCTCTTGGATTTATTTGAATATTTATCCAATATGCATTTATTGGCTCATTTATAGGGGATATATGTTTCACATAGCTAAATACTTCTTTTACATTTTCTATATGATTTATAAAATACTTTGGAAAATCCTTATCAAAAATATTTGGCCAATTTTTTGGATGTGTAAAATGCAATAATACTAATAATACATCAATTCCTTGATTTCTATATTGTTCTAATAAATATAGAATGTTTTTTAATTTATTTTTATCTATTTTTCCATCTGAATTTTCTACATATGATGGTAAATAAGATAATCTAACATTTTTTATATTATATTGTAATGTTGATAGTTCTATTAATTTATCTAAATCTAATTTATTATCTAAATCTATATTATTTTCTCTATTATCTAAAAATCTATATTTTTTATATATTATATCATTCTTCAGATTTGATTCTCTAGCAACCTGAACTAAACTATAGGATATACCTATAGTCATTGGTATATATTATTTTTACCACTTATATAGGATACTGAATATTTATTATAAATTTTTATATTTCCAACCTGTTTATTCCTATATTTATCAATGTAGTCATTATATAAATGAAAAAGCTCTCTTACTATATAGTATTATTCTTATCCTCTGTTATAGTTCCTGAAATACCTTTTCTTATATTATTAATGAATAATCAATATATAAGTATCCAATATTTTTTAATATCTTCAACTCCGATCATTTTAACATTTATTTTATTGTCATATTTATTTAGAGATTCTATAACAAGAGATCCAAATCCTTTAGGAATATTTCACTATATATCCAAACTTTCAAAGTATTTATTACCAACTTTTGGATTCTTTTATTACTTGTCAATAATATCATTTATTTCTTCAGAATTACTATTGATAAACAATTTCTTATCAAAGATAAATCCCTTTTTATTTACAATATCATATATAATGATTTTTTCATTCATTATATTTAATCTATTTAACATAGATATTGAAAGTAAATTACAGGAGATTATTTCATATATTTCCATTATATATTCTATTATTTTAATTTTTCTTTTTATATTTCCAATAAATATAAATATTCAATACAATTCAATAAATCCTTTTTTATTTACAATATCATATAATACATCAATATTTTCTGGTTTAGATATACTTACATATTATTCTAATTATTCGAATAATAGAAAAACTGGAAATGCTACTTTTTATGGGACAATACTTCTCTCAATAATTTCTATATTATTATATATAAGTTTACTAAATATCAAAATAAAAAATATTGGTAGTATAGTTCTTCTACTATTTTTGCCAATTAGTATATATTCTACATATATATGGTTTTATACTGCAAATAAAATATTAGAAAATATATCAGAAAAGAAATTATTACCATATTTCTTTAGAATGAAGAACAATAGAGATTCTCCAATCTTTAATATATTTTTATCTACATTTATTATTTTAATATTTTTATTTTTGAATAATTTTAATTATTTATTATCATTTTTTATATCCTTTACAATTATTATATACATACTATATATAGTATCTTATATAAAAATCAAGGTAGAAGGAAAAAATTTACATAAATGGAGATTAATAAAAATATTTATTGCTGTTTTTTCGATGACAACTTTATCTTATCTATTATTATATGATTTCCTAAATAATATATATGCAATTATAATAACTTTTTTAATATCTATTTCTATATTAACAGTAACATTAAAAATAACATGGAAGAAAAATACAAAATTCATAAAGTTCTATTTTTCCAAATTATATTTCCTTTCATCTATAATTAGAAAAATAAGATATAAAGAAGATATAAAGATAGTTGAATATTATATAAAAGATGGATATAAAATATTGGATTTTGGCCCATATCTTGGTGATATATCTATAAATATAGCAAAAAGATATAATGTAAAAGTTTATGCCTTAGATATATCACAAAAAATTGTAAGAAAATTACAGAAAAAGACAAAAAACCTGAATAATTTTTTTGTATACATTGCAAAAAAAGATGAAATTCCAAAAATATTTTATAATAACATTGATTTAATAATTATATATGAAACATTAAAATTCATTATAGATAAAAATAAATTTGTAAAAAATATATATAGAACATTGAAAAATAATGGATATTTAATATCAATAACATATGCAGACTTTTTAGAAAGAAAAGATATTGAAGAAGAAATTAAAAAAATAAGAGAATTACTTGAATATCATAATATAAAGACATTATTAATAATATCACATAAAAGATTATATAATAAATATATATTAATAGGTAAGAAAATTTAATATAATGATAAATTATTTTGAATTAAAGAAATGGTATAATGAGAATGCTGAAAAAATAAATAATTCTATAGTAAAAAATATATATAATATTGAAGATGGAGTTGTTTTTGAATTATATAAACCAGGTTTGGAAAATAAATTTTTATATATAATTCCAGGAAAAATTATTTTTTTATATAATGTTAAAGAAAGAGAAGAAACAAATAATTTTATATTAAAATTAAGGAAGGATTTTAATGAGACAAGAATAAATATTGAAATTGATAACAATGATAAAATTATTATAATAAAAAATAATGAAAAAAAGATATATGTAGAATTATTTCCAAATGGATTATTAATTATAACAGATTATAATGATACAATTCTATATGCAAATCAATATAAAAACTTTGGAGTAAGAAAAATATTTAGAAATGAAAAATATACAAAACCACCAGGTTCCGTAAACATTATAAATAATATAAATGAATTTTTTGAAAAAATAAATAATACAAATAAAAAAGATGTTGTAAGATTTTTAGCAATAGATTTATCATTAGGAGGAAAATATGCTGAATATATATTAAAAAAATTAAATATTGATAAAAATAAAAGCCCAAAAGAATTAAATAAAGAAGAAATAGAAAAAATATATAGCATTTATAATGATATAATAAACTTAAAAGTTATAATAGATGAAAATGGGAATATTATTGAAGATATTAACAAATATTTCATAAATCTTTATTTAAATAGCAGAGAAAATAAAAGAATAAAGAAATTAAATGAAGAAAAAGAAAAGATAAAAAAAATAATAGAAGAGCAAAAAAAGTATTTAGAAGATATTAATAAAGAAATTAATAAATTAGAGAAAATTGGTGAATTTTTAAATATATATTCATGGATATTTAAAGACTATGACATAAATAATATAATAGAAAAATTTAGAGAAATTAATATTAATATAGATATTAAAAAGGACAATAAACATTTAATTATTAATATAGATGATAAATATTTAGAGAACAAATAAATAATTTTTCCTTTTATTTTTTATAAAATTTCTTTTTTTAAAATTGATATATTTACCCAATAAATATATAAATTTTTTCAGTAAAGATTATTAATGGCAGAACAATATATGGCATATTGCGTCAGATGTAAGAAAAAAGTACCAGTACAAAATCCACAAAAGATTACATTGAAAAACGGAAGAACAGCAATAAAGGGAACCTGTCCATATTGCGGAGGAACGGTATACGTATTTGTTAAGTCAGAATAGGTTATTCGTAATATATTCCTTTTTGTTTTTGTATAAGGTCTAATCTACTATTTTGTTTATTAATTCTTGGTCTTTTTGTTTCCTCATCAGTTCTCATTGTTATATCTAATTGTTTTAGAAATATATTTAATCCCTCCTTATTTTCATATATACCAAGAGCTTTTCCATATTTACCAGGTTCTCCTGCAAATACCAAAATTCTATCAGAAACCCAATTCAAGAATATTAAATCATGATCTACAATTAAACAAGCTTTCCCTCTAATTTTTATTATATCCCTTATAAATTTTGATAAAACCAATCTTTGTTCTATATCTAAATTTGCAAATGGTTCATCTATTAAATATAAATCTGCATCTTTTATTAATGTACCAAAAGTATATACTGTCTGTAATTCTCCTCCAGATAATGTATTAACTTCTCTATCTAATAGATCAGAAATATTTAAAATTGATAAATATTCTTTATATTCTTCTTTATATTTTTCATTAAAACTCTTCAAAAATTGATCTACAGTTATATTATAATTCGATAAATCATAAAATTGAGGTTTATATGATATTGTTAAATTTTTTGATATATTTCCTTCATATTTTATTTCTCCAGCTAAAGTTTTTACAAAAGTACTTTTTCCAATCCCATTTCTTCCAATTACTCCTATTATTTCATTTTCCCTTATATATCCAGGATTTGCTTCAAGCCTAAAATTATCTAAATTTACTATAATATTTCCCCATTCAACAATCTTTTTTCCAAGTTTTACATCAGTATAACTTTTTACATCCAATCTTATCGGTTTATCCCTTATTTTTAAATTTTCTCTCTTTATAAATCCATTTAAATATTGATTTATACCTTCCTTTGATCCAACAGGATATGAAAAAGCACCATATGCCTTTTGTACTCCATAAACAATATGTATTATATCAGAAATTGAATCTAAAAATAATAAATCATGATCTATTATCAATATTGTATCTTTTTCCTTTATTTCATTTAAATTATTTAATATTCTCAATCTTTCATATATATCTAAGTAATTTGTAACCTCATCAATTAATAATAAATTATGTTCCTTATATACAGAATATATATATAATACTTTCTGAAATTCTCCTCCAGATAAATCTCCAATTTTTCTATCTAATATATTTTCTATTTCAAATTTTTTTGATACTTCATCTAAATTATTTATAACTTTTGATAAAAATTCCCTAACCGTTTTATCTTTTAGCATATTTTTTATTTGTGTAATATTCTGTGGTTTATATGAGATTATTATTTTATTATTATATAATTTTTCAAAATATAATTGAAGTTCAGAACCCCTAAATTCTCTTATAATTTCTTTATCATCATATTTTTTATTAAAATCACCAAAATTTGGTTTTAATAAACCAGCTATTATATTTATTGCTGTACTTTTACCCATTCCATTCCTTCCAATTATCCCAACAACTTTTCCTTCCTTAATTATTGGTAATCTATATAATCTAAATGTATTTGGACCATATTGAAATACAGGTTTTGCTTCAGGTTCCCTTGTTAAGTTTATAATTATTATTGCATTAAATGGACATTTCTTTACACATATTCCACATCCAATACATAAAGATTCATCAATAGATGGTTTTTTATCTTGTAAAATATTAAATATTTTTAAATTATTCTTTTGAACAGGACATACTTTCATACATAAATAATCACATTTTTCAGGAGCTTTACACCTATCCCTATCAATTACAGCAATTCTTTTCATACTAATTTAAATTCTATCTTACTTTTATTATTTATGGCTTCTAATATTTTCTGCCCTATTTCCGAATTTAGATCTAAAATAATTTTTCCCTTTTTATTTATCTTAAATTTTCCAATTAAATTTTCATTTATGTATAATTCTACTTCCTTTTTCTTAAATAAATTGCTAAACATTATTGTAAGATAATCCTTCGATATTTCATAATCAAAATTTATGCTTTCATTTAGCTTTTCAGCATTTTTTATTTCAATTCTTAAATTATATTTGTCTCTTATACTCATCAAATATCTTTTCTCATTTCTAATAAATTTTCTCTTAAGTTCTCTTGGAATATAAAATATTATTCTATCATCTAAAACTTCCAAATAAATATTATTATATCTTCTTCTATAATCCATATTTAATAAATCTTCTAAAAATCTTTGAATTCCAGATTTTAATCTATATTTTTTAATTGGAACAATCATTATTTCCTCTCCAAATGTATATATTTCATATTCTAATTCATTTGTTAGAAAATCTCTTACCTCAACAACTGGTCTTGCTAAATCTTCTTCTTTTAAACCATGTGGAATTTTAACAGTTAAATTTAGATAATATACTTTCTCAACCTGTCCTCTATTTATATATATTATTGTATCAATTATTTGAGGAATTAAACCAAGTTCTGTCCTTGATAATAATCTATGAACAATATCTATTGGTCTTTCAGCATGAGCAACACCTATCATTCCAATTCCTGCCAATCTTAAATCTATATATAATTTAAAGTCTCTAGTATCTCTCATTTCATCAAATATTACATAATCAGGTCTTGATAATAATAATATGTTATGTATTTCTTCATCAGTAGAATAATTTTTTGAATATTGAACAATATCTGGAGACAATATCAAATCTCTTGGAGATTCTATGGTTTTAACAATCTTTTTCATACTTAAATAATATTCTGCAAGAGCCTGAGCAAAAGTTGTCTTTCCAGAACCTGGTTTTCCAACAATTATAATTCCTTCAGATTTTTCTTTTAGTCTTTCAATTATTTTTTCATTTAAATTATAATCTTCTATTCTTAATATTTTTGATGGCTTTACAATTGTTATTTCATATGAATCTGATAATGGTGGTTTTACAATTACAATTCTAAAAATTCCCAATTGAATAATTAAACTATTCTTTCTTTCTTGTTCTATAAAAGAATCCCTCCTATTTCTAGCAATATATATTATTTTATCAATTAGATCTTCTATATCCTTATTTCCATATATTTTATCTATTTCTTCTAAATACCACTCACCAGGTTTTCCCCTTTTTCTTTTTACCTTTGTATTTTCAATAATGTGAACAGATATTGTATCATCAGTAAATAAATCTAAAAATGGGGGATTTTCTGTTGAAACACCTTCCTTTTCAATAAATAAACAATCAACATTATATACTTTTGCAGTCTCATATAATATTCTATCTGATGTTAATAATGTAGATCCTGTATCTCTTGCAATTTTAATAATTAAATAATCTATATATCCATGCTTTGCCAGTCTTATTTGTTCTAATGTCGGTTTTTCGCCCAATACTGTTACTTTATAATTATACTTTTCAGATAATTCCCTAATTTTTTGCAATTCCTTTAAACCAACAAGTCCCTTTTCAAGACCTTTATTTGCTTGCGCTTGTAATTCATCAATTACAGGTACAGGTATTATTACTTCGTTAAAAGAAATACTATTATTTAATAATGATTTTGATATATATTCATCAATTACTACAGATGTATCTAATGTTATTTTATTTAATTTCATCAATTATTTTATTATATTCTTCCTCAAAATCATTTAACCTATCTAAGGCCCTCTTTATTGCATCTATTAGTACTTCTCTTGGTTTTTTCTTTCCATCAGTTTTTATATATAAATAAATATCCTTTATTAATGGGTGATTTTCCTTCCAAGCTGCAATTATTACATTTGGATCTTTATCTAATTCTTCCTTTAATAGCATAGATATTGTTGCCTTATCATTTTCAAATATTATTTCCATTTCAGTTTCACTTTCCTTATTTATTTTCATTCCTATTATATTATATAAATATCTTATATAACTTTATCTCTTAACTTCCTTATTTCAAAATTAAATAAATTGATGCCAAAAACTTCTCCATTCTTTATATTTCTTAAAAACAAAATACCTGGTTCTGGTTTATGACCCAATTCTCTCTGAAATGGGGTTACATCTTGAAAAGTAGATGAATTAATTAAATCTATTCCCCTATATTCATCATAAGATGCTCTATGTATATGACCTGTATGAAAGAAATCTGGTACAATTTCTATTACAGAAGCATCTTCATTTATATATGGAACATATGGATTCGATCCATGAGAAGTGAATATTAACCTTAACATTAACATAAACTTCATTAATTCTCCAGGTTTTTCATATCCTCCCCTTTCCCTTAAAAAAGAAATATTCGATACTAACCAATCTAGAACATATCCATGATATAATAATCCAACAATTGAATTATGTATTTTTACATATGATGGATTTGATAAATAATATATATTTTTCATTGAATATGATTCTTTTAATAATGACCTTGGTAATTCTGGTTGAGGTTCCGCCAATCTTGGAATATCGTGGTTTCCTGGTATAATAATTGTCTTTATACTTTCAGGTATTTTTAAAATATAATCTTCAAAACTCTTATATTGATCCTCATATGTTTTTAAAATTAGTTCTTCTTTTTGTTCTGGATAAACACCTACACCATCTGCAACATCACCTATAATTATAATATAGCCAATTTTTCTTGCAATTTCATTTATTTTTTCATTTTCTGTTTTTCCATTTAAAAACTTTAAAAACCTGTCAAATAGATCATAAAATGTATATTTATTTCCAATCTGCCAATCACCTGTAAATAATATATATACATCATCTTCTCCAAAAGTTTTTGGTTTTCTTATAGGTACATCAGGTAATATTACATTATTTACAAAAAACATTCTATTTTTATATGTACCAACTAAACCAATAACAGAATCTAATGGTATATCTTTAACTACTTTAAAATCTATATTTTCATTATCTTTATTTACAAAAGCTTTTATAATATTATTTCCATCTTCTATAACAAAAATTATCCCTTTTTCGGTTATTTTTTTATCATATATTAATCCAACAATTGCAACTTCCTCATTTTCAGGTATCTTATTTAATGGATATATTCCTCTCATTTCAGAATGCTCCCTCAATATTTTCTTTATCTTATCTAATCTTTGCTTATAATATGATATCCATGATATTATATCAGGCTTATTCTTTTGTATTTCAAACTTTTTTAGAATATTTATTTCTTTTGTTTCCTTCATTTCCTTTACTGATAATTCAATTTCTTCTCCAATATGTTTCTTTGTACTTTCTATAAGAATTACATTATTACTTTCTTTTTCTACATTTTGTTTGTTTTCCTTTATATTAAAAAAATCTTTAATATTTACCTTATTTTGTTTTTTATTTATATTATTTTCCTTCTTTTCAACATTTTCTTTATTATTATTAGAATTTTTTCCAATTATTCTATTAATAAAATCTTCATCTATCCTATTTATATTACTTTTAATTGCTTCTTTAAATATAATATCAAAATCCTCCTCTTTTAAAGAGCTTAAAAGATCATAAGCCTTTTTTTCAATAAATATATTATTTTCCCATAATAATTTTATTAAATCATCCTTATTCATATATCTTTTTTTATTTTTTCATATATTTTTTTAAGATTATCAGCATCAGATATTATCTTTATTACTTTGTTTACACCATTTTTTCCATTAGATATTATTTTTGATTCAATCAATTCACCAAATATACTTTCTATTTTCTTTAAATTTTTATATACTACTGTTTTATCTAAAATGGATATTCCAAAATTATTAGATAAATTTACATATTCCTCATATAGATTATTAAATGTTACAAAATCTTCATTTTTTATTTGTTCTTTTATTAAAGCCAATAATATTAGTTTTTGTGTTTTATTTAAAGTACTTACCATAGACTCAAATATATTTAAATCAACACTAGAAAATGCTTCATCTATATCTTCCCTATCTATTTTTTCTTTATTTTTATTATATGCAATTGTTGCTGCTAATCTTAATACATTTATTGCAATCCTGGCATCTCCAGAAAATTCTTTAGAAACCTTTGCAGATATATAATTTATATCTTCTTCAGATATAGAACCTGGTTTTAGTGCTCTTATTGCTCTATCTTTTAGAATTTCCCTCAATTCATAATAATTATATGGAGAAAACCTTACCTGGATTATTGAAGAAAAAGAAGATTTTATTCTTTGATCTAATTGAGATATAAAAGATGGAGAATTAGAAATTAATATTAGTCTTATCCTATTTAAAAAGTTTATATCATAGTTTCTTAATAATAGATATAATATTTCTGTGTTTTCTGACTTTCTAAATATATTATCTACCTCATCTAATATTATTATTAATTTATAATCATTATTAATTATAAATTTATATATATTTTCATACATATCATTCTTTCTAACTCCACTTTTTATATTTATATTTGCTAATTCTTCATATATTCTCTTAAATATATAATAATCTACATCATCTGATAATACCTGTTTACAATTTATATAAGCAACCTTTACTTTCAGTTTATTTTTTGCTGAATAAAAAGATATACCCTTATTTAAATATCTAGCTATTAATGTTTTTCCAGTACCTGTAGTTCCATATAAAAATAAGTTACTTCCAGTATTTCTATTTAAAAATAAATTTATATTTGATAATATAATTTCTTTTTCTTTATCTCTAAATTTAATTTCATATGGAATATAATCTTCCTCAAAATATCTTCCATCAACAATAAGATTTTTATTTTTATTGGATATTCTTTCAAAATCCGATAAAAAATAATCTATTATTGAATTTGTTATCATAATATTCTATATTATAAAAAATTTTATAAAATATC